>JASFMY010000012.1:0-79960 GCA_050117315.1 Ignavibacteria bacterium
GGTTTTACCGGCAGCAACACTGTTTAATTCATTATCCTTATTTCTTATATCGTTTATCACACCGGTAAATTTTTCATGCGAGGTTGTTATCACCGGTATGGCTTCTATTGTACTGCTGTTTTCTTGTAATAAAACATCAACAGCGTTAAACATTGAAAGCAGATTTTCTTCATGTTTGTTCATAATACTCCCATTAAGTTAATTAGTATTTGGATTAAGTAATTGAGAATGCATATTTTATAAATGAAATTGAGTTTTCACGAAACCAAAATGAATTTAATACCAACTAAATTGAGTATTAATAAAATTAAAATGATTATTTATCAATTAAACAAGCTGTTTATCAACTTTAATCAATTATCAAATTGCTTTAATTGACTGTTTATCGACTTCAAGTATTCATTTAACAACATCAAATGATTTTCTAACAATATAAAATGTTCATTTATCGGTTTCTAAGTTCATTAAAAAAACTAAAATGAGCATTTAAGAACTCGAATCCGGCATTTAACAACATGAAAACCGTTTTTAATAAACTGAAATATTCTTTTAATTAAGTGAAACGGACATTTAAGAAAGTAAAATCAGCTTTAAAAGACCATAAATGCATTTTAAATAAATCTTGATATTCTTAATAAAAGGTTAATTTGAATTGAATAATATCATAAATATCTTTTAAAATCAATCATTTACTTTTAAATATAATATCAATTATTAGAAAACATAAATTTATGATAAAAATTTTTGAATAACTTTTTTAGTTTTTTTTCATCGAAAGACTGATGTATGTGTTACGGGGCAGGCTTTAAGCCCGCCTTCTCCCAACATGTCGCATAGGCGTCAACTTAACTATGAATGTAGTGTTTCATAGCTCCGGCATTTAGGGTGTGTTGCATAACTAAAAATAAATAATCATAGCCACGATCCTTCAGGTCGTGGACAATGAGTCTCAACAAAAACTCAGGGCTTTAGCCCAATTTTCTCTAATATTTGGGCTAAAGCCCGGATTCTATTAGGTTTTTTATTTCCAACGTGCTGAAGCACGTGGCTATTGAAGCACCTAATCGAGTTATGTAACACACCCTTTATGCCGGAGGTTAATATTAACCTAAAATTTCCGGACTTTAGTCCAAAAAAACTAATGATTTGGGCTAAAGCCCATAGTTGTGTGTGTCAATCATCCTTTCCCCAACTTGAAAGTTGGGGCTATTGCTAATATCTCGTATTAAGCGGGAATCTAATTTATAAAAAAAGTGGATTCCCGATAAAAGCATTCGGGAATGACACGGCACTTCATTGTTGACATAACACTAGATATTTAAACATTTTGTCATTTCGAATCCCCGGCGTGGTTTGCCGGGGTGAGAAATCTTTCAATTAAAGTATGATTTCAAAGATTTTTCCCTCCGGTCGAAATGACAAACGTTTAGATATCTAATTTCGCAGGGACTCTAATAAATCACAGATAATTTTTTATAACTGTTTAAATACAATTTTTGTCTTTATTAATATTAATTACGAAATCTTTATTATCCTGCTTTTGTAATTAGAAAAAACACTATTGGCGTCTTCTGCGGTTTGATTCTACTTTGATCTGAAAATATTTAGAAAATTGTTGCTTGAGCCAACAAACGAAGTCCGTAAATTATTTTGAAAATTTATTTGCTTTATCCAAAATGCAACGAGTTCCCGCCCTTCTTTTGTACACCAATCATTTTCCAGATCGAGATGGCATTTTATTCCCTCCCCTTTTCTGTTATGATGACAAAAACGGCATTCGAGTGGTTGAAAACCACTATTAAAAAGTTCACATAAATTATTTTTTAGAAAAGTGCATCCGTTCCCTGAAAATATCTGAAGAGCATAATTACATTCATTCCCTTTAAAAGCAGGCGATAACACACCAAAGTTAAATTCAGGCGATATTTCCAGCATCATCCGGTTTGCCATCCCTGCATTTATAGCTTTTCTTGCTTGTGCAACCGTCCACCAGCCCGGACGTTTGCAATAACCGACACAAATGTTACAGGAACAGGGCTTAGATGGAGGATATTTTCCGACTAATGATTTATGTGTGCACTTACTCATGATCGTTCAAAATGCGTAAGTGAACCATGTACTGAATATCCATAAAATCAGAAATGAAACCTACAATTCGGTCTTTAAAACTTAAATGCAGTCCTTTAATTTTATACGTGTAGTAAGTATTAATCAATTGTAATCGTTTATCCCAAACAGCAAACTCATTTTTGTTTTTTATTCCCCACTTAAAAAATGATTTTTTGTTAAGACCGGATTTCAGGATTACATCATTCGCTATTTTTACGCCTTTGGGAGATGTTACATCAAAAAAAAGTTCTGCCCCGGGAAAGGAACCTACAATGCCGGTTAGAAAATTTTTAACTTCGTCTTCATTGAAATAAACAAGAACGCCTTTCAAAACGAACATCACATTTTCTTTGTTAATTAGGTTGAACCACGATGTGTCAAGCAACGAGCCTGCAATAAATTTCCTGTTTTCTGATTCACAAAGGAATTTATTTCTCAGATCTATTACATCGAGTAAATCCAGATCGTACCAATGAACGGATGGGTTGTTGATACGTTCATACATTGTGTCAAGTCCGCAACCAATATTAACGATACTTGCTTGAGGATAATTTTTGATAAATGTATCGATAACTATATCAAATCTTTTACAGCGGGCTATCCAAGCAACCTGGCTTATTTCCGAGATGTTCGCCGACATTTTTTCAAAATCGTAATCTACCGAATTAATTATCTCGATAGCTGTTTTATCTATTAGAATAGCATTATGCTTTTGTGATTCAACAGCCCTTGCCCAAACCGGCATAAACAAGGTTTTCTGAACATCGCCTAGGTCAACTTTAAGTTTTGTTTTCACGCTTCTTGTTTTTATAAATAATTTTCTAATTTCGAGGTAGAAATATATTTTACAATTATCGGGTTGGAAATAGTGAACAATCATCATTTATATGATTACCGGATTAAACAACTGCTAATAAGGCACAAACAGAATTCCGAGTCCCATAAATGTACGGTATGCGATGAGGACTATAAAAATTTTGAACCCCAATTAGAATTGCTGAAAAGGTTGTCGGAAGTTGAAAATTCCACTTTTACTATTTTTGATATGAACAAGAACAATTACCTACTAAAGAGCTATGAGTTCAAGAAAATGTTGGGCTATACAAAACAAGATGATATTGAGAACGACGAGATGGAACTTTTTCACCGGATAATTCATCCGGATGATTTACCCTTTGTGCTTGAAACAGAAAATAAAGCTTTTCATTTTTTTAAGAATCTCCCGGCTTTCGAAAAGAAAGATTATAAACTTGTGTACGATTTCAGGGTGAAGAATACAGCCGGAGTTTATATGCGGTTTATACACCAGTTTGTTGTTTTAGAGCAGGATAAATTCGGGAAATCGTGGCTTGTACTCATTGTTACTGATTTAATTGCAGAAAGAGCTACCAATGACAAACCGCAACGAAGGATGATTAATTTAAAAACCGGTAAATTACATTTATTCAACAATGATGATGAATTCAATTCAGATACATTGCTCACTAAAAGAGAAACCGAAATTTTGGGTTTAGTAGCTCAAGGGTTGAACAGTCAGGATATATCGGAAAGGTTGTTTATTAGTGTAAATACGGTAAATAACCACCGTCAGAATATTCTTAGTAAAACAAGGACTGAGAACACTACTCAGGCATTGCTTTATGCCAAAAGGGTTGGAATAATATGATAATTTATACTTCACACCCGTTATTCGAAATAAGAAAGTAACTAAAACAAATCGAAGCATTTTCCAAGAAATTTGAATTATCACACAGCTTCTAAACATCGGGACTATCAGAATTCTGAAACCTATAGGCTTTAGCCTCATTTAACTGCTCTGAATAGGGCTATCCGAAGGATCCCTTTATCGGGAAAGCCCGGATTCTATCTAGATTTTTATTTCCAACGTGCTGAAGCACGTAGCTATTGAAGCACCTAATTGAGTTACGCAACACACCCTTCATGCCGGAGGTTAATATTACCCTAAAATTCACGGACTTTTCCATAGGAATCCTTCGGATAGTCCCCAAAAACTAATAACGCACTTAACGTTTCCACCCCTGGAGCATGGGTAAATATTCCTTTGCACGCTGAACTGCGGTCGTGTAGTCAAACATTTTACAGAAATTGCAATCCTTGAATAGCTGGATTACATAATAGTTGTCTACATAAACATTTACATTAAATAGATTTATCCCCGGTTTATTTCTCCTAACTACGGTACGAATATTACCTTGTTCAAAACTCTCTAATCTTTCTGCTCTTTCATCTTCTTCCGGTGATTGTTCACATTCTTCGTCTGCCGGACCTTCTTCATATTGAACCTTATATTCCCTCGAAGCAACAAATGAGTTTCCTTTGTTTATTGCATCTGCAAATGGTAAAAATTTTGCATAAACAAGATCATTTTTCACTTTCAAATGCAAAGCGTGTCCAAAAACACCCCCTCCGCTTCCGGGAGTAATTTGAACATATAATGCAGTCTTGTTTCCTTTGCTTTTTCTAATTTTGTAGCGTACTCCCCTGCTTTCTTCAACTGCCGCTGCCTGATCAATATCGGTTATAATTTTTTCTTCCATTTTTCCTCCGTTTGTTATTAATTTATTTTTCCCGGAAAAGTAGATCAGTCATTTTTTAGAGAGATGAAAAGTTTTATATTGCTTGTAAATTTGTTCTTTTGTCTATAAAATCAAAAGTTAGAGGATTAGGCATATTAAAATTATGATTATCGGCGCATTAAAACAAATGGTTTTTAATCAATTTGCATATTCAAATTAAGAAAAGAATTATTAAGTCACGTTACGCAAATTGTATTGTCTTAATCATAATCCTAATCATAATCTTCTTTATCTTTTTTTAGAGTATGATTAGGATTAAAAGTAAGAATTCCCTGCGTAAGGTGAGTTAGTAACCTATTTTGCTTAACAATTTCATTCAACTGTTTGAGAAAGATTTATGACTTTCATTTTATTTCATGAACTAAAAATAATACTGAGCTTTCTAATTATTATTTTTTCCATTTCTTTCGCTCAATCAAATATATGCCACTATTGCAAAAAAGAAATTAAAGGAAAATATATTCAAGCTAATGGATTTAAGTATCATCCAAACCATTTTTTGTGCAGTTACTGTAACAAACCTATCAAGTCCTCTTATGTAGAAGATGAAAATAAATTTTATCATCAAAACTGTTTTAAAGAATTTGCTTATGCAAAATGTGACGTATGCGGCGAACCTTTAACGGGAAACTTTATTATTGATTCACACGGAAACGAATATCACCAAAGGCACCAAAATGAATATAAGATATGCGACATTTGCGGAAGAATTATAACAGATAAAATTACAGGCGGGGGACGCGCATTAGATGACGGCAGGAACCAATGCAATATATGCAGGAAAGAATCCATAAAAAGTAATAAGCTTTATAAAAGTTACCTTTTGAATGTTATAAATAAGATGAGAAATTTAGGAATAAGATTAGACATGAATAAAATCAATATAAAACCGGTCGGAAGAAACGAGCTGAAAAACATAGCCGGCACAATGTATTCCGATGACCTCCGAGGCTTTTGTAACAGCAACTTAAGGAGAAATTTAAACGGAGAGTTGATTAATTCAAAACATACTATATATGTTCTGGATAATATGCCGCATGAATATACCGAATCAATAATTGCGCATGAACTTTTTCATGCATGGCTGAGAGACAATACAAATATAGAGCACAGCTCTTTACTTGAAGAAGGAAGCTGTAATTATATCAGTTACCAAATAATGAAAAATAAAAACACATACAACTCAAAAGTTATTATCAAAAATCTTGAAAAAGATACTAGTTATATTTACGGAGAAGGTTTCAGAAAAGTTTATAAAAAATTTAACGGGAAGTATTTAGTTGAGCTTCTCAACTATCTTAAGGAAAATGACTCCATTTAATTATTGGATTATATAAAAAATTGCAACCCAATATTTCAATAATAATAGCGGCAAAAAACGAGGGATCCAATATACCTGTTCTAATTAATAAATTAAGAAACCTCAATTATCCTTCCGAGAATTATGAAGTAATAATTGTTGATGATTCTTCAACGGATTTTACCCACGACATAACAAAAGAGTTGATAGTAGGATACCCGAACTTTACCCTAGTTTCGGCAAGAGATAAGACTCTCCCCGGTAAAAAAGGCGCCCTGGAGATCGGAATAAAAAACGCGAAGTACGATTACATAATGATAACGGACGCGGATTGTTTACCCGAAAAAGATTGGCTTAAATGTTTTGCCGATAAATTTGAAACGGGGTATGACTTTGTGTTTGGTATAGCTCCATACAAGCAGGAGAAAGATTTGGTAAATAAAATTACCTGCTTTGAAAATTTACGGACACAGATTTTAACTTTTGCAACTGCAAAAATCGGATTACCTTTTTCGTGTGCAGCAAGAAGTTTTGGATACAAAAAAACTTCTTTTGAAAAAGTCGGCGGCTATTCAAACACAACGGACAAATTAAGCGGCGACGACGATCTGCTTTTACGTGAAGCATTAAAAAACAATTTCAAAATCGGTACTGTAGAAAACAAGGAGGCTTTTGTTTTCACATCCTCAAAAAAAACATTCAAGGAGTATTTTAAGCAAAGAGCCCGGCATTTTTCTACTTCAAGTTCTCTTTTATTTAAGCAGAAAATTATTCCGGGAATGTGGCATCTGTTAAATCTTTTCCTTTTCCTGTCTCCTGTATTCTGTTTCCTTTCTCCCCTATTTGTTACTCCGTTCTTACTCAAATTATTATTCGATTTAATCATTGTTCAAAAGTCACAAAACAAATTCGGTTATAAATTCGGAATGGTTGAAACTATCTATCTGCAAATCATATACGAAATTTTTTTGATAGTCCACTCGGTTAACAGCATCATAAGAAAATCAGAATGGAAGTAATTTAATACTTTTTTTACAAGCCTTTATGAGCTATTTTTGTGATAATATTTTTAACAGACAAAAAATAAATAAGTAAGGCTCAAAGAAGTTCTTACAGTGTATTTTAGGAGTTCATTTAATTATGCAGTTTTTAGCCCATCAAACACCCCAGGATACGGGCTGGATTGAAGTCATCTGCGGATGCATGTTCAGCGGTAAAACGGAAGAACTAATAAGAAGGTTAAGAAGAGCACAGATTGCAAAACAAACAATAAAAATATTTAAACCGCAAATTGATACGAGGTATTCAAAAAAGGAAATTGTATCACACTCGGATGCTTCACTCCCTTCGTTAACAATAACCAAATCAGTGGAGATTCTAAAACACTCGAAAGATGCAGACGTAATAGGAATAGACGAAGCACAATTTTTTGACGGCGATTTGGTTGAGATTTGTAATCATTTGGCAGATCAAGGCAAAAGAGTAATTGTTGCCGGATTAGATAAAGACTACAGAGGAATACCTTTCGAACCAATACCGCAGTTGTTGGCTGTTGCAGAGTATATAACCAAAACTCTTGCAATATGTGTGAATTGCGGCAACCCGGCAAACATGACCCAAAGAAAAGTAGTATCAAAAGAAAGAGTTCTTGTAGGCGCCCTTGACAGCTATGAAGCGCGCTGCAGAAAGTGTCATTACATCCCGGAAACTGAAGAAGAATAAGGTGATAAATATGGATCTCATTTCTATTTTAAGAGGTATTTTTGGAATTTTGGTTTTAATCGGTATAGCTTATTTATTTTCCAATAACAAGAAAAAGATTAACTGGCGCCTTGTTGGAATAGGTTTGGGCCTGCAGTTTGTTTTTGCCTTTTTTATTATTAAAGGTGAAACGTTAGGCAGCTACTTTGCCCCGCTTGGATGGCCTAAACTTTTTTTCTCGGAAATCAGTTATCTATTTGTGTTGCTGCTTAAGTTTACAAGCGAAGGTTCCGAATTTGTTTTTGGAAGCCTTGCAATAAGTATAGGCAATGAAGGCAGCCTGGGTTCCTTCTTTGCATTTCAAGTACTGCCCACTATAATATTTTTTGCAAGCTTGATGGCGGTTTTATATCACCTTGGTATTATGCAGAGAGTAGTACAGGGAATGGCATGGATAATGGCAAAATTCATGGGTACAAGCGGTGCGGAATCTCTTTCGTGTTCTGCAAATATTTTTGTAGGACAAACGGAAGCTCCTTTGATGGTAAGGCCGTTCTTAAAAGGATTGACAAACAGCGAATTACTAACAATCATGACCGGGGGAATGGCAACTATAGCGGGCGGCGTTATGGCTGCATATATTCAGATGCTGAGCGTTTCTTTTGCAGATTCTATGGGAATAGCTATGAGTGAAGCACAATTACTATTTGCGACACACCTTTTAAGCGCAAGTGTAATGGCAGCCCCGGCAGCTTTGGTTTTATCCAAAATAATATTTCCGGAAACAGGAGAGCCCGAAACACAGGGAACCGTAAAAGTTCATATTGAGAAAACTTCTGCAAATATTATTGATGCGGCGGCAAGCGGTGCAAGCGACGGTTTGAAACTGGCTTTAAATGTAGGCGCCATGCTTTTGGCTTTTATAGCGCTAATAGCAATGGCAAACTATGTATTTGAATGGGTTGGCGGTTTGTTCGGAATAAATGAATACTTAATTGAAACTTTTGGGAAACCTCTAAGCCTTCAACTATTGCTTGGTCTTGTCTTGCAAGTAATTGCCTTAGCTATTGGCGTGCCGTGGGAAAATGCTTTGGAATTCGGAAGCCTCGTAGGTACCAAAATTGTTTTAAACGAATTCGTGGCTTACCTTGACTTGAGTTCTTTGATAAAAGCAAAAGAGCTTTTAAATGAAAAAACAATATTTATGGCAACTTATGCTTTATGCGGCTTTGCTAACTTTAGTTCTATGGCCATACTTATAGGAGGAATAAGTCCCATAGCTCCCAATCAGCGGGAAGCCCTTTCAAGACTTGGCTTAAAAGCAATACTGGCCGGAGCTTTGGCTACATTAATGACGGCAACATTGGCCGGGATTTTATTTTCATGGTAGATATAAATTTTAAATATGCTCCTCTAATTGAGGAATTAAATAAACACGTTCCCTTTGTCCCTGATATTGTTATAATCCTTGGAAGCGGTCTTGGAGAATTTGCCGGTAAGGTTGACGTATTAAAATCTTTGCCGACCGCTTCGCTTCCCGGTTATCCTGCATCAACTGTTGCAGGCCACGAAGGAAAAATTCATTTTGCTAAATATGAGAATAAAAAACTTCTGATCTTCCAGGGAAGGATTCATTATTATGAAGGTTATAAATTATCCGAGTGTATCATCCCTGTTCATATTTCAAACAAGTTAGGCTGTAAAAAGCTTTTAATAACAAATGCTGCCGGCGGAATTAATTATGATTTCGAACCCGGTGATTTAATGCTTGTTCAAAATTTTAATTCAATAAATATTCTTAATGAACTAAGCGGGCTTATAGGTCTGGCAAATGTTGAACAAAGAAACAGACTGCTAGATTTTCCAAGTAAGGAATTAAACGGCAAAATTCTTGAAGCTTCCTCCAAAGAAAGTATTGATCTTCAAAAAGGGAGTTATTGGTACGTTAAGGGACCAAGTTATGAAACACCTTCGGAGATAAGAATGTATTCTAGATTCGGTGCGGATGCGGTTGGAATGTCCACGGTACACGAAGCCTATTTTGCACATGTAAACAAAATAAAAGTGTGCTCAATTTCTTTAATAACAAATAAGGCCGCAGGATATACAAGTGAAAAACTATCTCATAGTGAAGTGATTGAAGTAGCAAACCTGGCAAAAGAAAAACTTGAAAGGCTTGTCAAAAGATTTATTACGTTGTTGTAATTATTGATGCCGCCGTAACAACTGCGGTTTCGGTTCTTAACCTGTTCCCCGTCAGCTTAACAATTTTAACATCATCCATTTTTTCCAGTTCTTTTTGAGAGATTCCTCCTTCGGGACCGAATATAAAATAGTAATTCTTTTCCGATTTAAAACTTTCCCTTTCGGAGTTCACATAATCAACAAAACTTTGTTCTGCTTTTTGGTCAAATAATATTTTTATCCCACGGAGTTCTACAATATCATCAATATGATTTTTAAAATTCATTTCGGGCATAAAGCTGCGAAGTGATTGTTTCATTGCAGCTATCGCAATCTTTTGCCACCGGATAAGTTTCCTGCCTTTTACTACGCTTTTATCGGCATCAAATACTATAAAGTTCGAAATACCCAGCTCAACCGATTTTTCCAGCGCATATTCAAAGCGGTCGTTACTTTTTAGCCGCGGAAGACACAGGTAAACATTCTTAAAATCATCTTCGTATTTATATAACTCGATAATATCGGCAGTGATTAGATTTTGACTCACTTCATTTAAGCATGTCTTATAAATAACTCCTTCGCCGTTAGTTACGTAAATTACATCACCTTTTCTATGCCGCATCACGGTTGCTATGTGCTTACATTCATCACCTTCTATCTTAAGAGAATCATTTCCAATAAGATTTTTCGGCGTATAATAAAGTTCAACGTCGGAAAGAAAATCATTAATCAAGTTTATTACTCCATAATTTGAAAAAGTCGAGTTAAAGTTAAAATAATTATTACAATACCTTTAGATACAAAATGAAAATATTAACTTTTTACTACATCAAAAAGTTTTTCAGAACTTAGATTTTCTATATGAATATCGTTAAATAATTTCGAGAATTCATTTTGAGCCAATTTTGTTAGTGCAAAAATAATTTCTCCCTTGACAATATATTTTACATCACCAAAACCGTACTCATATCTTAATTCGTTAAAATCACTGGATTCTCTTGGGTACTTCACCAGAAATTGCCAAGAATTTATTTTATTATTATTTATATGTACTTTCGTATGGATTACATTGTTAAGAGTTTCAAAAAACCATGGGTCTTTGAAGTGTCCGAATTTAAATTCATACAGAAGCAGCAGAAGAATTTTATTTTTAATATCAAGTTTATTAATAATTGTTTTTAGTGCTTTTTTATTCAACGTGAAGTTTTTTATAGTTTCTTCATCTTGAAATATTTTTTTTATTTTATTGTGTGTATACTTTTGATTTTTTATAAAGACATCTTCCGACCTATTATCTAAAATCTTCAGAGTCATTTCAAATAATTCATTATAAAGTAAGGCTGAAAATTTTTGAACTTCCGAAGTGGTAAAATTTGTGCACGTTAAATATTTTCTGTACATAAATTCCGAAGGAAGCTTATCCTTACATTCTTCATCTAATATAACTGGTAAAATAAACAAACGATTAATATTTTTTTCCTGTTCTAAAGCCCACCGCACTTCCCTCAATACCCACTTGGAAGAGAGCGCCTCTATGCTGAAAAAAAATACAATCAGGTCACTATTGATGGTTATCTCTTTTTTGATTTTCATAAATAAGTCTTCACCTGCTATAATTTTATCTTCATCCATCCAAATAGGTATATAGTTAGGAAAGTAATTTTTGATTTCTCGTAAAAGAGGTTTATCTCTACTATTATGACTAAAAAAAATACGCATTAAAAGTTATTGGAATAGTAAAAAATGTAAATTAAATTTAACTACTTAGAATCTTTCTCACAATGTGCTTTTATATTTTTCCTTCATGGAAAATGGATTTACACAATTCGAAAGATTCGTTGATCTATCAGAGCATTTCGAAAGTAATTCTATCACTATCAAAACGAAAATCCCGTGCCGAATATAATTTCCCCTTCTTCCCTTTCGTTAAAGGCATAAGCAAATCTAAAAGCTTTGTAAGGTAAAAATAAAAATGTTACCCCAAATCCCCAGCCCTTTGAAAAGCCGGCATATTTTATTTCGTTAATATTGTCATAAGTAATACCGGCATCACCAAATACATCTGTATAAATTGACAATTTTGCCGATGTTAACTTTTTGGGTATTAAAGGGAGTTTGAATGAAAAATCAAAATCTCTTATCACCGAGTAGTTAAATTCCAATGAGGTAAGAAATAATTTAAGCCCTTCCCTATCTTCGTTACTATGCCCCCGTACATATTCGCCTATTCCCAAAAATGAATAGTCGTAATAAGGAACAGTTGCGCCGAAGACTTCCCTATAAAGGATTCTCCACTTTGATGCGAGTTTACCGGCTACCTTTCTGTATTCTCTGAAATCAATTGTATAAACATTATAGTTTATTGATTGTATTCCAAAGCCCTTATGAAAAAAATTAGCCGAAAGGTATATCCCGTTATTAGCATGCTGTTTTAAATTTCGTGAATCAAATAAATATTGAATTCCGCCGTAAAGTAGAGTTTCATTTGAGTCGCCGGAAGCTGTAATTTTGTAATTATTATTTGTAAGCGGAGATTTAATGTCGGAAACTCCTGCTGCTAAAAAGATTTCGTTAAAATTATTAATTCTTTTTCCCAGATATATATCGGCAGATTTTACTTTGTAATCAAATTCATAACCGGCCAAAACTTCTGCTCTTTCGCTTTTATTGGCAATATCACTGTAAGAAAAGCTAAATCCCAAACTGACATCATGATCATCAACCAACAACGGATTATAATAGTTTACTATATATGCCGGATCATATCCTAACGAAATAATAGCCCTAACATTTTCGTTTCTTCCCCTGAAATTTTTCCATGTTAGTTTTAAACCGTAAGACGATTTTTCAAAAGAATTTTCCCGTAATGTGAAGAAAGGAAGCGGAAAAATATACCACGATTCATGAACAACTATTTCTAAAGATTTATATTGATCATCACCGCTGAGATTAAAATCAACAAAATTAAAAATCCCTAAACTGTAAACACGTTCTTTGTTGAATTCGATTCTCTCAAAATTTATTGTATCACCAATTTCAAAATCGAGTTCTCTCAATATTATAAACTCTTTGGTAATATCGTTGCCCGCAATAAGAATAGAATCAATTATAAAGAATTGTTCACCGGGTGTATATAATGAGCCCGGATTTTCGGAATAGTTTAATAAAAACAAAAAAAGAAATACAAAAAGAAGTTTATGAATGTGATTTATTGCCTTAATAAGTTTTCACCGTAAGATGTTTTTATAAACTTTAATTTTTTCTGCATCAAAAGGCGCAGCCGGATTTACACCGGCTACGTTAAAATCATTATCAACTAAATAATCTGCAATAGGCCTGCCGGTTTTATTCTGATTTCTTGAAATTCCGACCACAGCGATATTTTTATATTCATTTGGAATATTACGGATATCCATTTTTAAACTGTTTCTACTTCCTCTTCATAAGCCTCAATCGGCAGACAACTACAGACCAGGTTACGGTCACCGTAAGCATTGTTTACCCTGCCTACACTGGGCCAGAACTTTCTTTCTTTAGTCCATTTAGTCGGAAAGGCTGCTTCTTCCCTGCTGTAAGGATGACTCCATTCACTACTAATAACGTCCTCCGCAGTGTGAGGAGCATTCTTCAAAAGGTTATCATCTTTATCTACGTCGCCGTTTTCAATTTCTTCAATTTCTTTTTTTATAGAAATCATTGCTTCAATAAATCTGTCAAGTTCTGCTTTTGATTCGCTTTCCGTAGGTTCTACCATGAACGTACCGGCTACAGGGAAGGAAACCGTAGGCGCATGATAGCCGTAATCCATAAGCCTTTTAGCTACATCTTCGGCATCAACACCAGCCGACTGTTTGAATTTTCTTAAATCAAAAATTAATTCGTGAGCAACGTTGCCGTTTGTCCCGGTATATAAAACATCAAAGTAATTTTCTAATTTTGCTTTTAAATAATTTGCATTTAATATTGCAACAGCAGTGGCTTTGGTCAAACCTTCTTCACCCATCATTTTTATATATGCATAAGAAATCGGCAGAATGCTTGCACTGCCGAACTGAGCGGCAGAAACAGCGCTCATTGATTTTTCACCTCCTATCTTAACAACAGAATGGCCGGGCAAGAAAGGCACAAGGTGTTCAGCGACTCCGATTGGCCCCATTCCGGGACCGCCGCCGCCGTGAGGTATTGAGAACGTTTTATGCAGGTTCAAATGACAAACATCAGCCCCTATTTCTCCGGGGTGAGTAAAACCAAGCTGAGCATTTAGGTTTGCACCGTCCATATAAACCTGTCCGCCGTTTTCATGAACTATATTACAAACCTCTTTTATACTTTCTTCAAACACACCGTGTGTCGAAGGATAAGTAACCATTATTCCTGCTAAATCATTTTTGTAAATATTTGCTTTTTCTTTTAAATTATCTATATCAATATTGCCTCTTTCATCAGTCTTAATAATCACCACTTTACAGCTTGCCATTACAGCACTTGCCGGATTGGTACCGTGAGCGGAAGAAGGAATTAAAACAATATTCCTATTCTCTTCTCCTTTGTTTTTGAGGTAATTTCTGATTACCATTAAACCGGTGTATTCACCTTGAGCTCCGGAGTTTGGCTGTAATGATACACCTGCAAATCCGGTTATAGAACATAATTGTTCTTCAAGTTCGGTGATCATTTTTTTGTAGCCTAGAACTTGATCTTCAGCAACAAATGGGTGAATGTTTGCGAATTCAGGCCACGTGATAGCAAACATTTCCGTTGCCGCATTCAGCTTCATTGTGCACGAACCAAGAGGTATCATAGAGGTAGTCAACGACAGGTCTTTATTCTCAAGTGATTTGATATATCGCATCATTTCAGTTTCCGAATGATAGGAATGAAAAACCGGGTGGGTTAAGTAAGGCGTTTTTCTCAAAAACTCTTCAGGTATTACGTTGTCTACTTTTTCTGCTAATGCTTCATAGTTCAAATCGTCTTCACTTTTACCCGATGCTTCTGCGAAGATTCGCAAAAGTTCTTTGATATCATTAACCGTAACTGTTTCGCCGATGGATATACCAATGCCGTCATCAAAATATCTGAAGTTAACTTCGTTGGCCTCTGATATTTTTTTTATTTTATTCAACTGATCTTTTGAATCGATTGATATTTTTAACGTATCAAAATAACTGTAATTATCTGAATTATAACCCAAGCTTTTTAGCCCATGGTCAAGCAATTGTGCAAGATTATTTATCCTTTGAGCAATTGCTTTTAACCCTTTGGACCCGTGATAAACTGTATACATTCCGGCCATTATTGCTAATAACACCTGTGCAGTACAAATATTGCTTGTTGCTTTCTCACGTTTAATGTGCTGTTCTCTTGTCTGCAAAGCCATTCTTAAAGCCGGCCTGTTTTGTGAATCAACAGAAGCTCCGATTATTCTGCCCGGCAATTGTCTTTTGTATTCTTCTTTTGTAGCAAAGAAAGCAGCATGCGGACCTCCGTATCCGTAAGGCACACCAAATCTTTGTGAACTACCGACTACAACATCAACGTCAAAATCACCGGGAGCTTTAAGCAGAGTTAAAGCCAGTAAGTCGGAAGCAACAGCTATAAAAATATTTTTTTCTTTTGCAGAAGAATAAAGTTTTTCATAATTCTGGATTTGTCCTTCGCCGTCGGGATACTGAACTAATAATCCGAACACATCGTCTGAAAAATCGGCTTCAAATACGTTTCCGATTTTTACTTGTATACCTAAAGGTTCAGCTCTTGTTTTTAAAACATCAATTGTTTGAGGAAAACATTTTTCGGATACATAAAAAGTATTTGCCTGCTTTTTATCTTTTTTTCTTAACGCATACAGCATAGTCATTGCTTCAGCAGCAGAAGTTGCCTCATCAAGTAAAGAAGCATTTGCTATTTCCATACCGGTTAAGTCACTAACCATTGTTTGGAAATTCAAAAGCGCTTCCAGTCTTCCTTGAGAAATTTCAGCCTGGTAAGGTGTATATTGTGTATACCACCCCGGATTTTCCAAAATGTTTCTTTGTATTACCGAAGGTGTAATGGTTGCGTAATACCCCATACCGATATAGGAATCATAGACCTTGTTTAGTTTTGAAGTGCTCTTCAATTCAGCTAGTAATTCATGTTCTTTTAGAGGTTCGCTTAAATTTATTTTTTTTTGTAGTCTAATATTTTGCGGGATGGTTTTATCGATGAGTTCTTCTACAGAATCAACACCAATGTCACTTAACATAACTTTTATATCATTTTCCCCCGGACCAATGTGACGGTTTTGAAATCGATCACTAAATTCGAACTTTTGCATATTGTTATCTCTCAGTATATGAAAATAAATTTTTTATTTAGTTTACTAATATATCATAATCTTATTAAAATAAGTTCCCGCTGCAATATTAATTTTTATGATAAGTTATTCTGAGGGTTGAAGTTTGTTAAGTGCTTTCCCGGCAGCATCCTGTTCGGCAGTTTTTTTGTTTTTTCCTTTACCTACTTCACAAATTATATCACCGATTTTCACTTCGGCAGTAAAAATTTTATCATGACCGGGGCCTGATTCTTCAACAATTTTATATATCGGTGAATCAAGGTTAAGTGCGTGGGTAAGTTCTAAAAGCTGTCCTTTAAAATTAGTATCGACTTTATACTCACCGCTCATTAATACCGGATTTATAATATGTTTTAAAATGAATTTTGAAGCATTTTCAAGACCGGAATCTAAATATATTGCCCCGATCAATGCTTCAATAGCATCCGATGAAATTGAATTTAATCCGTTGCGGTAAGTTTTTATAAACCTTGTATCGTAAAGAATAATTTCTTTGAAATTTAGTTTTTCACTAATTTCGGCAAGGCTCTCTCTTTTTACTATTTGCGATCTTACTTTCGTTAAAAAACCTTCCCCCTTGCCCTTAAACTTATTAAACAAAGTTTCTGCCGTAACAAGTCCAAGAACAGCATCTCCGAGGAATTCCAATCTTTCATTAGATTTTGATAATTCAGGGTCTATTTCAAGGTATGACCTGTGGGTTATTGCTTTTATAAAATAATCGGGATTAGAAATTTCACAGCCGATTAATTTTTCAATTTGGGCAAGTCTCCAATCAATTGACCTGTCAACTTTCTTTTGATTGCTTATAAAATTTCTAATCCACTTAAACAAATTATAAACCGAATAAATTATCCTTCGTATTTCTTAAATAAAATTGAAGTATTATGCCCGCCGAACCCGTATGTATTACTCAATGCATAAGTCATTTCTTTCTCAACTGCTTTATGAGGAGTATAATTCAAATCACATTCAGGGTCAGGTTCATCAAGATTTATGGTAGGCGGAATAATACCTTGCTGTAATGCCAGAGAAGTAGCAATAGCTTCAACAGCACCCGCACCGCCAAGCAAATGCCCGGTCATTGATTTTGTTGAACTTAGAGCCAGCTTGTAAGCATGTTCTCCGAAGAGATTTTTTACAGCTTTGGATTCATTTTTATCATTCAACTCTGTAGAAGTACCGTGAGCATTGATATAATCTATTTTTGTCGGCTCAATACCACCGTCTCTAAGAGCTTCTCTCATACACCTGTAAGCTCCATCACCTTCAGGAGCCGGTGCCGTAATATGAAATGCATCGCCCGTCATTCCAACACCGATTATTTCAGCATAAATCTTAGCTTCCCTTTTAACCGCATGCTCATAATCTTCCAAAAGGATTGTCCCCGAACCTTCTCCCATTACAAAACCGTTTCTATCTTTGTCGAAAGGCCTTGACGCTATTTCAGGTTTGTCATTCCATGTTGAAAGTGTTCTTGCAGCGCAGAAACCCCCAACGGACATCGGTGTTATAGCCGCTTCACTGCCGCCGCAGATCATTAAATCCGCAGAACCTCTTTGAACCAATATATATGCATCAATTATGGCATGGGACGAGGTAGCACATGCAGAGGTTGTAGCATAGTTAGGGCCTTTAAGACCGTGCTCGATTGATATTTGACCGGCTGCAATATCTGAAATCATCATAGGCACAAAGAAGGGGCTTATTCTCCTTGCACCACCTTCCAAAAAAGCTCTGTGTTGGTTTTCAAAAGTTAACATTCCACCGATACCGCTTCCATAAATCACACCGAATCTTTCAAGATCAACACTTTCCAAATCTATCTGGGAGTCTTCAATTGCCATTCTACTTGTTGACATAGCATATTGAGTAAAAGGGTCCATCCTTCTCATCTGCTTTTTATCGATATATAAAGAAGCATCAAAATCTTTTAATTCACAAGCAATTCTTGACGGATATTCAGAGGCATCAAATTTCGTAATTAAACCGCCGCCGCTTCTGCCTTCTTTCAATCCGGTCCAAAACTCATCCAGATTATTACCAATCGGGGTAACAGTACCCATTCCGGTTATAACAACCCGTCTTTTTTCCATGAAAAAGTCTCCCAAAATTTCATTTAAACTATGACTACAAACAGTAGCCATAGCATAATAAACTTAATTACTCGCTTTTGCTTTCTTTTAAATAATTAATAGCGTCGCCAACTGTTGCAATTTTTTCAGCATCTTCATCAGGAATAGAAATACCGAATTCCGATTCAAATCCCATTACTAATTCGACTATGTCTAATGAGTCTGCACCTAAATCGTTTGTAAAAGATGCTTCATTTGTAATAGCACTTTCTTCAACACCCAGTTTATCCATAATAATTTCTTTTACTTTTGCTTCAACGTTTTCCATGAGGTTCTCCTATTATAGTTTTATTAATGAATAAGATAATTTACATTACCATTCCGCCGTCTACATTAATGACCTGTCCGGTTATATAGTCGGCATCTTTACTGCATAGAAAAGCCACTACTCTTGCAACATCCTCCGGTGTTCCCATTCTTTTCATAGGAACATTTTTTAATAGCGCTTCTCTTTGTTTATCATTTAATTTTTTTGTCATGTCTGTTTCAATAAATCCGGGAGCAACTGCGTTAACAGTAATATTTCTTCCTGCTAATTCTTTGGCCATAGATTTTGTTAGGCCGATAACACCCGCTTTGGAAGCAGCATAATTTGCCTGCCCTGCATTTCCGATAACACCGACAACAGAAGCTATGTTTACTATCCTGCCGTATCTTTGTCCTACCATGTGTTTTAAGACAGCCTTGGAATAATTGAATGTGCCCTTTAAGTTAATGTCAATTACTTTTTGGAAATCATCTTCCGACATTCTTAACATTAAGTTATCTCTTGTAATTCCTGCATTGTTGATAAGAATATCAACCCCGCCGAGTTTCTCGATTGCATAGTCAATTGTATCCTGGGCATCTTGCATTGAAGTTGCATCGGCTTTAAAGCCGTAGATTTTTGTGCCCGGGTTGTTTATTTCTTTTGCAATTTCTTCAGCACATTCGTCACAGTTATTATAGATAAATACGACATCTGAAAAAAGTACCCCGCAGCAGCTTCTTTTTGCTAATTCTTTAACAATCGCTTTGCCGATTCCTCTTGTTCCGCCGGTAACAATTGCCTTTTGATTCGGGCGCATGTAATCTGCCAGATTAAAGGTTGTTGTTTTCTCCAAGATATTCTCCCCGGTATTGTTCAAGCTCATTGAATCCCTCTTCTCCTAATAAAAATTTCAGTTCTTCTTTACAGCATTCAAAAATAGTTGAGTGCTGATTCTTTTTCAAGTTGCAAAAGTGAAGACGGTTAAGATGGTCATCGTCAACCGTAATTGTATCTTGGTAAATAACCAAGGGAAATAATATACAATATAATGGTTTATATTTCCACTTGAATTCACCATCTTCAATTGCAATTTTTTGTAATGTACAGTAACCCTGTTTATCTAAAAACACACATTTTCCGTTGTATAATTCCGTACCGACCGCGACTCCCGAATCAAAATCTTCATCATCTTCAGGCGGTTCAAACCACTTACTTACATCCGTAGTTTGAGAATCATCCATTGATTTAATAACACGGTCTTTAATTTCAACTATTATGTCATGTTCTTTCAAATCGGTGTAAACACCGTAATAACAGCATTCACCTGAACAGATACAAACATCACAAGACTTCACAAATTTATGCGTAAAAATCAGCGGATCAATATAATAATCGCCGATGACTTTTTTTTCTTTTTTTGCCATTAAATAAGGCCTTCCAGATCGGAATATTTTTCCAACCCGGAGATTTTTACATCTCTATCTATTCTTTTTACCAAACCTTGCAAAACTTTTCCCGGACCGATTTCAACAAATTCGGTAATCCCTTCTTCAATCATATTTTTTATTGTTTCTTCCCATCTTACAGGAGACGTAAGTTGTTCAAACAACAAATTACCGATTTCATTTTTACCGCTAACCGGTTTTGCCGTTACATTTGCATAAACATGTTTTATCGCGTTTTTGATTTCAGCATTATCTAATTTTTGTTTGAATTTATCTTTTGCGCTTTGCATTAACGGTGAATGAAAAGCCCCGCTTACAACAAGCTCTTTAACCATTTTTGCACCGACAATTTTGCTTAATTCCATTGCTTTGCGAACACCGTCAACCGAGCCGGATATTACAATCTGCCCGGGAGAATTAAAATTTGCACATTGTACAATTCCTGCTTCCGATGCTTCTTTGCAGATTTCCTCTACCTTTTCCGGTATTAGACCGATTACTGCCGCCATTGTTCCGGGTTGTTCTACTCCCGCCTGCAGCATTGATTGTCCCCTGAACCTGACAAGCTTTAGCGCATCAACAAAATCAAGCGCGCCGGCTGCAACCAGTGAAGAATATTCTCCAAGGGAATGCCCTGCAGTTGCATCAAAATTTTTCTCTTTGAGAAGATTAAATATTAATATGCTGTGAAGAAATATCGCAGGTTGAGTAACATCGGTTTGTTTTAATGAATCAATTGGACCTTCAAACATAATTCCGGAAAGGTCAAATCCCAATGCATCATTTGCTGAGTCAATTATTTCTTTTGCTTTATCCGAACTCTCATAAATGTCTTTTGCCATTCCAACAAACTGCGAACCCTGGCCCGGAAACAAATATGCAATTTTACTCATTAGTCCATACTCCAGACTAAGTGAGCAGCACCCCAGGTAAAACCTGCACCAAATGCAGAAAGGATCAAATTATCACCTCTTTTAATTTTACCATTCCTGTAATATTCAACCAGACATGAAGGTATTGTTGCAGCAGTCGTATTCCCGTATTTATCAATATTAATCATAACTTTTTCTCTTTCCAATCCCATTCTTCGTGCTGTAGCATCAATAATTCTCATGTTGGCTTGATGAGGGACCAGGTAAGCAACATCTTCGGATTTAAGCCCTTGTTTCTCCATAATTTCAACGGATACGTCTGCCATGCCTTTTACAGCCACTTTAAAAACAGCCTGTCCGTCCTGGTAAATATAATGCATTTTTTTATCAACAGTATCATATGTAGGCGGGTTCAAACTTCCACCGCCTTTCATGTTCAAACTATCTTTGCCGGTTCCGTCGATTCTAAGAATCGAATTTTGCAAACCCAGTTCAAAATTTTCAGTTCGCTGAAGAAGAACCGCGGCGCCTGCATCACCAAAAAGAATACATGTGTTTCTATCCGTGTAATCGGTAATTGAACTCATTTTATCGGCGCCGATAAGCAGAACATTTTTATACTGCCCGCTTTCTATGAAGGTTGCGGCGGTTTGTAAAGCAAATAAAAAACCGGAACATGCTGCTGAAAGGTCAAAGCCCCAAGCATTAACCGCACCGATTTTTTCCTGCACAAGGCATGCCGTTGCAGGAAAGAACATATCCGGCGTAACGGTTGCAACAATAATTATTTCGATGTCTTCAGGTTTCACGTCTGTAGTTTTAAACAAGTCTTGTGCCGCTCTTGCAGCAAGATCACTTGTGGCGCCTTCTTCAAGAATTCTTCTTTCTCTTATTCCTGTTCTTGTTACAATCCACTCATCATTAGTATCAACAATTGATTCCATGTATTTATTGTCATAGATTTTTTCAGGTACGTACATACCAACAGCGGTAATTTCAGCACAATATTTTTTTGAGTTATTTTGATTTTCCATATTCTTCCAGAGCTTGATTGAATTTCTGAATTAATTTTTTATCGCACATTTCTTTAGCTTTAAAGATCATATTTTTTATAGCGAGCACGGAACTTGAGCCGTGACCGATTATACAAATTCCGTTTACGCCCAACAGCGGTACTCCGCCGTAAGACTGGTAATCAATATCTTTTAGCGCACTTTTCAAAGTGAATTTTGCAACAAGAGCTTTTAGTTTATTGATTATCCCTTCTTCAGCGTATTTAGTAATTTTCGTCTTTAAAAAACCTAAAAAACTTTCTGCAAGTTTTAAAACAATATTTCCAACAAATCCGTCACAGACAACAATATCAACAGTACCTTTCATTATGTCCCTGCCTTCAACATTGCCGTAGAAATTTATTGGAGCTTCCTTAAGAAGTTTTGATGCGGCAAATGTAAGATCATTACCTTTAGAATCTTCTTCGCCTACACTTAATAAACCTACCGATGGATTTTTAATATCCAGCATTTCCCTGGAGTAAATTGATCCAAGCAGAGCATATTCAAGTAAATGGTGAGCCTTACTGTCCACACTTGCGCCAACATCATAAACATTACATGAACCGCCTTTTTCCGTGGGCATTGCAGCGCCTATAGTCGGCCTGCTGACTCCTTTTAATCTTCCCATGATTAAAGTAGCGGCAGCCATAACCGCACCGGAATTACCTGCGCTTACAAATGCTTCGGCATTACCTTCTTTAACTAATTTTGCTCCTATTGAAATTGAAGAGTCTGTTTTTTCTTTTATGGATGCAGTAGGACCATCTTTCATTTCAATAACTTGAGAAGCGTTGACTATGTTATCTTCATTAAACGACTTATTGTTATCGCGAAGGACTTGCAATATTTCTTCTTTTTTACCGACAAGTACAACATCAATATTTTTGGCGTCTTCAACTGCTTCAACAGCCCCTAATACAACATTAAGGGGAGCATAATCTCCCCCCATTGCATCAACTACAATTCTGCATTTACAATCTTTCATTTAAAAATTTTTATGATTCCGGAACAAATTCAGATCTGCCTGCATAATAACCACAGCTTGGGCATGCTCTGTGGCTTAATTTCATATCACCGCAGTTTGAACACTTCGTTAAGGAAGGAGCACTAGCTTTATAATGAGTTCTTCTTTTATCTCTTCTACTCTTAGATATTTTTCTCTTTGGATGAGCCATTCTATTCCCTTTTATTATTATTAAACTTGTCTTTCAATTTTTGCAGCGGTTCCCAAACCGGGTTAATTTCTTCATCGCTGCATTTGCATTCTTCGTCATTTAAATTTGCGCCGCACTTTGAACAAAGACCCTTACAATCTTCATCGCAGAGCACTTTCATAGGTTCTGCAAGCTGTGCATATTCAGCCGCATCGTCATCTAAGATAATTTTGTCCGTGTCGGGTGATAAATAATGAACGTTAAGTTCCTCTTCATCAACTTCATCATTACCGAAGAGATAAATTAATTGGAACTTGTTTTCGAGTAATTTATCAAAATCTTTAGTGCACCTGTCACAATTTAAATGAGCGTTAACGGATAAATAACAATCAAACACAATTTGATTTGGTGATTTATCCATCTTAATATTTAATGAAACATCTCCGTAAAACGGAGGACCAATATTCAATTTTTCTACTGATTTTTTCAGGTCTAAATAGTGAATACCGTCAGAATAATTTGTGTATTTTATAACCACGATTTAAACCCAAAAAAATAATCTCGAAATATAATTACTGAATTTTTGATAATCAAGAAAACTTCTTGGCCTGAGAAAGCTTCTCGCATTTTCAGAAAAAACATTTTTTGTCATGTTGAGTTTTACCTAACCGCCTTTTGCCCGGTTTATAAAAACCATTAATTAAAGATTTTGAATTTCCATTTTGATAAGCCCGTTTTACCTAGTCGAAATAAGTCGGCGGACTCAATATAACAATTATATTTCTTTCCTAATTTTACAGAAGTTTCTTATCATATTTTAAAATAATAATTATATTCATTTAACAAAAATTTACCATCTAAAATATTTTTTTATAAATTACAGCTTAAATCTTACTATATAAAAACAATGAACAAATCTTTTACAATTGCCAAATGGGATTTTTATCAAAAAGTAAAAAGAAAATCATTTTTGTTTTTTGTGCTTTTCTTCCCTGTTATATTAATCGCCATCGGGATCCTGCCAGGTTTGTTGCAGTCAAATAATGCAATTGATAATAAAAGAGTCGGGATTATAGATAACGAACATATTCTTACAGATAAATTTGTAAACATATTAAATGAGTCGCCGGATAAAAAAATAGAATTTGAAAAAATCGATTTACCGGATTTTAACCTTACCCAAAAAATAAGTTTTGCAGAACAGCTTTTAGAAACAAACAATCTTTCGGGATATTTAGTTTTAAAAAACAATTCGGGCAAATTAACTGCCGAACTTCACAATAATTATGAATTCAACTACAACGACCGGTTGACCATTCAAAATCTATTTTTAACTACATATCTAAAGTTAAATCCCGGCAATAATTTATTTAAAGAATTTGAGCTGGTTGAAATAAAAAAGGAGAAAAAAAACGGATCGCTTTTATCCAAATTTTATAGTTCATACATTCTAACAATGCTTCTGGCATTAATGATTTTAGTAAACGGCGGCATGATGACACGCAGTTTACGTGAGGAAAAAAACAACCGCTTAATTGAACTTTATCTATCAAGCGCATCAGTTCAGGACCTGCTATACGGCAAAATGATATCTTTAACATTAATTGCTACTATTCAAATAATAACATGGGGCATTATAATTGTTTTATTCCGGGATTCCGAATACCTTCTCACGGCAGGAAACAATTTATTATTAATTTTAATTTTCATTATAACCGCCTTTGTGTTTTATTCGTCAATATTTATAGGACTCGGCGCCCTGATATCCACTGAACAGGAGTCACAACAGGTTAACAGTATTTTAAGTATAATTCTTATATTTCCTATTGTAATTTCCACAATGATAATTGATACGCCCGGTTCTTTTGTTTCGCAAGTTTTGTCGTATTTTCCATTTACAAGTGCGCCTATAATGATAATGAGAATTAATGTTTCTTCGCCTAATTTTGTTGAAATCATTTTATCATTAGGGATTTTAATTCTTAGTGCAATACTTTTTGTAAAGGCTTCTTCAAAACTTTTCAAAATCGGAATGTTGTCGTTCGATAATAAATTAGTTTTTACAGATGTAAAAAAAATATTACTAAACAAGAGCAATTAAATGGTTATTGCATCGCTTATAGCAGCCATAATTCCTATGGTCACCTATTTATTTATTATCTGGAAAATGGACAAATACGAACCGGAGCCTTTTAAGATAGTATTAAAACATTTCCTTTACGGTGCTTTCGGATCAATAATATTAGCTTTAGTCGGAAGCAGTATCTTATCAATGCAGTTGGGTTTATTTGTAAAAAATCCGGCTCAGTTAAGTTTGTACGAAACAATATTGGTGGCTCCTTTTATTGAAGAAATAACAAAAGGAATTTATTTGTTCGGTACTTCCCGTAAAAAAGTTTTTGACAATTTAACCGACGGATTGGTATACGGCGGCGCTATCGGACTCGGTTTCGGCATGACTGAAAACTTCATCTATTTTATTACTTTCCCCGAAACAATTACACAATGGATTGGTCTTGTAATTATCAGGTCAAGTTTTTCTGCAGTAATGCACTGTATTGCAACCGCAACCGTCGGGGCATTTTTAGGGCTTGCAAAATTTTCAGTAAAAGAGAATAAATCGCTGTTGACATTCTTCGGGTTTATCATAGCTATGTTTCTTCACTTTTCATGGAACTTTACGGTTAGTTTCGACACCACTTATTACTTTGGATTTTTGGCGCTTTTCGTAATTATTATCTTTTTTATATTATTGTTTAACTATTCACTAAAGACCGAGCAAAAAATAATTATTAAAGAACTATCTGAAGAAAATATTCCTAAAGATCATATAAATATTATTGCGTCCTCTTTAAGCAGATTAAAAGGCTGGGTTGATGAAGGGGTAAGAAAAAGATACATTTATGCAGCCATTAAACTTGCTTTTAGAAAAGTAGAATTCAGGAATTCCCCGGTTCAATTAAAACCGTTCTATGCAAGTGAAGTGATTAAATACAGAATCCAACTCGAACAAATAATAAGTACTTTTAAGAAATAAAAGAAGAAGAAGTGAGCAAAATAGGAATATTCGGCGGAACGTTTGACCCTATTCATCTAGGGCATTTGATTACTACACAGATTGTATACGAAAAAAGGAAACTTGATAAAATAATATTTATACCTGCATTTATTTCACCCCACAAAATTCATAAGTTTGCCTCATCCCCTGTTCACCGCTTGAATATGCTAAAATATGCAATTGAAGATTTTGATCATTTCGACATTTCGAATATTGAGTTGAACAAACAAGAAATATCTTACACAATAAATACAATTGCAGAGTTAAAAAAAATTTACGACAATATTGAATTGATAATCGGTTTTGATAACCTGGTTGTTTTTGACAAGTGGTATAAATCCGATGAAATAATTAAGATGGTTGAACTAATAGTGATGAAAAGGAGTTTTGATAAAGAGGTGAAAAACATTCATAAATATTTCGGCGAAGCTGTTTTTGTTGATACTCCGAATATTGAAATATCATCGACAGAAATTAGAGACAGGGTCAATAAAGGATTGTCAATTGATTTTATGGTTCCGGCTAAGGTAAAAGATTATATCGAAAAAAATAATTTGTACAAATGACACATGCAGAAATCTTTCATTCAAAATATTATAAACAATGATAAACGGTTTATATCAAGAGCAATTACGCGGGTAGAATCGATGCATGATGATTCAACCGACATATTAAAGGAACTCCATAAAAACACGGGAAACGCTTACAGGATCGGGATAACGGGCCCGCCTGGTGCAGGCAAGTCTACTTTAACGAATCAATTAACAAAGTATTATAGAAGACAATCAAAAAAAGTAGCGATAATTGCGGTTGACCCAACCAGCCCGTTTACAGGCGGTTCACTTTTGGGAGACCGTGTTCGCATGAGTGAAATTGGAGTTGATGAAGGAGTCTTTATAAGAAGCATGGCAACACGCGGCAGCCTCGGCGGCTTAAGCAAAAAGGCAATTGATGCCGCTGATATTTTGGATGCAGCCGGCTACGACATAATAATTTTTGAAACTGTCGGAGTAGGCCAATCCGAATTAGACATCGCTCGAACAGCCGATACAACAGTTGTTATTTTAGTACCTGAATCCGGGGATTCAATACAGGCAATGAAAGCCGGGCTGATGGAAATTGGTGATATCTTTGTCATAAACAAAAGCGACAGACCCGGTGCAGATGCTGCAATTCAATCACTGAAAACCATACTGATGTTTAGAAAGCAAAATGAAAACTCATGGCTGCCGGATATTCTAAAATCAGTCGCTTCCGAAAATAAAGGAATAATTGAAATTGCAGAAGAAATTGAGAATCATAAAAATTATATGGTAAAATCCGGGAAATTTGTTTTTAACAGGAAAGAAAAATCAAAACTAAGAGTAAAAGAGATTGTTGAAGATATTATAAAAGAAAAAATATGGAGCTCCGGTAGAACCGATAAATTAAACGAAATTATTGAATGTGTTGTTGAAGGAGAATGCTCGCCGTATTCAATCGCCGATCAAATTATCAGCGATTTTAAAAAAGAAATAAAATGAACGGAGTACAAAATGGAAACAACAAATATAATAAGCCATCAAATCGAATATGACGAAAGTCAATTAGCAATAAAAGAAACCACCCGCGATTTTGCAGAAAATAAAATCAAACCCGTTGTAATGAAATATGACGAGACACAGGAATTCCCGCTAGAGCTAATGAAAGAGCTTGGTGAACTTGGTTTTCTCGGAATACTTGTTCCCGAGGAGCTGGGCGGTTCAGGACTTGGCTACCAGGAATATGCAATTGTAGTTGAAGAGATTGCACGGGTTGATCCTTCAATTGCTCTTTCCGTTGCTGCTCATAACGGGTTGTGTACAAATCATATTCTTCAATTTGCAAACAAAGAATTAAAGAAAAAATATATCCCCGATCTTGCATCAGGTAGAAAGATCGGTGCGTGGGGATTAACCGAACCGGCTTCCGGAAGTGATGCCGGCGGCTTGCAGACTACTGCAGAAAAAGATGGTGATTACTATATCCTCAACGGAACCAAAAATTTTATAACCCACGGAGCTTCAGGTGAAACTGTAGTTGTTATGGCAAAGACTGATAAAGAAGCGGGCAAAAAAGGAGTAAGTGCATTCATAGTTGAAAAAGGCCGGGAAGGATTTTCACCGGGGAGAAAAGAAGACAAACTGGGAATGCGTGCAAGTGAAACAACACAGCTAATTTTTGAAAACTGCAAAATACCCGCCGAGAATATAATTGGTGAAGAAGGACAGGGTTTTTATCAATCAATGCAAATTCTGGAAGGCGGGCGAATTTCTATCGCAGCGTTAAGTGTCGGGCTTGCGCAGGGATGCCTTGATGAATCAATGAAATATGCAAACGAAAGAAAACAATTCAACAAAAAGATTTTTGATTTCCAGGGAATACAATTTAAACTTACCGAAATGGCAAACGATATTGAAGCTGCAAGATTACTGACATTTAAATCTGCAGTACAAAAAGATAACGGCGAAGATATATCACAATCAGCTTCAATGGCAAAAATGTTTGCTAGTGAAATTGCAACTAAAGCAGCAAACGAAGCCGTGCAGATATTCGGCGGCTACGGCTTTGTTAAAGACTACCCTGTAGAAAAATTTTACCGCGATGTTAAGCTGTTAACCATCGGCGAAGGTACATCCGAAGTACAAAGAATTATTATTGCAAGAAATCTCAAAAACAAATTATAGGTTATTTTATGGAACTGTCTAAACATTCAAAAAAAGTTCAGAAATATTTAAATAAGTTTAATCTTGACCTGGAAGTTGTAGAGTTACCTAACAGTACACGTACTGCGGAAGAAGCGGCAAATGCAATTGGCTGCAAAGTCGGACAAATTATTAAGTCCCTCATCTTTAAAAATGGTAAAAATCCCGTTCTCATATTGGTAAGCGGAGATAATAAACTTAACGTAGAAAAGTTTGAAAAAGAATTCTCTATATCACTTGAAAAAGCAGATGCAAAATTTGTAAAAGAGAAAACCGGCTTCTCAATTGGCGGTGTTCCGCCTGCGGGGCATAAAGAACAACTGGAAACATTTATAGACGAAGACTTATTACAGTACGATGAAATATGGGCAGCGGCAGGTATGCCTTTTTCTGTGTTTAGAATTGAGAGCAGTAATATTCAAAAAATCACAGGCGGGAAAATTATCAAGATAAGTTAGTATCTGATATTAGGATGAAAAAACTTGAGTCTAAAATAGACCAGAACGATACATTCTTAAAAAGAGAAGATTACTATAAAAACCTGGTAAGAAAAATTGAAGCCGAGAGAGATAAGGTAAAACTCGGCGGCGGTGAAAAAGCAATTGAAAAGCAGCATAAAAAAGGAAAACTCACTGCAAGAGAAAGAATAGAAAAGCTGATTGATCCCGGTTCAAAGTTTTACGAGTTAAACACTTTTTGTGCGCAAGGTATGTACAAGGAATACGGCGGCGCGCCATCTGCCGGGACTGTGTTTGGAATCGGGAAAATTCATAACCGTGAAGTTGTAATAGTTGCTAACGATGCAACCGTTAAAGCCGGTGCGTGGTTTCCTATTACGGCAAAAAAGAATTTACGTGCACAGGAAATATCAATAGAAAACAGGCTGCCGGTTGTTTACCTTGTTGACAGTGCCGGGGTCTTCCTTCCCCTGCAGGAAGATATATTTCCCGACAAAGAACACTTCGGAAGAATTTTCAGAAACAACGCACAGATGTCCGCTATGGGTATTCCGCAGGTAGCTGCGATAATGGGACCTTGCGTAGCAGGCGGCGCTTACCTCCCTATCATGAGCGACGAAGCATTAATCGTTGAAGGCAAAGGTTCGGTTTTCCTTGCCGGTTCTCATCTTGTAAAAGCTGCAATTGGTGAAAACATTGATAATGAGAGCCTTGGCGGTGCGGTAGTTCAGTCGAATATCTCCGGCGTTACAGATTATATAATGAAAAACGACGACGAATGTTTGGCCCAGATAAGAAGTTTAATTGATAAGTTCGGCAAAACCGCTAATGCAGGATTCGACAGAATTGAAGCGAAACAGCCGCTTTATAATCCAAAAGAAATCTACGGTATATTGCCTGAAGATACGCTGCAGCAATATAATATGTACGAGCTTATTGCCCGCATAGTTGACAACTCCGAAATTGACGAGTACAAAGCAGGATACGGTAAAACAGTTATTACCGCTTATGCACGAATGGACGGGTGGGCTGTGGGCATTGTTGCAAACCAGCGCAGCATTGTTAAAACAGAAAAAGGTGAAATGCAGATAGGCGGGGTTATCTATTCAGACAGCGCAGACAAAGCCGCACGCTTTATTATGAACTGCAACCAGAAGAAAATTCCGCTGGTATTTCTGCAGGATGTTACCGGATTTATGGTCGGCAGCAAAGCCGAACACGGCGGCATAATTAAAGACGGCGCAAAAATGGTTAATGCTGTTGCAAATTCTGTTGTGCCTAAAATTACAATAATTGTCGGCAACAGCTTTGGCGCGGGCAATTACGCAATGTGCGGCAAAGCTTACGACCCGCGTTTTATTTATGCTTACCCGAATGCTAAAATTGCCGTAATGGGCGGCGCGCAGGCAAGCAGCGTTTTACTCGACATAAAAATAAAACAAATGCAGAAAGAAGGAAAAGAATTTTCAGATGAGGATAAACAAAAACTGCTCGATGAAATTAAAAAATCATACGATGTTTCAAGTTCATCTCTGCATGCCGCATCAAGATTATGGGTAGATGAAATTATTGACCCGGCAAAAACACGAGAGCATATTTCAAAATCAATTGAGTGGGCAAATAATAATCCGGAAATGAAGGAGTTTAAACTCGGTGTAATACAGATATAAGTAAAAATATTAATTCTTTAATGGTAATATTCTTGCTCTTTCTTTAGATTCATCAATGCTTATCAAGGCACCGTTTTCAAGCAAATTTTCATATTGTTTTAAAGAGTTAATCACAAGTTCACCAATTGCTAAGGGCAGGACATCCTGTGTTCGAACCTGTATAACGCTTGGGGATATATTTTTGTTGGCTGCTAATAAAGCTCCAAAGTCTAAACCATTCGTAAATAGAATATATTCATTTTCTCTAGCATAATTTAATATTACAGAATCTTGTTCATCATGGCGCCCAATCTTTGACCAATGTACAGATTCAAAACCTTTTGATTCAAAATACCCTTCCCAGCCTGGGGAAAGGTTCATATCAATTAATATTTTAAGATTCATATTTTACTGGTACATCTAATTCTTCCGCACGCCATGCAGCATACGTTAAAGCTTGTTTTATATCTTCAAGCTCAATGTAAGGGTATTCATTTAATATCTCTTGATTAGAATACCCGGCTGCAACAAGTCCCACTATTGTTCCCACTGTTACTCTCATACCACGAATGCAAGGCTTACCTCCCATAACAAGAGGGTTAACAGTTATTCTATCTAAATTATTCATATTCCACTCTTATTTTTTCTTTAATTTAAAAAATTCGAAATCAATTGAATGGGCAAATAATAATCTGGAATTGAAAGAGTTTAAAATACAGACGTGATCTTCCCTTAAATATTATAACTTTTTATTCGTTTCTTTTAATCACACTATTTGCAGCTTTATCAATTAGAAGCCTTGTAACTCGATTTTGCAGTTTTAATAATCAACTTCAGTGCAGCGTTTACATCCTTATCGGTTGGGAAGATTTTGGCAACTTCCGGTTCTAATAATACTATGTTGTTACCTTTATTATATTTTTTATAATATTTTCCTTTAACGCCGCCTTTTAATTTATCAAAGTCATATTCTTTTTTTAGAGTATCTTTTTCCATATTACCTGTTTTTTTCATAAAATCTCCGTTCTTTTGCTGTTGCCTTTCTTGCACTTATTATTCGAATGTTATCTTTTCTATCAGTATGGGATACTATTATTATTTTTTCCGTTTTCGACATCCCGATTGTAATAAATCTGTTTTCGTTTGAGGAATGATCGGGATCATAAAAGGTAAATGATAAAGGATCGCCGAAAACAGTTGCAGCTTCTCCAAATGTTACTTTATGTTTTTCGAAATTGCTGCTTGCTTTTAAGGTATCCCATTCAAAATTCATCTGTTGTTATAAATAAAATTAGAATATAAGTTTTATAAAAGACGTTTCTGCATTGCTTTTATTACAACTTGAAGTAAAATAATTATTAATAAAACAAATGGCAAAGTCAAACTATAGGATCACATTTTTAGATTAAAAAAAACACTTTTGAGAAAGCATTACAAATCCCAACTTTGGTTTGTTAGGGTGATTTTATTTAGTTGAGTTTGCCTTAAACATGACTCAACATTGAACATTTACTTTTTCTACATAGAAGGGGCTTCCGGTAACCAGGAAGCTCTTACAAAGAAAAAAGCTCATCCCTCCATGCCGCATCACGTTTGTGGGTTGATGAAATAATTGACCCGGCAAAAGCACGGGAACATATTTCCAAATCAATTGAGTGGGCAAACAACAACCCGGAAATGAAAGAGTTTAAGGTGGGAGTGATACAGACGTAGTAAATTATTACTTCGATTTGGTTATTTATAGATTTCATCCAGTCGCCATACAAGGTCTAACGCCTCTGGCCAACCTGTATCAGCAAAAATATCTAATAAACCTACTAAGTCTTTTAAATTTTCGTTTTTTTGAAATTTATCCCGATAATCTGCAATCACTTTATCAACGAGTTTAACAACCTCTCTAACTGCCATTGAATCTAAATTATAATTATAATCTTTACTTGAATCAGCTACTATATAAGCCATATGCAAAACATTTTGAGGATCATATTTAAGTATACCATTAAGATATTGCATAAAATAATGAGCAGTTGGAGCGAAAAGTATCTTCTTCCCTACAGAGGAAATAATTTTTATGATGTCAGATAATAGAGGTAGGGTTTTTTTATAATAAACATTTCGTAATTCATCACCTATAACGGGCTTATTTCTTTTAAATTTTCTGTCAGGTATGTCAGCATGGAAGTATATTCTCATTATAGTTTCATGAATGACACCATAAATATTATGAAATATTTCCTGGTGTTGGGCTTGAATGTTCTCATGAGATTTTGTTAGTTCATCAATCCCCTTATCAGCCTTTGAAATAATATCTTTCAATAGAATCACTGCATTATTAAAAATTTTTTCATCTTCCCCATTTAATAATTTAGGTTCAATTGCAGTGAGTACTTGAAAAGTTATATCTTTGAATATCTTTGAATTTTCAAGAGGCGTATTAAAATAACTTGATAGTAACCTTTCCGCACTTTTATTCTCATATTTAATAATCATCCGAACTAACAAAGCTGTTGAATCTCTAAAAAATTCTGAATCTTCATCAGATTTAATACCTCGAGGAATTATTTTCAAAAGTCTTTCTGATGATTTATTCTGATCTCTATGTAATGCATGACTTAAACTTTGTAGTATAGATGCCAACACTACAGTATTTGTCTCAGTTGGGATTAGTTTGTCAATTATTCCCCAAAAATCTTTTGAAGATTTTTCTGAAATTCGCCATAAATTTCTAACAACTAGAAATCTCACTGAAGGTACGGGGTCAAATGATAATTTAGATATTGCCTCTAATAAATCACTTTCACTTTTATTTGCAAATAACCATGGTAAAATTAAGGCAGCTTCATTTCTTGGGTCAGGCGACCAAGAAGGAAATTTATAGTCATTATTATCTTCAGAATGTGAAACCGGAAATTTTTCAGTTGAACAATGCAGAATTATCTCTTTCATATCTTTATATTGTTCGTCCGATAGTCGAGCTATATTTTCTAATAAAATTTTTGTAGCTTCAGCAAGCTTGGACCAAACTGATTGTGAAACTGTTTCATCCAAATCCTGTTTATTCTTTACTTCATTGTAAATGCTATATATTAATTTCGATTTTATTTCAATGTCTTTATCTTCTAATTTTTTATTCTGCCATTGAAGAACAAAATCATTCAGTCTATCATTAAGTTTAATTAATTCTTGGTTTTCTTCTTTCTCCATATCAACGCCGAAATCTTTCCACCTATCATACTCCGGCACTTCAGAAAATCCTGAAGAAAAAGTTACCAACGGTTTGTTATCTATAGACCTTCCTGATCCTTCAACAAGAGTTATCATATTTAGTGAACGTTCAGATAATTTATCATGTGGTAAACAATTAAGTAACTTAGTTTTTCTTTTTTCTAAAAATTTATCATCTGATAATTCTACAGAATAATTGTGTATGATTTTCTCAATTTCTTCGATTTGATTATTAGAAATAATATTGTGTGTATTTTTTAGGAATTCACCAGCATGGTAAACTGTTTCATCTTCAAAAAGAATGCTATCATTCCTTACAAGTTCATACAAATCATGAAATAATAATTTTGGATTTTTGCTTCCAATTATTAATAATTTGCCCCACAAATATGCCACTTCAGTGTATTCTGTAATAATATCCAACACTTTATCTTTATTTTCACCTTTGAATAATTCTAACAAATTATCTAAAAACTTCTTTAATATTTTTAGCTCATCATTATAATTCTCTTCATAGCTTGATGATGACCATACATAACTCATATCAAGGATGTATGAGCAACTCTTCCCTCTAAATAGCAGTTCTTTCTTTTTGGATTCTAAGGTTTCATCTTTTTTTAGATAAGGGATAACATGTTTATTTATTATAAATTTGTTTGCTATTTTTATCGACACTTTTGCTGCTTCAATAGGAGAAGTATCTAAAAAACCTTTGAACTTTTCTGCCAGACTATAATGACAAGAATGGAAATCTTGTCTTCTGTTACTTTTCATTGGTAGTATAGGAGTTCCCATATTAGTTGGTGTATCTTCATTCACCTCAGTACCGAAAACTGTTTCGTAGAATATAGCACAGAATTCAGTATCTATGTTCCAAAGATTTTCTATTTCATTCGAAATCATAAAGAAATAGTCAATTGGGAAATTTTCTTCTTCAATTACCGAAATTGCTTTTCTTAATATTATGGCAGACTCTACAGGATTACTCGAATATGTTTTCATTATAATAGGAACACATAATCTTGCATTTATATTATCAAACCAATTTTTATTCTTTTTTCGTCGCTCCCAAAGCCAGCTAAAAATAGCAATTGAAACTTTAGAGATATTGAAAATAATTTCATTTATAGTTTTATTCTTTATTGCCTTATACATATCGAAATTATTCGAAGCTAGCTCCCACAAATAAACTTCACTAATATGCTCTGAGAATTTTAATAAAATTGTGCTCCAAACTTCATATTTCTTATTTGTAATTACTTTAAAAGTTTGAAGTATTCTTTTTGTCGCCTCTTTTGCAGTTTCATCATTTAATTCTATTTTTTTTAATAGTGGTTTAATCTCCTGGATTGAAGTTAAGTCGTTGATAATTACGCTGGTTGGTATGAGGCGGGCAAAAAGATTTAGTTGGGATTCTTTACTAGCAAGTAAATACCAAAATATTTTCCAAAAGATTTCACTTTCTTCGTACCATAATCTAGTAAAAAAATATACCAGGCTAGGTCTAAGAAATAATGGTCTTGAGAAATCTTCCAATAAGAACTTTTCCATTTCTTTTTCATCATCATCCATAAGCAGCATGTTGACCGCAAAATCAAAAAATATGTTATGGCTGTATGACAATTTGTTTTCATTTATCCCTACTTTACTTAATATTTCGTCACTCAGCAAATCTTCATAAATTTTTAACTCTTCCGGCTCAATATCATCACTTATCTTGACTAGCATCCTTTTTTGTTTGACCATTAGATATGTATAACTCTTTAGAAATGATTCTTTTTCAAACGTTTTTTGTCTATCTTTGATTCTTTTTTTCCAAAATAAACCCAATAACTGGACTTCAGATTTAATATAAGATAGGTCAATAGCATGACTATCTGTTTTCAATATTTTTTCAAGTAACCATAAGTTGAAAGGGACACGCAATATCTTAATAAATTCCTTTGAGGCTTTCCCTAATATATTTTCTAATCCGCTAATTTGAGTTTTAGCTTCTTCTATATCATTATCATCTAATGGTGGGATTATGAAATGTCTACATTCAAAGTCACTTTGATAAATATTTTTTGTTTTGTCATCTCTTTCATTATCAAATAAATTTATCAAATCTATTGATTTTTTGGCATCAAAACACCTAACTACTACAATCAAATTTACTCTAGTATCAAAATTCTCAACTATATCTTGAAAAATATTTAAGAAATTTCTTCTTTTCTTTTCATCTCGGGCTGAATCAAAAGAATCAAAAATTATTATTCTTTGGGACTCATCAACATTACACCACTCTACAATGCTATCTATAAAAGTATTTTCATACTCCAACTCTTTTTTTAAATCAACCTCACTTCCATCTCCAAGATGCTCAATGGGAAAATATAAATAACTAATTTCATTTTCTTCAAATAATCTTATCAATTTTTCTTTGATAATGTAAGATTTCCCTACTCCAGGTGATCCTATTATTAGCCCACTATCTTTTAAAACATAATCATATATACTTTGAACAAGATGTTTTCTTTCAAGCCTCATTGTATTTGCTCTTATTTATCATTTTTCGATTTACTTCATTTGCCCAATCTTTAATTTCTTTTATTGTTTTTTTATTTACTTTCTCAAATTTAGAACTTTCGATAACTTTCTTTTTATTAATATTTATTGATAATCTATCTTGGTTAGGATAATCAATAATTTCTTCAAAAAGACTTTCAAAATTCTTATGCGAGCCGTCTGGATTTTCATAAAAAATTGTTGTAATTCCAAAATTGTTAAAATATAATTCAGAATTTTGGATTTGAGTTGTCTTATTTTCTTTGTTTATTTCGGTAATGAAAAAATGAGAAGCCTTTTGCCACTGCCAAAGATCATTACATACTATACTTAGCATATATTTGAGATATACATCTTTCATGCTAAAACCAACAAACACTACTCTCCTAGTAGCTAAAATTGCCCAGAGAAATTTGTAATGCAGTGTTGGTTCATTACACAATTTTCCTTCATTATCTAGTCCATAGTACTTTTGATAATCATCGTAGCCTAATATTATTGTTGAGGGATGATTGTAGACTCCATGAATATGTACTATTTTTTTCTTTTTTTTCAATGAATTATTAAGAGAAGCAAAAAATCCTGAAACTTCGAATACATTATCACCTTCAATGGTGAAAAAGCAAGTCAAATTTTTATTTCCTTTTTCAATCAATGCTTTCTCTAACAAAGTATCGTAATTGGTAGTTATGAAACCCAAAAAAGGTAATGAGATAAGCTTTCTATGAATTGGTAAACAATCTTGATCAGAAAATATATTTGCTAATTTATCGTAATATCGATTTATATTATTGTCATATTGTTGAATATGCTTTTTAATGTTATAGACATAGTCCCATGGCCTTTCGTTTCTTTCTACTTCATTAATCTTAAAATTTTTATTACATGTAATAGCTAAATCTTCAAGAGTAATTATTAATTTTTCCCAACAAGGATAAATAGGTTGACTTAAACCGCTCCCAACAAATAATACTGTTTCTTTATTTAAAATGGCTTCGAAGAGATCATTCTTTTTTGACTCGTTTATTGTGAGTTCATCGGGTGTAAAAATTTGCGTGTTATTCATGAAAAATCAAGTTGTCATATTGTTAAAAATATACAAAAACAACTTTAAATGCTTAATAATATCTGGAAGTCGGTAACAGCAAGGGGAAAATATTTTGCCGCTCCTTTATGGAAGCTTGAGACTATCGACAAAGCTTCCCATTAAAAGGCTGCGATATGGATTATTTTAATGATACGCCCCTGTTATTATATTTTGCGGCATTTCAAAACGCTTTTACCGCTTTCAAATTTGTTTTGCAGCATTTAGAAAATGTTTATTTACCTCATAAACTAATTTATATGGACGATTAAATGCCTCTTGTGAAATACTGAAGTAGAGGGTTAAGAACATGATTAAATATTTCGCGAACATCGATTTTGCCGGTAATTTGTTCCTGTCATTGAACCGAAGCACGGAAATTAGTCTAAAAATTTGCCAGAGTTTAATTTCTTAAGTGATGGAGTCATAGGAGTTGTCCCAAAGCCTCCCCGGTCAAAAAGTGAAACCGTGGGAGTTTATATACCTTCATATTACAACTAACAAAAACTAAAAAAGGAGGAAACCGCATTTTTTTTTGAAATTGCGGTTTTCTTTTTGATAGTTCTTTTAATCGATGTAAAAATCTTTTCTTCAATCCCGTAGAGATTGAACATGAATAGAAAGATTACATAACTAAATTTTCACAACCCCAATGGGGTTAATCTCGAGATTTTTGTAAAACATTCAACCACGTTGTGGTTTTATCAAACGTTCGTCGATATGACTATTAAACTCTGTTTTTTTCTATTATCTTAATTGCTCTTAAATTCTTGCTACATCTTAATTACATACAATTTTGCTTGCCGTCAAGGGTAATTTTGCCTATTCTTACTCTACACGATAATAAGTTTGGAAAGATTATGGGAAAAGAACATTCTTTATCAAAACAAATCCCGGTTAGAATTACCGATAGTGAAGTTTTATTGCTATTGCAAAATACGGATATAGATTTGTCGTATATGACAGCGCAACTATATAGACTAAATCACCCAACGAACCTGTTTGCACACTTTATTACATCCAGGAAAAATTTTTTATATTTTTGATATTCTTTTATACTTGTTGCAAATTGGTTTTGGTATTTTGTTTTTGTTTAAAACTCACCTAAGTCCTGCTCTTAAAAAGAGAGGACTTTATGGCAAAATCCCAAAACCAATTTGGCTTGTGTATATATCTATTGCTAATCTGAATGATTTTATCTTTCTAGTTTTATCTAAATCATAAATAAGTAATGAATTATTATCAATAAGATTAAATGCTAAAGTATCAATGGCTTCCTCTGATTTGCAATTTAATGAATTGTTTAGATGAGGTGTATTTAATATTTGTTCCTTTTCTATAGTATATACATGTTAATATGACAGACATCATATCATTACCTAAGCATTTCACATTGGAGATATAAAACACACTGGAAAACCCCGATATGTTAGCTAGTTGGGTAGCAATGGGGATGATTGAAGTAGGATCAAGAATGAAAAAAATTAGTAATTATAAAAAATTATTCATCCTCTAATGCATAGCATATCCTGTTACAAACTGTTACAAAGCGGAAATATTGAAGAAAAGTGCAATAAATATCTTTGTCTCAAAAAATAATGGAATTTATTGATTTGGAGAATAAATAATGAAAAAGCACTTAACATGGATGATCGCTATCGTTATTTTGATAGTTGGTTTACTTACCTCCGGAATTTTATCTTCACAAAAAGAAGAGTTAAAGCGGATGCCCGTAGACAATACGAAGAAGATAAAAACCGAAATTATCACAAACGGACAGATTGTTAAAACCGTTAAAGCTAGCGGAACCACGGAAGCGTTGAATAAAATTGAGATCTATGCGGAAGTTTCCGGCGTACTTCAATTTGCTGAAAAGGAATTCAGGGAAGGAACACGCTTTTCAAAAGGCGAAGTTATTTTAAAGATTGACGATGCCGTTAAACGCAATCAAGTTTTAGCTGAAAAAAGCACTCTACTTAACAACTTTACAACTCTTTTGCCGGATCTCTCAATCGATTTTCCCGATGAGGTTGCTAAATGGGAAAACTACTTAAAAGAGTTCAATCTGGAAGAAGATATTAAACCTCTTCCCGAAACCAACAGCCAAAAGGAAAAATATTATATAGCCGCACATAATGTTTACAGTCAATATTATACAATTAAAAGCGATGAAGAAACTTTAGAAAAATATACAATAGAAGCTCCCTATGATGGAGTTGTTACAGTTTCCAACATTATTCCGGGTTCTTTAGTTAGAACCGGTCAAAAATTGGGAGAATTTATTAATCTTAATATTTATGAAATTCCGGTTAACGTAAGCATAGAAGATATAGCTTCAATAACAGTTGGGCAGGTTGTGGAACTTCTTTCAACCGATGTTTCTAAACCTATGGCCGGAATCATAAAAAGAATTAACTCAATAATTGATAAATCATCTCAAACTGTTCTTGTTTATATAACCAGTAATGACGGCAGAATAAAAGAAGGCATGTATGTTACCGCAGTTATTCAGGAAAAACTTGATGAAAAAGGAGTTACCTTAAGCAAAGAACTTATCATAAACAGAAACCAACTTTATGCTGTTGAGGATTCTACCCTGGTTTTGAAAGATATTGAAATTCAAGGTGAAGATAATGATAAAGTCTACGTTACCGGTTTACCTGACGGAACGGAAATTTTATCAAGTACATACGACAACTCAAAAAACGGAATAAAACTTTCAGAATTATAATTGAAGAACTGGTATTAAAATGAAAAATATAATTAAACACTTTGTGAAATATCCTGTGCTTGGCAATTCTATTGCCGTAATGGCAATTTTATTTGGATTGCTAGCCTTTATTAATATAAAAACTACTTTTTTCCCTCCAGTCCCAAGCAAAACAATTACTATACAAGCCATGTATCCCGGTGCGTCCCCCGAGGAAATTGAAGAAGGTATTACATTAAAAGTTGAAGATAATATAAAAGGCTTAACCGGAATAGATAGAGTAACATCTATTTCAAGAGAAAACTCAGCCAATATTACTGTTGAACTTCTTTCCGGTTATGATATAAATGAAGTTTTGCAGGATGTAAAAAATGCTGTGGATCAAGTTTCTACTTTTCCTGTTGGTATGGATAAAATAACTGTTTATCGTGAAGAGCCGATGAACTTTGCTGTTTCGGTTGTACTAAGCGGTGATGTTGAACTTAAAACTCTTAAAACATACGCACGCAGAATTGAAAGAGATTTACTAGCCACGGACGGAATTTCAAAGGTTACTTTAAGCGGTTTTCCTAACGAAGAAATAGAAATCGCTTTTAGGGAAAATGATTTACGCGCTTACGGACTAACCTTTGAAGAAGCTGCAAACGCTATATCTAACGAAAACATAAAAACTACCGGTGGAACAATAAAAGGAAAAGCCGAAGAGTTTTTAATTAGGGCAAACACAAAAACTTACTACGCCGAAGAACTAAAAAATCTTGTCCTTAAGGCAACCGATAATGGAACTATTATTCGAATAAAAGATGTTGCCGATGTTACCGATAAATGGACGGAAGACCCAAACAAAGTTTATTATAACGGCGACCCGGCGGTGATGATTTCAGTTAGCAATACAAACGAAGAAGACCTTTTTGAAGTGGCTGATATTGTAAAAAATTATGCAAATGATTTTAATGAAAAAACTCCCGATGTAAAAGCAAATGTTCTGCGGGATGGGTCCCAAATTATTCAAGAACGTATAGATATCTTAAGTAGCAATGGATTGCTCGGAATGATTTTAGTAGTGTTGTTCCTATCCTTAGCTCTTAATCCGCGGCTTTCACTATGGGTTGCTTTGGGAATACCGATTTCATTTATGGGAATGCTGGTAGCCGGAACAGCTTACGGCTTAACTTTAAATGTTATGTCACTTATGTCAATGATTCTCGTTCTAGGTATTTTAGTTGATGATGGAATTGTGATCGCAGAAAATATTTTCCAGCATTACGAAAGAGGAGAAAAACCAATTACGGCAGCAATTAACGGAACCATAGAAGTATTGCCCTCAGTCGTTTCATCAATATTAACTACGGTTGTAATATTTGTTACATTTTTCTTCTTAGAAGGAAGAATGGGAGACAGTGCTAAAGACATTGCATTTGTTGTAATTGCTACTTTATTATTCTCGCTTGTTGAAGCAATCCTAATTTTACCGGCGCATATTGCTCATTCAAAAGCACTTCACGGAAAGGATAAAACAGAAAACATTATTCTAAGAAAAGCTGAAGAAACAATTATGTGGTTAAAGGGAAAAGTTTATGCACCGGTTTTAAAATTTTCATTAGATAATCCGTTAATAGCTTTTGCAATTCCAATAGCACTCTTTATTATTACTATTGGCGCCCTAAACGGCAGCATAATAAAAACAACATTTTTCCCAAACATCGAACATTCTTTTTTAAGCATATCATTGGAAATGCCTGCCGGAACACCAGCCGCAGTTACCGATAGTATTTTAGCTGAAATGGAAAAACCCGTCAAAATTGTTAATGAAAGATATAAATCCCAGAACCCGGAAAAAGGAGATTTAATTACAGCTATTAGCCGGAGAGTTAGTGCAATAAACAAAGGTACACTTTCCTTAGTTTTAAAAAGCAGTGAAGAAAGAGAACTTTCAAGTTTGCAAATTGCAGAACTAATTAGAAAAGAAGTTGGTGAAATAAAAGATGCCGAAAATTTAGAAATAGGCGGATCGGCAAATTTTGGAAAACCTATATCTGTTGCCTTAAGCGGTAATAATTTAGAAGAATTAGAGGCAGCAAAAATAAAACTGAAATCGGAATTGAAAAAAATCGCAAAACTTAAGGATGTTGTTGATGATAATCCTCCCGGTGAAAGAGAAGTAAAAGTTCAGCTAAAGGAAAAAGCTTATGCGCTTGGCTTAACCACCGCTGAAGTTATGCGGCAAGTTAGAAGCGGATTTTTTGGAAGTGAAGCCCAAAGACTAATTCGCGGAATTGATGAAGTAAGAATATATGTCCGCTATAATCTTGACGACAGAAGTTCTTTAAACAAACTTGAAGATATGAGAATAAGAACTTCGGACGGCGGCGAATATCCATTAAAAGATATCGCTGATTTTACAATTGTGCACGGTGTTGTTTCTATCAACCATACGGACCAACAACGCGTGGTAAATGTTTCTGCCGATATTGCCGATCCAAATGATTCCGTTACAGATATCATAGCAGATATTAATGCAGAGGTTATGCCTGCTATAATAAAAGAGTTCCCTGAAATAACCTTTAGTTATGAAGGTCAAAATAGGGAAAGCAATAAAACTACAAACGCGATGGCCAGCATTATTCCGGGCATACTATTGTTAATGTTCTTAATAATAGTTGTTACTTTTCGTTCATTTTTACAAGCTATTATCATATTTATTTTAATTCCATTCAGCTTGATTGGTGTATTTTGGGGACATTATTTCCAGGGCTTTATTTTAAGTATGCTTTCAACATTCGGTGTAATTGCCCTTATTGGAATTGTTGTTAATGATTCACTCGTTTTTACCGAGGCTTTTAATAGATCTATTAGAAAAGGGATGAAATTAAAAGAAGCTTTGTTTGAAACCGGGATGACACGTTTTAGAGCTGTTCTATTAACTTCAATAACTACAATAGCCGGCTTGGCTCCTTTAATATTCAGCAAAAGTCACCAGGCCCAGTTTTTATCACCAATGGCAGTATCAGTTGCTTATGGACTTCTATTTGGAACAGTTTTAACCTTAGTTCTTCTCCCTACTCTAATACTAATTGTTAACAAAATCAGAAGAATCCTATCTAAGATATTTAGACAAGTAACTCTATCCCCCGAACAGGTTGAGCCTGCTATTATCGAAATGAATTTTGTTAAACAAAATGAAGATGTAACCAAATGACTAAGCAAAAGGGAAAAAAATGAAATTATTGAATAAATTAAATCCTGGAAATATTATAACAGCATTAATGTTTTTAAGCATAACATTGAGCGCTCAAGAATATATTTCTTTTAGCGATGCTGTAAAAATGGCGTTATCAAAAAATCATGATATTCAGATTGCTAAGAATACTTCGGAAATTACAGATAATAGAGTTCATATCGGCAACGCCGATTTGCTCCCTTCAATTGATTTTACTGCCGGAACAAATTATTATGACTCTAAAACAAATAACGGGAACGGGAATTCTTATCAATCGTTAACAAACACGAGTGCGTCAATTAAAGCAAGTTACACATTGTTCGACGGCTTTGGAAATATTTACACATTTAACCAACTAAAAGTAAATAGCGAACTTGGCAAACTGGAAACTAGGAATAGTATTGAAACTACCTTGGAAAGTGTTTCCGATGCTTACTATAATCTTTGCAGCGCAGAAGAAAGCTATAAAATTACGCAGGAATCCGTAGAGCTCTCAAAAGAAAGATTACTTAGAGCCGATAAAAAATCACAATACGGACAAGCTTTGAGCATTGATGTACTTTCCGCCAAGGTTGACTTGAATGCCGACAGCGTTACTTTAATGAATGCACTTGAAACTCTAAGAGAAGCGAAAAGAGCTCTCAACATTTTACTGAACAGAAATATTGACGAAGATTTAACTGTTGACAAGGACGTACAGTTCGCAGAAAATTTAATAAAAGAGGAATTGATTGAATCTGCCGTGAATAATAACGCTTCATATTTAGCAGTAATTAAGGACATTGAAAGTGCTGAGCTTGATTTAAAAATTGCGCAGTCAGAATATTATCCTACAATAGCTTTTGAGACTTCCTACGGATACGAAAAAAGTAATTCCAAATTTGATGTTGGGTTAAGCAATGCCGACCGAACTTTTATGGCCGGTTTGTCAATGAACTTTAATCTTTATAATGGGAACAAAAATAGTATACAAAAGCAAAACGCTGAAATAACATTGAAGAATAACGAACTTTCACAAAATAAAGCTTTGTTAACATTGAGGAAAGATGTTTCCAACGCTTATGAGGCTTATCTAAACAGTTTAAATATTCTCGAAATTAGAGTAAGAAATCTGGAATCGGCCCAATTAAATTTTGAAAGATCAAAAGAGCTTTATAATTTGGGACAAGTAACCTCAACAACCTTTCGTGAGGCTCAGCTTAATTTGATAGAAGCAAAGGACGAAATAGCAAACGCAAAATACAGTGCAAAGTTATATGAAATAAATCTTTTAAGACTCAGCGGACAATTATTAACATCTGATGAAAATTTTAATTTCCTATTTTAGTTGTAAGAAGATTAAATAAGTAACTAACTTACAAAGTAAAATATATCTTAATTAGGTTTTCAAGTGAAAAATAGAGTTTTAGTAATTGACGATGACGCAAAGCTAAATAATCTTCTCAAAGATTATCTATCAAAATTTAACTTCGATGTTTCATCTGAGACTTATCCAAAGAATGGTCTACAAAGATTATATCAAGAAACATTTGATTTAATAATTCTTGATATTATGCTGCCTGATATGGATGGTTTCGAAGTTTGCAAAGAAATAAGAAAAAAATACTCTACACCCGTAATTATGTTAACTGCACGTGGTGAAGTAACAGATAGAATTGTCGGTCTGGAATTAGGCGCCGATGATTATTTGGCTAAACCATTTGAACCGCGTGAGTTGGTTGCCAGAATGCAGTCGATTTTAAGACGTGGTGAAATAACAATTATAGAAAAGCCTTTAAGATTCGGCGATTTGGAAATTAATCTAAATACACATTCCGTTTTCATCGAAGGTCAGGAAATTGATTTAACTACAGCAGAATTTGAGTTACTAAAACTGCTTTCTCAAAAAGCCGGAAAAGTATTAAGTCGTGATTTTTTATTGGACCATCTTCGGGGATTAGAATGGGAATCGTTTGATAGATCGGTAGATGTTTTGATTAGTCGATTACGTCAAAAACTTAATGATGATCCGAGAAAGCCCAAATATATAAAGACAATAAGAAGTGCCGGTTACTTATTTATTGCAGAAAGAAACGATGAATCTTAATCTCATAAGAAAAATTAAAAACTCACTTTTCGTAAAAATTATTTTAATTTTTATCGCAGCGTACTTCATTCTTCTATTCATGACTATGGAAGGCTTTCATTTGGTTATTAAAAATTCAAAGTTTCCCGGTATGCAAAGGAACAATGTCAATTATGCCTATTATTTGATTAACGAAATTGGAACTCCCCCCGACACAACCATTGCAAAAAATTTAGCGAAACAAAAGAAGATTGAAATTTCTATAGAAACTCCGGCATACAGATTTAAAAGCTATAACAAAATGGTTGATGCCGAGTCTTTGGAAATCCCAACATTCGAAGATAATAAAGATATAAAAATTGGTTTCGATCATGGCCTTTACGTTTGTATTCATCAAGGAGAAAATACTTTTCTTTTTCATATGGAAACTGAAAACCAAGGAATTTCTAGCTACTTTCAAATTTATTTGATTTTTGTATTTCTACTAATACTTTTGGTATTAGTAGTAATTTACTTCTTAATCAGCAAATTACTATACCCAATTAAGCAACTTCACCATGCTGTAGGTGAATTAAGCAAGGGAAATCTTGATTATAAAGTTCCTTGCAATAGAGTTGACGAACTTGGCGAACTTACAAATTCGTTTAGTGAAATGACTGATCGCCTTAAAGCAATGCTTCATTCCAAACATCAACTTTTGTTGGATGTAAGTCATGAATTACGTTCTCCACTTACAAGAATTAAAGTTGCACTGGAATTTCTTGAAGACGAAAAGATGAGAGAAAATATTGGCGATGATATCAATGAGGTTGAAACAATGATCACGGAATTGCTTGAAACTGAAAGACTAAAAAGTGAGTATGGCGGAATTAAAGTTAAGAATGTTGATGTTGTTAAGATTATTAAAAATTGTTCGGATGAATTTATTGACAGCAAACCGGGATTTAATTTACAAGACTTGCCGCAATCACTTATTATTAAAGGCGATAAAGAAAGACTGAATATACTCTTTAATAATATATTTACGAATGCTGTTAAATATTCGCATCCTGACGGGAAGCCAATAGAAATTTCTGTAAATAGCAATAATGAGGATATTGAAATTATTGTCCAAGATTTTGGAATAGGAATACCCGAAGAAGAATTGCCTTTTATATTTGAACCGTTTTATAGAGTCGATAAGTCCAGGTCAAAAGATACAGGCGGTTATGGATTGGGAATGAATATCAGTAAAAAAATCGTAGAAGCTCACGGTGGAACTATTGAAATATTTAGTAAGACTAATCTGGGAACTAAGATCATCATTATAATAGCAAAAGAGAAAAACCTCAGACTAAACGATATAATCCGACACTTCTGATAAACTACGTCGGTAATCTAGCTAGAGGTTTGTTGGCCAGAATCCTGCCAACAAACCTTTAGCGATATCATGTTAAGCTCTATAACTGTAAGCTTTCTAGCATCCATCTGCTCAAGGATAGGGTTTACACCCCATTCTTGAGTCCCATCCCAAAGGCATCCCATTGTTAAGAGTACTCACCTTAATGACTACAAACGGCCAATACATTTTCCTTCTTTAATCTAAATAGCTTGCTAATTTTGTCAATCCATTACCGACTTCATTCCCCAAATCAATCCGAATAAACTTTCTATCGTTATCCAATAAGGCTTGTCTGTCACCAAGTGCCTGTGCATTTTTTAAAACACCAAAAGTTATTAATGATGAATCTTCTCCGGGATTGTCGGGTATGTTAATATCTTCAGGCATATTAGCCGTGAATTGAATAAACAATCCGTGACCTGCATCCCCTTTGTGAAGTTGGCCGGTTGAATGCAAAAATCTTGGGCCGTACCCTACGGTTGTTGCCAATTTATATTTTTTTTGGATTTTTGTCCTTAATCCTTGCAGAGCATTTGTAGTTTCTTCAGTTGGTCTTACGTACGCTTGTAATGCTACATAGCTTCTATCTTTAATTTCATTTTCACCGGGATTATAAGAATCAAGAAATTCATTTAATGCTTCTTTAATTGAGCCGGAAGAAACATCGCCGTAAATTGAAATTTGGTCTTCAGTTAATGATACATCAAGTTTGGGAAGTTCTCCTTTTTCTTTATATGCAGCCATCATCTCACGGGCTTTTACTTTTGCTTCTTCAACATTAGGCTGATCAAACGGCTGAACACCTATTACCCATCCTGAAATGGCAGTTGCAATTTCCCAGCTTAAAAATTCTGCACCTAAAGCGTAAAGATTATCCAATTCCAATTGTACAACCGGAAATCCTTTCTCAATCAGTGCTGATACTTGTTCGTCAGACTCACTTTCATCTTTTAATTTAAGATAGACAAACACTCTATCTTTGCTATATTCATCCGGTTGCAAAACTTCTTCAAGATCAACAGGCAGAATTCCTTTTCCGAATTTGCCCATACTTTCAGCAATTAATTGTTCAGCCCAGGCTCCGAAGTATTTTAATTTAGCAGAGGAAATTAATGTAACTTTATCAACCCCTTTATTTGCAAGTGCCCCCATCATCACACCAATCTTGGCAGCAATATTAATTTCAAAATCCTCAGTGTTTTTTGAAGCATCTGCCTCGTTATTAGCAGCTTTTAATAATTCTCTTAAATCGATTCCAACCAGTGCTGCCGGAACCAATCCGAATAATGAAAGCGCTGAGAATCTGCCGCCGATATCAGGATCGTTTAAGAATATTTTTCTAAAATTTAAGTCCTTCGCCATCTGCTCCAGCCCGCTTCCGGGATCAGTAATTGCTATAAAATTTTCCGGAGCTTTTTCAGTTCCTAATTTCTCTTGAGATAAGTTGAAACAGTATTTCATGAATGAAATTGTCTCAACCGTTCCGCCGGATTTAGTGGAAACTATAAATAAAGTTTTCTCTAGATCAAGGTTTTTGGTTTTATCAATTACTGCGCCTGGGTCAGTGCTGTCAAGAACCGCTAAATCAAGGTAACCTTCGCTTACACCGAATGTTAATCTGAAAACTTCAGGAGCTAAGCTTGAACCGCCCATACCGAGTAATAAAGCATTGGTGAATCCTTCATTTATAATTTCATTTACAAAGTGATTAATCTCATCAACTTGTTCCAATCCTTTTGAAGGACTATCAAGCCATCCTAGTCTGTTTGATATCTCAGTCGGGTCCTCACTCCAAACAGTATGATCCTTCTGCCAAATTCTTTCAATAATTTTTTCTTCTCTTAATTTTGCAAGCCTGCTTTCAATTTGATTCTGATATTTCTCATAACAAAATTTTGTTTGTCTCATTTATTCCTCTTTTTATTTGTAATCATAAAAATAGTACTAAAAATATTTACCTGATGTATTTTCCACTGAAAAATTATTCATCTCAAGGAAAAAGTTCCATAATAAAAAAGTCATCAAGTACATTTTTTTTTACATTTTTTAGTTAATACAAAAATATATAATTATACGGGCTAAAGAACTAGAATGTGGTAGGACGATCTATCAACTTTGGTTGCCAAGTAAAATGAACTTGCCCTTTCATTCTTGTAGATTGTTCTACCACATTAAATTATAAAAAGCTTTCCCCATGAACCATAGAAAACCCTCTCACTGATCTAAGGCCCTGATCGCCAGTTTGCTTTCTCTAAAAACGGGATTCTGTCTTTCTTGTATAATTTATTAGCCCTTCTGCAAAATAAAAGACTGTTTAAAATGGAAAAAAATTCGTATGCTTGTATTATATAAGGGAAAAAATTATAGGATGGCAATGAAACGACCGATATCAGTATTGAAAAACAACCGAAAGTATTTAGAGCATTAAGCGGTCTGCCCATAGAAGGATTTACAAATCTGTTAGAAAAATTAGAACCGATTTATCTAAAATCAGAAGAAAAGCGATTCGAAAAAGAAAAAAGAGAACGTAATAAAGGAGACGGGAGAAAAAAACAGTTAGACTTAGAGAATCAATTGCTAATGCTGCTGATGTATTACAGACTTTATGTATCCCAAACATTTTTGGGATTACTATTTAATTTACATAACAGTAACGTAAGCCGTCAGATTAACTATCTAAGTCCAATGTTATCTTAAATATCGATCTTTTGGGGGTCTGGTTGCATCTTTCAGCAGACCGGCTACACCTTGTTCTTTATAACGTTTGAGCCATAAATCTATTGTTGGTCTACTTACTTTTTGTTCTTCCGATATTTTTGCTTTACAATATCCAAAATATTTCTCGCTTGAATAATCGTATCAATTGTTAAATCGCTCAATGGTCATATTGTTGTGACAAAGCTTTTTCGGCAATTAAACAACCTGCCTTGCCGGTAGGCGGGTCTGGCAAATTAGCCATCTGGTTTTATTCGAGGCTGAAAAATCATATAACTTATTTATTTGTAAATATTTATGTGTATCCCACCGGACACTAATTAAGTTTAGAATTAGAAGTGCTTCAAAATAAAAAGCCGCCTGTCTATTTTGATTTCTTGCGGGGGAATCAGTTTTCAACAGGCAGCTTGAGGATTACAACATATAGTCCGAAGGATAACAAAATTAACTTTTATTTCTCCTTCCGAATTTTCCACCATATTTTTTCATTTCTTCCCTACGTTCTTTTTTCCATTCATCGAGAATCTGCAATTGTTCGTCTGTTAATATCTCCGCTAAATCTTCTCTTATCTCTTCACGGTTTTCACGAGGGAAAACTTTTCTTTCTTCCCGGCTTAGTTCCATCCTTTCTTCCCTTCTTTTTGCGAACAACTCTTTTACTTTTTCTTCTTGTTCGGAAGTTAGATTTAGTTTTTCTTTGAGCTTTTCAAAACGGGCTTCCATTCTTTCTTTTATTCTTGCAGGATCAGGGCTTTGTGATTTTCTTTCTTCAAGCTTTGTCCACTGTTCTTCGGTTAATACTTCTTTTATTTTCGCCTGTACTTCTTCGCGTTGGGTATCTCTAATTTCTTTTCTTTCTTCCCTGGTCATATCTTTCCATTGGCCTTTATATTTTTCTTTCGCCGCCTGCATGCTTTCTTTTACTATAGCTTTTATTTGTTCAGCCTGTTCGTCGGTAACTTCCAATTCTTCTTTCAGGTACTTTAACATTCCAAGTCTCTTGCCAAAAAACTTAGATTCATTACTATTGCTGTTTTTCTCAAGCGATTCAACAAGCAGTTCCCTTTCATCTTCAGTGACGGAAACGTCGCATGCCGTGAAGTTTAATATTACAGCAAACAATACTCCCACTAATAAAATTATTTTTTTCATTTTCTTCATCCTTGTTTTTAAATTTTTTCTGCTTTTTAGTTTTTTCTTCAATTCTTCTTTTCTTTTAATTCTTCATATAACTTATTTTGTTCTTGGTTAAGCAGTTCTGTAATTTTTTTATCGGCTTCCTCCATAATTTTTCTAGCTTCTCTTATGGTTGATTTTTGTTGCCTGTGGGATTTTCTCTTAGGCTCTCTGTCTTTTCTTACGCATCTTGAAGTATCGCTTTTATCTTATTCTGCTAGTTTTCAGTCAGATTTAATTCCTCTGTTAAATTTTCAAGCCTTTCTTCAACACTATTTATTCTTTGGGCGAGTAACGAGGTAGAAGAAAGTAGAGTAATATTAAGGATTGTTGTTTTATCAATCTGTTCTCCTTTGCCGTTTGCATATTAGACAAGGAAAACTTCCGGTTCATTCCAAAAATTAATTTTTCTTACGCGATTTATAGTTATATTTTTTATGACGAGAATTTAATGCTTCCATTTGTTCTTCAGTTAAAAAGGGTTCTAATTCTGTTTTTAAGGAATCCATTAACTCTATGATTTTAATTTTTGTTTCTTCGCTATTTTTTTTAAGCTTTGCATTATATTTTTTCAGAACCGGTTCTATCAGTAATTGCTGCTCATCATTTAAATCAAGTTTTCGTATAAAGTAATCTATCATTCTTCCTTTTTTATGGTAATCTCTAACTTCATTAAAGCGGCTTTTTACAAAAAAAATATTGCTCATAAATCCAAGTACAAAACCGATCAACAAAGTTCCGATAATTGCTAATATAGATTTGGTTTTTAATTTCATTTTAATTCCTGATCAAAATAATAAATGGGATTAGAAAAATCTTCTATGGAGACAGTACTTTGGCCGAATATTTTATCAATACTTTCGGTTTGTGTCAGCTCAATTGTGAGAAGAATTAAAATTATAGCCGCGGCTGAAATAGCAACCCGTTTAAATAAAAACATTATTAATTCGAAAAACTCTTCATACTCATAGACAGCTTTGGTTTTAGTAGAAAGAATTACTCTATCAAGAAAGGACTTATCGAAATCCGGATGCTTAATACTGCTTAATTGCAACCTTAGTTTTTCAATTCTATCCTTTTCTTTACTGAGTTCGGGATTTGTCAGTAATTCGTGTGTTAATAATCGCTTTTCGCTATCATTTAGATGTGAATCAAAACTTTTATACAAGAGATTTTTTAATTTTTTATTTATCATTTTTCATTTCTCCTTCATTAAAGGAGTTAACAGTTTTCTTAATTTTTCCTGCGCCCGTGCCAGCCTTGAAAGCACTGTACCGAGCGGTACTTCTAAAATTTCTGCAGTTTCCTCTGTTGAATAACCCTCAATTAATCTGAGCACAATTACCAATCTATATTTGTCCGGTAATTTTAATAATGCTTTTTTTACAATCTCTTTTTGTTCAAACTTACTGTAATGTTCGTTTTCATTTGTATCTTCTTTTGCCGACTGCGTCCAGTATTCAAGCGAAAATAAATTTTTAGACTTACGTCTGTTAATCTCATTTATTGACAAATTAATTGCAATTCTCGTCAAATATGTTGAAAGGGCAGCTTCCCCTCTGTACTGTTCTATCGAATTATAAAACCTAATAAAAACATTTTGCCCAACATCTTCTGCCTCCAAAGTATTGCCAAGCATACCAAAAACAACACCGGCAACATTTGTTTTATATTTTTGAACAATTATTTTAAATGCCGACTGATTACCGGAACGGACCATCTCTACCAGCTCGTTGTCCGGTAAGTCTTTTAATAATTGTTCACTCCCCAATTTACACCAAAATAAGTAATATTATAATTAATTGCTTCTCTACTTCAGAAACTAAATGTCAGTTTAAGGCTATCCACCTTATTTTGCATTAATAAAGTTAGACTTGTAGAATCTTATACAAGATTTAACAAGTTAAACGTGACGTCAAAAAGTGCTTAAAACAAAAATATAATTTTTTTATAAACTTTTCCCTGCTTGTGATATTTAATAGATTAGACAAAGTGAAGTCGGCATTTATTCCCAAAAATATGTAAGTATTTGGTAACGATAAATTTTCATATATGCCATTTATTCATCAAACTTTTATTATCTTTCAATAAGATTCATCTTTTATTTAATGAAATCATTTAATTCAAAGAGAAATTCAAGCACCAATTGTTTCTGCTCTTATTTAATAGGTTTATGCCTATTCAGGTAATTTTTAGAAGCATTAACAGTAAGAGAAGCTTTACTTATAACTAGAGTTTCTGCAAAATAAAAAAATTGACATTTCGAACCCGTTAGAAATCTTTCAATTAGAGTGTGATTTCAAAGATTTCTCCCTCCAGTCGAAATGACAAAACGTTTAGATATCTAATTTCGTAGAAACTCTACTAATAATAATTAAACGAAGTGAGGCCGTTAGTTTTTACAATATCTCACTTCGTTTTAGTTGATCGCAGGTTATATTACACATATAATCCGGAAAAGGAAATTAATCATCGTAATCTAACCACTTAACAACATATTATCATTATTTACAGAATGACCATTACTGCGATCGTTTAATCTATGCAATCCGTAAGCACTCTCTTCGGACGCAACGCTTTCAATTTTGAATTTAGCAATTAATTCCTGGAGGTCTACCGTAAGTTTATTCAAGTCCTCCGAAGCTCTTGCTATCTCCTGAATTCCTGCTGCACTTTCATTTGTTACATTACTTATTGCTTCAATGTTTTTGCTTACCTCTTCTGATGTTGCAGATTGTTCCTCACTTGAGGCTGCTACCTGCGCAATTACGTCAACTACCTTTTCTGCGCCGCCAATTATTTCTTTTAGCGACTTGCCTGCTTTATCAGTTAGTTGTTTTCCGTTTTCTACTTCTTCTTTGCCTTCTACCATTGACTTAACTGCTGTAGCTGTATCTTTTTGTATCTGTTTTATCATAGCGGCTATTTCTTTTGTAGCTTTGGTTGTTCTCTCGGCAAGTTTTCTAACTTCGTCGGCTACTACGGCAAATCCTCTTCCCTGTTCGCCAGCCCGTGCTGCTTCTATTGCTGCATTTAATGCAAGAAGATTTGTCTGGTCTGCTATATCATCAATTACCTGAACTATTTCACCTATCTGGTCACTGCTCTTTCCAAGTTCCTGTACCGTACTGGCGGATTTTGAAACAACATCTGCAATCCTATTCATACCTTCAATAGTTTCTAGGACTACATTACCGCCTTCTTGAGCAATTGTACCGGCATTCTTTGCTGTATCCGAAGCTAAGGATGCGTTTCTTGTAGTTTCCATTATGGTCTTGGTCATCTCTTCAATTGCCGTAGCAACTTCATTGGTTTGTGCACTTTGTTCCTGGGCCCCGGCCGCCATTTCTTCACTGCTTGAGGATATTTCATTACTTGCATTGGCTGTTGCCGTAACTGCGCCTGCAACCTGTATAATCATCTCATTGATATTTTGTACTGCTTTATTGAAACCGGAATATAGTTTTCCAATCTCGTCATCTTTACCCGAATCAATTTTTACTGTTAGATCTCCGTCGGCAAACTTGTTCATCTCAGCCAATATTCTGTCGATACTATTTGACAAATATTCTTTCTGCTGCTCGCTTTCTCTTACGGCTTCTTCAACCTTTCCGGCAATACTATCTTTTTCTTCCTTAAGTTGATCGTTTGCATTTTTGATACTCTGAGTCATTGTCTTAAATGAAGAAGCGAGTACACCGACTTCATTTTCACTGTCTATGTTCAAATCAACGTTTAAATTCCCTGCTGCTACTTCTCTAGCTGCGTTATTTAATTTATTGATCTGCCCGATTATAACTTTTGTAAGCATAAAGATGAAAATTACTCCAACTACAAATATTACAAGGCTTATTAGCACGGAAAAAAATGTATTGTCGGCAATTGTTTTATTGACTTCATCCAATGAATAAACTAATACTATTTTTCCCAGTTTATTGTTTTTATAGTCTATGGTTGTGCTAACAAGAACATCATCATTTGTTCTCTTAATTTCATCTTCATCTTTTATACTTACAGATTTTACAGATAAATCCGAAGGATTGTATGTAACAATCTCATCATCGTTTTCATCTTGAATTAATATATAAACAACATGCTTATCTTTTTGAGCCCATGAAAAAGCTGTCTGAACTATTTCAAAATTCCCTTCACTTAACCCGATTCCAACAGAGAAAGAGAGCATCTCACTTAATGTTACTACTTGTGCCTCTACTGTTTCCATACTTATTGATTTCTGCTTTGCGGGATAATAGATTGAGCTGAAAGCTACAATCAGGGCTAATGTAGCAACTACACCACTTACAATTTGAGCACGAATAGATTTTTTGAAAAAATTCATTAATTTCATTTTAAATTCCTCTTAATTTGAAATCTTCGCAGATGAAGCTGGTTGAAATGAAACCTGTTTCATCGTTACAAATCATCTACTTTATTTCCAGCAGAACTTTTACGTTATCATTAACTTTCGTTGCATCTACAAATCCAATTGCACCGGGGGTGGAAGCTACTTTATTTAGCATTTCATCTTCAGAACCAAATCCCTCGGGAGCTTGTCCTTCACCTGTTAGCTGTTTCTTCATCCATATTTTTTTCATCTTCATTGAAGATTTTCCTATTTTATCAAAAAATTTATCGCTTGTATTATTATCGCCCTTCAGTGTTAAAAGAATAACGGCACTTCCGTTGTCCCATGTTTTTGTTTTTAACGTATATAATTCCGTAAGCTTTGATTCGTCAATAGAATTTTCCGAAACGGATTTATTAGCAATAACAGCTACCTGTGCATATGCGCCTATTGATGTTATAAAGAGAAGTATAGTTAAAAAATATTTGTAAATTCTCATTTTAAATTCTCCATCTTTCATTTTTTTTGAGTTAGTAATTCATTTTAGAAACTTATACTTGCTCCAAGTAAATAATCGTTTCTTATTGCTTCAGTGCCGCTAAATTTCGGATAGACTTGGTGTTCATATTGTGCTTTCAATATTATTGAATCTGTCACAAGGTAAGAAACCCCTACATTGTAAAAATTTAGTCCTTCTGCAATAAATATATTTTCCCCGCCTTTTAAAAGATCATAACCAACATAAGCTGACAGTTCATCAGTTACATAATACAAAAGATTAACGTGGTAAAATTCTTTATCAAATTCTTGCGGGTTGAAAGGGTTCAACGCAAGAGTATTTTTATCAGCCTGAGAAAGGTCATAATATACTTTTATTAATTCAGCTTCAAGTTCAAACCTTGCAAGCGAGTAATTAAGATATGCACCGAATCTTGTGCGAGGGATATAACCAATATCGTAATCCCTTAAATCCGACCTATCATAAGTGGCAGAAACTCCAAACTGCAAATTATCATACTCTACCCCTACTCTTCCACCAACCATTTTATACGGTGTTGCGTCCTGACCTGATCCCCATCTATCATTATTGTCATTAAGTAAAGCAGGTTGAGAATTACCGTAAAATACTGCATAATTCAATCTGAATTTGCCTGCCGGAACATCACCGTAAATTTGTAAATTAGCTGATGTCGGAACAAACTCGCCTGTTCCAAATTGAGTAAAAAAGTAAGTTTCATAAGCTATTGGCCGGTAGATATAAGGTAGTAAAACAGTTCGATTCTTTATCTCGTTAAAATTATTGAACCTGGGAACCAATACACCGCCTTTTACATTAAAGTATGATGATGGGGAGTATTTTAGCCAAGCTTCTTCAATTTTAAAGCCTCCAATAGTATCCTGAAAAGAAAAGGAATTTGTGAATTCAAGGTTTATGAATGAACTAAATTCCGTATTGTGATTCTTTTGCAAAAACACATTCATTTGCTGCATAAGAAATGAATTTACTTCCAATCCTTTTTGACCATTAACACTTACATCAAAATTCGTATAGTTAATCTGATAATACCCGAAGATATTCAGGTCTCTGGATTGCCCGAACATCGTGGTTGTAACAGATAATAACAGGAACAGTGAAAATATGAGTCTTTTGATAATCATTTTGTTTCTCCTTAAATAATGATTTTTTATCACGTAACTGATTATGAGTTATTATTAAAACTAGCGCACTATAATGATTTTGTTGGTTTATTGTATTTAAATAAATTTCACATCGAATTATCGGTAAGTTAAACTTTGACTTGATGAATTTGAGATAGGTTATACTAGAAATGCGATAGAGCTTACAAATTGCTCGACAAATAGATTATAATTTCAAAATTTAAATCATTTGCTTTTGGCAAGGTTTAATTAAACCACATAAAAGTTGCAGATTGTTTTAACTTAACCCACGCTGATAGACAAAGTCCTCTGTTGCTTTTAAATAATAAGTTATAGTTTCTTCGCGGTCAACAAGAACAAATACTTTATAAAAACCTTGAACATCAGCCAAAGTCAAATAAAACTTAGAAAAAACTCGTATTATTTTCGGGGAATTTTATCAACATGGGTTAACTCTTATTCATTCAATTCTTAATATCTCTTTGACAGTATCATCCACTTCACTTGAAGAAATATACCCGATTGCATTTTGGTTGGATGCTACATTTTTTTTAACTTCGTCATCGTTATCTACTTTCAAAGGTGCCGAAGCTTGTCCAGAAAGAACCAACTTGGTCCATTTCACTCTTATTTTGTTAATTGATTGTTCTATAAATTTTGAATAAAAATCCTTGCCAGATGCTGATTCCGGTTGGTCAACTATAACCACTTTAGATCCATCCGGCCAGCTCAGCATATTTCCCATAAATATATTTTTGACTTGAGAATCTGTTAATTCATACTGAGATTCTTTTGAAACTATAACACTTACCTGGGCGTACGATTTGAAGCTAAAAACTGCCAGCATTAGAAAAAATATAATTATATAATTGCACTCAATAAGTTTATTAATTTTCATTTTTTCTCCTTTGATATTCTATTTCTTGTTTAGTTATAACCCAAAAGTATAAGAGACATCAAAACGTATTTCGGGATAATTTACATCTTCACCGTTCAGTTTATAAAAGTGAAAGCTCTGGTCAAGTTTAACCGCAACATTTGGTACTGGTCTGTATAATATTCCCAAAGTTGTCTTTGTAAATTTGCCGTCGTCCGAAGCACCGGCCTCGTTATCACCGCCATAACTTTTCTCCTTTATAGTTTCGGGATTGCTATACCAATCCCACTGTATATAGGGCCCAATTTCTCCAATATTTGCATCAAAAGAGTAACCCGCTCTTAGGTACCAGGTTTGAACATCATAATCAATATTTGTGATAATATTAGATTCATTAATATTATCCGGGTCAGTTGTATACTTAGATATTTGTGCCGGCAGAACATTTGCGTTGTTCAACATTTCCACTACTTTACCGGGATCTCTTACAGCTTCATGAGCTGCTGTGTAATATTCGGTTTGAATTAGTAAATTACCCAAATAGCCTTCAAAGTATCCTCCTATAACACTAAAATTATCCTTCTCCATCCAGGGGATAACACCGCTTTTAGGCGAACCTTCTCCCAAATCAATATCCGGCACTGCGTCACCGCCGGATAAATAACCGGAAACACCTATTTTATAATTACCATAATCAAAACTATAATTTAAATCAAATCCTATAGGAAAATTCTCCTTTGAAGGTCCCCCTTCACCATTATCCGTTGAGAGACTATAATTAATTACTCCGCTTTCCGTATTAAAACTTCCCAAAACCATTAACATTGTTGTACGCGAAATCATCAGATGATCACCGTCAAATAGTTCCGGTGGTTCTATTCCATAATAGGTTGGTACTGCATCAAGAATTTCATTATATAAACCGAATTTCCTATAAATTTTGCCCAGCCTAATTTTAAAGCTTTGCGAAGCGGAAAACTCTCCCCAAAAGTTTTTTACACTAATATTTTCAGCATCTGATCCGTTTAGATTTATGAACATCCTAAATTGGTCATCCTGCTTGCTTTGCATCATTATATTTAAGAACGGATATGACCATTCATAAGGTGAATCTTCTTCTACAATATTTGATCCGCTTAATGAAGGCTCTGACCATACTTTTTCTAACCTTGTTGAAAAGTAACCGTAAACATCAATATTTTGTGCCGGTGTGTTTATTGATATACAAATAAGCAAAAATAAAACCGTAAAAAATTTTACATAACCGGTAGCATTAAGATTCATATCTACTCCTCCTATAAATTTGTTTTAACATATTAATTTAAATAAATTAATCAATAAAGCATTATAAGAATAGTGAATTTTAAATTAACCAATTTGGGGTACAACATCCTCTTTTTGAGATAAATTCTAAAGAAGAAACAATGGATACGTCACAACATAAAAACTCTAACTATCAATCATTAACCGTCTTTATTTATTACGATAACTTTCCGACCTTTCTAAAAATTTTTCGGTCTTTTCTTTCACCAGCTTTTGATGCGGTTCCAAAACCGTGTTACGGTAATAATGTCTGCCGTAACCCATAAATGCAACTGTTATTGTCAACAGCAAAACAACTGTGGCAAAACTTTTACCAAGTTTTTCTTCGGGACCCTTTATATCCCGCCAAATTAAAAACACTGCAATTGCTGCAGCCACTATTCCCCCTAGGAAAATATAAAACAAGTTCCATGTAACACCATGCCACGGCAAGGTAAAAAATACAAACGGGCCGAAAACAACCTGTGAGAGTGTCACATATAAAGCAATCTTATAGTAATTTTTTCTTAAATGATTTTTGGGAATTGAAATTTTTTCTTCGTCATAATTGAATGACTTTCTGCCGAAATACCAGAATAAAAACAAACCTGTCACTGCAAGTGAACCGGCAACAAAATGAAAGTACCTCGGTATTACGTTCCATAGAATCATTGAAGAGAAGAAACCTGTTACCTCTCCCCACTTTTCAGGGAAGAGCATCAAATTAATATTTGTTAAAAATATTAACGGCACAAATAAAAATATCGTAGTAATCAACGCCATTAAACCGATATGCACTTTCTTGTTTGATTCAAATTTTTCCCAGTTGTATTTATGGTAATAAGCTAATAAAAAGGCTATGAACAACAACGGCACTATTGATATCCACAACGAACCCGTTAATGAATTTGCAGAATAAAAATAAATAGTATATAGTGCGTTTATACACAACAGCGGGGCAACGCCCAATACAACTGCAAGACTTTTATTAACTGTTATTGTAGATACAATTTCTTTAGCAAGGAAATCATATTTTTTTTCTTTTAAGCCAAGTATTTGATAATAAAGTGTTAAAAGCGATCCACCTACAATTAAATTCACAAATAAAATGTGAAGCAGGAATGAAAATATTAAAAGCCCTATTAATAAAGGTTCGGGGATAGGTAACGGCAAAGGAATATCCTTTGGAACGGGCTGTAGCTGAGCAATTATATTAAACATTTTTTACTCACTCGTTGTTTTTAAATGTGTTGAAACCGGCGATATAGATACCCCGGCCGACTGTGCACCTTCAAGTCTTTGGGGATTGTTTTGCAAATCAATTATGTAATCTGCAAGCGCATCAAGTTCCTTTTCGTTACCGGGGAAAGGTGGCATGTAGTATCTCCCCTTATGCATAACCGGCACGTAGTTTAATATTTCCTGCTTATCTAATTTTTGTTCTTCTTTCATAAAAAGTTTTTCAAATTTATAAACAATTGAATTGGCATTGTTAGTTGTATGGCAGCGGCTGCATGTAATTAGAAAAGCATTTTTTCCCGCTTCCAGCTTATTTTCTTCGGTTATTTCATTCGTCGATACATAAGTTGAATGCTTTAAGACGCCTTCCTCTTTGAATAAAGGGTAATCTTCAACTCTAATCAAGTTTGAATACATGTATTCTTCAATAACATAAGGCTTACGGATAAATTCTCTTATCCTTTCAAACCATCCGATTGTCAGCAGTGTAGCCGCAATAGGAATAATCAAAAGAGTTTTCGAAGTTCTCTTAGGAGCTAAGCCTGCCCAAATTGCGGCCAGCATTGAAACAATTATTGTAGCAATAAGAAAATAGACCAAGTAATCATACCAGTTTTGAAACCGCTGAGTAGCCACTGCAACCGGAATGTTTCCAACCATTAGATCGGGAATTTTATAGTAATAGAAAACCCCGGCGGATAAAACATGCGGAGTCCATAAAAACATCCAGATGGAAATATTCTTAAAAACTTTTGAACGGAACTCCGTCTTTTCTTTTAAATAAAGGACTGTTAAAAGGAGAGCTACGGAACCGGCCATCACAAATGCCAACGGGGTTCTGAATAAAAGCTGGGGCAAATAAATCGGGTTGAAGAATCCGTCTATCAAGGTTTTATTTCCTACCCAGCTCCCGGTATCCATCATATAACCGAGTATACCGACAATTATTGCCATAGTTAACCATGAAAAGACACTCAAAGCCGCACCGGCAACAATATGTTTGAATTTGGCTTTTTCGGATTTGCGTGAACTCTTCCATGTAAGAAAATAGATCATCACAAAAATTACTTCGAGAACAAATACTATCCATTCGGTGAACCAGGCTCCAAAGAAAACACGAATCAGACTACCGATCCCGTTCGGGCTTATCAATGCCACCGAAAACCAAATACCAACTCCTGTTAAGGCTCCTATTGACGTAGTAATTACAAACGATACAAACATAAATTTGCGAGCAAGTTCATCCCATTTTTTACCCTCCTCAGGGTTTGTTTTGCTTTCGTTGTAACCCCTGAACTCGAACCAGGTAACAATAGGGATAAAACCCACGGCCAATGCATGGTTGATCATTACATGAACAACGGCAATAATCGCAATAAGAAGTCTGTCTCCCATAAAATCGAGATGAAATAAAGGAAAATCCAAAATCACCCTCCAAGCTTTACTCAAAAGATATACATGCCATCTATCAATATAAATAAGATTTATATTTTAATAAAATCATAAAATCAATAATGAAACACCTACGGTGTTTTTCCTTTTTGGGAAATATCTTTTTCTAATATAGAATAAACCAACTTCCTCCAAGGAAGTTGGTTTATATACCTGTTGCAAATTGGTTTTGGGATTTTGCTATAAAGTCCTCTCTTTTTAAGACCTGCCCGCCGTACGAGACTTTGGAAGGCGGGGAGGATTTAGGTGAGTTCTAAATAAAAACTAAATCCCAAAACCAATTTGGCTTGTGTTTATAATAGAATTTCTATTCAAACTCATAATTGATTTCTATATCCAGCCATTCTTCTAATTTAGAAAGGATAAACTGCCTGTCTTCTTTGGAAAAATGTTTTATTCTTGTCCTATGATTTCCCTCGGGCTTAAACATAACAATTGAGTTTGTTCTGCCGGTTAAAGCAACAGCAGGGGCTGCCCACGGATCATTTTCGCCGTAAATGTAAAGCATATTGTTGCCGTTTAGCCTAAGCCAATTTCTAATGTCAAGCATAACATCGGAATTAAAAGTCATTTCCGCACCAGGAGGATCAAATATATGACTTGTCCCCTCTTGTGCGTAATCCAGCAATCCTTCGAAAGGAGTTGTATCATAGGCGTAATATCCAATCTCGGTAAAAGCCTGGTAAAAGAAAGGATCCAGTTTGGTAAAGTTTTTATCTTCAACATAACCAAGTAATCTTTGTTTTTTTAAGTACTCAAACATTTCCTCAACAGTTGCATTTTCTCCCGGGATATCTTCGCAGCCGGGACCAAACCATTGCCAGAACGAAAATGAATATTCAAGCACGGCATATTCAAAAGCTTTTTCATATCCCAGATGATCAAACGTCATATCTTTTTCTTTTGCATATTCCTCCATCAGCGGAATAATTTCAACTTTGTTTTTAAGCAGTATTTTTTGATAAGCTAATATTTTATCCCGGCATTCTTTAGTTCCTACAGTTTCAAGATGTGTATAAATTCTTCTTTCCTCTTCTTCTAAATTCAGCGGCGCAACATAAGGAACCGAAGCATCAACGTCGTCTTCGTAATATCTCCTATGGAATATTGTTGTCTGTCCCCCTTTGCTGATACCGGTACTTACCCACTTACCTTTGTAGTATTCCTTTAACAATTCAATTATTTTATGGTGGTCGGTCGCAGATTGCCATACTGTTAAATACTGCCAATCAAATGGTTCGGGAACGGACTCCCCAAAATAACGGTGTTCAATGTTAACCTGGTTTGCATCAATAACTTTTGCCAGTTCCGTTGTAACATTTCTAATTCCATAACCGGCAAGGTTTACAACAACAGGTTTATCTTTGTCCATGTGAGAGATATAAATACGCTGCATGAACTTTGGACCGTCCGGGTTTTTATGATCAACAGGCTGCCGGATATATACTTTATATCCTTCCGTAAACATTGTTGAATCATATTCAATTTTATGGACTTCAATGCCGTCGATTGAATTTAGCCAATTATATAACTCAGTTTGTTCATCCGGATTTGCAAAAAGTGTAAAGGAAAAAATTACTATTAAAGCCGAAAATAAGAATGATTTGTTTTTCATTTTACCACCTTAGATTGTTCTTTATATCTATCGGAATCGTGAATTTATTCAATACACTTCGACTCCGCTCAGTGTGACAGCCTCACAACGGAATATTACAATGTTTTTTCTTCGGGTTTTGAGTCTATTTTTGTTTTCAGTAGTTGAAATTTTATCAATTTACTTTTTTGATTTTTCTGAGACGGGTAATTGTTTTACATCATCTTTAATTTTAATTATTACTTCCATTGCAGTATTTTTCATTTTTTCGATTATCAATTCTTCTCTTTGCTCAAGCCTAATAATTCTTTCTCTATTTTCTTTGATAAGCGGTGTCTCTTTATTATTGGTTTCTTAGCCATATTACATCGTTTTATTTAAGGCAAAAATAAAAAAAATCGTAATCAATTTTTATATTAAAAAAATAAGATGTTATCTTTTTGAAAAAACAAATCACTTCATCTTTACTCAGTGTGACAGCCTTACAACGCGGGATATTACAATGTTTTTTCTTCGGGTTTGACACCTGCTCTCAAGCTTCGTAGATACTTCATTAATGGGGAATATCTTATATAAACCAACTTCCTACAAGGAAGTTGGTTTATATATAATAGAATTTCTATTCAAACTCATAATTGATTTCTATATCCAGCCATTCTTCTAATTTAGAAAGGATAAACTGCCTGTCTTCTTTTGAAAAATATTTTATTTTTGTCATATGATTTCCTTTCGGCCTAAACATAACAATTGAGTTTGTTCTGCCGGTTAAAGCAACAGCAGAGGCTGAACACGGATCATACTCACCGTAAATGTAAAGCATATTATTCCCGTTTAATCTGAGCCAGTTTCTTATGTCAAGCATAACATCGGAATTAAAAGTCATTTCAACACCCGGAGGGTCAAAGATATGGTTTGTTCCCTCTTGTGCATAATCCAGCAGCCCTTCGAAAGGAGTTGTGTCATAAGCGTAATAACCGATTTCCGTAAAAGCCTGGTAAAAGAAAGCATCCAGTCTGGCAAAGTTTTTATCTTCAACATATTCAAGTAATTCTTGTTTTTTTAAGTAATCAAACATTTCCCGGACAGTTGTATTTTCTCCCGGGATATCTTCACAGCTAGGACCAAACAATTGCCAGAACGAAAACGAATATTCAAGCACAGCATATTCAAAAGCTTTTTCGTAACCTAAGTGATCAAACGACATATTTTTTTCTTTTGCATATTCCTTCATCAACGGCATAATTTCATCCTTGTTTTTAAGCAACATTCTTTGATAAGCTAAAATTTTATCCCGGCATTCCTTAGTTCCTACTGTTTCAAGGTGTGTATAAATTCTTCTTTCCTCTTCTTCCAAATTTAACGGTGCATCATAAGATACGGAAGCATCAACGTCGTCTTCGTAATATCTCCTATGAAAGATTGTTGCCTGTCCCCCTTTGCTGATGCCCGTGCTTACCCACTTGCCTTTATAGTATTCTTTTAACAATTCAATTATTTTATGGTGGTCGGTCGCAGACTGCCAAACTGTTAAATACTGCCAATCAAAAGGTTCGGGAACGGACTCCCCAAAATAACGGTGTTCAATGCTAACCTGGTTTGCATCAATAACTTTTGTTAGTTCCGTTGTAACGTTTGTGATCGAATAACCGGAAAGGTATACAACAACAGGTTTATCTTTGTCCATGTGAGAGATATAAATACGCTGCTTAAACTTTGGACCGTCCGGGTTTTTATGATCAACTGGCTGCTGGATATATACTTTGTATCCTTCCGTGAACATTGTTGAATCATATTCAACTTTATATACTTCAACTCCGTCGACTGAATTTAGCCAATTATATAACTCAGTTTGTTCATCCGGATTTGCAAAAAGTGTAAAGGAAAAAATTACTATTAAAGCCGGAAATAAGAATGATTTGTTTTTCATTTTATCACCTTAGATTGTTCTTTAGATTTATCGGAATCGTGAATTTATTCAATAAAGTTTCTGCAAAATAAAAAGTCTGTCATTTCGAATCCCGCAGAATGCATAGGAGGCGTCAACTTAACGTTGCATAACTAAAATAAATAATCATAGCCACGACCTTTCAGGTCGTGGACAATAAGTCTCTCAACAAAAACTCAGGGCTTTAGCCCAATTTTCTCTAATATTTGTGCTTCACGGAAGTGATCCCCATGGGAAAAACCCGGATTCTATTCGGTTTCTTATTTCCAACGTGCTGAAGCACGTGGCTATGGAAAACCCAATTAAGGCTACTGTTTTTTCTCGACCTGAACTGCCAGGGCTACTGTATACTTGTTGCAAAGTTACAAATTGGTTCTGGGACTTTTTTTTATTTAAAACTCACCTAAATCCTCTCTTAAAAAGAGAGGACTTTATGGCAAAGTCCCAAAACCAATTTGGCTTGCGTATTCATACTTGCGGTTTTTTTTTGCCATCATACAACAACCCCCCTTCGTTTCCCCTTGTTTTTTATTTCGAACAACGGTTAACATCATCTTCTTTTATGCCTTGTAATCTTACTCTTCTGCCGGTTCTTCTTTACTTTTCGTTACCCCCAGGTCTTTAATTACCCTGGCGGAAATGTACTGGTTGTAAAAATCTATATTGGATTCGCGGAATAATTCCATAAGGTTATCAAGTTCTTCTTTTAATATTTCATTAGCCTTATCAAAAAGAGAGCTTAAATTTTTACGCGCCGCACTGCGTTCTGCAAAACCTGTTTCCTTATCGGCTAAAGCATCTATGTATGCCTGTACTTTACTGTTTAATTGAGATAATATTTCTTCCGTTATCCCGTAATCAACCAGCTCTGTTATTAACTCCGCTACTTTATCGTTAATAAATTTAGCTCTGTTCAGTAAGTCGTTATCCCTCAAAAGTTTTAATGAGGAAGGCGTTACTTTTACAACTGCTTTAAGATCTTCCAGGTTGTTTATTTTAGCATAAGCGTATATAACAGACGTAACCGGAATAATTGCGTCTATCATATCATCTTCCGCATTTTCTTTGCCTGCGGTTTTACCGGCAGCAACACTGTTTAATTCATTATCCTTATTTCTTATATCGTTTATCACACCGGTAAATTTTTCATGCGAGGTTGTTATCATCGGTATGGCTTCTATTGTACTGCTGTTTTCTTGTAATAAAACATCAACAGCGTTAAACATTGAAAGCAGATTTTCTTCATGTTTGTTCATAATACTCCCATTAAGTTAATTAGTATTTGGATTAATTAATTGAGAATGCATATTTTATAAATGAAATTGAGTTTTCACGAAACCAAAATGAATTTAATACCAACTAAATTGAGTATTAATAAAATCAAAATGATTATTTATTAAAAAAACAAGCTGTTTATCGACTTCAAGTATTCATTTAACAACATCAAATGACTTTTTAACAATATGAAATGTTCATTTATCGGTTTCTAGGTTCATTAAAAAAAATAAAATGAGCATTTAAGAACTTGAAACCGGCATTTAACAACATGAAAACCGCTTTTAATAAACTGAAATATTCTTTTAATTAAGAGAAACGGACATTTAAGAAAGTAAAATCAGCTTTAAAAGACCATAAATACATTTTAAATAAATCTTAATATTCTTAATAAAAGGTTAATTTGAATTGAATAATATCATAAATATCTTTTAAAAACAATCATTTACTTTTAAACATAATATCAATTATTAGAAAACATAAATTTATGATAAAAATTTTTGAATAACTTCTTTAGTTTTCATTGTGTGAATGTTTTTGATAGGCTCCAGGGAATTACATTCTCAAGGATTACATGAAAAATTAGATATCTAAATTTTGCAGAAACTCTAATACACTTCGACTCCGCTCAGTGTGACAGCCTCACAACGGGATATTACAATGTTTTTTCTTTGGGTTTGAGTCTACTTTTGTTTTCAGCAGTTGAAAAGCATTCACCAGTTTTAATCTTGTTTCATGCGGCAGGATAATTGCATCAACATAACCGCGCTCTGCTGCAATGTACGGGTTGGCAAATTTTTCAATGTATTCGGAAAGCCTTTTGTTTAGCTGTTCTTCGGGATTTTCCGCTGAAGCGATATCTTTTTTGAAAATTATTTCCACCGCACCTTTAGGTCCCATCACGGCAATTTCCGCTGAAGGCCAGGCAAAATTAAAATCACCGCGGATGTGTTTTGAGTTCATCACATCGTAAGCGCCGCCGTACGCTTTACGTGTAATTACAGTAACTTTCGGCACAGTAGCTTCGCAGAACGCAAACAGCAGTTTTGAACCGTGTCTAATTATGCCGTTCCATTCCTGTTCAGTGCCCGGCAAAAATCCCGGCACATCTTCCAGTACAAGTAAAGGAATATTAAACGCATCGCAGAAGCGGATAAACCTTGCACCTTTGGTTGAGGAATTTATATCAAGCACACCCGCCAAAACAGAAGGCTGGTTCGCAACTATTCCCACGCTCACCCCACCGATACGGGCAAATCCGACAATCAAATTCTGTGCGTAATTTTCATGCACTTCCAAAAATTCATCATCAATCAGCAAATTTATAATTTCGTGCATGTCGTAAGGTTTGTTCGGGTTTTCCGGCACAATGTTATCGAGCGCATCGACTTTTAAGTCCTGCTCAAAATCAAAATTCTTTTCCGGCGCGCGGTCTTTCCAGTTTAAGGGAATGTACGACATAAGCTTACGGATATTTTCCAGCACTTCAATTTCGCTTTCAAAAGTAAAATGAGCCACACCGCTTTTTGATGCGTGGGTTTCAGCCCCGCCCAGATCTTCGAATGAAACATCCTCGTGTGTAACTGTTTTAACAACATTCGGCCCGGTAACAAACATGTGTGAAGTATTTTTCACCATAAAAATAAAGTCCGTTATTGCCGGCGAATAAACCGCACCGCCCGCACAGGGTCCTAGTATCGCAGAGATCTGCGGCACTACACCGGAAGCCAAAGTGTTGCGCAAAAAAATATATGCATAACCGCCGAGGCTTACAACGCCTTCCTGTATTCGTGCACCGCCGCTGTCGTTAAGCCCGATAACCGGGATGCCAATTTTCATAGCCATATCCATTATCTTGCAGATCTTTTCCGCATGTGCTTCGGAGAGCGATCCCCCGAAGACGGTGAAGTCCTGGCTGAAAACTACAACCGGACGGTTATCAATACGTGCAAAACCGGTGATAACACCGTCGCCCAAAATCTTCTGCTTATCAAGATCAAAGTCGCTGCTGCGGTGTTTTACAAGCATGTCTATTTCGTCGAAGCTGCCTTCGTCAACCAAAAGGTTTACCCTTTCCCGTGCTGTTAATTTCCCTTTTTTATGTTGACCCTCTATCTTTTTTTCGCCCCCGCCAAACTTAGCTTCTTCACGAAGTTCTAATAACTTCTGAAATTTTTCTTTCATATCGTCAGGTTAAATAATTTTTGTGAGTTATTCTGCTTGAAGATATTTTCGATTTTTTCACGGTAACCGGTGAACTGCTCCGACACAAACAATTCCTCGTTTCTTTCGGCGCCTAAATTAACTTCAAGTTCGCCGATTATTTCACCGGGATTTTTTTTCAGCAGATAAATTTTATCGGAAAGGTAGATAGCTTCACTTACATTTGTTGTACCCAAAAGGACAGCAACACCAGAGTTATGTTTCACTTGATGAAGCAATTCATAAATTTCTTTTTTTGTAACCCTGTCAAACTTATTGAAAGGTTCGTCAATGACTATTAAAGCCGGGTTAACACACAATGCCCGGCCAAGAGAAATGCGGAATCTGAATCCCATGCTTTTGTTATCCGGGAAATGATCTTCGTAGCCTGCTAAGCCTACAGCTTCTATTATCTCTTCTAATTTATTTTCTTCCATACCGGAATTTGCAAAAAGCATGTTTTCTTTTACGTTCATCCAGGGGTATGAAGACGGGTCCGAAGGGATAAAAACTATTTTAGTTGAATCATCTTTTTTTATTTCGCCGTCTGTTTGATTTTCCAACCCGGAAATAATTTTTAACAAAGAAGATTTACCGGCACCAACGGGCGCTAAAATTGCAGTTAGTTTTTTCTCTTCTATATTAAATGAAACATTTTCAAGTAATGAAATTTTATAGCCGGTTTTGTCTTCGTAAACTTTTGATAGATTTGAAACTTCAATCATAATTTATGCTTTCCAGAATATTGTTTTCTTTTCAATAAATTTTAATGCAATGTTGGAAATGAGAATTACAACGCTAATAATTATCGCCAATGCAAACAGTCCGCTTAAATCGTGGAATTGGAGCAGGCTGTTATAAACCTTCCCTATCCCTGCAAAGTTACTGATGAATTCATAAATTAAAACAATCACCCACAGGTAATAATTCAGCCTGAACATTGAATTAAAAACTTCCGGCTGAATATTTTTCCACATCACTTTTGAATAGATTTCATCTTGTGATTTATTTAAACTTGCTGCCGATTCAATGTATTCTTTTTTTACATGCGGCAGCCGGTTTTTAATTTCAGTTACCAGGTAGAAAGCAACTGCAATAAACGCGAAAAGAAATTCCGCCCAAAGTTCAACATTAAACCAAAATGCAAAAATCAAGGCATAAAAAAACGCCGGAAAGAATTTGAAAATTTTCAGTCCGTCGAATGCATTCGGTAAACTGTGAAACAGCGAGATGATTTGCTTCTTTAAAAGTAAGACTAAAAGGTAACCAACAAGCAGTCCCGAATAAATGACCGATGTGGTGATCAGGATTTCTTCAAACAAGTTATAATCAACCCACAAAGATGAAAACGATTCAAGCAGCAAAGAAGGTTTAGGCAGAACTTCGTTAACGGGTAAAACAAATTCAAACAGCAGCACGTAAACAAATAAAAAGGCAACTAAAAATTTAAGCGAACTTTTTATATCTTCTTTTTCAAACATAGGTTATAGGAAAGTTTAATTGATAATTACGAATATATCTAAAAGTGAAAAGAATTCAAATTATATCGGAAAATTATTGATTCACTTTCTTGGTTCCCCCGGCATAGCCATCCCTACCGGGAGTGCCTTCTTCTTGTAACTTAAACCTAGGGTATCACTAAGAAACTCGAAGAAGAAGATATTACCCTTAAAAAAAATACCATAGTCATTATTTATTTTATAATACTCCATATGCGTAAAACTCAGCACTGACCTTGATATGTAACACCACGTATAATGATAACTATTCCGTTAAATAGATAACATCTTCCTTTGGTAATAAAAGATTTCAATATCCCGGAAAGAGTCGTCGAAACGTGGGAAAGAGTCTTAGAGACGCCGGAATGAATCAACTGAATGCCGGAAAGAGTCTTAGGGACACTGGAACGAATCAACTAGATACCGGAAAGAGTCTTAGGGATACGGGAAAGAGTTAACTGGATACCGGAAAGAATTTTAGGGACACCGGAACGAATCAACTAGATGCCGGAAAGAGTCTTAGGGATACCGGAAGGAATTAACTGGATGCCGGAAAGAATCTTAGGGATACCGGAAGGTCATCGGAACGCCGGAAAGAGTTATCGGAGGTCCAATCAATCAACCAATCATGCAAACACAGATTTCAATCCCACTCCGTAACTGGGAGCCTGAGGTGATAGGGTGATTGAAGAAAGATAAGATAAAAGTAAAAAGAGAAAAAAAGTTTTCGGAATGAAGTCCCATAAGATAAGTGAAGAACCCGCCTTCATTTCCAAAGATCACTTAGTGATTGGGCTATAACAAAAGTCATTGGTCATTTGTAGTCATACATTGTCACTGTTTCAACCTGTCCTCCGAAGCCTTGGCGTAGGGGGACCTGTCCTCCGAAACATCTTTTCCTGAAGGTGTGTCGCTAAAGTAGGTCCATAACAAGATTAAAGATAAAAGTAAAAGGATAAAAGAACCGGGTCCAATTTTTACCCGCCGTAACATTTTTTGTGAAGGCGGGTCATTGATGTGCCCTTTAACTTAATCTTTTTCATTTTATCTTTTATCTTGACTACGTTTCAACTTCTCTGCCGGTGCATCTCTTGCGTAAGAGTACCTGTCCGTCGTAGTTTTGGCGTAGGAGGACCTGTCCTCCGAAGCCCAACCGCCACTAAAGTTATGGTCGGTAAACTTTGGCGAAGGTGAACACGTCCTCCGTAGCTACCTTTTAGCGAAGGAGGATTTAATGGTTGAGTATAAAAAGCAGTTTTCATATTTTAAGATTAATACTTATCCGAATATTATCTTGACTGTAAAAATCTACAAAGAGGGCAAGGTAATGAAACACATAAGAAAATTAGAGTCGCTTAGTAATATAAGAATCGCATTAAATCCCCATAGAACAAGGGGGGATGGTTTCGCATTTATCCCGCTTATGTGCTTATTGCGGGGCAACAGAATTTTATCAGCCAAAGGCAGACAGGTCTTTAAATGGGAACAAAGTGGACATCCCGGTTTTTCGGGATGACATCATATAGCTTGATCTGCCTTTATATTTTTTTGTCATTTCCAGATAAAATTCTTTATTATATAGCAAAAAAAGGTTGATGTAAAATTAAATGGGACAATGGATTAAATATTACCTTTTTAAATGTGGTATACCATTATCACCAATTAGTTTATTAATCTCGTGTTGTTTTTTATTAGCACTGACATATATAACTTTTGATTATAGTGGTTTCGTGAAATATATTAATAATAATTCTTTTTTTATTGTAATAATTCTATTCTTCTTTTTATCATCCGGTCAATTTTTACTTTTATTCCTAAAAATTAAATCTCAATATTTTATTAATAGACAAGCAATTCAAAGTACTTTTACTCTATTAATCATAATCAATCTTATTCAATACATCGCAACTTTATGTTACTTATTTTTTACCAAACCAGAGAATTATGAATTTTTCATAATATCGTTTGAACCAAGAGTTTATTCATTTACTCTTGCAGTATTAAATAATTGCTTGATATCCTCTAATATCTTTGTTTTGCTTTCTTTTTTACATGTCAATGAAATAAACTTCTCCTCATTTCACGTTAATAGAAAACAATTTATAAATGAATTAAATAGCCTTAGATGTACTCACGATATTACAAAAGGAACTAGATCTGAAGTGAAAACAAAGTGTGTAGAAAGTATACTTGAAAGAATATCTTCAATGATTGAAAATCTAGGGATGAATATTCTAAAAATAGACATAGAGAAAGAAAAAAAAATTCTTGAATCAATTATGAATGCATGCAAAGACATTGAATTGTTTTTAACATATTATAAGTCTGAGAATGATATTGTTATTTGGACAGAATTTAATCAATTTGTAAAAAAAGAAAAGAAATATAATCCTGAATTAAATAAAGCAATTGAGGCGTTACATTTAATTGAAGAGGTTAAATGATGGCAAAAAATTTAGAAAAATACCATAGAATTCTACATTTAGTTACTAAAAAAAATGAAAATGTCGATGAAAATAAATTATGTTTTTCAAGGGAAACGCTTGAAAAGTTTATACATGAAACTGTCAATCCCAACATTATGGAGAATGAATTCTATAGTGCCTTCGAAAGTCAATTGTATTATTTAAAATATAGTAATAGATATGATGACTTACCCATTAAAAAGTATGCATTATTTGATGAAGACTTATATAATTATGAACAAACCTATAAACATTCTTTACCTACTTTTATCGCTGGTATAACTTTGGTTGATGGTCATCTTATTCTCAATTATCGCCCCCCTTATAAAAGAGATGAAAATAAAGATGAAGATGAACAAAAATTAGATATCGTCGCAAAATATGCTTACAGAAGGGGGTTTATTCACGGAATTTTGATATGCCCTGGAGACAAAAAGTGTAATGATTTTTGTCCCGATATCCCCAAGTGTAATAGTAATCATTCTTTGGAAATTACACATGACACTATTAAGAGTCGGAACGAGGGAATATTAAGTGATTTATCAATTGAAAAAATAATTAATAAAAACGATCAATATCTCCTAGCTTCCCGTTTATTTTATCTCTCTCTCTTTTACCTTTTATTCTTTAATGATGTAAAAAAAATATTTAGTGTTTAAGGAGTAATATATATGATTAATAATCTAACTAATATCTATAAGGCGAGATTATTTCAATACTTTGAGAATCTAAAAGTCAAACTAGGTTTATCTGATCTGCAAATTGTAACCATTTGGGGCAAACTTTTTAATATAGAATCAATTAGAGATGCATTGAGAGAAAGTTTGAGTCAAAATAGTTGCCCATTAGAAATTATTAATAAAATCATTGACATGTCCCATCCTTCACCCATAATTACCAATTTGATTGATAATATATTGAATGAAAATGATCATTATATAGAATATTCTAAAATAGTTGAAACATGCGATGAAATTAATATAGAGGACAATATTTCAATTGATAACTTTCAAGAAGTAGTTTTACCTAATATTATATGCACATTTACTCTTTCCGATGATTGCCTTCAAGAAGAGTTAAGGAATAATCTTTTTTTTATTGATAATCAAAAATTATTAGTCACAAACTATGAGAATATTTATGAAAAAGTTATATCAATATACCTTTTTGATGAATACTCAATTCATAATGCATTAGATTCAAATGTATGCACAAAATTATCATTTTCCAAGGGTCGTAATTCTATTATATTATTTTCTGGTAATCAACAAATCAGAGAATTCTCATTTGAAATAAACTCTCTGAATTCGGTATTATTTTATGCGCTATTCTTCCAATTTTTAAAAGTATTTTTGTTTTCTTTCAATGAATTATTTCCTGATTATAACTTTTTTAGATATCAGTTAGAACTTGATACTATATTTTCAGCATGCACTGAATTAAGTCTAAAGTATAATTTAGACAACCATTCAACTGTTACAAGATTCTTCAAACAATTTACACCAACATTCATAGAAGAAAACATTAATGTTATTTTCAATGACCTTGATATTGATAGACAGTTCTACTTAAAAAACATATTAAAAAGATTGAATATTCATATACAATTAACTAATGATATTCTTTTACCAAGTTACTCTTATGAGGAACCCTCTTATCAAGATGAGCTTTTTACCAATTACCAACTTTCACAACGTTCATATAAGAACACAAGTCTTGCTGATGCTATTTAAAATATTTACTAAAATGTTATTAGGTTCTCGTACAAATATAATTTTGAATAAACTAGGACGATATCATGATTAGCAATGAAATTGATAATTATATAAATACAATTTCTGAATATCGCGATTATCTAAAGTCGCTGCAAAAAGCATTGCATGACATAAAAGAGAATGACCTTTTAAAACAATATAATTATGAAATTGTATATGCAATTGACTTTTCAGAATTAAAGCCATTTTGTTTCCCTTTTTCTGAACAGAAGAGGTTAATCAAAGGTTTGGCAACGTCTATTGAATATTCTAAATATCGCGAGAAAATATCACATTTAAGTTTATTCACGGAATATGATAGCTTAATACTTTTACCCCCTCATAAGATTGAGCTAAAAAGATATCTTAAAAATGTTAGAAATGAGATGAATTATGTAATCCATAACTATGATGATGAATATGATATTCTTAAAAATAAATTTTTGCAAAGTGATAATTTTGTTAACATAAAAGAAATATTATATGAATTTAAGGACCACGCCCTTATAGATGATATAAAAAGAAGAGTCATTTTAGAATTTATTCAGCAACATTTTATGAGTTTGAATATACTTTCAATGATTCCATTGATTCACGGCATAGAGAAATTGGACTATCTAAAGAGCAAAAATAAGATTAAATATTTCGAAGACGAGTACGATGAAATAGGAATCAACGAAGAGCTCCTTAGAAAGAATGCTGTGCCGTGGTATGATTCAATATGCTCAATAAGGTCTTCCGATAATAAGGAACATCAAAATTATATTGATGCACTAGCTTGTGTCTACTTGGTCGAGATAAACGAATATTACAAAAAGAATAATGTCAATAAAATAATTGCTATCATCTCTCGCTCTATGAATCTTAATAAGGTATTAGATACCAATGCAAAGAGGATTATATCTCACCATCATTATTCATTAACAAGGAATCTAGTATCTGTAATTTTAGAATATATTACTACTTATGATACTATGGAAACTAAAGATGCATCCATTGAGATTCTGCAAAAAGATATCAAATGTATTATGAAAACATATGAGTCATTAAACACTAAAAATGTTAATATTTTTGATAAAATTAAACTAAAGGAAACCCATGATCAAATATTAAATATATATGAATCAATAAGAAGGAAAGAAAATGTTTCTTATTACAAGACTGGTGCTATCGAGTTAAACAATTTTCGTGAAATTACTTCCTATGACAGCAAGATGTTCGAGCAAATTCTCTCTATTCTTGTTTCGCTATTAGAATCTGATGAAAAATTTGAAGAACAAATTAGAGCAACACTTAGTGATTCATCTCAAAAGCTCATAGAATTATCGGATGCACTTGAAGAGAACATGAAAAGTGTCTCCAACCTTAAAAGTATTGAAAAGATAATTAATCTAGAGGTTAAAACCCGTAAGAATATTACTTTACATGGCTTAAGTGGGGAAATGCCTACCTCTTTGAATTTCTCTAATGAATATGCAATAAAACTAGCGAATGAAATATTTAGTAGTACAATTAGCGAATTCCAAATTCCTTCGATAAAACAGTATCTGGAAAAAATTAAGCAAATTCATATAAAACATGACTCTACAGAATTGATAATTCTTAAATCATTTCTTGAAGCATGTGCTGGTTATTGGGAAACAGCCTTAACTACTTTGTATAACGGGACTCTCCCTAATGGAGAAGAGCATAATATAGAAGTCCTATATTTTAAGTCGTTTTTATGCAGAAAAACAGAAAAGACTCTTATGGGGATTGAGGCTTGTATTCATTCTTTCAAGCTTTCCCAAAGTGATGCACGGATTTTGCGTGAGTATAGTGTATTAATTTGGCAATCGTATACTCATAATGACAATGAATTATTATCTGATGTTGCACAAGCTATCGGGCAGAAACCTACTCGTCAACTAGCATTACAATATGCTGAAGAGGCTTTGAGGATTACTGTAAATAATCAGTTAAAATTACGCTGCTTAAATAGCATAGCATATTATTATGCTGAATCTGATAATTATATAGATATTCTTGAAGCGGAAAAGATATTAGAAAAGTTAAATGTATCAGATGATTCAGTTGAAATTCTACCTGGTCGCGTCTATGATACTGCTGCTTTTATTTTTTATAGAAAATCACTATTAACTCCTCTTGATGATATTGAAAAAGCCAATCTTCTAAGAGTAGCATTAGATTTTTCAAACAAATCTATAAAATCAAGAGGACTTATCAAATCGGAACTATATGTCTCACAAAAGACACGGTTTAATATTATTGAAAAACTTCAAGACTATAAGATATAAAAATGAGAATAAGTTAATTATTTAAAAGGGCATTTATACTTCTTGATTAAAAAAGAATTGTACACCTTAACGTAAATGCTTATAACATATGCTGACATTCACTGAGGCATAATCCGGTGTTGAACTAAGCCGGAAAGCGGCACGCCTTGCAGGAACTCAAAAATTAGTAATGTTCTTTGTAATAATACTTAATTCCGACGACCTCTTTGGTATAATGCAGCGTATAGTGAACATTTCTGGGTAATAGGACTAGTGTCATGTCAGCAATAAAGTATCGTAAACACCAAGATTGAGATTTCCCGCAAAAAAGCGTGACAAGTCGAAGGAGCATTTTATACTTTTTTCGGCAAAAAACTATTTAAAAGAATTCCTACTATACCGGCTAAACCAATACCCGAAAATTGATATTCACCGTACCCCAAAATCATATCGCCTATTCCAAAAATCAATATTACGGCAACAATTACCAGATTCCGTGAATCCGACATATCAACTTTGTTATTAACTAATGAACCGATTCCGATTGCGGCGATCATTCCGAATAAAAGAACCATTATTCCTCCCATTCCATTGCTGCCACCGTCCACACGGTGGCACACACTAGCTGGGTCTTGAGAAAAGGCAGTAAAAATTAACTAATTTAGTAATTGCCGGGTCTACCCTAAGGGGAAAGGCTTGAAAAGAGTTTGAGTCCCGCAACAGCGGTATTCTTAGGGGGCTTGGAGATGGTGACATCTCCCGGCTACCCGGTAGGTGTGAAATTTTTAGTTGACGTGTATCGTTCATTGGCGTATATTGGACTATAAAAATAATCGAAACTTCTGTTTTTACAAAATATTTAAAAACTCTACTTCCTGATAAAGATTATAGAAAACTTCAAAATGAAATAATTTTGAATCCAGAAAAAGGTACAATAATTAGAGGTAGTGGAGGTTTAAGAAAACTCCGATGGTCAATTCCCGGCAAAGGCAAAAGCGGAGGTGTTAGAATTATTTATTATTGGGCAAAACCTAAAGAGATTATTTTAATGCTATTAATTTATTCTAAAAAAGAACAAGATGATTTATCAAACGAACAGTTGAAAATATTAAAATCGCTTGTTGAAAAGGAGTTCAAATGAAAAACGAATTATTTTATGAGTTGCAAAAAAGTATAAAAGAAGGCGGCAAAATACTAAAAGGCAAAAAAAAGGCGAGTCGCGAATTTAATTTCGATAATCCAGATCCTAAACTGATAAGAGAACATTTGGGATTGTCCCAAAATAAATTTGCGAAATTGCTTGGAATAAGTGTGTCAACTTTACAAAATTGGGAGCAAGGTCGTCGAAAACCTGAAGGTCCTGCAAAAGTATTGTTAAACGTCGCAGCCAATTATCCTGAAGCGATATTCAATACTGTCTTCCACTAAAGTTGTTTCACTCACTCTAATTGAAAGATTTCCCGCCAAAAAGACGGCGGGCAGGCTCACCCAAAAAAAAATGGATTCCCGATAAAAGCATTCGGGAATGACACGGCACTTCATTGTTGACATAACTCTAGTAGGCCGGATGACTGTTTAAATATATACTAAATAATTTATTTAACAGTCCCTTATTTGTAAAAGGGATGAATTATTGATAACTTTTCGCATTATTTTTTTATCCTTTAGTTCTAATTGAAAAAGCTTACTAAAAAACAGAAAAGTTTAATTGAATTATCAATAATAATTTTATTTGCTTTGATTGCCGTGTTTTTCTGGGACACTCTCTTTATTTATCCCGTCAAGTTATTTGCTGTTTTAATGCATGAATTAAGCCACGGTATTGCCGCAATAGTAACCGGGGGCAAAGTAGCTTCAATAGAAATCAGCCCCTATCTCGGCGGGCATTGCTTAAGTAAAGGAGGCAATGTATATGCAATTGCATTTGCCGGTTATCCAGGCAGTATATTCTGGGGAGCGCTGTTGTTTTATTCGGCTTATAATTACAAAGCCGGAACCTGGATTACAACTTTTGTCGCTTTAATGATTGTTATCTTATCAATAATGTACGTTGACGGGGCTTTCAGTCTTGTAATGTCTTCGGCATTTGCAGCTTTTTTATTTTTCTCGCCAAGATTTTTTAATAAAACCGTCAATCATTATTTAATCAAATTTCTTGGTTTGACTAGCTGCCTTTATGTGATTGTTGATATTAAAGAGGATTTAATTACTCTTGCCTACCGCGAAACGGATGCCCAGTTGCTTGCCAATTTAACTAAGGTACCATCAATTTACTGGGGAGTTTTATGGCTGGCGGTTTCGGTTATTGTACTTTATTTTTTATTGAAGTTCAGTTATAAAAAGGGACTAACATAATTTATTTCGTGACTTCTTCGTGTTGCTTAACCTTTAGAGTTTCTGCAAAATAAAAAAATTGTCATTTCGAATCCCGCAGAGCGCATAAGTGTCAACTTAATACGAGATTAGCAATAGCCCCAACTTTTTCATAATGAATCCCTCTCCGGGACAAGTTGGGGAAAGGATGATTGACACACACAACTATGGGCTTTCCCGATAAGGGATCCTTCGGATAGCCCAAATCATTAGTTTTTTTTTTGGACTAAAGTCCGGGATTTTAGGGTAATATTAATCTCCGGCATAAAGGGTGTGTTGCATAACTAAAAATAAATAATCATAGCCACGATCCTTCAGGTCGTGGACAATAAGTCTCAACAAAAACTCCGGGCTTTAGCCCAATTTTTTCTCATATTTGGGCTAAAGCCCGGACTCTCTCTATCTGGGTTTTTATTTCCACGTGCTTAAGAGACTGTGTGAAAAATAATAGAGAATAAAAGAGTTGAAAACAAAAGAAATGATTAATAATTTGGAAAGAAAAAACGGAAAGAATGCTATACATAGAACCAACAGATAGAGATCAACTAAG
>JASFMY010000013.1:0-79050 GCA_050117315.1 Ignavibacteria bacterium
ATTTTTTCTCTTAATTCTCCCATTTTTACTCCTTTTTCTTTGTTGGTGATGAGAGAATATAAAAAAATACTCTTTCATTTTGTCAAAGAACATCTGCTGCCGCTTTGGCGGTTTCGTTCAATTTAGCATTTAATTATATAAATGAATAATTTTGGTCAATATAGCGGGCAATTAGTCAAAACTATTTCTGAAGTAGATAAAGGAGAATTGAATTATTATGATGTTATTCTTTATAAAGGAGTAGAAAGAAACACCGATTGGGAAAATTACAGACTAATTTCGGATGTGCCTTTAAGTGGAGAGTCGTTTAATTACAAAGATAAATACGATTACGATGTATACGTAAAGAAAAAAGACAAAATAATAGTTCTATTAGCTCTTAATAAAGAAATATTGAAAGTTTTTAGGGATATATTAGGAAATCCAGTTAAGAACTTAATAACTAATATTGTCCAAATTGATGTCGACTCTTTTGTTAGATACTTTGATCCTAGACTAAACAAAAAAAATGATAATTTAGATTTATTTAATGAGTTAGACCCAGATGTTAGTTCAAAAATTAAGAAAAAATATTTATTGACCTACATTAGTGCTACATACCCACCTCATGATGAGTTATTAACTACAATAAATCTTTGGGGGAAAAATATTTCAAAATCTGATATATACATAAATTATTTAGAAAAACTTTCGTTTTCTAGATGTGGAATAAAAAGGATGGACTACAATGAAAAAGAGTTTGTGAGATTTTCTAATGAAGGTTCTTTACAACTTATTATTCAAAATAATAAGAACTTGTCTGAATTTGAAAATTTTATTAGCTACCTAATATCAATTAATATTATTTGAAGGGAAAATGGACAAGAGGAAGAAGCACAAGCCTGGTACCATGAAACTTATTGACAATTGGAATAATGATGCTTCCTTAAAGAATTTTGTTGCAAATCAACTCTATCTTGGTAGGTTAGCATTAGTTCTTGGTGCAGGGATATCATTAAAATTCAAACTACCTAATTGGAAAAAATTAATCAAAAATCTTTATATAATGTCGGATCGAGATTGTCCTAAATTAAAGAATCTTAAAAAAGATGCTGAACTATTTAAATCAAATATATGTAGCAACAATAATCGTCTTTACATTGAAAAAGTTAAGAATGCATTATACTTAGACTTTAACTTAGACTTTAAAAATCTAATAAAAAACGATATGCTTTCTGCCATCGCTGCTGTAGTAATGGCTTCAAAAAGAGGAAATGTTTCTAATGTTATTTCATTTAATTATGATGATTTGTTGGAAAGGTACTTAGGTTATCATGGTTATGTTGTAAATTCAGTCACTGATTCTAATTATTGGAATGGAAAATATGACGTAAACATTTTTCATCCCCACGGATTCTTACCATCTAAGGAAGACCTTAATTCGAGTAAAGAAATTACATTGGATATGGAGTCTTATAGTAAAGTTATTAATGAAAATTCTAATCCGTGGCGTCAATATCTTTTATCAATAATGAGAACTCATTTCTGTATTTTTATTGGTTTATCAGGAGATGATGAAAACTTAGATTCTTTATTGCTTGCTGTTAAAGATAGTCATATCTCTCTAAGTGAAGGTAAGCCTTATTATGGCTTAACTTTTTTAAGCGATGAATCCAATAAGAAAATTTGGTCTAATAGAGGTATTTACCCCAAAATGATTCAGAATTATGATAAAGAAATTCCAGAATTTCTTTATCATATTTGTCAAATAGCGTCTAATTTTTAAATTGTATCATTTGTTAAGAATAAAATCTTACTTCGATTCACCTGATATGATTATGTGTCTCAAACTAGCATATTCTGTTATGCTGCTCTTTCTATAAGCTCAGCAAATATGCCACCGATTGCCTGCCTGCCGTACTTCGTACTAAGGAAGTCGGGCTTGTCTGCCTATATTTGGTGTGGGTGTCGGTGGCAACAAGGAAAAATCATAGATTGATGTAATTTTTTATTTTCGGTACTTCTTGCAGAACTATTCAGGGAAAAAACAAATCCAGCAATTAACTATACATACTTTGATCATATTAAGGAATTTTACAATAACCATCTTGCAGAAAATGTAAAATTACTCCCGAATAGCAATAATTTACTATCTTTCAATGTTGTATAAAACGAACTAATTTTTTCTACAGGTAATTTTTATAAATAAAAAAACATTAAATAATTGTTAATAATTTTGATTTTATAGGACATATGTGTGTCTTTTGCGTCTAAAACCTTTTTTATAACAAAACCAGGAAATCATGAAAATTAAAGTCTTCATTTTTTGTATTGTTATTTCAAGTTATTTATTTGCACAGACAGGAACACTTTCAGGAAAAGTAATTGATGCTAAAAGCCAGGAAGCTTTAATAGGGGTTAATATTACAGTTAATGAAATCGAAAGTATGGGAACGGCAACCGATGAAAAAGGCAGATTTTTAATTAAACTGCCGGTTGGATCATATTCAATTAAAGCATCGATTATCGGTTACACTCCGGTAGTGAAAACAGATATAATAATTAGAACAGGCAGAGAGACAACAATTGAAATATTCCTGGAACAAACATCGGTAGAAATAGATGAGATTGAGGTAAATGCAGACTATTTTGATGAAACTCTTATTGAAAATAATTCCAGCACGGTAATCCTGGGAGCAGAAGAAGTTAAAAGATCCCCGGGTTCGGTACAGGATTTTCAAAGAATTTTACAGGCAATGGCAGGAGTTTCATTTTCAAACGACCAGAATAATGAACTGTTGGTTAGAGGCGGATCGCCAAACGAAAATTTAACCGTACTCGATAATATTGAAATTCATTCAACGAACCATTATCCGAATGAATATAATTCAGGCGGGCCAATTAACATGGTAAACGTTGATTTAATTAAGGATATTCAATTTTCAACGGGCGGTTTTATTTCAAAGTACGGCGATAAACTTTCATCGGTAATGGTAGTTGAATCAAGAGAAGGCACACGTACAAAAGGTTTTGCAAGCAACGTAATGCTCTCAATGGCCGGATACGGCGGAGTTTTTGAAGGACAAATAAACAACGGTAAAGGCTCCTGGCTTTTATCCGCAAGAAAAAGTTATATCGATTTGATTGCGGGTTCTGTTGGCTTAACGGCTGTCCCTTACTATTATGATTTTCAATTCAAAGCCGTATATGATTTATCCCGGAAACATAAGTTATCATTGGTCGGGATTTACGGTAATGATAAAATAAATATTGAAGGCGAACCCGAAATTACAAACCTGAGTCTTGCAGGCAAAAAGGATACGGTTGATGTTTCAAACATTGACGTTAAGCAATACCAGTTTGCCGCAGGTTTATCTCTTAAAAGTATATGGTCGGATAAATTCTATTCAATATTAACCGTATCAAAAAACAATTATAATTCAAAAGTGAACGTAACAAATGATTTTACCGAAAGACATTACGACAACGGCGGTGAAGTAGGTGATTCAAAAAAGTTGAAAACCAGGTATGTGTTCAACGAAACAAGCGATAACGGCGAGACTGCATTACGGTCGGAATTTGTGCTTAACCTGAATAAAAATTACGAATTAAATTTCGGCGGGTCATTAAAATTTATCCAGTTTAATGAACAACTTCTGGTTGATGACGATACCGTACGATACGATATTAACATGGACGGAATTTTTGATACAACGGTTGTACTGGCGGGTAATTTTATTAATTATGATTTCGATTATTTTGAACACAACAAAAGTTATTTTTATATAAACAACAAGTTCAATTTGTTTAATAAGAAATTAGAAATAAACCTGGGTTTAAGATACGATCAATTTACATACAGTGAACAGTCCAACTTCGGACCCAGAATTTCGGCGTCATATAAACTGATACCCGGAATAACGTCGTTAAATTTTGCTTACGGCGATTATTACCAGACACAGTCGCTTCCTCTATACGGCGATAGATTTCAAACCGATGTTAACAGGAAACTTAAAAATACTTTAGCAAGGCATTATGTTGCCGGCATTGAACATATTTTAGAAGACGGATTAAAAGTAAATCTGGAAGGTTATTATAAAAAGTACAGTAACATTCCGGTAAATGAAAATTTCATTTATTTTAACGACAGAACTTCAAGGTCGGAGAAATATTTAAATATTGGCGAACGGGAAATATACGGTTTGGATTTGCTTATTCAACAAAAGCTCGTAAAAGATATTTACGGTACATTGGCGTTTTCAAGAATGTGGACTGAAGAAAAAGATCCCAGAATTGGGTACGAGGGAGAGACATATATTAGTGATTACGATTTCCCCTATGTTGTTACTTTAATAGTAGGCAAAAGGTTTAAAGACTTGAGAACAAAAATCGATAAGACGCCTTTCTTTATAAAATTTCCATCCTATCTTTTACCGTTTTCGGATGACATGGAAATAGGCCTGAGATGGAGATATGCAAGCGGAAAAACTTATACTCCTTACGAGTATGTTACAAATGAACAATATAGAGTAGGAGAAACTCAATGGACAAAGGGTAGCTGGGTATCAACAAACGATATAAATTCGGCGAGATATCCCGACTATCATAGACTTGATATAACTTTAAACAGCAGGTATAACTTTGAGAACTGGAATCTCGTGATATTTTTATCTATCCAGAATTTATATAACAGAAAAAATATTGCATACTACCAATACAACTCGGACGGTACAAGAGAAAATATATATCAATTCCAATTTCTGCCTGTAGTCGGTTTCGAGATTGAGCTGTAAATGGAATAACTTTTTTGAAAAGGACATCTAAATATGATGCCTCAAAGTTTATGACAGGTATTTTTTGTTTCATTGACTCCACTTAATATACTTTTAATTTCATCTTGCTGATGTAATTGTTAAATTTTGCATTTAATTTTCTGAGTAAAAAATGAACAATAAAGTATATTTTCTCCACATAAGCGATACACACGTTGGTGAAAGCGAAGATTTTTTATATCACGGCGTTAACACCTTCGACAGATGCAAAAAGTTAATCGAATATATTGATACATTAGAATTCAGGCCCGATTTTATTTTGCATACGGGAGATATTGTCGACAGCGCTTCGGATAAATCATTCCAGCTTGCCAAGGAAGCATTCCAGAAACTTACGATTCCAATTTATTATGTAAACGGAAATCATGACGAAGCATTTTACATCTATGAATATTTAAAGATGGGACAAAAAAGGGATATCGATTTATCAAAAGATAAGCTGCTTTATAAATTTGAACTGAAGGACAATCTGTTTTTGACTATAGATGCCCGGGGACCCGACGAAATTGATCCCGAAGGATTAATACCCGAAGAACATTTTGAAATAATTGAAAATGAAATCACTGGTTCAAAACTGCCTGTTACGGTTTTTATTCACTTCCCTCCTATTAATATCGATACACAATGGATGGACCACAAAATGCTTATCAGGAACGGGGATAAGCTTCACAAAATTTTTGTTAACAGTAAAGAAAAAATTAAAGGCGTTTTCTTCGGGCATATTCACAATAATATTACCATGTTCAAAGATGAAATTCTTTATTCAGGTGTTGCGAGCGGAATGAGAAAATTTTCCTTACTTCCGAATCAAGAAATTAATGTATCAAATATTGATGTAAATTTAGAAACCGATTTGGTTTGTATAGATGAAAACCAGGTAATTATTAAGCAGGTAATTTTTGATGGAAAATGAAAGCAGCATTTTTCAAAACAAAATTAAATTAAAAAGTATTTTTATTTACATTTTATTGATCTCTATAGCAAAAAGCGCTTTCTTTTATTTTATTCTACCCGATACTGTTGCCTCTCATTTTAATTTTAAAGGCGAGGCAGATGCCTGGTCTTCAAAATCTTCATTTATTTTTTTTGAGATATTTATAACAATACTGCTTGCCGTATTTTTTTATTTTCTTGAGTGGATAATCCCACGTGCGCCGGGTTCTTTGATCAGTCTGCCAAATAAAGATTACTGGTTATCTGAAGGAAGAAAAGAAATAACAATCGAAAAGTTTGCATCTTTTACTTACTTATTCGGATCATTAACAATATTGTTTTTACTTATTGTTTCCGGCAACGGTTATATTTACAATTTTACGGGAAGTACAATCCCATTTCTTTTCTGGGGTTCTTTAATAGCATATTTAACTGTTACTACAATCCTTCTAATAAAGTTTTACAAAGAATTTAAAATTAAAGGATAATCTCATGAATACCCGGCTGTATAATAATTGCAGCAGATAATTTACCCGGATTTATCAATTAGAATTTTTTTATAGAATAACTATATGTCATTGATACCCAGCATTTATAAGGTCTGCCGTTTGCTTTAGCCGGAATGTATTTTAAAGTATATGTATAATTAACAGCAGAAGAATCCAGAATTGGAGAACCTGAAGATTTTTTTATAAGTGTATTAACAACATCTCCGTTTTTATTAACCAGAATTTTCAGCTCAACTTTACCTTCAACGTTATTTATTAAAGCCCCCAAAGGATATACCGGGTTAAGTAGGGTAACTATTTCGGGATCAGTAATGGTATAAGTTGTATCATCTTTAGGAACATGCTGAAAAACCACAATTTCATTAGAAGGCTTTGTAAATATTTTCTCCTTTTTATGGAAAAGCACAATACTGTCTTCCCCGAATTTTTTGTAAGAGACTTCCGTCCCCTTTAAAATCTTTTTTAAAGCATTATCAACGGTACCCTTCTCGATCTCACAGGTAACGGAATGGATGCCGATCAACTCATCTTTATAAATAAAATTAATTCCCGTAAGACTGCTTATATCATCTAAGACAAAACGCAATTGTTGTTCATTATAATTCAAGTCAAGCGTTCCAATTCCCGATAAAGATTGTGAGTATATATTGGTGATGAAGAGTATAACAATATTTAATATTATTGGCTTAATTTCTGCCGCCCTTATTCATTTCCAAACTACAGCCTTGTTAAAAATTAGAAGTATGTTATGCCCGTTTCCCCCCTATAATTACCATTGCTAACGGGCATAACATTTGTTTTATATTTCTTACGCCGAACTTCAATTAAGAATTTATTTTCGATTCGAATTCGAGATCACTTATTGATATATCAGGGTACTGCGATTTAATAAATCTCTTAATTTTAGTAAGTAAAATTTCTTTTTCGTTTTGCAATACGGGAGTAACGGCCTCCGAATTTTTTATATAAGAAATATCGTACCTCAGTGAATTGCCTAATAGATTTTTCACAACCGTTATACTGTCATAGTCGGGAAAACGCATAATAAAATCATGGTAAAGAAGAAAAGAAAGCGGGTAAGAATTCCAATCCTTATCCCATGCGTTTACAATACCCGGCATTAAAACCTTGCTAAGCACCATATTGAAATTATATGCATCCCCCATATTTAGAATAAATTCATTATGCATATTAAGTATTTTATTTTGAATCTCTCTTCTAGCAAAAGTATTTGTAATAGGCAGTTCTGCATACAACTTGCTTAGCCTGTTAACATAATCTTTTGCAATTGACCCTCCTTCATCTTCATTCATACTGAATTTAATCTCTTGAGAGATTCTCGACTTAACGGGCTTGTTATTAACTGAAGCAGGATAAAAAACAACATTGTCGCAAAACTCCAGTGCTGCATTGTCTAAACAATCATAACCCGACGATTTCGAAATTTCGGTTTTTTCAACTTCTCCTGTTTCCGAAACATGTATAATTACTACAGTATTCCCGGTGTAAACATTATCCAGAGCAATTTTGGGATATAGTAATCTCGGCTGATTTTTAATTTCCGGCGGAATGTATTCTTGGTTTTGATTATTTGAAGAGAAATGCCCGCAGCCTGCTATAACAAACAATAATATTAATAATGATATCATATTTCGTTTCATGGTAGACCTCCATGAGTTTATGTTAAAATAATCTATCTAGAAATATTTCCATTATATCATCAGTATTAGCTGCAATTAATTATCCTTTTTAAAATTTATAATATATCCTTCTTCTGATTTTTCAACTTCAAGCTCCAATGCCAGGCAAATCATTGTTAACACGCTGTCTACATTTTGGTTTTTAAAGGAGCCGGTAAGTGTAAGCTCCTTTAAACTATCGCTTTCAAGAGACAGAACAACATCGTAATGCCTTTCAATTTCGGCGGCGATTTCCACTAATGAAGTACGGTTAAATACAAGTTCTCCTTCAATCCAGCCGATTAAATTATCCGGGTTAACTTCCTTTACCGGGGTAGGCCCGGAATCTTTAGGAATAATACTAAACTGGTTTCTCGATAAATTAATTCCCTCTGTTTCGTTTTTACCGGGAGCCAAATTAACGAGCCCCTCTTTAACTATAACACGTGTTTCATCATATCTTGACCAAACATTGAATTTTGTACCCAGGACAGTAATCTTTGCATTGCCTGTCTCAACTATAAAAGGACGTGAATCTTTGGAAACCGAAAAGAAGGCCTCGCCTTTTAGAGTTACTCTCCTTATTTCTTCATTAAATCTGTCGGGAAATTCAATGCTGCTCCCGCTGTTTAAATATGCAGTTGAACCGTCGGGGAATAAAATGTTTTTATACTGTGCGTTTGAAGTGTATTCGGTTTTTAATACCGGTGACGGCAAGTCTCTATTGAAAATGAAAATCCCGGCTATTATTAAAATAACAGTCAAAGCACCAGCGAGCGCAGGTTTCCATCCCGGTGAAAAAATATTACCGAATGATGTTTTCATTTTTTCATAAAGATTAGTTTCGTCCGGTGAACCTTCAGAGGATTCTATTTTCAACAAAAGATATTCCCATTCGTCTTCAACATCCGGCATCCGGGAAGGTATAGCAGGTGCTGTTTTCATCCATATTTTTTTTATCTTTTCGTATTCTTTTCTGTTACTCTCCGACCCTGCCAGGTACTCGTTGAGAAGCCGTTTCTCTTTGTCGGTTATATTGCCTGTGAAGTTTTTTACAGAAAGTTCCGAAAGTTGTTTCTTGTTCATGTGAATTCCTTAATTACCGTTTCTGATTAATAATACAGATGAAGCAGAAAAAACCCTACCGGATTTTTTAGACCCGGATTATGCAATAGAAAAACAAGCATTTAGTGATACATTTAGTTTCAAAGAGTTACAAAAAATATCAAAGAAACAAAAAGGTTAAATTCCAATAATAAGCCTTAAGGATGGTTAAAATCGGAATCGTTGTAGCATTTTATTAACGATTACATGAATTATTCATTCTCTAATGCATTATCCGGGGTAAATAGAAAATTGTGACAACCTTATTATTATAAGTTACTGGATTTTGTTTGGCTCTAATGCATTATTAGGGTTCAATTCACTGTGTTATGTATTATTAGATAGCTACAAATAAAAGCAATTTAAATAACATTATATATCGATATATAATAGCGTAGATTAATATGAAATCAATTTGAAGATTTCAAATAAAAGCGTTAGATTTGAATGAGCTTTCTTGATTCAATGAAGATACCAGCCGGACGATACTTATTTGTAGAGTTTAGCTTCGAATAAATAAGTACTTTTAATCAATGTTGTTAACATCAACAATAAATGATACCAAATAACCCTCCCGGAGGAATTATGAAAAGACTCTTTTTATTGATTTCTATTTTACTCTTTTCATCATTAATTTATTCTCAAGTAAAGATAAAGGAAAGGATAGAAATCAAACCTACTCAAAAAAAATCTTTACAGAAAACTCACGATTCACCACCTTCGAGTGTTTATACACCTTGTGGTCCTTATTATGGTGAAGTTCAACACTGGTCGGATAAGCCCGAAGGACATTTTTGGCAAACTGTTTGGGGCGGTTATTATGCTCCTATTGATCCTTTTCAACAGTTATTTACATTGCAAAGGGGGGTAAACTGCGATGTAATTTTAAGACTATTTGCCAATTCATATTATTCACCTTTCAAAGTGGAAATTGTTGAAGGGCAGGAATTTTGTACGTTCCAGGAATACGGCATAATTGAGGATGCTGAAATTGAAAATACATATGGTTACAATGACATACCCGATAGTATGCTTGAAGAAGATGGATATGTATTTGTTACAGGCGACATCTTGAATGATGAATATGGATATGCAAATAGTGTAAAAGTTTATTACAATCAAAAGTACTATATTAAATATAATTACGTAAATTCAAATTCTTTTGTTACGCTAAAATTTACTTCGGTCTTGTATCCGCCGCCGGAAACTCCGCCTGTTTATTATCATACATTAATTGCAAAACGAGACTTTGCTTATGAGAATGATACAATTCGTAAAACTATTCCGAATTACGAAGAATTAAATCTTAATATCCATCCTGATCCGCTGCATTGTGTTATTGATGAATATGAAAGAGGCGGCGATCTGCCGGATTCTGTAAAATTTAACGTATCGATTATTAAGAGTACCGAGTATGGTATCTTAAAAAGATACAATGAGGATCAGGAAATATTTGATTCAACTTTTACTAATCTTACACAAGATGAGTACGATCAGCTAAGCTTTTTAGCAGGCGGTAATTACTTTGAGGATTCAGCCAGGGTAGAAATATTGATAGAGCCTACGGACGAAGATATTGAACCGGTAACAATTTTATTTACTATTTTGCCTAATCCCATTCCGCCGATAAAAGTTGAATTTGACCCCGAACATATTTTACCGGGCGATACTTCGACAATTACACTTAGTAGACGGCTGGAGGATTCTGATCAGTACGTTTTGTTTCCCTATGACCAAGTTTTTAGCATTTACACAAACAATGAAAAGGACTATGGAGATATCTATTCAATTAGGCATGATATTAGAGGTAATAGACTTGACGATGTATTAAATGGATTTATGTTTATTGCAAACGACACTATTGATGCTGAGCACGTTACAGCCATTGTTGGTGCAAAAACAAAAGTTTATCCGGATGCCGGTTCAAGTGCTTCTTCATTTAATGGCGGCGGTGAACTAAATAATACTGTAAAATCAGCAAGTTCTTTATCTAAAGAACATCAATTAAATCAAACAAGCGATTATTTAGATAAACCTACTACTATATACGGAGAAGGAAGTTTGAAGATTTCTAGAGAAATAGAAGAAGGAATACAAATTGAATTTGAAGGAAATGAGATACCGCCGGATTGGGGAACATCTATTTTATTAAGATGGAATCAGGGAGGCGAAATTGAAGACTTTCCTTCTGATCAAAGATTTGATATAGAAATATTGGAAGGTGAAGAGTACGGCGATTTATATTATTTTGGAGACGGCTATCCGCAAATGGAAAAAAGTTTTACAGATGCTCTTAATTATTTTGCATTTGGTTCTTATGACTCGATTAGTGTTGATACGGCTGAAGTTATAATAAGAGCTACAACTGAAATTCTTGACGGCTCGGAACTCAAGATTTTAGAAGGTGAGGAAAAGTTGTATATAATTGAAGAAAAAGATTCATTAACAATTATCAGTCCTGAAGAAGAGGATGAAATATATTACATAACAAATACACCGGAAATGCCGAGTATTACATGCCGGGCAGAATTTTCGGGAGATAATATACCGGAGAATCAAACCGCTAATTGGAGTTGCAGTGTAGCATATGACTACCCGCCCGGTGATGATGAGGAGACATACAATGCTGAAATTGTTTTTGGTTCAGATAATATTACGGAATGGAACTTAAATTTTAATAACAGTGAAATTATTATTGGCGGTAAAGCAACAATTATTGTTACAACTACAGTTGATGATGAAGAATATGCAGATACAATTGTTGTGCATATTAGAGGAGAAAATCCTGAAGATGCAACAGTTATTGCACTAACAGATGATGGGGAGCAAGCAATGATTGAAACAGAAGTTCCCAGTTATTCTCAATTTCGTACTGAAAATTATGATGAACCGAATGAAAGATTACCAATTCGTGGTGGCGACCGTCATGGCTGGGGAATGTGTCAGTTAGATGATAGATCACATACTATAACTACAGCGCTACTATGGGATTGGACTGCAAATTTTGAATATGGCACAAATTATTATAATCAACAAAGAAATGGTGCTGAAAGACGCATGAATGACGACATTAATTTACATGGACCGATAGCAGGTCAAACCCGACAGAGTATGATAGATATTGAAGGTTATGCAAGATACAATGGAGGTCCCTCAGCAAGGGTTTGGAGATGGATACCTGCAACTGAACGCAACCCTGGGCGCTGGGTACGGAATGTAACAGCAATACGTAATGGGGTAAGAAGATATAATCCGGACATAGACGAACATGCAGGAAATTATGAAGGTAATTATAACAATTAAGAATTATGAAGGAATTAATTATGAAAAACAAAATAATTTTATTTGTTGTTAAACTGTTATTTGTAACATTAAGTTTTGCGCAAAATCCAAAATATTATTTCCCAAATTTTGAACATTCAACAAATGAGCCTATAACTGTTTATAGTGTTGATCTGATAACGGGGCAAAAAGAAGTAGTCTTTTCTGAAGATGATAAAATTTACGGTGTTCCTTTAGTATTAGATGATCAAAGCCGGATTTTCTTCAAAGCGCAAAGAAAAATCTGTGTATATAACACAGAAAATCAGACTATAGATACACTGTCACATCTCGGCAATATTGAAAGATTCCAAAGCATCGCATTAGTTCCTTCTACAAATGAAATATTTTTGGGATTTATTAAGGAGGATGCAAAGATTGTAGACAGGGAATACCTTCTGCTAGAAGTTACTGATGTTTCTATAGATAAAGACACTTATGCCTTGATTGATACTATAGGACTCTTTGGAGCTGTTGATGCTGTTCTTTCAAGAGACGGAAATAAAGTATTCCAGTTGAAAGAAACAACCGACGGAATATATTTTAGAAGTTTTACTGTTGGAGCCGATAATTTTGAAAGTGATTCACTGGCAATTGAAGGGTTTGATAATTTAGAAAACATTTACCAGCCATACTTTATTGATGCAAACAATGGTTATGTATTTATCAGTTATATAAATCTGAATGAAACAGAATCACATTTCCTTGTTTGCGATCCGGAAGAAGGCAAAAGTATTTATTATGGAAAAAATATAAAAACAATGCGTATTCCCCCCTTTGGTGAAGCTGTAACTAACAATGGCGATATGATATTTCAAGATAAAGATAATTTTTATGTTCTTAGCCACGAAACCGGTAAGCTGCGGAAAAGGTTAAAATTCCATTTTAATGAACCGACAACTGATCCGCACGCTGCAAGAATATCACAGAAGGCAAAACTTTTAATTATTGGAGACACTTTATATTACTTTCCGAAAAATCCTGATGATTGGGAATATTCTAAATTATGGACTTATGAAGTAGGAAGCGGCAACATAAACGAAGACCAATCAGATGAATCATTGATGGACTTTCTACTGGATGACATTAACGATTTATATCAAAAGGGCGGGATTACAAATCAAAGCACTTTCACTAAATACGAAAATTATTTTAACAATATAAAATCTCAATTGCAGCAAGGACAATTAGAAAACGCACGTTTATCCCTTAACACAGTTATACAAGATTTAGAAACTGATAATGGAAATTCAATTACAAAAGAAGCTTTTGACTTTCTGATTTTTAATACCAAAGCAGTAAAAGATAGAATACCTGAAACACAACAGCCCTGGCTTACGGTAAAACTTGTTGACAGTAATAATAATATGTTAACCGGCGGTACATTAAAATACTACGAAGGCGGCTGGAAAGACGCTGTTGATAATGGCGACGGAACATTTAAAGTAGAAACAGAACGTTCAACAGTCAGTTTAAGAATGACTTATGCTTACGGCTCACAGACAATAAGTAATGTAACTGTTTCAAGCGACACATTTGCTTTCCAAACCGTCAACACAACAGTTGAGTTAAGAGACAGTGAAAACAATTTAATCACTCCTGCCCCTACGGGGGAAGATGCTACAGTAAAATACTACTCTGGAGGTTGGCGGGACTTTGGTCCAACAGTAAATGGAGTGGCTTCAAAAGAACTGCTGCCAAACAATTACACATTTAGAATGAGTTACGCTTACGCAAGCAAAGATAAAAAACAAGACTTGAATACCGACCCGGTAGTAATCTTCCAAACAGCAAACACAGAAGTAAAACTAAATGACAGCCAGGGTAACCCGATAACAGAAGAAGCTACTGTAAAATATTACTCGGGCGGGTGGAGAGACTTCGGTACTACTGTTAATGGAGTAGCTGGAAAAGAATTACTTGCAAATAACTACACATTCAGAATGAATTACGCTTTCGCAAGCGAAGACCAAAAACAAGACTTGAATACTGATCCGGTAGTAATCTTCCAAACAGTAAACACAGAAGTAAAACTAAATGACAGCCAGGGTAATCCAATTGCTGAAGAAGCAACTGTAAAATATTATTCAGGCGGCTGGAGAGACTTTGGTATAACAGTAAACGGAGTTGCAGTAAAAGAACTGCTGCCAAACAATTACACATTCAGAATGACTTATGCTTTTGCAAGCAAAGACAAAAAACAAGATTTGAACACTGATCCGGTCATAGTTTTCGAAACTGTTAACACAGAAGTGAAACTAAACGACAGCCAGGGCAACCCGATTACCGACGCTGCTGCAACAGTAAAATACTATTCCGGCGGTTGGCGAGACTTCGGTACAACAGTAAACGGAGTTGCAGCAAAAGAACTGCTGGCAAACAATTACACTTTTAGAATGACTCACGAATTTATTTCAAATGATAAAAAGCAGGATACCGGTGTAGATAATAACGTGGTATTCACAACTGTCAATTGTGTTGTTCGTGTTACTGATTTACAAAGCCAGCTATTGGATAATGCTGTTGTGCGTTACTATTCCGGGGGCTGGAGAAATTTGGGCTCAACAGTTAGCGGTGAAGTAGCTAAAGAATTACTGCCCGCAAATTTAACTTTCAGGGCTATATATAATTCTAATAGCAAAGACGTGAAACAAGATTTATCAAATAATAATTTAGTTGAAATTGTTATTGAATAAAAGTTAGGCTTGTCATTCCCGCATGTAGTTAGCCTGCCTTGGCGGCAGACAGGCGGGGATCTATTATGCAGTATGTTTGGATTCCCGATATAAGCATTCGGGAATGACAAAAGGAAAAAAATTACAAAGGAAAATAAAATGAAATCACTTAAAAGAATTGCACTGCTGACAATATTTATTGGATCAGTTTTTGCGCAAACTGTTTACGAATTACCTTTTGCATCCGAGGGAAATGTAATTGAACTGTCTGTAGCAAATACTTCCGATCAAGAAAATTTTACAGGTAAAATTGAGATAAACAGCCAGCCTGGTTGGATAAAATTTTCTCAAAATAATTATTCATTTGATGAAATTCTTTCCGGCGAAGAGAGTACAGCCGTATTTGAATTTGATGTTGATGAAGAAGCGCCGGTAAACAATGAAGCCGAAATTGTCTTCGGCATTTTAGGTAAAGATAATCAGCAATGGCAGAAGACAATTAAAGTGACAGTGCTGCCGCCGGATAACTTTGAGCTGTTCCAGAATTACCCGAATCCTTTTAATCCTTCAACTATTATAAGTTACCAATTACCGGAAGAAGGAAAAGTGACATTAAAGATTTATAACATTCTAGGAGAGCAAGTAAAGGAACTAGTAAACGAAACAAAAAAGCCGGGCTTACACAAAGTAAACTGGAATGCTTCTAATCTTGCAAGCGGAATGTATGTTTATTCAATTTATGCAGAACTTAACAACGGTGAAAAACAATTGCAGAAAAAGAAAATGCTGCTGGTGAAATAAATAAGTAGGACGGACAGGCTGTCTGTCCTTATAATCAAATATTGAAATCAGTATAAATTTGGACAGATTATTTAACACAACTTTAGAGGTCAATTATTATGAATAATTTTGTGAAAATAATTGTAATAATTTTTTTTTAGCATCGATTAATCCAGCTCAAGAATATAGTACAGCAGATACAATTTCTTACAATTATTTGAACTTTCATCAAAAACATAGTGATAGTTTACATGGGCAAAATTATTTTTTAGAGTATATATTTAATTATCCGGATATCAAGAACAACAAAATTATAATGGAAATTGTAACAAAATTCATATTTGGTAAAGAAGTGCCTCCTTCCAATGTTGCTGCATTTATAAAAAAAAGTGTGAATAGCTATAAAAAGATGTTGATCGAAGAGGGTTCTATTGCACCCTATTATGATGAACGTAGGGTAAAGGTAATTTATAATAGCAACGGTTTGTTAACTTTAAGTTGCAAAGAAGTGTTGTCATATGGTCAGATTCATCCGCAAACTACTACTAAGTTCAAGTGCTTTGATTTAAGTCAATCTAAACAAATGGAACTATATGATTTATTTCAAGATAATTTTTCAACAGAATTATTGAAAATCGCCGAAGAACAATTCTACATGCAATTGGCATTGGATAAAACCAAAAGTCTAAAGGAACAGGATTTTAGGTTTACCGACAATAAATTTAGATTGAATGATAACTTTTATATAAATACTGATGGGCTGCATTTTTATTACAATAACTACGAAATAAGGGCCTATGGTTATGGACCAACAGATTTAGTAATTCCTTGGTCAAAAATAGAACATCTTTTGAAAGAAAATATTAAAAAAAGCATATAACAAGTGTTGCAAGCGGAATGTATGTTTATTCAATTTACACCGAACTGAACAACGGAGAGAAACAATTGCAAAGAAAGAAAATGCTGCTGGTGAAGTAGAATCAAGAAACAAGTTTCAAGTATCAAGATAAAAGATAAAACCTCATAAGAACATTTCCCTTAATAAGGAGAAAGATAATGGTGAAGGTCGGGTTGGTAAAATGAAAAGAAATAATAAACTACCGTTAAGAAATTATAAACCGTCGCAAGGAACCGACATACTACTACAAAGAAATAGTATCCCATCACCAGGAAATTATAACCAACCTCAAAGAAATGATATACTATCATCAAGAAATCATTGCCGACCGGCAGGAAATCATATCCCACCACTAAGAAATGATATCCCGCCGGTAGTTTATCAATACTAAGCACCGGCCTTTTATTAATTAAATTAATTTGGGAGGAAAATCATGACTTCATTAAAACCCATCAATCAAATCATTTCCGAATCAGATGTACTTATTACTAATGCATTATCCGGGGTAAATCAATATTACGAACCTTGGGGAAATTCTCGAACTCTGTTCCGTAAGCAGTAGGGAACACTTCTTATCCGCAGTTTTGCCTTCGCGAAGCTAAGGCAAAACGGGGAGCTAACGCGAAGGCGGATTAAAATATTTTCTCAGGATTTCGAAAGCCTTAGACATTCGTTTCTCAACGGCTTTAATAGATATGGCACAAATCACCGCTATTTCCTCATACTTATATCCTTCAACCCGACTCAATATATAAACAGTTTTAAGTTTCTCCGGCAGAAGTTTCAATGCATTTTGTAAATCAATTTCTGTATCCAATTGTTTTTCATTGTTGGTTGAATTTGTGAACTCTACTTCCTCAAGAGAAATGTTTTTTGTTGAGGCTAATTTTATGTGATTGATTATTGAATTGGAAAGCGACTTATATAGATATGATTTAATTGATTTGTCCGGGTTTAATTTTTCTCTCATCTGCCAAACTTTGAAAAAAATTTCTTGAACAAGATCGCGGGATGTTTCAATCGAATTGGTTCTGTAGTAAGCAAAGCGAATTAGTTTATCGAAATACTTGTAATATAATTTTCTAAAAGCTTCTTTATCACTTTGTTTTATCCCTTTTATTAACTCTGAATCAACAAGGTCATTTTCTTTTGCTTTAGGCATTATAATAATCTTTTTTACATTGATTTTTATTGGTCAAAAGTTCAGATGTTCATCCCAAATTTTATAAAGCTCGTAAGTTGCTTTAACATCCTTACCGTTATAAATGGCAATGTCTTTAATTCTGCCGGCACGGTACAGCTCGTTTACTTCCATGCCTGTTATTTCTTTAGACTTAGGCGATTCAATACCGAAAGCCCTGCAATAAAAATCGAGATTAAATTTTCTCATCAACCCGTGAAATGTAAATTGTTCAAGCAAGTCAACGTGAGTAGTTGAATAATACCTGTTGCCAAGCAGGTTTACAGACGGCTTTATTCTGAGTATCGCAGAACGCAGCATTAAAAAGGGTATATCAAACATCCGCCCGTTGAATGTAATTGCCTGATCGGCTTTTTTTATGAATTTCCAGAACAGTTTAATAATCTTTTCTTCGGAATGGGATTCATATTTTATCTTATCGTCTTTAACTTCCCATTTATCGTTTTCACCTTCAAACAGAACTAAAGTGTTTTCTGTTTCGGTATTCATCATTGCTATGGAAACTATTCTTGCAGTGAAGGGATAGAGATTTAGATAGCGAATTGCTTCGTCTTTTTTCTCCCGGCGTAATTCTTCGTCTTTTTCTTTTTCAACATACCGAAGAAGTAATTCTTGTTGGGATTCGTGAAGAGATTCAAAATCGTACCCGACAGTTTCGATGTCAAAGACCAATTTCAATTTGAGCGCCTCATTTGTGATTCAAATCAAAATTATCAATAATTCCTTTAACTAACAATACAATTTAATTATGGATTATTGCTCCTTTATATATTTCTTTAATATTTCCTGAAGCGTGATGTTTTTCTCACTATTAAAAATATTGAAATGAAAATTGTACAATTTGCTCAACGATGCCAATAGCGGAAATTTTTCATTGCTAGTTAAAGGACTGGTAAATAGCCGATGAATATCAACAAACGTCGAAGTAATTTTATTTATTTCGTCATACCCTTTAGTTGTAAGTTTTACCCTTTTTGAACGCTTGTCGTTTGGGTCTTCAAAATCTTCAACTAATTCGTTTTTGATTAGTCTCTTTATCACTTCAATTCCCGACGACATCTCAGTAACATTAAAACTGATGATCTCTCTTTTTTTCATGCTTCCATTTTCTTTTAAATAAAGCAAAAAATGAATATCATCAATACTGACTAATTTAGTCCCGTCAGTTGCCTTCTTTACGTAGAACTTTATTAATCTATGCATATTTAGAAGAATAAAGCTAATCTGGTCATCAATATTGCCATGTATAAATGAACTGGTTTCCTCGTCACTAAAGTCATCAGTCGAGTAACTTCTCTTACTACTTTCGTGATTATATAACCATAGTGCAAAAACTTGCAAATCGAAATTTGATTCCGAAGTTGATTTAAAGTATTCCTTATAAGCCTCATGTAAACTATTTAAATCAGTGAATATTTTCTCATCATTCATAATTTCCTCAGAGTATTGGTCTAAAAATAATAAGTTTTACTACGATATCATAGTTATTTTTAATTTTTCAGTTGATATCGGACAATAAAACATGTAATTTTAGTATGTTATCATAGTAATTATATTTGCAGATTATGTTTTTGGTCTAAAATGAAAAAATTTATAATTATTTTTATACCCATTATACTTATTTCAATAAGCACATATTTTTATGTATTTTCTCAAGATAGTGAAAGCTCCGAAATATCCGGTTATCCCACTTTCACAGTTCAAAAAAAGACTTTAGGACAATCAGTGGTTGCAACAAGCATACTAAAATCTAAAGTTGGTGCAGAGGTAAAAGTTGGAGCTCAGGTTTCAGGAATCGTGAAAGAGCTTTATGTTGAAATCGGATCAAAAGTAAAAAAGGATTATCTCCTAGCGAAAATTGATCCCGGTGTTTACCAGGCTAACTTGGATCAAGCCTCTGCGTTAAAAGAAGTTGCATACACGGAAAAGAAATATGCAGAAATTGAACTTACACGGGCAAAAGAACTCTTCGGACGAAAAGTTATTTCCGATCAGCAATTAGAAAAAGCTTTACAAAACTTTGATCTCTCATGTGCAAAATTAAAACAAGCAGAAGCTGACTACAGTCATGCAGCTCTACAGCTAAGTTACACGGAAATAACATCTCCAATTAGCGGGGTTGTCTCTTCAATAACTACTCAAAAAGGTGAAACTGTAGCCGCAAGTTTTGCTGCTCCTACTTTTGTAACAATTATTGATTTAAAAAGACTCGAACTTTGGGCTTATGTAGATGAAACAGACATAGGCAGAATAAAGCCAGATCAGAAAGTTTTATTTACAGTTGATACTTACCCGGGAGAACTTTTTGACGGAACCGTTGAGACAATTTATCCTAAAGCAGAAATTACGAATAATGTTGTCAACTACATCACTGTCATAAAAATAAAACATCGTGAAGACAAAATTCTTAGGCCGGAGATGACCGCTAATGCTCAGATTTTTATGGATTTAAAAGAAGACATATTAACAATCCCTAAGCGGGCAGTAAAAAGCGAAAACGGAAAAATGTTTGTTAATGTTCTAAACAACGAAAGTGTTGAAAAGAGATTCATAAAAACCGGAATTAGCGATAAAAAATACTATGAAGTTTTATCGGGATTAGCTGAAAAAGATAAAGTGATTTTGGGAGATGCTGTCCCTTCGGAACTAAATTAATAACGGAGGAAAAATGATATTTATTAAAAATCTGTATAAGTCGTATAAAAAAAACAATTCAAATACAGTTAATGCTATAGACGATGTTAGTCTGCAAATCGAAAAAGGGGAATTCGTTGCTATAGTGGGACCGTCCGGATCAGGAAAATCAACACTCATGAATATTATGGGTTTAATTGATGTCCCGGATTCCGGTATTTATGAAATTGAAGGGAAGGAAGTATCGAAATTAGGGATTGACGAACTTGCAGAAATTAGAAATAAAAAAATCGGATTTGTATTTCAACAGTTTCATTTACTTCCCAAAACTACTGCAAAAGATAATGTTGAACTACCATTGATTTATTCTAAAAGGACAAAAATCACAGGCCTTTCCGAAAAAGCTTTGAGCATGGTTGGGCTTGCAAAAAGAATAAATCATACTCCGTCTGAATTATCCGGGGGCCAGCAGCAGAGGGTTGCAATTGCAAGGGCTTTGGTAAACGAACCGGAAATAATTTTGGCAGATGAACCAACCGGGAACCTGGATTCAAAATCCGGAAGTGAGGTTATGAATATATTTAAAGAATTGAACTCAAACGGGAAAACCGTAATTCTAATTACACACGATTTGGAAATTGCTTCGTATGCTAACAGAATAATAAAAATTGTTGATGGTAAAATCACTGAAGAAACAACTAACAAACCTGAAGAACTCATTGCCGGCAATTGATTACTCAAATAATAATTCTTTAACAATGTTTTTAGGAGATAAATGATGTTAAAAATGAAAATTATAAAAAGCGGGTTTAAGTCTGCATGGACTCACAAACTTAGAGCATTTTTTATGATACTTGGAATAATGATAGGTATAGCCGCACTCACGGTAATAATATCATTAGGCAAAGGAACTGAAGAGAAAGTAATGTCCCAAGTAAAAAAACTGTTTAGCTCCAATACAATTATAGTTGTTGCCGGTGCGGGTGAAATGGAAGGAAACGAAAAAAATTCATTACCTCCGGTTAATTTAAAAATTTCGGACATGGAAGAAATTGCTGATAATATTGAAAATATTATAGAGTGGGATGCCGTACAAATAGCGCCTGAAAAAGTAGCAAAATATAAAGGGCGAAATACTATTGTTACCGCTTCCGGACAAACTGCAACGGCGGAAGAAGTTTGGAACATTGTGTTAACTGACGGAAGATTTTTTACAGAGTCTGAAAATAAAAGTCTTGCCAGAGTTGCTCTAATTGCTCCAAATGTTCAGAAGGAATTATTCGGGGATTCGGACCCAATAGGAAATCAAATCAAAATTGACAACATTCCCTTTCAAGTAATCGGAACTATTGCCCCACGCGGTATGGATCCGCATGGTATTGACAAAGACAGTGAAATAATAGTTCCCTTGAATACACTTTTAAGAAGAGTGGTAAACCTGGACTATTTAATGCTCGGTAAACTATTGGTTGCTGATGAAAGTATAATCAATTCAACCGCTGAGCAGGTCACTCAAAAGTTGCGCGAAACACATAACATAAGCGATAATGAGAATGATGATTTTATGGCAATAACTCCAGAGGCAGTAAAAGAAATGATAAAAGAGGCGAACAAAATGTTCAATCTTTATTTACCTATTGTTGCGGTTGTTTCGCTTTTGGTCGGAAGTATTGTAGTTGCAAATCTAATGTTAATCTCAGTTAATGAAAGAATTAAGGAAATAGGTTTAAGAAAAGCTGTTGGTGCAAAATCCAAAGATATATTGACACAATTTTTAATTGAAACATCATCCATCACACTGTTCAGCGGATTTACGGGGGTTCTGGTCGGAATGATTATTCTAACACAAATTACAAAAATGATGGATTTACCCTTTACTGTTTCCTGGGTTACATTAACTGCATGTTTCGTTATCTCCACCTTTATTGGAGTGGTTTCAGGCATAGTGCCTGCAATGAGAGCGTCAAGATTAGAACCTGTTACATCGTTAAAATAAATGAAACTAATTAGAATTATAAAATCCGTAAGGCATTTATTGTTTTTGAATAAACTCAGGGTTATACTTTCCTTAATTGGGATTGGTGTCGGAATAACGTCTGTTATCATAATGGTAGCAATAGGTGAAGGGGCCCGAAATAAAATTACCTCACAAATAGAATCTATGGGAAGTAATTTAATTACAATAGATGCCGGGAAAATTGAAGAAGTAATTGGGAGAAAAAGACAAACAACCAAAGCAACCACTCTTAAAGAAAAAGATGCAGAAGCACTACTTGAAGAATGTAGTTACATTAATCTAATTGCTCCCACACAAGATCAAACACTTTTAGTTAAATTCCGGAACGGCTTAACAAGCGCAAGAGTAATCGGCACAACTTCAGAATATCCTCAGATACGCAATTACAAAATATCCACAGGCAAATTTTTCACTACAAATGAGAATAGATTCTCTCTGCGCGTTGCCGTTCTCGGACAAAAAATTATTGAGTATTTATTTAATGGTACTGATCCAATAGGAGAAATTGTCAGAATTAATAATATTCCCTTTGAAATTATTGGTGTGCTAAAACCAAAAGGACTAAGCTATGATGGTGCTAATGAGGATGAAGTAATTTTTATACCTTTAAAGACCGGGATACGTAGAGTTTTTAACGTTGATTACATAAAAAATATTTATGTGCAAGTTACGGAAAAAATTAAGATGGCTTCGGCGGAAGAAGAAATAAGAAGCATTCTTAGAGAGAGACACAAATTAGATATACGTAACAAAGAAGATGACTTTACAATTCAGAATATGTACACCGCCTTAAAAGCAGAAAATGACACCAACGAATCATTTACATTTCTGATTACGGGAGTTGCTACACTATCATTAATAGTTGGCGGAGTTGGTATTCTGGCAATTATGCTTTTATCAATTAAAGAAAGAAAATTCGAAATTGGATTAAGGATTGCAATTGGTGCCAAACCAAATGACATACTGTTTCAATTGCTTTTGGAAGCCGTAATTTTAAGCATCCTCGGGGGTATGGCGGGAATTCTTTCCGGTATAATTGGCTCTTATGTGTTGGGATCATTAACGGATTTATCTACTAAAGTTTCCCTACTTTCAGTGACCGTTTCTGTTGCTATTTCCGTTTCAATAGGTGTTTTTTTTGGAGCAGTCCCTGCTCGTACCGCTAGTTTAATTAAGCCCGTTATTGCACTAAAAGGATAGCAAAACCACTCAGCTACTTTGCTCAACTATTATTACATCTTTTTCAAAATCTTGAACAGCATCATAAAACTCTTGCGGCAACGGCATCTTTTGTTTGGAGCAAAAATCAATGTGAACCATAACCCCGCCGCCTTCCGCAATAATCTTTTTATTGGAATTGTTTTCCACAATGTGTTTAATCGTAAAGCTAGTATTTTTTATCGTGTCGATTTTTGTATAGATATTCAATACTTCGTCAAATTTTCCCGGCTCCAAATAATTACAATAATTATGGGCCATAATAAAAAAAGAATTGCCTTCGAGAATTTCCTTTAGTTTATAAGTAGTCTTTAAATTCTGTAAATACTTTATCCTTCCGTCTTCAAAGTAGCTGAAATAAACGGCATTGTTAACAACACCCATTAAATCAACTTCATGAAATTTTACTTCTTCAATAATTTTGTATTTGAATTCCGAAATTTCCATTTTTGCACTCATTCAACTAATTACCTCATAACTTCTTAATCCTAATCTTGCTCATAATCATAATCTTTTTAGAGTAAGAAGTTATGATTATGAAAAAAAAATTAAACAAATACCTTTTCAAAAATCTCTTTTGCTTTTTCTACCTGTTCAAACGAAATATCCATGTGTGTAACGACACGAAGAGTATCAACACCTCCCGGGTTTAACAGAATTCCGTGTTCACTACATTTCTTAAGTGCTTCCTCTATACTCATATTTTTGATTCCGAACATAAAAATGTTTGTCTGTACTAAATCGAGATCAACCTCAATGTTATCAATTTTAGACAGGTGTTCTGCAAGAGATTTTGCTTTTTTATGATCGTCTTTTAATTTATTGAGATTATTTTTTAAAGCATAAAGTCCGGCAGCGGCAATAATACCGGCCTGCCTCATTCCCCCGCCCCAGGCTTTACGTACTCTGAATGCTTCTTTGATAAGTCCGTGGTCCCCGGCAATAACGGAACCGACCGGGGCGCCTAATCCTTTGGATAAGCAGACTGAAACAGTGTCGAAATATTTTGAATATTCTGAAACTTCAATCCCGGTTTCAACGGAAGCATTCCACAAACGTGCCCCGTCAAGGTGGGTAAATAAATTATACTTGTCTGCCAATTCTCTAATTGCTTTTATATTTTCTATCGGGTTGATAATTCCGCCCGCACGGTTGTGCGTGTTTTCAATTTCAATGGCTCTTGTTCTCGGCATATAGTAAGCGCTTTCCGGTCTTATCAAAGGTTCAACCTGCGCAGGAGTAAACACACCGTTTTTGCCGTCAACTAAATAAAGTGATATCCCGCTGAGCATAGCCGGCGTGCCCGATTCGTAAATAAAGATGTGCGCATCCTTATCACAGATAACTTCATCTCCCGGCTGTGTTAAAACGTTCAGGCAGATTTGATTTCCCATCAACCCGCTCGGGACATATAGCGCAGCTTCTTTGCCGAGAAGTTCCGCTGTGTATCTTTCAAGTTCATTTACGGTTGGGTCTTCTTTGTAAACATCGTCGCCTACTTCGGCGTCATATATTGCCTTTCGCATTTCAAGTGAAGGCTTTGTAAGTGTATCGCTTCTTAAGTCAATAATTTCTTTCATTTTATTCTTTGATTTTCCGCTTAATTTGAAAAAAGATGAAACTTATAATAGTAATTATAGCTGCAAAAGAACATATAAAAGGAATTATAAAAGGAAACCTGGTATAAAATGTTAAGTTGTTTTCCAACGATGCTTCGTCAACGAGAAAAGTTTTTTCAAACATTTTTGTTGCCGATTTTGTTCTGCCGAGCGGATCGATAAAACAGCTTATGCCCCCGTTGGCGCTGCGTACAACGTATCTCCTGTTTTCCACTGCTCTTAAAACGGATATTGCTTTGTGCTGATAGGGCCCGCTTGAATTGCCGTACCAGCTATCGTTTGTAACTACTAAAATTATCTCAGCCCCCTTTTTTACAAATTCGGAAATATAATCGGGATAAATTGACTCAATGCAGATAGAACCGCAAACTGTTATCGAATCAAGACCGTTATTAAACTGCCGACGTACAATTAAATTATTTTTCTTTCTTCCCCTGTTCCAGCTTGATATTCCCACATTCCATTTTATTAAATCGCCCAGCAAAGGAATGTACTCAACATAAGGAACGTGTTCGCCGAAAGGGACAAGCATCATTTTAGCATATTTCTGAACTTCAAATTCATGCGGGTTAAAAACCAGGATGGAATTGAAAGAAGTGTAATAATACTTTTTTGAAGATGTCAATTTGGCATCCCAAGGAGCTTTTGTTGAATCAAAATAAAAAGTCGCATCCGGCATCCCGGTTATTATCGAGGTTCCGTTTGAATCTGCAAAATTTTTAAAATTGTTTACTTCATCGGGGTATCTTCCGCCGAGCAAATAAACCGGCAGTGCGGTTTCAGGCAACATAATAATCTCGGCGCCTTCGCCTACTGCCTCTTCCGCCAATCCCAGGTATATTTCCTGTTGTTCTTCCAAATTACCGGCTTCCCATTTTTTGTGGGGATTAAAGTCCGGCTGAATCGAACCGATCTTAACTCTTTTATCCGCTTCTTCAAAATTAGATTTTCTAATAACGCCGTATAACAACGGTACAACAAAAATTAAAAGAGCTATTGTGGCATATCTACTATTTATTTTTTTACTTGATTGGTAATCTTTAATCAAAAGAAATATAAAAACATTGAAGTAAAGAATAATAAGCGACAGTCCGTAAATCCCTATAATATCTGCTATCTGAATGAACGTATTAAAATACGGCTGGGAGTTTCCAAGCGTAAGCCACGGGAACCGTAGGTCGGTAAGTGTATACGCGTATTCAAAAGAAACCCAGTATAAAGGAAGCAACAAAAGCGATACAGTCTTTCCGAAAACCCGTTTTGAAAAATAGAACAAAGTTGACGGTATCAGGTAAAATATCGGGTTAAAAAATATAAGAAGCGTTCCGCCTACCATTAAAAAGGGGTCGGCATCTTTTGTCCAGCTTCCAACCCAGTATAAAGTTATAAGATTAAATACAACGGCGAATAAATACGTGTACCTGTTTATTTCGCCGAGTCTTTCTTTTTCTGCTATCGTGTAAAGAAAAGGTACAAGAGCTATAAAAGATAAATACGGTAACGGGACTGGCGGGAATGATAATCCAAGCAAAGCTCCGCTCAATAGACAAAACCGGAAAGAAAGTCTCCTTTTTTTTCTTTCTTCCGGTGTTAATACGGGCGAGAAAATGTTTTTTATCCGGTTCACTGTTTTTTTATAAAATATCTAATTCCGAAAAATAAAATTACAATACATGTAATTACTAAAATAATATTGGTATATGTTGTTAAATAATAATCAATTAATTCTATGTTTTCGCCAAGCTTTAAACCTACGAAAATGATAAACGCATTCCACAAGAATGCACTGACACCGGCAAGTAATAATGATTTATAAGTATTTAATTTATGCATCCCGCAGAAAAAACTTATAACAGCCCTGGTACCCGGCAGAAACCTGTTTATTACCACAAGAGTGTAACCGTATTTATTAAACCATTTTTCTACTTTATCAAGATCATCTTTATTTAAAAATTTCAGTTTGCCGCTTCTCAAAAGTTTATCGCCAAGGTATCTTCCAAACAAAAACATTGTTAAAAAACCAAGCGAGCTGCCCACACTTGTAAGAACAACTATAGGTAAAAATCCCGGTGCGGATTTTGCCAAAAGAGTTGCTCCTATTATAACAACAACATCGCTGGGCGAGGGGGGGAAAACATTTTCAATGTATGCAAAGAAAAATAAGATTATATAAATCCAAACAGGATCAATATTTTGAAGGAAAGTTATAATTTGTTCTAACATTTATGTCCTTGAGTTGAAGTTACCTGATTGTATAAGAATTATCTTGCAGCAATGCTACTTTGCTGTTAAAGTTAGACAAATCATAGTTTTCAATAAACCAAATTAATTTTTCGTTTATGCTATTTCGATTGGGTTTTGAAAGCGCAATTACAATTACACCGAAATGTTTTTCAAACAAAAAAGGAATTGTATGAAAAAAGTCCTTATCGGTAGTTAAAAAAATTGCCGAATTTTTTTGTGCTAAATCAAATATTGATGCATCATCCAAACCTTCATGTTCTGTACCACGAATATCAATAATTTCATTCCCGGATTTAACAAGTAAATCAATAGAAGATTTTGGGAAATTTTCATCAAGGAAAAATTTCATGATGCTTTGCTGTCGTAAGATAAACTTTCATTATTGGATAGATAGCTTCCAAAATATAGCGCCTCTTGAATATCCTCTTTTTTTATATTTGGATAATCTTTTATTATGTCATTAAAACTATCGCCTGAAGCCAAAGCCCCTAAAATATTGCTCACTAGCACCCTCGTACCTTTTATAACGGGCTTTCCATGGCATACTTTAGGATCAATAGAAATTCTCTCAAACATAATTCCCCAAATATTTATTATAATTTATTGATTAATATTTAAGATAATTATTTGGAATTGTCAATTCAGTAAATCTTTTTTATCAAACATTAGTTTCTTCACATATTAATAGAGCAGTTGCAATAACTTTTACGCCTTCTTCGTTTCCAACAAAACCCATTTTCTCGGATGTTGTAGCTTTAATAGAAATTTGATTTACTTCACAATCAAGAATTCCTGCAATCGTGCTTCTCATTTTATTTATGTGAGGAGCCATCTTAGGTTTTTCTATCACAATTGTTGAATCAATATTTCCGATTTTGTATTTCATCGCTCTTACTATTTCGTAAGTTTCTTTCAAAAGTACCTTACTGTCGATCCCCTCATATTGCGGGTCGGTATCGGGAAAGTGCTGTCCGATATCGCCCAGGGCAAGAGCGCCCAGCATTGCGTCGCAAATTGCGTGCAGAAGTGCGTCCGCATCCGAGTGGCCTTTCAAGCCTTTATCAAAAGGTATATCGATGCCGCCTAGAACCAGTCTTCTTCCTGCTTCGAAAGAGTGCACATCATATCCAAACCCAATTCTATAGGGTAATTTCAATATCTCACCTCAAATCTGTTGAATTCGTTTTTTGCATCGGTCCATCTTATTGAGTGACTTTTAACATGTGAATGTGACGGGCCTATTTGAACTTTTTTATATAAATCTTCTATTAAAAATTTTTCGCCTTCAACAACGGTATAAACATCGCCCGTATATAAATTTTTAACATACCCGGTTAAACCAAGCCTCTCAGCATTGGTTAAAACAAACCACCTGAACCCTACGCCCTGCACCAAACCCGAGACAATTATTTCCGCTCTAACTTTTTTTTGATCCATTTTTGTTTAACAGGAAGTCTAAAATTTCCGAAGTAATTAAACCGGCAAATATTAAAACCGCTCCGATGAAACCTAAATTACTGATTTTTTCACTTATTGCAAAGAAAGCAAAGATGGCGGCAAAGACGGGCTCAAGTGTAAATATTAACCCGGCCTTTGTCGGTGCAATTAACTTCTGGTATTTCGTCTGAAGTATTGTACTCATAAACGTTGCAAAAATTGCCGTGTACAAAATTCCTATAATTAAATTTAATGTTAAGTCAAACTTTGCCGTTTCAATATTCCCGGCGGAAAAAATTATTGCACATAGCAAAGCTAAAACTGCAGTCACGTAAATCTGCATGATTGTTAATACCCAAAAGTTGTATTTCTTTGAGATCCCGTCAAGGTAAACAATATAAAGCGCGAAAAAGAAAGCGCAGGCTAATGTTAAAACATCACCGATATTAAAATCCCCGCCAATCTCACCTATAAATTCATTTAACGATTGTCCACTGCTTGAAAAAAAAGTAATTCCCGCAGTTACCAGCAACACACCCGATATTGAACCGGCGGTAGGTTTCCTTTTGCTTATAAACAACTGCAGGAAAGGGACCATCACGACAGCGGTACTTGTAAAAAAACTGGACTTTGTTGCGGAAGTTGATTTTAGCCCCACAGTCTGCGTAGCAAAACTGATGAATAAAATTACTCCTAAAACCAAACCTGCTATTACAGAATTTTTGTTAAAGTGGTTTTTATATTTGAAAAGGAAAGGTGTTATTAAAATACTTGCTATAGTAAAACGGGTTGCAATAAAAAGCATCGGTGAGGTATCTTCAAGCGATTCTTTTATAATTACAAATGTCGCTCCCCAAAACAAGGTAACAACAACCATAACTATTTCGCCTTTATACTTGCTCGGGAGTTTGCCGGTTATTTTAGTCTTCAATTGAATAGCCGTATTGTTTCAGCATGTTGGGATTTGTGCGCCATTTCTCTCTTACTTTTACTCTTAATTCAAGAAAAACTTCACGTTGTAAAAAGTCGTCAATTGCTTCGCGGGAATATCTGCCAAGCTTTTTGATTGCTTCTCCTTTCTTGCCTAAAATGATGGGTTTCTGGGTTTCCTTTTCAACAACTATTGCAGCCAGAATATAATCTTTACCTTTTTCTCTTTCTTTGAAATCTTCTATCAAAACTTCCGTGCTGTAAGGGACTTCATCTTTATATAATTCAAAAATTTTACCGCGGATAATTTCGGAGACAAAAAATCTCTCGTTCGCATCTGTCAACTGGTCATCCGGGAAATATTTCGGATGTTCCGGCAACAGTTCAATTAATGATTCAATCAATCCCCCGGTGTTGACTTTTAGTTTTGCAGATAACGGGATTATTTTTGAGAAGTTTTTATTATTGCCGAATTTTTCCGAAATGTGTTTAATTTCTTCTTCGTTGGAATTATCAATTTTGTTTATAACCAAAATTTTGGGACACTTTTCTTTTCTAACTATTTTTTTCACGGATTCATTATTAAGAAGTTTATTTCCTTCTTTATCGTTTTCGATATCAATCATGAATAATAAAACATCTGTTTCCTGCGAAGATTTAAAAACGTAATCCAGCATCTTTTCCTGCAGCATGTATTTTGGTTCAAGTATGCCGGGCGTATCCAGGAATATGATTTGATAATCTTCTTCCGATAATATGCCTAATATTCTTTTACGCGTAGTCTGCGGCTTTGACGTAGCAACAGATAAATCTTGCCCAAGAAGAGCATTCATCAAAGTTGATTTGCCCGCATTCGGTAAACCTATTATTGTAACAAATCCGGATTTTGTATTCATGCTTGATTATTATTAAACGCCGAGCCAATATAGATATTGGCTTTATGAAAGGCAATTTTCAGCTATTCTCATATATTATCGAGTTATGTTATAGTTCCTATCTTTTATTTTATAAATCAACCTTTATTTCAAAAGGACAAGTTTCTTTACTTCTGAAAATTTCTTTGATTTTAGTCTGTAGCAATATATACCGCTTGCCAGGTGACCCGCATTAAACACTACACTGTGAAATCCTTTTTCCATTTCTTCATTCACGAGTGTCGCTACTTTTTCACCAAGGATATTGTAGACCTCAAGGGTTACCTTACCTGAGGATTGAAGAAAAAAACCTATGGTCGTAGTCGGGTTAAAAGGATTAGGATAATTCTGATAAAGCGTGTACGAATCCGGTATATTTTCAAATTCACTCTTTTCTTCGGTTGAAGTTACCAAACCGGCAGCGCCTTCGACCCATTCGGTATATTGCATGTGTGCATTACGGTGATAAATAGAGTAATCCGACACCTCATCGCCGAAACCTTCGTTTAGCGGCAAGTAGGCAAGCAGCCCTTCTTCATCTCCGCGCAGACCTTTATATAAAAACTCCGAAATTTCATCACCCGAACGAAGCAGATTCCACATCCTTATCTCATCAATAGCTCCGTAAAATGTGTTTCCCCAAAACCCCTCACTGCCTACCGATAAATAGAACAATGAGTTATCTTCCAGCGTATCGGGCAATTCCCCGTCGCTCGTAAGCTGTTGTTCAATACCGTCAATAAATATTTTCATCTCTTTTTGATCTACATCATAAGTAGCGGCTATATGCTGCCATTCTCCTAATGTAATTGAATTTGCCGGGGTAGTGTGAGTTGTATAAGTATCCGTCCAATAATCATAAATTGTTCTGAATGTAATCAACTTTCCATCACAGTTAAGAAACATAGCTGTTGAAAATTTATTAAAAAGGCAGTCCGACCCGCCGGATAAATCTCCTTCATAAGGTTTTATCCAAATTTCAAACGTCATGGCAGTATTCATAGCAAAAGTAGAATCGGACATAACGGAAAGAGTGCTCTTCGAATAATAATCTGAGCTCCCGTTAAACTCCAAGGCGTTTTCCTTTCCAACAACTTTTATGTATTCGTTTTTAGTAACTGTTTTTGTATTTACGCCGTCGGATATTTCGAGGCTCACAGTATAAATGCCTACTTTATCGTAAGTCCATTCCGGGTAAAGTTCTTCCGAATCAACAATATTGTCATTATTAAAGTCCCATTTTCGTGAAATTATTTGCATGCCTGAATCGGGCGTCGATAAATCGTAAAACTTAACTGTAAAGGGAACATGCCCTCCGAGTGTTCTTGCGTCAAAATCCGCATAAAAGTTTATAGTGATATTGAAGAAAGAACAAATTCCCTTAAGAAAATTTATCCGGTTACTTGCCGAATCGCTATCAAACAATTGGGCGAATGGGTACGAAAAGCAGAGTGACCTTTGCCCTTGCAGACCTTCATTCTGAATTCCAACAATACCGTAATTATTCCCGGTAAAGGCCGCTTTTCCTATTGCATTCGGCTCATATACCTCAATGGCTTCAACATTATCCCGGACTGTCCCGGTAAAAACCATGCCTTCCGTAATTGTATTATCCATACCGTACAAAGTATCAATAGGATTTTCCAACTCCGAGATTACTTTTACATTTTGCAAACCCAAAAGCGCCAGCAGATTCTTATTATCGGTGTAATAACTAAAGAGAGCGGCGGATTCCACATACAACTTGCCGCCTTGTTCAAGATATTCTTCAATTTCCGATTCATGTAATTCGGGATCGCCGTAGTCCGTGGCGCCGTATGAAAGAAAAACAGCGTCGAAGCAAGTTAATGATGAAGGGAAAGAATACCCCGAATTATAAATCACATCATAACCCTGCGCCACGAAGAAATCTTGTAAAAAAATCCCGCTGAAATCAGGGTCGTTCTCGTTGAGTTCGTAAACAAAAATTCCCGAGGACGGCAGAATTTCCAATGTAAATTCATAATCGCTCATTACCACGGGTATGTCCGAATCCGCCGTAATTTTCAAGGTAACGAAGTGATATTCGGCGTCTTCTTTTATACGTATTGTAAATGCGTCCTTAATATAAGTATAATCATCGGGGATTAATTTACCGGAAACGGAATTACTTATGATCTCCACATCCGGATCGTCTGAGGATAAGTAGAATGTAACTCTATCGTTATAAAGGTAATTGGAACAGTTCTGCACTGTTAGGGTAAGCGTACTTTCGCTCCCGGCTTTAACAGCAGCCTCTTCACCTGTGGATAATGAAACTTCATTAACAATCAACTTGTACATTTCTGGTATTACGATAACACTGTCTGTAAGAGCCCTAAAGGCATTTATTCTTCCGCCTCCCAATTTGTTTTCATAACCGGGATTCAGACCATCTATATTATCTGCCGTATACATTATTCGTTCTACTAATTTCTCATTGCTTAAACCGGGGAAATAAGACTTCATTAATGCCAATAACCCGGCAGCAAGCGGTGAAGACATAGAAGTTCCGCTCTTTGTAGTATAGTCATCGGTATAACTTGTACTGTAAATTTTATACGGAGCCATAACATCTATCGCACTTCCGTAATTAGTCCAGCTATACAATCCGTCTTCAGAGTTTATTCCGCCAACAGCAATAGTGTGTGGGTACCGTGCCGGGTAATTAACTGTTTCGACACCGTCGTTGCCCGCGGCGCATACAACAATACTTCCCAGCATGGAAGCATATTTAACGGCTTCTTCGGCAGCCCGGTAATAAAAATCACTGCCCCAACTGCAATTAATAATATCAGCTCCGGCTTCAGCAAGGTAAATAATTCCTTGATATCCGTCAATAATATATCCCGGGTACGGACTTAAATTAGAACTCTGGCAGACAGTCATTATCTTTGCATTCCAACTTATTCCTGCGACACCTATCTCGTTATTAGTTGTTGCTGCTGCAATACCGGCAACATGAGTTCCGTGCCCGTCGGGATCGTTTGGATTACTAGGATCTTCACCATATACTCCCATCGAATTCCACCCTATAAAATCATCAGGATAACCGTTCCTGTCATCATCAATCCCGTTCCTGTCGCCGGGGTCCAAAACCCAGGCAGAATCCGCCCATTCAATTACGTGTCCGTCGTTATCGGCATCTTCCCCCAGGTTCTGCCATATGTTGTCTATCAGATCGGGATGATCCCATTTAACCCCTGTGTCGCAGATGCCTATAATTATTGGCTTTGAACCGTTCTCACATTTATGAATATCCCAGGCCTCCTCGGCTTTTATCTGCTTAAGGTGATCTTGCAATGAATAAAGCGAATCATTGGGCACGTCATTGGGATAGTAGATTGGTACCGGTTCGGCATATTCAACATTAGAGTCTTCCGAAAGTTCTTCAACAAGCTTTTCTATATCCGTATTATCCGGTAGTTCAATTTTATAAATCCTTGAAAGATCGGGCAAATCGGAACCGCTTGGGATCGGCTTATGATTAAACCGTTTTGAAATACTTTTCGCACCGTAACGTGATAGTTTTTCATCGACTGAAGATATACCTAATGTATTAGTTCCTTTTGCCAAACTTTGCGGCAGTCTCTCTTTTAACTTTACTGTTATTACTCCTTTTTGAAATAACGGTCTTTCGTTCAAGGCTGAATTACCCGATAAGTTTTGCGAAAGATAATTTTGAGTAAAACCGGTAAAAAAAAGAACCGCAGCCAGCATGGTTAAAATTTTCCTGACCATAGTATCACCCTATTGATATTAAGCGTAAAAAAAATTTGAAATACTATATATAATAAATATATTCAGACTTATTGTCACTATATGTGAAATTATAAAAAAATGATTTGATTATTCAGGTAAAGAGATTTGTATAATAAAGTTTCTGCAAAATAAAAAGTCTGACATTTCGAACCCGTTTTTTGGGTGAGCCTGTCCGCCGCCTGTGCGCCTTTGGCGTATCTTTTTGGCGGGAAATCTTTCAATTAGATTTCAAAGATTTCTCTCCCGATAAAAAACATCAGGATCGAAATGACAAAACGTTTAGATATCTAATTTTGCAGAAACTCTAATATACACAAGCCAAATTGGTTTTGGGACTTTGTTTTTATTTCGAACTCACCTAAATCCTCTCTTAAAAAGAGAGGATTTTATGGCAAAATCCCAAAACCAATTTACAACAAGTATATATTACCAGCGTTTAGCTAAGAATATTTCCCATGCATAACCACTTTAAATCATAAACATTTTCGCTGTTGCTTGATTAAAGGCAAAACCATTAAACAACAAGCAAATTTAGTGGTTGGTTTTTAGCAAAACAAATAAGGAAAGAAATAATCCTTAATGACTGAACCTGTTCAGTTTTCCTTTGAAGTTTTTGTGGTTCTCAATTATAAAGTACCCGCTTATCAAAAGCACAAAGGTTAAACCGACTCCAATCAAAATCATGTTATCGTTATTCAATATTGAATTAAGATGTTCAATACCTACGGAGAACATTTTTTTAGTACCCTGAACATATTTATTATCATCATCTACTACCGAAGAAGAGCCCCAATCAATTTTTGAAACCGCGTAACCTAAAATGCCTATAATTACCAATACAAAAAATGATATTATAGAAACAAAAAAGTAACTGACCTTTTCTTTTGCTGTCGATGATCCTGCAGCAATTCTCTTCATAAAAGTTTCGGTGAAATTTACCGGAGCCGGCGTTACTTCCATTTCATGCAGAATTTTATCCGCCAGACGAAGCGCTTTTAATTTTGCTTGAGCTTCAGAATCATTTTTAAAAGCTTCGGTAAGCTCCTTTAACTCAACTTCTGTAAGCTCATTATCTATATATTTATTTAACAATTCGTCGTTTATCATATTACCTCCTGGTAGTTATGCTTCAACAATAGATCGCGCAAAGAGTTTCTTGACCTGTGTAAAAGCACTTTCGCGTTCACCAAAGATATATCCATTACCTGGCTTATCTCGTTCAGCGACATGTCGTCAATATAAAATAAAATCAGGACTAATGCATTTCTTATAGGGAGTTTATCTATCATTTTCAACAAGTATTCTTTTGCGTTTGTTGTTGTAGAATAAACTTCGTTATCGAAATCGCCGAGTTCAAAGTGTTCGTCGATAGAATACATTTCCTGTTCAACTTTTCTTTTTTTGCTTGCAACAATTGTCAATCCGGTATTGTATGCAATTCTATAAAACCATGTAGAAAATTTTGATTCCCTTCTAAAACTTGCCAGTGAATTATATGCTTTTAAAAAGCTGTCCTGCAAGGCCTCTTCGGCATCCATCTCATTCCTCAAAAGTCTTTTTAAAAGGGAAAAAGCTTTATCTTTGTACTTATCTACCAATAAAGCAAAATCGCCTTGGTTACCTTTTAAAACAGAATCTATAATTTCTATGTCGGATAATTTCTTCATCTGTACTTATGACAGGCCTTTTCCAAAAAGGTTACAAAAAAGAAAATTTCAAAATCATGTAACCTTTTTATTTATCAACTTAGTCTCAAGAAAGGAACGAATAAATTTAAGTCAATTTTGGAAAAGATAATTAGAAATATTTGTAACCTTTTAATAATACTTTAGTCAAAAAAAATAAAGACAAGGAGATAAATTATGACAGCGCCAATAATTGGAACTTTTATTCCCATCATATTCATACTTGTATCGGGGATTGTTTGGGTATCTTGGATATACTTCCGTTCAAAAGAAAAACAAATGATGATAGAAAAAGGAATGAGCTACGAAGAAATGGTAGAATTCCTTAAGAGCAAAAGAAATCCGTTTATTGTGTTAAAGACCGGTATTGTAATTGCAATAAGCGGTATCGGCATTGGAATAGGAAGCTATATTGGAGAAAATTATCATGATATGGGTGGCCTAGCTGCGTTACCTATAATTAGCTTTATAGGTCTCGGCTTCATTGCTGCTTTCTATGCTACAAAAAAATATGAAGTTGATAACAATCCGGATTATGATACAAGAAAAAAGGCCGGTGAATAACCGGCCTTTTCTAAGAGTAATTATTATTTAGAAGCAACATTCATAAACCCAACGTCTTAAAGAAGTTGGGTTTATATTTTCTAAGCAAGTTCTTTTTCTTCGAGCCACCTTTGAGCATCAATAGCAGCCATACACCCGCTACCCGCAGCAGTAATAGCCTGACGGTAAGTATAATCGGCAACATCCCCGGCAGCAAATACACCCTCAACAGAAGTATATGTTGAACCGGGTTTAACTTTTAAATATCCGTTATCATACATATCTAATTTACCTTTAAAAATACCCGTATTCGGTTTATGTCCGATGGCAATAAACAGTCCGTCAACTTCTACTTCTTCTTGAGAACCGTTTTGAGTATCTTCAAGAATAACGCTTTTCATTATTTTCTTGTTATCTTCTTCAACACCTTTCACTTCTTTTACAACCTTGTTCAAAAGGAATTTTATCTTTGGATTTTTCTTTGCTCTTTCAAGCATAATACTCGAAGCCCTGAAACCTTCTCTTCTGTGAACTATTGCAACTTCACTTCCAAACTTGGTAAGATATAATGCTTCTTCCAGCGCAGTGTCTCCGCCGCCTACAACCATAATTTTTTGATCTCTGAAGAAGAAACCGTCACACGTTGCGCATGCAGAAACACCGTAACCCATAAATTTTGATTCGCTTTCCAATCCCAGCAATTTAGCCGATGCCCCGGTTGAAACTATTACTGCGTCGGCTGTATAAACTTCCGAGCCGGATTTCAAAACAAAGGGCCTTTGTGTGAAATCAACTTCGGTAATTTCTTTAAATAAACATGTAGCGTCGAACCGCTGCGCTTGTCTTCTCATAACGTCCATCAATTCGGGCCCCATAATCCCGTTTTCAAATCCCGGGTAATTTTCAATATCTGTTGTAATCGTTAATTGTCCGCCGGGCTGTATTCCTTCAAATACCAGCGGATTTAGATTTGCTCTTCCGGCATATAAAGCGGCTGTTAAGCCTGCAGGTCCCGATCCTATTATTATCAACTTATGATGATTTTCAGCCATTAATTATTCCTCATTTATCTTTCTATAAAATTATTTTTTTCGACAAGTAAATATTTTTCCCGGTTACTAACTTATGCCTTTCAGACAATAATTGCTCAAGTTTTTGGTTCCCAAAATATTGCGCGGTCATAAGTTCAAAAGAACGAAAAAGCAATGACAATGTTAAAATTTCCGATTTCTTAACTAATAAGATTCATAAAAATTTGGAAGGATTCTTGAGGCTATTTTGACGGGTTTATAAAATCGGCGTTGCGTTTCAATCCTTTTAACTTTGTTCTTAAAATAGGACTTTCGGCAAAACGCTTTTTGAATTCAGAATTTGTCATCTTTTCAATTTCATCAAAAAATAACTCCTTATTCCCTTCCCGGTAAAATTCTTCTTCCCCCGTCGGTTTTGAAATCTTCTTGTTCCACGGACAAACATCCTGGCAGATATCGCAGCCAAAAATCCAGTTGTCAAACTTGCCGGAAAATTCTTCCGGGATTTCGCCTTTATTTTCAATTGTTAAATACGAGATGCACCTGTTTGCGTCAACAACACCTTCTGCAACTATGGCCTCGGTAGGACAAGCATCAATACACGCGGTGCAGTTTCCGCAAAAATCTCCAATCGGTTCGTTGTACTCAAATTCATAATTTGTAATAACAGTGGCGATGAAAAACCAGCTACCGTAATTTTTGTTTATCACGTTGGAGTGTTTGCCCAACCAACCCATCCCGGATTTTACCGCCCAGACCTGGTCCATTACGGGGCCTGTATCAACGTAGGTTTTCGCTTCGAAATTTGGGTCAATGTCTTTCAACCGCTCAATAAGTTTATCAAGCCTTTCCCAAATTATAAAATGATAATCTTTTCCCCATGCGTATCTCGAAACCTTACCGGCTCCTTTTTTATTTTCATGCTTTTCTCCGGTGTAATAATTTAGTCCGAGAGAGATTACACTTTTGGCGTCGGGGAAAATCTTGGTTACATCTCTCCGTTTATCAAGATTGCGTTCCATGTAAGCCATCCCCGCTTGATAACCGTTTTTTAGCCATTCTTCTAGCTTGTCAGTTTCTTTATCAAGGGTTTCCGCTTTTGAAAAACCGATTAGGTCAAAACCTAATTCCCCGGATAATTCTATTACTTTTTGGTTGATGATTCTCATCTTTGAATGGAACGCAGATTTTTATGATTGTTATGATAAATTATGATTTACCAATTATAATCTTTCTTTGTTACTTTAACAAAAACTTCGTCGTTTTTAATTTTTACTTTATAGGATTGTAATCCTCTTCCCTTACCAAGGTTGCCGGTTTCTAGATCGAATTCCCAGCCATGAACAGGACAGCCGACTTTTCCGTTTTCAATGTAGCCGTCATACATCAATGCGGTTTTTTGATGCGGGCAAATATTACTTAACGCATATATTTTCCCGTCAACTTTGAATACTGCAACATCAACGTCGTCTACTAAAAATCTTTTACCTTCTCCTTCTTTTAATTCATCAACTTTACATACCTTGAAAAAACCGTTATCACTCATTAAATCAATTCCGTAAATTTTTCCTTAACGGCAAAGCCTTTTTCAGTTCTCTGAATTGTGACCGCGGCATATTCAGGATCGTGTTCAAAGAAAATTTTCCAGTTTTCTTTTACTGCACGGGGCAAAATTTCCTTTTTCTCTTTTATGGTTACAAGCGGCTGAAGATCATAACCCATTACATAAGGAACAGGAACGTGAGAAGAAGTAGGCATTAAATCCGCGCAGTATAAAAGTGTTTCAGAAGAGTCTGAAATTTTTATCATCTGCTGGGCAAAGGTATGACCGTTTATTAAAATAAATTCAATTTCATCGTCAAACTGTAATTGGTCATGAAGTAAGTTTAAGATTCCTTCTTCAACCAAAGGGATAAAACGTGTTTCAACAAAACTCGCGCGGTCTTTTTCAGACGGATTTCTTGCCCAGTCAAAATGATCCTGCTGAACATGATATTTTGCGTTGGGGAAAGTCGGCACAAATTTATTACCGTCAAAATATGTTGAACCGCCGGTATGATCGAAATGTAGGTGAGTTAAAATTACATCCGTGATCTCCGCTGGGTTAATCCCTTTTTCCACCAGAGCATTTATTATATCGGGATTGGATTCTTCAACCCGGTAAATGTTATTAAACTTTCCGTCCCAATCGCTTCCTATACCGGTATCAATTAATATTTTTTTAGAATCACTTTGCAGGTACAAACATCTGCAGCCGAGCTTTATCCTATTTTTTTCATCCGGTGTGTTTGTTCTTTCCCAAAGCGATTTAGGCACAACACCGAACATCGCACCGCCGTCAAGCGCGAAAAAGCCTGTCTGTATACTATTTATTTTGTATTTGCCTATTTTCATAGTCTGCCTGAATAATTATTTGAAAACATAACAACAAATTTAAGATTTTCTTCCGACTTTCGATCTTATTAATTGAGCTAAATATATTATTGATTGCCGGTTGTTTGCCAAAAGTTAATATTTTGTGAATATGACTAAGGCTCCTATCGAATTGTAAATATTGACTGTTCCATTTGCTAATAAGAATGACTTAAAGTAGAAAAATCATCTTTGATTTATTTTTTGTATATGCCGGAACATCTATAATGTTTTTAGGTCTTTTGACAATTTACTCTTCATTTGCTCTAAAGAGGAAAGAAAAATGGGCTATAATAATAACAATAAGTTCGGGAATATTTATTGCTGCCGGAAATATTTTAGCAATAACATTTGCAAAGTTCGGAAATCCTTTAATATACGTTGGACTTATATGTGCGGTCTCGAATGTGATACTATTGTTGATTTTTTCAAAAAAGGAAGAATATTCTCCGAAGATATAACATAGGACTCCTTTTTATCTTCCCCTTCCCTAATGTAAACTTTCATTGCTTCGGAATTTATGTATTCAAGTTTTAAGTTCAACAACTCTTCTAAACTAGATATGGAGAGTAGTGTTATGTCAACAATGAAGTGTCGAGTCCCATTTATGATGCCATTTCGAATCCCAGGCGTTCCGCTAGGCGGATTCTCCAATGGCGGGAAATCTTATAAGTCGGTAAAGGAAAGATTTCTCAGTCGCAAAAAGCGCTCCTTCGAAATGGCAATCCTGGAGTATCACGACATTTTATTCGCCGGAGATAAATTTTCTATCATCATTGATACTTTTTTATAGAACATTGATATATTTTTTATCATCGCTGATATTTTTTTATAGAACGTTGATATATTTTTTATCATCGCTGATACTTTTTTATAGAACGTTGATATATTTTTTATCATCGCTGATATTTTTTTATAGAACGTTGATAAATTTTCTATCATCGTTGATATATTTTTATAGAACGTTGATACCTTCTTCTAGCACAATTGCATATTGAATGTCAAAATGGCAGCATGCAAACTGTCCCCCATATTAAGTCTTTCATCACGAACCTGTCGGTCTTTTGGCAGGTGAAGTGATTTCTGTGCTGTGACTGCCCGCCTTCTTCCGGCTCATAGTATACTTGTTACAAATTGGTTTTGGGATTTTGCGATAAAGTCCTCTCTTTTTAAGAGAGGATTTAGGTGAGTTTTAAATAAAAGCAAAACCCCAAAACCAATTTGGCTTGTGTATTATAAGCGTCAACTTAACCCAAGTGGATAGGCAAAATCCTAAGGTGATTAAAATAATAAGTTATAATTTCTTCGGGGGTCAACAAAAACAAATACTTGGTGGTAAATTTATCAACGTGGGTTAACGATGAATGTAATGTTTTATAGCTCCGGCATTCAGAGTATGTTGCAGAACTCAATTAGATTTTCCAATAGCCACGTGCTTCAGAGACTGTGTGAAAATTCACGTTGTAGGGCGATTTGGTAAATCGCCCATACAAATTTTTGAGGTAAATAAGTTGGGCGAAACAGCATTTCGCCCTACGGTTTTCACACAGCTTCTTCAGCATGTGGAAATAAAAAACAACTGGAATCCGCGCTTTCCCGGGCAATGCTGTCAACTTAAGACTGCATTTATAATAACTAGGAGTCATTCCCAAATGCTTTAATCGGGAATCTTCTAAAAAATAGATCCCGTGTAAGACCATCACGGAATGTCCTTATGTTGACAGCATTGATTTGCAGAAACATTGTGATGAATACCTGATAACAAGTTCTTAAGATTAAGTTAAAAAAAAGATAAAACACAGAAACTCAAATCGCATCTTTGAAGTAAATACCAATTTACAACCTATCCAAAAACTTAATAAGGCTTACCCACAATAATTTTATCCCCGGAATCGTCCACTTCAAACAGGTGTGGAATGCGAATAGTCCGCCCGTTGACACTCTTATGGCTGTGAACAGACATCAGGAGTTTCCCTTCAAAAGTACGGAACAACATACCGTGCCCGAAATTTGGCGGCGTAATCGGTTCTTTTTCCTGCACCCAGGGACCATCCAGTGTACCGCTTTCAGAGTAAGCCACGCCTTGTGTATAATCACTAAAGACCCAGCTTGTCCACAACATTCCTAATTTCCCGGTTTGGGTATAGAACAGCCACGGGCCGTCCGTTACTTTGTTGGGGATTATGTTTCCTTCTTCATCGTATTCCCTGCTCCATGGTGAGTCACTTGCACGAAACAGAACTTTCCCTTCGCCAATAGTACCGCTTAAGTCGGGCTTCAATTCTATTTTCTCAATAGTTCCGTTCCAGTTTTGTAGCCATTCATAACAATAAACCATATAAGGTTTGCCGTCTTTATCCACCCAAAATGTACCGTCAAGTGTCGGTTTGTCCGGAGGCAAATATATGGAGTCTTTCATAGAGACATAAGGTCCGTCGGGTTTATCGCTGACTAATACGTGACTGGCCCGCCGTTCTATTACGTTTCCTTTCACGGTATCAATTTTCACACTCCGGTTCGTAAAGGTGGCAAAGTAGTAATATTTGCCTTTGTAATAATGCAGTTCTGCCGCCCAAATCATAGGGCTCGGCCCCATCCATGAACCGGGATCAGTTTTTGCCACTATGTAGGGACCTGTCCATTTTCTCAGGTCTTTACTTTTCCATAACAATCCGCCCGTACCCGTCATATAATAAGTTGAAGTATTTTTATCGGCTAAAATACACGGGTCGCTAAGCCGGATAGAATCTAAGAGTATATCCTCTTTAAATTCAGGTTTCCAGTTCTGTGAAAAAACCGGTGTAAGGTTTAATGCAATTATTAAAGCAGTTATAATTTTTTTGTAGTTCATAATTTATTAACCGTTATAATTAATTCAGAATTTGATGTTTAATTTCCAATGACCGGCTAACTTTTCTGCTTCTTTTTTAGTTAATTGTATCACTGCACCATGTTTGGGCGAAGTGAAATTCGTGGTCTTCATTACCCCGTTATTAAAATGTCCAATATCTTTAAAGGTGACAAAATCTGTTGTTTCGCAAAATCCAAAATTGTGAGGTTTGATGCTGAAAATATCATACATTAAAACACATTTTTCTTCGCCGATACGTTTCCAAACATTTGGTGCTTCACAAGCGCCCGGTTCAAGATCGACCCAATCCGGATTGTAAACATACCCTTTGTTTATGCTGTCTGAAAATGCTAGCTTAATGCCGCCCGGATTTTCCTGTGCAACATACATCATACAATAGCGTTCATCGGGCAACCTGGTTATGTCAGCATCTAAAATCTGAATATCAGGATTTGGATACTCAAAGAGGATTTTAGGAAATGTAGTAAGTTTTGTAAAATCATCATCAGTGTAAGCATAGTAAAGTTTTGTAAGTCCATGCCCTATTCGCATAGTAAAATATATCATCATCTTCTCTGCTTCAGGATCATAAACGGTTTGGGGAGCCCATGAGCATCCCATTTCTTTTAATTCGGGAAAAGCTTTGTTAAGGTGAAAATTACTATGCGTCCAGTGGATAAGGTCAAACGATTTCATCAGTACAAAACCGCGGTTATTGCCCCAATCATATTTCTCCTGCTCCCTTTCCCATCTGGTAGTACGGTAACCCATTTGCTGCCCGAATATGTGAAGGTCTGTCATTGTAAGATAAAAAGCCCCGTCCGGTCCGCGGGATATATGGGGATCACGAATTCCTTTTTGACTGGCGATCGTATCGCCGCCTACAATCGGTCTGCCGTCGTTTACGTCTGTAAATGTATATCCATCCGTACTTAAAGCAAAATGAAGACTATGCGTATTGTCCTTAAAATAAACCAGCAAGTAAGCTTCCATATCTTCTTCATTTGATTTTGAGTTATTGCTTTGTGAATTACAGAAGCACATTAAAAATAATAAAGCTAATAAAATCAATGCCGGTTTAGCGATTTTCTGAATGTTTGTTTGAATACATGAATAAAGATGTAATGTGTTTTTCATTTTTTTAGTTTTTTTAACTTAAAAGGTAGACTTAATAAATCATTGGTATTCATCTGTGAAGCGTAACTTTTTTATAATAAATAATAGAATAAAAAGTTTTTAATAAGAATTAAATATAATCACTTTTCAAATGTTTGCAAATACGGATAGATTTATTATTTTTGTACGTATTGAATGCGGTCGGTAAATGGATACTACATTAACACTAAAACTAAATAAACAGGTAATTGACAAAGCCAAAAAATATACTGCTTCTCAAAAAAAGAGCCTTTCAAGAATGATAGAATCTTACCTCAAATCATTAATTGATGAGAAGCCTTCAAATAATCAAAGTGAAATTGAGACTTCTCCTTTCGTAAAAAGTCTGTCGACCGGGGTAAAAATTCCGGCAGATCTTGATTATAAAAAGGAATATGGAAAACATTTAATAACCAAATAAAAGCTATTGTCATGAAATCAAAATTATTTATTCTGTTAATTATCATTTTTATTGCCGACCAGTATTACTTAATTTCACAAACCCATCAGGAACCTGTATTCGTAATTGTTCACGGTGCATGGGGCGGCGGCTGGGCATTTAAAGAAGTTGGTTCACTTCTTACGGACAAAGGCTGCATAGTTTACCGTCCTACTATGACGGGCCAGGGTGAACGGGTTCATTTGGGCTCAACAAAAGTTGGACTTGATACCCATATTCAAGACATTGTTAACACAATACTTTTTGAAGATCTTCATGATATTATTTTAGTCGGCCATAGTTACGGCGGAATGGTAGTTACAGGAGTTGCAGACCGTATAGCTGAAAGATTAACAAAACTTATTTATGTTGATGCTTTTGTACCGGAAGACGGGGAAAGTTTATATGATATTTCCGGCGGATTGGATTCAACTGAGTTTCAAATTGTTGACGGATTTATAATTCCGCCATGGGTTACAAAAAATCAAAAGCCTCCGAAAGATGTGCCGCATCAATTAAAAACACTAACGGATAAAATTTCTCTAAAAAACCAGATGAGATTAAAAATACCAACAACCTATATTCTAACTGTTGATAAAGGTGCAGAACCAAAGGATGATGATTTTGCGTCGCAATATGAAAGGGCAAAGAAAAAAGGCTGGCCACTGTTTCAACTGGAAGCAGATCACAATGTACAATGGTCGGCTCCTAAAGCTTTTTCGAATATGTTATTTGATATAGCACAAGAATAAGATTTTCTGAATTGTTAAAATATATTTTTACTTGGCTTTCTTTAATAGTTAATAAAAACTGTACAATAGACTATTGCCGGGAGGTCTTAACACTCAATGAGAAAAATTATTAATCCTTTTTTACTACTTATCACATTTTTTTACTTCGCTGCATGTGATGCACAGAAAATAAACCTTAGAGAATCTATTGATCTATCGGGTCAATGGCAATTTGATATTGATACTTCAAATGCGGGAGTTGAGAACAAATGGTACATGACAGATTTAAATGATTCAATTCTTTTGCCCGGGACAACCGACTTAAACAAAAAAGGTTTTCTAAACACAGACACAACAACAATGCACCTTAACCGCGTTTATAAATACGAAGGTGCAGCATGGTATCGAAAAAAAGTTGTTATACCGGAAAGTTTTAACGGCAAACATATTCAACTTTTTCTTGAACGAACAAAAGTATCAAATGTTTGGATTGACAGCACATATGTCGGAGGCTCAAAAATTCTCCAATCACCGCAGCAGTTCGATGTTACGGAATGTTTAACTTCCGGCGAACATGTAATTACCATACAAGTAAATAATGAATTAAAACTTACACCCTATGGTGGTGTTCATATTTATTCCGATGATACTCAAACAAACTGGAACGGAATTATCGGTGAAATAAAACTTGAAGCTTCTTCCAAAACATACATTTCAAATCTTCAGGTTTACCCGGATATTGATAACAAAAAAATTGATATTTTACTGGGAATTGATAATCAATTAGATATGGAAAATGTTGACATTGAACTGATTGTTGAAAGAACAATAAACGGCAAAACGACAAAATTAAAATCACTCAAGTTAAATAGTGTTTGTCAGCCCGAAATAGAATTAGAATATGTATTGGGTGATGAATGCAGTTTATGGGACGAATATCAACAACCACTTTACAAGTTAACAGCAATTATTTCGAACGACGAAATAAAAGATTCAGAGACAGTTCCTTTTGGAATGAGAAAATTTGCGGTTAAAGGGACTCAATTCACAATTAACGGACGTACAACATTTTTAAGAGGCAAACACGAAGCTGCAGTATTCCCCCTTACCGGATTTACTCCCACCAATGTTGAAGAATGGCAAAGAGTATATCAAATTGCAAAATCATATGGGATCAACCATTACCGTTTCCACTCTTATTGTCCGCCTAAGGCAGCTTTTACTGCAGCCGATATTGAAGGGATTTATCTTCAAGCCGAATTACCGTTTTGGGGAGGACTTGAATCCGATTCTGTTTCCAGCATGCTGAGAGAAGAAGGTTTTGCTTTGTTGAAAGCTTATGCCAATCACCCGTCATTCGTGATGTTCTCGCATGGAAATGAAATTTGGAGCGGACACGACCGTGTTGAAAAGAATATAATCACACTTAAAGAATTTGATAATCGTCCGTTGTATACAATGGGTTCAAATAACAGTATTGGTTACGCTCCGCCGCGCGAATGTTCAGACTATTTTGTATGTGTCAGAACTCCATATGAACACGACACAACACTTACTCATACAAGACTAACACATGCATTTGTTGATTCAAGGGATGGCGGTATATTGAATACTCAAACACCTTCAACGGAAATTAACTTTGACTATGCGGTATCACAAATCGATATCCCGATAGTCAGTCATGAAATCGGGCAATATCAAATTTATCCCGACTACAAAGAGATAGAAAAATACACAGATGTTCTTCGCGCATGGAACCTTGAAATATTTTGTAATCGTTTGGAAAAAGCCGGGATGATAGATATGGACAGCATATTTCAAAAAGCATCGGGAGCGTGGTCGGCAATTTGTTATAAAGCTGAAATGGAAGCTGCTATTCGCACCAAGGGTTTTGCCGGTTTTCAATTGTTGGATTTACAGGATTTCCCGGGACAAGGTACTGCTCTCGTAGGTATACTGGATGCCTTTATGGATAGCAAAAATCTTGTTACCCCTGAAGTTTGGAAGCAATCATGCAATGATGTTGTTTTATTACTTGAATTCCCGAAATACTGTTGGATTACAAACGAAACCTTTCATGCGAAAACTGTTGTTGCAAATTATTCAAATAAAGAAATAAACAGCGATATTCTTTGGGAAGTTAAAAACTCGAGCGGAGAATTAATTAAGGAAGGTAAATTCCAAAATTTAGAAATTAATTACGGCGGATTAGCAAATATTGGTGAAGTAATTTTCGATCTTTCTTCAATCAAAAAAACAGATAAATTGTTAATTAATATTTCAATACCAAATAGTGACTATTCAAACTCATATCCCATTTGGGTTTATGAACCAATAGAACAAATTGAAAACATTCAAAATGTTTTTATTACTGAAAAAGTAGATAACCAAACTATCAAACATTTAGAAAATGGGGGGAAAGTATTACTATTCCCCAAAACCGAAGATGTAAAGGATAAAAGTTTCAGCGGGCTCTTTCCACCCGAATTTTGGAACTACGGTATGTTCAAAGGAATTAGTGAATGGGCTAAAAAGCCTGTATCACCGGGAACATTGGGAATATTAACAAATCCTGAACATCCTATCTTTAATTCTTTCCCGACCGATTTTCACACGAACTGGCAATGGTTTTCCATCATTAAAAAAAGCAATTCTTTGATTTTGGATAATACTTCAAGCGAGTACTCGCCTATAGTTCAAATTATTGATAACCTTGAAAGAAATCATAAATTAGGTTTGATTTTTGAATTTAAAGTCGGTGAAGGGAAATTACTTGTGTGTATGTCGCAGTTAAATCAAATTACGGATAAACCTGAAGCAGTTCAGCTTTATCGATCAATAATTAATTATATGGAATCTGATGACTTTAGTCCGAATTATGAAGTAAGTCAAGAAGACTTAGTAAACATGCTTACAAAAAAATAGTAATTAATTCGTGAAATGATAATTTTGAAGGCAACACACTCAAACCTCAATGGAAATTTTTCGGTGAGTATGATACTAGTCGTTATGATTTGACTAACAATAGTATTGAAATTAAAGCAATAGGTAATTCAGTGGCTGAGAGTTCGCCGCTTCTTTAGATGCCCTCCGACCATTCCTATTCGGCTCAGGTAGAAATTGAGATAGAAGGTGATGCTGTCGGTGGATTAGTATTATTTTACAATCATGAGATTTTTTCAGGAATACTGACCGATAAAAAAAATATTCTAGCCAATTTACGAGACGGTCAATTCCCAACAGAAAATGAAGTAATTGATAATCATCTTTATCTGCGACTTAAGAATATTGAAAATACGGTTGATATGTATTTCAGTACCGATGGAAAAGACTGGATAAAAATAGAATATTCTGTTGAAGTATCTGCATATCATCATAATATATACTTGTTGCAAATTGGTTTTGGGATTTTGCTATCAAGTCCTCTCTTTTTAAGAGAGGATTTAGGTGAGTTCTAAATAAAAACTAAATCCCAAAACCAATTTGGCTTATGTATATTAGGTGACTTTTTAAGTTTACGGATAGGCTTAGTGTCTATGGGGGAAGGGAAAGTAAAATTTAAGAATTTCATTTACGAACCTATGGTGGAAGACCAATAAAGATTTTGCAATTAATTTATTTCTTTTATTAAAGAAATTATTCAGTCAAGGAGACATTAAATTCATGACGGAATTAGAAAGTTTACAATTCCAGAAACTAGATTTAGAAGGTGTCTGCACTCTTGTAAAATGGGCTGAAGAAGAAGGCTGGAATCCGGGTCAACATGATGCCGATGTTTATTACGCAACCGATCCCGACGGCTTTTACGGATATTTTGTTGAAGACACTTTGATAGCCGGAGGTGCAATTGTTTCTTATAATAATGAGTTCGGCTCTATGGGGCTTTTTATTGTTAAACCGGAATTCAGAGACAAAGGGATTGGCAGAAGAATTTGGTATCAAAGGCGAAATACATTACTGGAAAGGTTAAACGAAGGAGCTTCAATCGGAATGGACGGCGTTGTTGCAATGCAGCCGTTTTACAATAAAGGCGGTTTTGAAATTGCGTTTAGAGATGAACGTTATGAAAAAATAGGAACGGAATTTAATATTGATAAAAACATTTCTCCAATTAATGATGACGACTTCAAATCAATTATTGAATACGATAAACAATGTTTTGGATTTGCCCGTCCGCAGTTTATGAAGCCTTGGCTAAATCTTCCCGGCAACAAAACTTTTAAATATGTTGAAGACGGACAGTTAAAAGGATTTGCAATTGTACGGAAAGCAAACAAAGGATATAAAGTTTGTCCCCTATTTGCCGACAACGAAATAGTTGCGGAAGAACTTTACAAAGCTTGTTTAACCTCGGTAGCCGGAGAACCGTTATATCTTGACATACCGGTAACAAATCAAAAAGCAGTGGATTTAATTAAAAAGTATAATGCAGCATATGTTTTTGAGTGCGCGAGAATGTATTACGGGAAACCGCCTGATGTTGACATAAATAAAATTTTTGGAATAACAACTTTTGAGATGGGATAATTTTACTGATTTTAGTGAGACGTCTAGTTTGAGCAAAACTAAGTTATAATTCATCATTTTGCTTTCACATACATATTAAATTGTTTTGCAAAACAAACTAATATTTTTTTATTTTAATCCTAACTATTGAGAGATTATTGGCTGGCTTCTAGGCATCTGAAAGATCGGGAACAATTGAATGTGAGTTATACACAAGCCAAATTGGTTTTGGGATTTTGTTTCTATTTCGAACTCACCTAAATCCTCTCTTAAAAAGAGAGGACTTTATGGCAAAATCCCAAAACCAATTTGCAACAAGTATAGCTGACGATAACCGTGTTTCATTACGGGCAAATGCAATAATAATGAGCGAAATTATTCCTAAAGGGTAGAAAAAATTAGCATGGCTTAACAACGTGATTATACATTTGGTAGGAAGTACAGGTTTTTAACTTGGTTTAAACCGGAGATATAGTTTCGCTCCGCAAGTCCTAAACGACAACTTACTAGAGAAACATTGTGAGTAATAATAACAAACCAATCCTCTGATGATTGATAGAATTAAAATAAAACCCATAAGTTTAGATGAATGGCTTCCGGACAGATGTTTAAATGGATTTGAACCGTTTGACCCTAATTCTTATTTACCAGAATCCGGTTGTCCAAGTTTAAATTATTCTCAAAAAAACAATAGAGAAACTTTAGAACAATTATACAAGTCTACAATCGATAAATATGGCGGATGCGGGTTTGTAGCATGGGATAATAATAAAATAATAGCTTACCATAATTTTTTTCCACTGGAAGTAGCAAAACAAATTAAATTTTATGGATATGGAATTGACTCGGTCCGGCCTGACAATATACTGATTCACAATTGTCTTACCATAGTAAAGGGAGATTATTTACGGAAAGGAATATCAAGTCGATTAGTTAAAAATTCGATAGACTGGGCAAGAAAAAATAATTGGAAAAGATTTGAAGTACATTCGGTCTTACCTGATTGTGAGAAAGGATGGCAATCAGACCAAAAAAGTTGTCTGTCCTTTTGGAAGCGGTTTGGTTTTAAGACATTTAAAGAATATGATGCGGATAAAGAAACCGAACAATATTACGGTGTGACAAAAAGATTTTCAATATATTTACCGCTTGATTATAATAATTAAACAATAAACTATAGATCACAACGCACAACAGCTAATATTAGGTAAGTGATGTAAAATCGGTTGTATACTTGTTCCAAATTGGTTTTGGTATTTTGCCGTAAAATCCTCTCTTTTTAAGAGAGGATTTAGGTGAGTTCTAAAAAAACAAAATCCCAAAACCAATTTGGCTTGTGTATATGTTGCGCTAAGTAAAAAAAATCGATATGAAAAAGTATGTACATGGATATTCCGAAGAGGAAGCACTTCGGCTAAATGACCAGGCTGATTCACTGGCAAATTTATTACATTACGATTCAGTTTGGGATGCCGGTTCTATAATTTTAGAAGCCGGCTGTGGAGTTGGCGCCCAAACTAAAACGGTTGCTCTTAAAAATAAGAATTCCAGATTTATCTCGATTGACATTTCATTAGAGTCAATAAATCAAGCAAAACGTTTGATAGAATCAAAAGGAATTTGCAATGTAGAGTTCAGACAGGCAGATATCTTTGATTTACCATTTGAGGACGAATATTTTGACCATGTTTTTCTCTGTTTTGTCCTGGAACACATGCCAAATCCAATTGAGGCATTAAACAAACTAAAAAGAGTATTAAAACCAAACGGTACGATTACCTTAGTAGAAGGCGATCACGGCTCAACTTATTTTCATCCGGATAGTGAAGACGCGCAAAAAGCAATTCAATGCCAGGTAGAACTTCAAAAGCGAAACGGAGGAGACGCTAATATCGGAAGGAAGCTTTTCCCGTTATTACAAGAAGCAGGTTTTAACGAAATAAAGGTTTCTCCCAGGCAGGTATACGTTGATGATTCCAACCCCGAATGGGTAGAAGGATTTACAAAAAAAACATTCACTGCTATGATAAAGGGAATTTCGGAAAATGCAGTTTCTCAAAAACTAATCGGACGTGATACGATGGAAAAAGGAATAAGAGATTTATATAAAACAACAGAAGGAGGAGGGACATTTTGTTATACCTTTTTTAAAGGACTTGGAGTTAAAGAATAACCACGAACATACTACAACAACAAACAGATAAAATAGCAACACGGACAAAGATTGGTTATAAATCATAATAAATGAGAGGTATTATGGAATCAAAGTCAGATATTGGCATAAATGCAGATATTCGGATTATTGATCTCACACCGGAAAATATAGCAGATTACGGGGTTTGCGGCTATAAGGATGTAAAAAAGCACTTAGAATTAAGAAGAAAAATCAAATGGTTTAATAAATACTATCCCAAAGGACTTAGGATAAAAGCTCTTATGTCCAACTCCGGCGGATACCAGGGTATGATTGAGTACATTCCGGGGAAGTATGCTCATCGCCCGGTTAACGCTAAGGGATATATGTTCATTCACTGCATCTTTGTAGGATTTAAAAACGAGTTCAAAGGTAAAGGCTATGCCTCTTCATTAATTGATGAATGTATAAATGAATCAAAAAAAGCAAATATGCATGGTGTAGCGGTTGTTACCCGAAAAGGATCATTTATGGCTAAGAAAGATATTTTTATAAAGAAAGGCTTTCGTCAGGTTGATAATGCAAAACCTGATTTTGAGTTATTGACTCTGAAATTCAATGATAAAGCTAAGGACCCGGAATTTAAAGAAATGTCCTCAAAAAAATATTCTAAAGGATTAACAATAATCCGTTCTGCCCAGTGCCCATATTCCGTTAAAAATGTAGATGCAATAATTAATACCGCAAAAAAAAGAAATCTTAGTCCGAAATTAATCGAACTAGAAGATTCGGAAGCAGCTCAACAATCTCCTTGTGCATTTGGAACATTTTGCATTATTAATGACGGCACTGTTTTAAGCTATCATCCTATAAGCAATACGCGGTTTGAAAATATAATGACTAAGATGGTTAGGTAAACAAATCACTTTAAAAAAACTATTTGTTTTTAGGATTAAGATGATAAAAATATTATGACGTGAAAAATATACAAATGCTCGAATACATGACATACAGTATAGCAAAATGGTGGGGATAGGTGTAATTCGGGTGTTTCAGTCCGTATCAAACTTTTGTCCCGGTGGATAGAAATGAACTCTGAAAACTGCTGCCTGTCATATTGCCAACCGATAGCGGGTCATGCTACAAAACCTAACAACTACCTTATTTTTGACTACAACAATCTTAGATTAAACTGCAATAAACAATTCGATTGTATTTACCTTTGTGATGAGAAATTTATTCTTAAAAAACACAGAAAGGAAACAATTATGAAAATCGTAGCAACAGGTTCATTAGGACATATAAGCAAACCGCTCACCGCAGAATTATTAGAAAAAGGTCATGCGGTTACAGTTGTCAGCAGTAAAGTGGAAAGAAAAAGGCGTTATTGCCGAAACATTAAACGTATCCTCCAACTATTTAAGCGGGTTGCTTAAAACTCTTACGGGACAAAGTACTCAACAGCATATTCACAACAAGTTAATAGAAAAAGCTAAAAAACAATTATCTACGACTGATTTATCTGTAAGTGAAATTGCATATGCCTTACGATTTGAACATTCGCAGTCATTCAGTAAGTTATTCAAAAGCAAAACAAATTTATCGCCCTTGGAATTCAGGCGTTCATTCAACTAGTGTGGATTAAGATATCAAACTAATTTCATACTCTTTACAATATATATTTCTACGAATTTTCAATTTTTATAGTCCCCTTTCAAAATTACTTGCCTAGGTAAGTAATTTTCTATAAATTTACTTACCTAGTTAAGCTTATAACAAAGAAAAAGACAAAATGAGTAAAGACTTCTTAAAAGAACTGGAATACCTCGGCATAACAGCACGACTTAAAAGAATGAGCGATTCAATATCGTACAGTATCAAAGAGTTATATAAGCATGAAAACATAGATATTGAACCAAGCTGGCATTTAGTTTTATTGATACTAAAAAAACATAAAACAAGAACAATGACCGAAATATCGGAAGCCTTTAATATTTCTCAACCGGCTATGGTGAGGATGATTAATAAGATAGTAAAAAAAGGTTACATCGATATTATTGAAGACAAAACGGATAAAAGGAAGAAACAATTGGAGTTATCTAAAAAAGCTATTAAAGAACTACCTAAATTCGAGAAAATATGGAACGCCGGACAAAAATCAATTAGAGATATACTCAAAGGAAATAAAGAATTTTTTTACTCCTTGGAAAAATTCGAGCAGCAACTCGATAAAACCGATTTCAAAGAGAGAGCATTAAAGCATCTCAAAAACGATTGATAATATTAAACAAAAAAATTCTACAAATCTCTGTTATAGATAAGGAAATAAAAATGCAAACAGTAGGAAACACACCATTAATCAAATTAGAAAAATTGACTGATTCCGATTGCGCGGATATTTATGTTAAATATGAAGGCGGCAATCCCACAGGCAGTATGAAAGATCGAATGGCTTTATCGATGATTGAGGGAGCAGAAAAAAGAGGTGAATTAAAACCGGGTGGAAAAGTTGCAGAATATACGGGCGGAAGCACAGGTTCTTCCCTCGCAATGATTTGTGCAACCAGAGGTTACAAAGCACATTTTATTTCGTCGGATGCTTTTGCCGATGAAAAACTGCGGACAATGAAAGCATTCGGAGCCGAACTGGAAATAATACCAAGCGATAACGGAAAAATAACAGCAAAGCTCATTGATGACATGATTGACAGGGCTAAGGAATTAAGCAATGAACCCAACACTTTTTGGACAGACCAAATAAATAATAATGATAATAAAATTGCTTATCACAGAATGGCAAAAGAAATTATTGATGTTCTCGGAACTGAGATTGATGAGTTTATGACCGGTGTAGGAACAGGTGCTTCCTTTTCGGGAAACGCGGAAATATTCAAAAAAGAAATACCCGATATTCGTTGCACTGCTATTGAACCTAAAAATGTTCGCTTTCTCTCAGGCGGGGACACTTCGGGAACACATAGACTTGAAGGTATTGGATTGGGATTTATTCCTTCGATATATCGTACTGATTTGCAAGATGATGTTATATCAGTATCGGATGAAGATGCTTATGAAACCGCTAGAAAACTAGCTAAATTAGAAGGTATTTGGGGTGGAACTACATCCGGGGCAAATGTACGGGCAGCGCTACAGCGGGCTAAATTAATAGGCCCCGGTAAAAAGATTGTTACAATAATAATTGATTCCGGCTTACGATACCTTAACGGTGACTTATACAACTAACTTAGAATTATTTCCGGTGTTAGCAAGAGTACTCTGAAGGGATAGAGAGAATTTGGTGCTGGTGTTATCGGCAATACAGATGGAGTAAAAGTGAGAATAGATAAATCGTAATACAGCTCATTAGAAAGCAATCCTACAATGCCGAGCGAGACTAAAAATTATTTTTGAATTTATAACGAGTTATAATAAGATTTCAAAAAAGCATTAGTTAATTAGTGCCTATTCGAATATCTGTAAATTATTATGATTAATATAGTTCCGACGACTTTTATTCATGAACAATCATAACAATTGTTCAATGGTCATATTGCCGGGAGAACAATTAAATAATTTGTCAGTGGCGGCATAGCCGCACGATGGGAAGAGGGTGTGTAATAATTCGGGTTTTTTGAAAAAAATGTTTTGATTTCATAAAAAAACGAAACAAAAAATTTCTTTATACCCTATTTTCACACACGCTCTGAATTCCGGGGTTAGTTATTCCCTTACGAAGGCTGGCCTGGCAGAGGCCGGTTCCATTTTTCATCTTTTACAATCCTAGGTTACCTTCAACAATTTTAAGAACTTTATCCAATTCTGCTTTTGCTTCGACTTTTAAATCTTTACAGGTTTCTCTCATTTCATTTACGAAATCTTCATCTTTAATATCACCGAGATTTATGAGCACATTATAAATTCCGCCTATAACTCCAGTATATGCACTCTGCGCGCCGACACCAACATCCGTAATTGATGCCGGGTTGCCGTTTATTGCAACCGCTCCAGCAACTCTAACCGCTCCAAGACTTAACTTTGCAGTATTAAGAGGAACATAAACAGCTTTCTTTAATCCGGCCTGCATTGCTTCAAATCTTGCTTTCTTCTGCTCGTCTGTTTTCTTCGGCAGTCTCATTGCTTCCATATAATCATTGAATGCGTTCGTGTCATCGTCAATTGCTTTTACCAGGGCATCTTTAATTTCCTGGCATTTGTCAGCGGCTTCATTTAATACTGCGTCTACTTTTTCACTTCCTCTTTTGTTAGCTGTTAAATTGCTCACCATTGATGAAAGAGACGCACCCAATGCACCTGCCAATGCAGCAATTGAACCGCCGCCCGGTGCAGGGGATTCGCGTGATACTTCATCAACAAAATCGGTCAGTTTCATTTCAACCAGGGCATTATCAAGATTTTTAGGCAGCCCGAGAACTCTTTCTTCAATTTTAAAATCGGCTACATCTTTTAAGCCGAGCGACTGAACGGCAGTTTCCAAAATATCACGAACCGGAATTCCTATTGAACGGCCTTGTTTTCTTAAATAAAATTTCCCGGTATCCAGTAAAGCAGGATAAGGCACCATTCCTACAATTTCACTGCCTGTAACTACCAAACCTCTTTCGGCGGCAAGTTCTCTGGTTTTTTCGAGAACATCGTGGGTTGAGGTAACTTTGTAATTTGTTAAGTTAATTGAAATCTGTGCACGGTCGTATTCATCAACCATCCAGCCGATTGCTTTTGCATTTTTGAATATACCCGGCTTTTTAACCGACTGCCCTTCTGTTTTATCCGGATCAATTCCGTTTTGATTTAACAAATCGGCCAAATCGTAATTGTGTTCTTTTTTACAGTGCTCAATTGTTTCTTCAATTGTTTTTCCGTCAAAATCACAACTGCCGCAAGGATATCTTCCTTCAACATATTTTAATATCTCTGTTCCTTTGAAATAAAACGGCTTTGTATTTCCGCGCCTTGCCGAACGTCCTTTTTCTCTCAACTCAAATGCAATATCGGTTGCGTATTTTGATTCACGTGTGTTCAAGCTAATGTTGTACGCAATTAAAAATTCTCTTACACCGATTACCGTTGCCCCGGCTTTGGCATTGAATTCCGCAGGGCCGAAATCGGGTTTCCATTCGGGTTTTTTAAGCTTGTCGGCTAAAGCTTCGTATTCGCCTTTTCTAATTTTAGCTAAGTTTTCTCTTTCGGGAGTTTGCGCAGATTTCTCGTACAAATAAATCGGGATGCCTAATTCCTCACCGATTCTTCTACCTACTTCTTTTGAAATCTCGATACATTCTTCAGTTGTAACCCCGCTTACCGGAACAAAAGGACAAACATCCGTAGCGCCCATTCTCGGGTGCGAACCGGAGTGCTTCGACATATCAATTAATTCATGCGCTTTCTTAATTGCCTGAAAAGCGGCTTCTTTTACTCCGGCAGGGCTTCCTAAAAAAGTAACTACTGTTCTATTCATATCCGCACCGGGATCAACGTCTAATAATCTTACTCCTTCAACAGCTTCAACTTTATCGGTTATTTGTTTTATAATGTCTAAATTTCTTCCTTCGGAAAAATTCGGCACACATTCTATTAATTTCTCATTCATATACTCCTCGGCTTTAAAGTACATTTTGTTATCAAATAGAAATGAAAAATTAAATTATAGGGTCTTCTTATGCAAGGAATTAACTGTGAAGTCTCTTTCGATCTTTATTATAAGAAGTTAATTCAAACTATTTATAGTATAATTCTTCAATATGTTAGCAAAATTGCTCTTTGAAAAAATAATTTATATGTTTTTCTTAAAAGAAAAATGTTTAGTACATTTCCATAAAACTTAACGGGACGTCTTGCCCAAACTTAAAAATTACGATGATAAGAAACTGATTACTTTGATAAAACAAAGTAACGGCAACGCTCTAAGAGCTTTGTTTGAAAGGTATTTCAATAGATTGTGTAAATTTGCTTTTCAATTTATAAAAAACATTGATCTTTGCGAAGAAGCCGTATCGGATATATTTCTTAAAATATGGCTCAAAAGAAACGATATTAATATAACCTCAAGTGTATCTTCTTACTTATATATATCGGTAAGAAACCAATGTATAACCTATATTAAAAAAAATAAGCAGATTTTTGAAAAACTTGAAACCGCCGAAACTCAAGGTAAAGTGTCTTCAGAAAATTCAGATGACTTTGTTTGTTATGAAGAACTTGTAGCCGAGGTGGAATCTGTATTACAGAAATTGCCCGCTAAAAGACAATTAATTTTTAGAATGAATCGTTTCGACGGGCTGAAATATAAAGAAATTGCCGAGATACTTAACATTTCCGTAAACACAGTTCAAAATCAGATGACGGAAGCAGTTAAATTTTTAACAAATCAATATCCCAAAATAAAAAAATAATTTTCTTACCCCGTTTGGCAAAAATGATTTAGATTTTTTATCAACAACAAACCGCCGATTATTTTTTTCTCTCGACAATAGTAGATATCCCGTTAAAAAGTAGTCTTATCAATATCAAATCCAATGGGAAGGAAGAAGATATGAACAAAAAAAATTTTATTAACCTAGTTGTAAGGAATCTTTCTAAAGAAACAACTAAAGAAGAAAACAAAGAACTTATGACACTTCTAAAAAAACAAGAATATTCCGAACAATACAAATTAATTAAAAACAAATGGGAAACTGCCGAAGATGACCTCGACAATTTAGACTTCAATGTAGAAAGAGGATTCAACAAACTTACTTCAAAAATCAAAATATCCGAACCGGAATATAAAACACAAACAGTAAACCCATTTAAAAATTACTGGTACGATAGTTCTCTTTTACGTTTTGCAGCTTCAATTGCATTTTTTGTAATTATATCGGCAGGCATACTTTATTACGGGGACTTTTTTAACGGCGGGAGTAATGAAATAAAGTGGAATGAAAAGGTAACATTAATAGGACAGAAATCGATATTAACACTTTTTGACGGAACAAAAATAACTCTTAATGCAGACAGCAAATTTAAATACCGCACAAATTTTGTCGGCGATACAAGAGACGTATATTTAGAAGGAGAGGCATATTTTGAGGTCGCTCATAACGTAAACAAACCTTTCGTCGTTCATACGGATAAAATATCAACAACCGTACTTGGTACAAAATTTAACATAAAAGCTTTTCCCGAAGATCGGGAAATAGCGGTTTCTTTAGTTGAAGGGAGTATAAAAGTATCGACATCCAACACAGATGATGAACTGCTGGAGCCTTCGCAGCAATTACTTTTTAATAAGACAACAGGCACGGGAGATATAAAGGAATTTGATTTAATACAAACAACCGGCTGGAAAGATAATGTTCTTAAATTCGATAACGAGCCGCTCAATAAAGTATTTGCGAAGTTGGAACGAACTTTCGGCGTTAAATTTTTATTGGAAGATACAACTTACGCTCAGAAAAAAATTAAAGCGGCTTTTAACAATGAATCGTTCTGGACTGTTGTTAAAGTAATTAAATCCGCTACCGGTCTTGAATACCGAACAGCGGGAAACAACAACGAGATTAAATCAATAATATTTCATAAAAATATAAAATAAAAACATTCAACAACTTTTATTAAGTATCAACAACAAATACTTGTGTTTAAACAAGAAGGAGGCAACATGACATAGGATTAACAATAAAAAAAGCCATGACAATGTGCGAGATTGTCACGGCTGTAAATTTAGTCAAACTAATTAAAACATCATGTTTAACTAACACTGGTAAAATATATGAAAAAAAACATATTTATGGTATTAAAAATGACAGCTTATTATTCTGCGATAGGTGTAATTTTGCAATGCTTTCTGGTCAGCATACTTTTCGCTAGTTCATCTGCTGAAGGGCAAGAATTAAAAGATACGAAATTGACGCTAACAATTAATAATATAACATTTGAAGAAGTTTTACACAAAATTGAAAAAACGACAAATTTTAAATTCTTTTATTTAAAAGAAGATGTTCCGTTAAACAAAATAATAACAATTGATGTTACAAATGAATCATTATACGATTTACTTGAAGGTTTAGCCGGGCAATACAACCTGGTCTTCCAGAGAATTAACAACCAGATAGTGATTAAGAAGGCAAACTTCGAGGAGTATGAAGAACCCGTCATTATCCAGCAGACAGGTTCCATAAGAGGAAAAGTTACAGATGCCAAAACCGGCGAAGCGTTGATGGGCGCCAATATAATGCTGAAGGAAACGAGTACTGGCGTAGCAGCAAATGAAAACGGTGAATATTCACTCGAAAAACTTTCTCCGGGAAATTATACGTTAGTAATAAAATACATTGGATATTCTACAAAAGAAGAAACTGTCGAAGTAGTTGAGAATAGAACAGTTGAGCTGAATATAGAACTAGACCCAACTGCATTTGATTTAAATGAAGTTATAGTTACGGGATCAATAGTAGAGACAAAGAAAAAAACGCTTGGGACCTCAATTACCATAATTAAGCCAAAAGAACTTGAGCAGATGAATACTTCCTCAGTGACGGAGTTGTTTGAAGACCAGCAGATAGCCGGTGTTACTTCAATGGATCTGGGTACTAATTCAGATATGGGTCAAAGAATCTATATCCGAGGTTCAAACACAGGATTGACAGGTTTTATATCTCCAACAAAATTATTGGTGGACGGTGTAGAAGTTGAAACAAGAGTAATGAGTACCATCAGTGCGGAAGACATAGAAAGAATTGAAATAATCCGCGGTCCTCAAGCCTCAACTCTTTACGGTTCGGAGGCAGCCGGCGGTGTTATACAAATTTTTACAAAAAAGGGATCATCCGGACAACCCTTGCAAGGTTCAATTTCTACAAACCAGGGTGTGGTAGAATCTAAATATGATCCAAGTTCATTCTGGAAAAGATCATATAACGGATCGCTGAACGGCGGTTTTATCGGCGGATCGTTTGGTTTAGGTGCCTCCTATACACAAAGTGAAGGTTTTGCAGAAAATTTGGATAGGCAAGACGCAAATATCTCTTTCGGATTTCAAAAGAATTTATTAGACAATCTAAACATAAGTATAATATCACGCTATGGTCATCGACGATTTGGTTATCCTGGTAGTGCGGTTCTCCTTTTTGATAATTATCAAGATGGTAAACTTCCATCAAGCAAAAGTTATATACCCGATCCCAATGATTATTATACATTCGAAAAAATTGCACTTGGTATAAATGCAAGTTATGTATATAACAATTGGTGGGAACACCAGTTAACAATTGGCTATTATAAACTAAGAGCAGAGCAACGTAAACTACCAAGTTATCTTTATGCTGCGGATACAACCTTAACAAGATATACTAACGACTGGATTAGAAAAACATACCGTTATTCAACAAATATAAAATTACCCCAAATGGGAATATTAGAATCAAGCGTTACAGCGGGTCTCGAATATGTTGAACCGGAATACTTAAGCGTTAGCAATACATATGAAAATACCGGCGAACCTTATGTTAGATCAATATTAAGCGGGTATATTTGGGAGGAAAATAGTATAAAAAGAGCATTCTTCGGTCAGGCAAAATTAGGATTTGATGATAAATTATTTATAACAGCAGGTGTAAGAACAGATTACAACAGCAACAACGGTCCAAATTATTCCTCATACTCAACAAATCCTAGGTTCGGTTTTTCTTATTTAATAGAACCAACCGAAGGCTGGGTAATAAAAACGCGCGGTTCTTGGGGTATTGGTATACAATCGCCAACTCTTATAATGAGAAACGGCGGTTTGCCTTACACTCTTCCAAATTCTGATATTGGTCCTCAAACAACAACCGGCTGGGAATTAGGAGCAGATCAATACTTTTTAGACGGTGCGCTTTATTTTGAGTTTACATACTATTATCAATATACGGAAGATCAGATTTCTATACATTACCCGGATATGGAAAATAATCCTAGGCAATATCAGTATGCAAACATGGGTGAAGTTGAAAACAGTGGTGCTGAATTAATAGTTAAATATACGTATGAATCTATGGATCTAAGCGCTAATGTTGCATATAATCATAATGAGATAAAAGAACTGGCTACTTTAAGAACACCAGTTGACTTAGTTGGAAAGCCGATCGCGGCTTCTACGTTGCCGCAAGTAACCGCCGGTTTTTCATTTAATTACAGGTTAAATGAACTATTAAACATTGGTAAAGAACATAGAACATCGGTAGGTTTTAATATTAATTATCTTGGTAAAAGATGGGCGATTGATAATTATTCTTATATGGCTGATGCATCTAGCGGAAGTCTACAAAGTAAAGTTGACTATTTAAAATGGTTTGACGGTTTTGTAAAAGTTAATCTCTTTGGAAATTATAATATAACAAAGAATTTGGGAGTAGGTCTAAAAATAAGAAACCTATTTAACTGTTATGAACAACCAACCCCTGGTTTTTATGTAACCGGTAGAGAGACTTTATTTAGCCTAAAAATGAATTTCTAGTAAAAATGTTTAATAATAAGGTGTCTCATAAGAATTGTTTTATTCTGTAAAAAAATCGGGAGACACCTTTTTTATGATAGGAGTAAAAAATGAAGCATGCATTTCATAATAAAAAAAAATATATACTGTTTTTAAGTTTGTTAATAATTTTTATTTCCTCAGTTGCTGCGCAAAATAGTAAAGACCAAGGCAAAACTGAAGTAATCCCTTTTGATTTGGAATTGGCATTTTCAAGGAAGACTTTTACTTACAATGAAAAACAGGTTGTTTCTCCTAAGGGAGAATATACGGCATATTGTGTTTTTCAACAACCCAAAAAAAGCTTATGGAGCAGGTATCCTGAAAATGCGAGACTTCTCCCCAATGGAGTAGCGAGCATTAAATATGGGTCCTCAATTTTTATTGTAAATATTAAAACGGGAAAAGAGAGGCAGATAAGTCCTAAAAAGAGCAGTTCATGGCAGCCTTCGTGGTCGCCGGACGGCAATAAGCTGGCGTTTTATTCAGATACATGCGGTTATCCCCAATTATGGCTTTATGATATCCGCAGCGGGAAAAAAACAAGACCAAATGAAATAAGGATAATATGTCAATATTGGTTTGGAGGTGAGGCAAAATGGAGTAAAGACGGGAAAACAGTTTATGTCCCAATTGATCTAAATTGGGATCCCAATTTACGACGATCTACGAAAAATAAATCCGATTCATCGGAAGTAACAGTAAAAGTATTAAAAACAGGTGAAGAGCGGGAAGAGAGAAAAGATTCAACCTACGAATGGAATGAAGCTTTCATAAACATGAACAACGTGACATTAGCTTCAATAAATATAGAAACCGGTGAATTGGATGTGATTGTAAAGGCAGATGAATTACCACGGCCAAGTTATTTAAGACTTTCCGCTTCAGGTAAATGGCTCTCATATTTATCCATATATAGATTTAAGGATATTTTAATACAACAGTTGTATTTCGATTTAGTTGTGCTACCTTCAAGCGGAGGAGATGCAAAGGTAATAGTATCCGATCTAAAAGTTTCGTCTCCTTCAAAACTATATTATAGCAAGAATTATAGATGGCACCCAACGGAAGATAAACTGGTCTATTTTAAGGATGGTGAGTTATGGGTTGTAGATTTCACAAATGGTTTGGAATCTGTCCCGGTTCAAATTGGTAAAGATGTAGAGAATATACAAGAGAGTCCGCTGTTATATACGCCGGATGGAACAGAAATCATGATTCGTATGCAAGGCTCGGATACATTGGCGTTTGTTTCTTTAAACGGAAAAAAAACAAGACTAGTTTCTCCCGGGAAAGAATACTCCTACCGGGATGTAATAACAACAGATGACAATACATTATGGTCTCCGAAAAAAAATTGTATAGCAATCCAGGGTTCAAAAGGAAATAAAGAAGGAGCCTTGATTTATTTGGATACAAAAAGCGGTTCAACGGAAATTGTTTATACGTATGGATCTAATAATTCATTTATAACGGCAATACCGGAACAAGAATCAATACTTGTAAATATGAAAGATGCATATACTCCGTCAAATCTATATTTACTTAATACAAAGACATATAAAAAGGAACAATTAACGGAAATAGATACTCGCCTAAGAGATGTAAAATTTGGCAATGTAGAAAAATTTGAAACCGAAATAACGCGTTATGACGGAGAACGAATAAAAGTTAACACAGCGGTACTTTTACCACCGGGTAAAAAGAAAGGCGACAAAATACCGGCAGTAAGTATTTTTTACCCTGGCAGTTATTATTCCGGACTTGCCGATCAATATGCAGGCGGAACGCCAGCCGGAATTCCGTCGGCACAGTTATTTGCAACAAGAGGTTACGCGGTAATATTGCTCGATGTTCCGTTATCTCCTAAGGGAGGTGAACCGGGTAATCCTATTCATGATATGACAAATGCAGTGTTGCCTCAATTGTACCATGCCGCAGAACTCGGTTACATTGATATTAGTCGCGTTGGTATAATAGGGCAATCTTATGGAGGATATTCAACGGCAAGCATTATAACCGAGACTAATTTATTTAAAGCAGCCGTAGCTTTTTCAGGGTTTTACGATCCAATTGCAAAATACGGTCACATGAACATGGCTTGGACTGATAAAATGTTTTATTTCGAAACCGGACAAGGAAGAATGGGAACATCTCCGTTTTCAGATTTGCAGCGTTACATTAGAAACTCACCCTACCTGCAAGCTGAAAAAATAACAACCCCGTTGCTTCTTCTACATGGGGAGAACGACTCTAATTGTGATGTAAGCGAAGCAAAAAAAATGTTTATAGCGATGAAACGTTTGGGTAAAACCGCACAATTGGCAGTTTATAATGGAGAAGGGCATGTACCATTTACATGGTCTTTAGCTAATGGAGTTGATGCGATGAACCGTGTTTTTAATTTTTTGGATAAATATCTAACTGATAATTAACGAAAAATTAGATATATAGTAATAGTATGAAGAAAACAGAGAAGATCAAAAGTGATGGAGAAAAAAATGGAAATAAACCGGAGAGAATTTATAAAGGTATCATCATTGGTAAGTGCAGCGGCGTTTATACCGTTTTCAAATACTAAAGCCGGTAAGAAAAAAAAGAACGTACTGTTCATTCCCGTTGATGACTTGCGACCTGAACTCGGCTGCTACGGGAAGGATTATGTTATATCGCCTAATATCGATAGACTTGCAGAAAGCGGAATAGTATTTAACCGTGCATACTGCCAGTCTGCACTTTGTAACCCGTCGAGAGCAAGTTTACTAACCGGGTTACGCCCCGAAACCGTAGGAGTGTTGGATTTACGCACTAACTTCAGAGACAACTTACCGAATGCGGTAACATTGCCCCAATATTTTAAGAACAACGGGTATACAACACTTGGCATTGGAAAAACATTTCATAATACAATACCGGATGATATATCGTGGAGCGAACCTGAAATACATATTCCCGGTTATCCTTTTGACCCCGATGCAGTATACCGGGCAAAAGAGAGTTTGGAAGAAGTAGAAAAGAAGAAGCAAAAAATTATTGAAGCCGGAAAGCAGAAAAGGGCTATTGATCGCTTCGGCGAGTGGTATATAAAAACATACATGAGTGAAAACCCGGAAGTAACCGATAATGAATATTACGACGGGGCACAAACCGATGTAGCAATAGAAAGAATAACAAAACTGGCAAAGGAAGAAAAACCGTTCTTTTTCTCAATCGGCTACTATAGGCCGCATATGCCTTTTAACGTACCGAAGAAGTACTGGGATTTATATGACCGAGAAAAGATACCCTTAGCAGAAAATGATTATGTACCTAAGAACTGCCCGGTAATGGCAATAAACAATATGGCTGAAGTAAGACAGTACACTGACTTTAAGGGAACACCGACTCCCTTGGATGGAAAACTAAGTGAAGAACAAGCCAGGCTGATGAAACACGGCTACCTTGCTTCTGTATCGTATATAGATGCTCAAGTCGGGAGACTGCTCGATACTTTAGATGAGTTAAAAATAAGAGAAGACACAATAGTAGTGTTATGGGGCGATCACGGCTGGAAATTAGGCGAGCATAATAGCTACAGTAAAATGACAAACTTTGAAATAGACACGAGAGCGCCGCTGATAATAAGTGCTCCCGGAACGATTAAGAACAATATATCAACAGAAGGTCTGGTGGAGTTTGTAGATATCTATCCAACGGTTTGTGAACTAGCCGGATTACCCATTCGTCAAGGTTTGGAAGGCATTAGCGCAGTACCTCTAATTAAGAATACAAAAAGAGCATGGAAGAAAGCCGTATTCAGCCAGTTCCTTGAAACCGGGAGATGGAAAGCCTTAGACGGAAATGAATATCACGGATATTCAATTAGAACGGATAGGTACAGATACAATGAATGGTATAACTTAGAGACAAAGGAATTTGCGGCATGCGAGCTATACGATCATAAAGCAGACCCCGGAGAGAATGAAAACATAGCCGGGTATGAAGAGAATAAAAATATAGTAAAGGAATTATCATCACAATTAAAAGCCGGATGGAGATCAGCTTTGCCGGATTAGTGGAGATAATACTAATAATCACCGGAATTATAATATACACAAACCAAATTGGTTTTAGGGCTTTTCAAATGGCTTCTCTCTTTTCAAGAGAGATTTGAGAGAGTTCTAAAAAGGACAAAGCCCTAAAATCAATTTGCAATAAGTATAGTAACCTGTTTTGAGAAATAGAAATTACTTTTTTTGAACTGTCATTTCGAATTCCCGAGGTTTTTTCTCGGGAGTGAGAAATCTTTAATCAGGCATTATGTAAAATGTTTGCAAAAGATATCTCCTCATCAAAAAACGATTCGTCGATATGACAATTAAATCCAGATTTTTTTGTTTTCATGTTTTTTTATTGATTCTATTTCACACAACGGATTATAGTAAAATAAAAAAAGGGATAACAGTTATGAAAGAGATCAACAAGTTAGACCGGAGAGAATTTATAAAAGTCACATCGGCAAGCGTATTTGCAACAATGCTTGCCGGATGTATAAACTTACCCGAAGGAGAAAAACCTAATGTATTATTCATAGCAGTAGACGATCTGCGCCCGGAATTGGGATGTTACGGGAATGACGAGATAATAACCCCGAACTTCGATGCATTGGCAAAAGAAGGAATAATGTTCACGAACACATATTGCCAAGCGGCAGCATGTGCACCGAGCCGGGCAAGTCTAATGACCGGCTTTCGTCCGAATACAACGCGTGTATGGAGTTTGGGAGAAGAATTCCGGAAGATACATCCGAACATAGTTACAATACCCCAGCACTTTAAGAAATTCGGTTATCACACAGTATCAATGGGAAAAATATTCCACAATCATATGCCGGATGTAGTATCGTTCGATGAACCGGATTTGAAACCCGAAGAGTATATGACACCGGAAATGATAGACCGCGACCCCGAATCTTTCTATTACGATGAGGACTTGAAAAAAGAATTAGCAGAAGTTCGTGAGAAGAGATTGAAGAAAAATCCAAATGCATACGCCGGAGGGTGGGCATACGGAAAGTCGTGGGAGTGTTCTGATGCGCCGGATAACGCATTTTACGACGGGGCACAAACAGACCTTGCAATTGAAACATTAAAGAGATTAAAAAAGAAAAATCAACCGTTCTATTTTGCGTTGGGATATTTCAGACCGCATCTGCCATTCGTTGCCCCCAAAAAATACTGGGACCTTTACGATAGAGATAAACTATCACTAGCGAAGAATCCCTACATTCCGGTAAACTCACCGGCGATGGCAATGAACTCATGTTACGAATTGGGCGGTTGTTATGATCTTGAGTGGGTAAAACATCCGGCAAAAGAAAAACTTCCTGAAGAAACAGCACGGGTCTTAAAGCACGGTTACTATGCAAGTGTAAGTTATGTTGATGCATGCCTTGGCAGATTAATGAAAGGCTTGAAAGACGAAGGACTCGATAAAAATACAATAGTAGTATTATGGGGAAATCACGGTTGGAAACTTGGAGAACACGGAAGCTGGTGTAAACAGACAAATTACAATATAGACACACGAGTCCCGTTGATAGTAAGAATGCCGGGGAAAAAACAGCAAGCCGAACACAAGTGTAACGAATTAGTAGAACTTGTAGATTTATTCCCAACGCTGTGCGACTTGGCGGATATAGATATACCGGGAAATATGGAAGGAATAAGTTTCAAACCGTTGCTTAAAAACCCGGATCGCGAATGGAAGTCGGCAGTGTTCAGCCAGTACGTTCAAAGACCTAAAGTAACACTAGACGGCAAATGCTATATGGGTTACTCTATGAAGACGAAACGGTATCATTACGTAGAATGGTATTATTGGGATAATAAGGAAAAAGTAAGAGGCGACTATGTTACAGCTGAGTTATACGACAATGAATCAGACGGTGATGAGAATGTTAACATTGCCGGGAAACCGGGAAACAAAGCAATAATAGAAAAGCTGGCTGTGCAGTTAAAAGCCGGTTGGAGAGAAGCTTTACCTTAACATAATATTAAGCAATACACCATAAAAATAGGGAAAAAGATTTGTGAAAGTTAATAAGATAATGGCAGTATTATTTTTATCCCTTGTACTGATTTTTGCTTTAGTTTTTTTTAACAAACAAGAACCCACTGTAAAAATAGAAGTACTGGGAGATCCTTTACTAAGCCGGTACGATACCGGTGAACTGATTTACGCAAGAAATGTATGGGATTTACAGCTATACAAAAATAAGATTTATATCGGTACGGGAAACAGTTCAAATATAGGTCCGGCAGTAAACTCCGGTCCGGTTCCTTTGTTTTCATATGATTTACAAAATGGAGTATTTAAAGAAGAATTTACGGTAGATGATGACCAAATAGATATGATAGTATTGTTTGGAGATTCTATATACATACCCGGACATGATCCGAAGGAAAGCTGGGAGCTTGGGAATTATTATAAAATTGAAAACGGTGAATGGAAAAAAGTTAGAAATATTCCCGGTGGCATACATAACTATTCAATGGTAATATACAAGGATAGGATGTTTGCCGGTCTTGGACTTACTATAACTGAAAAGAGTTATGCTGTTGTAGTCTCAAGCGATAGAGGGAAAAGCTGGGAAAGAAAAACACTGGAAAATTGTTTTAGAATTTACTCGTTTCTAATTGTAGATGATGTGCTCTATGCAATAGGAATAATGCCGAGTGAAGGATTTAGAGCGCATGTTAAATCTAAAAGAGACGTAAGATTGGCAAATGGGATTTATCAATACGATAGTGAAAAAGGAGTATTTATAACAAGAGATGATCTAAGCTATAAAGTACTTTTTCCCGATACTGCAATAGATACATCTCTAAGTAAAAAAATAGTAAGACCAACTAGTGTTGATAATAAATCAATCTATATCGGTGCATACATCCATAACGATCATCAAAATATACCGATAGGATTGTACGTAGCAGAAAAGCTTGACGGTAATGTTGAAAAAGTAAGTAAGGTAGAATTACCGGAAGGGTATTTACCATGGGATATCATACATAGAAGCGATATGACATACGTATTGTTGAATAAGAAAATCAATGAAGAAAAATATACAACAATGGTATATGCAAGTAATGATTTAGAGAGATGGGAAAGAGTGTTGGAATTTAATTATACAACCTTTTCACGTTCATTTGAAACTATGAATAATGAATATTACTTCGGACTAGGATGTGAAATTCAAAATCCTCAAGAATGGTCGGAAAAAGAATTAAGGAAAGAAACCGGAACAATCTTAAAGGTTACAAAAGAATAAATAACAATGAATAACAAAGAAAAATTTAGGACATTTACAAAACTGTATATAAATGCCGTAGTTGAGATTTTTTTACACCTAACTTCTTTACTATACATCAGATTCAATCATGACTGTCTCAATTAGATAGTACTGATTGTACCCCTCGAATCATAGAGACTCTCCTCCTCTCCGTAGATGAACTGTACCCCTTCTTCGGAGAGGTTTTTTTTATATGAAATTGTCTGCTTAGATGTTAAGGAAGGATTTTTCTTTTCCCCATTAAAATATTATAAATAAACAAGTGATAAGGTATTATAGCTTTAAATAATTCCAGATGGCTATATTGCTTCATCCCGACTACGTCCTCAAAACGGACTTCGACGGACAGGTTGTTTAATTGCTCTAAAAATCTGTCCCGGCAATATGACTATTAAACAATTTAACAATTGTTATGATTCCCTTAATTAAGAGTCGTTACAACTTTAAAGAGCAAACTTTAATAATTATCTATTTGAGTTAATGTGCAAAGCAGATTTAATATTCATTTAATTTTTTAGAAGCATTTCTTTATTATTTTTAAAAAGATGATTTATGTAAAGACTTATCTTCAAAAAAATGTATGAGCAATTTGACAATATTGAACAAGACATTATAACGGCAATACGTGATGATGATGAATCGGCTTTCGAAATACTATTCCGTAGATATTATCCAGAACTTTGCAGTTACTTAAATATTTATATTAGAGATAAAGATGAAGTTGAAGAAATGGTTCAACAACTGTTTCTAAACATTTGGGAAAGGAGGAAGAATTTTTACCCTAAAAACAATGTAAGATCATATTTATATAAAGCAGTAAAAAACAAAGCAATCAACTACAGAAAGCATTTGCAAATAAAAGAGAGAGTAATTCAGAAAATTAGAAATATGCAAATGATAAGAGAAAACAACCTTGAAGACGAAATTGATAAAACAGAAATGCAGTTATTAATTGATAAAGCCGTTGAACGCTTGCCTGCACGCTGCCGCGAAACATTTATTTTAGTTAAGTATAATAACTTTTCTTATCAAGAAGCCGCTGATATAATGAACATATCAACACATACGGTTGAAATACAAATAGGGAAGGCATTAAAGAAACTCCGTTCTTCTCTCGGCACACTAATCTTATCTCAAAAATAATCTACAACATTTACATTTTATTAAAGATCCGCGTAGGGGTTTTGCTCAATTCAGTTGTTTTATAATAAAGGTAATACATTTACAACAACGCGGGATCTTTATGAAAGATTCAAAAATTTATCAAAAAATAGCAAAATATCTTTCCGGCGAAATTAAAGAAAGTGAAACCGAAAACATAGAACTATGGCTGAAGAGCGATAAAGAGATCAAAAAAAAGTTTGAAGAATCCGGTGCTTTGTGGCAAAAAATTTCCGGGACCGGTGAGTCCTGGAATGTTGATAATGCATGGGAAAAAGTTAAAACCGCCATGCACGATGTTCAACCCACTCATGCAAAAAATAAAGTCCGGATAAACAACTCTTGGTCTTCCGGGTTTCAATTTGCCAGGGTTTCTTTTGCTGTAATAATAATAGTTGTCGTTTCGTTGATTGCTATGGAACGCTTTGGGCTCTTTAACGGAAATCAAGGAGGTTCCCGTTTGTATTCATTAACTACCGATTATGGTAATATCAAGAAAGTTGTTTTAGGCGACGGCTCCGTCGTAACTATGAATGCCGCAAGTTCAATAGAAATTCCAGCCGATTTCGGCAAAGAAAAAAGGGCTGTCCGTTTAAGCGGGGAAGCATTTTTTGAGGTTACCGCCAATCCTAATGTTCCGTTTATTGTTCATGCCGGTAATGTCTCTGCAACAGTTCTCGGGACAAAATTTAATGTAAAGGCATTTCCTGATGAAACAGAGCTGGCCGTTTCTCTCGTGGAAGGAAAAGTTAAAGTTGCAAGAAATGATACAGGGCATGTACGGGGCGAGGTCATTTTAAATCCCTCGGAGCAAATCGTTTTTAATGATGATTCAAAGAATGGAATTGTAAGTAAATTTAACCGGTGGGAAACTATTGGCTGGAAGGCTAATATTCTCGTATTCAATAACGTTGAACTGGAAAAAATATTTAAAGTTCTTGAAAGGGCTTACGGAGTGAAATTTGAAATTCAAAACGATCTGCACAAACTTATCAGGATAAGCGCAAACTTTGAGAATGAATCTTTTTGGACGGTTGTTAAATCTTTGCAGTCTTTAACTGACCTTAACTATAGAACAGAAAAAAATGCAGACGGCCTTTCAAAAATAATTTTTTATAAAAAATAAAACTGATAATAAAAAAGGAGGGTCTATTGAAAAAATCCGGTTTTCCCTAACACTAAAAAAGCCATGACAATGGTCAGGATTGCCATGGCTTGAGAGTCAAATAATTAACACTACTAATTACTTAACAATTGACAGGTAAAAATATGAAAAAAAAACTATTACGGGTAGTTAAAATGTCTTTGTACTATTCCTTGTTCGGGATATTACTTCAGTGTCTGGTTGTAAGTCTGTTATTTGCTTCTCCTTCAGAAGGACAAGAGTTGAAGGATATTAGAGTAGATGTAGCTTTATATGATGTTTCATTCGAAGAGGCTCTTAAAAGTTTGGAGCGTTCTACAAGCTTTAAATTCCTTTATGTTAATAAGGATGTTCCTATAGATGAGAAGATTACAATTGATGTTACCGACGAATCATTGTACGATTTACTTGAAGGTTTAGCCGGGCAATACAACCTGGTATTCCAGAGGATTAACAACCAGATTGTAATTAAGAAAGCAAACTTTGAAGAGTATAACGAGCCCGTTGTTGTTATCCAGCAAACCGGGTCAATAAGAGGCAAAGTTACAGATGCCAAAACCGGGGAATCGTTGATGGGTGCCAATATAATATTGAAGGAAACCGGTACTGGCGTAGCAGCAAATGAAAACGGCGAATATTCACTAGAAAAACTTTCTCCGGGGAATTATACGTTAGTAATAAAATACATTGGATATTCAACAAAAGAAGAAACTGTTGATGTAGTTGAGAATAAAACGGTTGAAATAAATATAGAACTTGACCCGAGTGCATATGATTTAAATGAAGTTGTAGTAACGGGCACAATGGTAGAGACAAAGAAGAAAACGATGGGTACGGCAATTACGGTACTAAAGGAAAAAGATATTGAAACAATGAGTACAACATCGATAGCAGCGATGTTTCAGGATCAACAGGTAGCCGGTGTTTCTTCGATGGATATGAGCGGAGATGATATGAATAATAAAATATTTATACGCGGTGCCAATACAGCATTAACTACCCAAATTGATCCTATCAAAATATTGATAGACGGTGTTGAAGTTCAAACAAGATTTATATCAAACATCAGTGCACAGAATATTGAGAGAATAGAAATAATCCGCGGACCGCAAGCTTCAACTCTTTACGGTTCGGAAGCTGCCGGCGGTGTTATACAGATTTTCACAAAAAAAGGTATGGTAGGACAGGAAGGAATTAAAGGTTCAATCTCAACACAGCAAGGAGTAATACAATCCAAATATGATCTGAGTACATTATGGAGTAGGTCATATAACGGATCGGTGAGCGGCGGACTACTAGGAGGATCATATGGACTAGGCATAGCCTACACACAAAAGGAAGGATATTGTGTTAATAATGACCGAGAAAATTTTAATGCTTCTTTCGGTTTTCAAAAGAAATTACTTGATAATCTGAACATAAGTGTTATATCAAGACTATCCAATAGAAAATGGGGTTATGCAGGATCTTCATCTATTTGGTATGGTCTTTATCAAGAAGGTAAACTTCCTACTGCTAATTCTTATTTACTTGATCCGGATAATTATTATACTTCCAGCAATATTGTTCTTGGATTGAATATAAGTTATGTATATTCCGATTGGTGGGAACATCAATTAACAATCGGGTATATTAAAAATAGATATGATAGGTATACGGTTCCCAGCAATCTTTATGCATCGGATACAACTCGTTCATTTGTATCAAGTGACTATATTAGACCAACCTTTCGTTATTCAACAAACATTACATTACCAAGGATGGATTTTTTCCAGCCGAGTATTACTGCAGGTTTTGAGTATATTGAAACAGAGTATAAATATGTTACCAGTAATTATAGAAATGTCTCTAATTACACAGTTTCGACTTTATCGGGTAATATTATTATAGATAACACGGCTAAAAGAGCTTTCTTCGGTCAGGCAAAATTAGGATTTTATGACAAACTGTTTATTACAGCAGGCGTAAGAACAGATTACAACAGTAATAATGGTTCGAATTATTCCGCATACACAACAAATCCTAGGGTTGGTTTCTCTTACTTAATGGAACCGATGAATGGCTGGGTAATAAAAACACGCGGCTCTTGGGGAACAGGCATTCAGTCACCGACACTGTTAATGAGGAACGGTTCTTTACCTAACTGTCTTCCTAATCCGGATATCGGTCCTCAAACAACAAGCGGTTGGGAAATAGGTGTAGATCAATACTTTTTAGACGGCGCACTTTATTGTGAATTTACATATTATTATCAAGATACAAAAGATCAACTTGGTACGAATTACCCCGATCTGGAAAATAATCCTTCTCAATATCAAATTTTAAACTTAGGAGAAGTAGAAAACAAGGGACTTGAAGCAGTACTTAAGTATACCAAAGGAGCAATGGATGTAAGTGTTAATGTTTCTTATAACCATAATGAAATAATAGAGATGCCTGTAGTAAAATCGCCTACAGAGATTGTCGGTAAACCGATAGCTGCTTCAATAGTACCGCAAGTAACAGCCGGCTTTTCATTTAATTACAGATTAAATGAACTTTTAAACATAGATAAAGAACATAACACATCTATAGGGTTTAATGTTAATTACATCGGAAAAAGATGGGCATTGGACTATGAGGCATATTATACTGCTGTAATGAACAAAACTGCACAGTCCAGATCTAACTATTTAAAATGGTTTGACGGTTTTGCAAAGGTTAATCTTTTTGCCAATTATAAGTTAACAAGGAATTTGGGAATAGGATTAAATATTCGGAACCTGTTTAACAGCTATGAACAACCTACTCCGTATTATTATGTAACGGGCAGGGAAACTTCACTTCAATTGAACATGAATTTTTAGTTCTAAAATAAAATTAAGGTGTCTCGTAAGAAATTATTTTATCTGAAAATCGATTTGATTTATTCTTTTTATGCCGATACAAATTGATTTGATAAAAAATTCGGGAGATGCCTTTATTTTTAATCTACAAGGAGATTAAAATGAATTGTTTATCATTAAAAAAATATAAATGGATTACACTGGCTGTATGGCTATATGTAATTTTAATAATATCGGTTTCGGCACAGAATATTAAAGAACAAAGTTATACTAAAACAACACCTTTGGATATAGAATTAGCATTCTCGATGAAGAGTCTCGCTCACTATGAAGAGCCTGCAGTTCATCCCAATGGAGAGTATATAGCCTATTCGATATTTCAACAACCGATAAAAAGTATATCCAGCAGATACACCCTTCAACCAAGATATCTTCCAAACGGAACACCGGCTTCTAAAGTTGGGTCGTCAATTTTTATTGTAGATGTTAAAACGGGCAAAGAGAAACAAGTCGGTCATAAATCAGGCAATTCGTGGAGACCGTCATGGTCGCCGGATGGTAATCAATTTGTATTTTATTCTGATAGCGCTGGTTATCCTCAATTATGGATATATGATATTCGCAGCAGTAAAAAAACGAGACCAACTGAAATAAAAATTAAAAGCAAGACATGGCTTGGAGATGAAGCAAAATGGAGCCCGGACGGTCAATTGGTTTATGTCCCAGTTGATCTGAATTGGAATTCGGATTTACTGCAAAACGAAACAACCGAAACCGATCCTTTAGAAGTGACTGCAAAAGTATATAGAACCGGCAATGAAATTGAAGAAGAGAAGGATCCTACTTTCGAACGGAATGAATTTTACATAAATGAAAACAACGCCTCGTTAGCATCGATAAATGTAAAAACCGGTGAAGTAAAGATACTTGTAAGAGCGGAAGAAATGCCGCGCCCAAGTTTTCTAAGACTTTCTAATTCGGGAAAGTGGCTCACATATTTATCCGTGTACCAAACAAAGAATATCACCGAATCAAAGACGTATTTTGATCTTGTCGTACTTCCAACCGCCGGAGGCAAGGCTAAAATAATGGCCTCCGACCTGAATGTACCGGGATCAAGCAGAAAATTTTATATTGAGACGTACAGATGGCATCCCACACAGGATAAACTAGTTTATGTTAAGGACAATATACTTTGGCTGGTTGACTTTACAAAAGGCTCGGAAGTGAATCCGGTTCGAATAAGTAAAGATGTTGAAGAAGTACAAGCAAATCCTCTGTTGTATACGCCCGACGGGAAAGAAGTATTGGTTCGAGTACAAGGTTCAAACGAACTTGCATTTATACCGCTTTCGGGAGGAAAGGCCAAACTATTTTCCACGGGTAAAGAATATTCATATCGTGATGTAATTAAATCTGATGAAAATACTCTATGGTCACCCAAAGAAGGATACATCGCGATTCAAACCGCAAAAGGCAACAATCAAGGCGCCATAATGTATCTCAACACGAAAAACGGTTCAACTGAAATTGTTTATACGTATGAATCTAATAATACTTTCATAACAGCAATGCCCGATAAAAAATCGATTCTTTCAACTATCGAGGATGCGTATACTCCTATTGACCTTTATTTGATTGATACAAAATCATATCAAGAGAAACAATTGACTGAAATTAATCCTGGTTTAAAAAATGTCCGATTCGGAGACATAGAAGAATTTGAAACAGAAATAGTCCGATATGACGGAGTGCGAACAAAAGTAAAAACGGCTGTACTTTTACCTCTCGGGAAAAAGAGAGGTGAAAAATTACCGGCAGTATGTTTCTTTTACCCGGGATCAAATTATTCGCAACTTTCTACTGAGTATGGCGGTGGTAAGGCAGCCAGTTTTCCGGGGACACAGTTATTTTCAACAAGAGGCTATGCGGCAATATTGCTTGATGTTCCGTTATCTCCCAGAGGTAAAGGCTCTAATCCGGTTCACGATATGACAAATGCTGTATTGCCTCAAGTGTACCATGCCGCGGAACTAGGTTACATTGATATTGGTCGAGTTGCTATTATGGGGCAATCTTACGGAGGTTATTCAACGGCAAGTATTATAACCGAGACCAATTTGTTCAGAGCAGCGGTGGCTATTTCAGGACTTTACGATTTTATTGGGATTTATGGACTTATAAGAGACGACGGGCTTGATTATATAAGCCTTTTTGAAACCGGACAACTAAGAATGGGAACATCTCCTTTTTCAGATCTGCAGCGTTACATTAGAAACTCGCCATACTTGCAAGTAGAAAAAATAACGACACCGCTGCTAATGCTTCATGGGAAGAACGACTATGCGTGTGATTTTAGAGACGCCCAAAGAATGTTTGTGGCAATGAAACGTTTGGACAAAACAGCGCAGTTAGCGGTTTACGAAGGAGAGGGACATGTACCGTGTGAATGGTCTTTGGCTAATGGAGTTGATGCGGTAAACCGTATCTTAAATTTTCTTGATAAATATTTAACCGAATAGAAACAACTTGTTGTTTTCATAGTGATTGAGAGTTTGTTGCAGAACAAATTATAGCCCGTGGCTTCAGCCACGGGGCTGTTGAAACCCTAAGAATTATGGGCTTTAGCCCAATTGGGATTCTAAATGGCAGAATATTTTCATGGTATGCTTCCCTTTTTTATTAAACAACAGAAGAGTACTGGTAATTTCGGACAACATGTTTAATTAATAGTGAAATAGGAAAAAGATTTATGAAAGTTAATAAGATTATGGCGGTATTATTTTTATCCCTTGTACTGATTTTTGCTTTAGTTTTTTTTAACAAACAAGAACCCACTGTAAAAATAGAAGTATTGGGAAATCCTTTACAGAGTCATTATGATACCGGTGAACTTATTTATGCAAGAAATGTATGGGATTTACAACTATACAAAAACAAGATATATATAGGTACGGGAAACAGTTCTAATATAGGTCCGGCAGTAAACTCAGGTCCTGTTCCTTTGTTTTCATACGATTTACATAATGGAATATTTGAAGAAGAATTTACAGTTGACGATGACCAAATAGATATGATTGTATTGCTGGGCGATTCTATCTACATACCCGGACATGACCCGAAGGAAAGCTGGGAACTGGGGAATTATTATAAAATAGAAAACGGTGAATGGAAAAAAGTTAGAAATATACCCAACGGCATCCATAACTATTCAATGGTAATGTACAAAGATAAAATGTTTGCGGGGCTTGGTACTGAAAAAGGAGCTGAAGTAGCCGTCTCGAATGACAGAGGAAAAAGCTGGGATGTAAAACCAGCAGAAAACAATTTTAGGATACATTCTTTTCTAATAGTTGATGATGTTCTTTATGCAATAGGCATAATGCCCGGTGAAAAATTTATATCAGCTTATAAAAAAAGATTTGATAAAAAAATAACAAATGGAATTTATCAATATGATTATAAAAAAGATGTATTTATAACAAGAGATGATCTAAGCTATAAAGTATTATTCCCCGGTACAAAAATAGATACATCTCTAAGTAAAAAAATAGTAAGACCAACTAGTGTTGATAATAAATCAATCTATATAGGTGCATACATCCATAACGATCATCAAAATATACCGATAGGATTGTACGTAGCAGAAAAGCTTGACGGTAATGTTGAAAAAGTAAGTAAGGTAGAATTACCGGAAGGGTATTTACCATGGGATATAATTTATAGAAACGATATGACATACGTATTGTTGAATAAAAAAAACAATGAAGAAAAATATACAACAATGGTATATGCAAGTAATGATTTAGAGAGATGGGAAAGAGTGTTGGAATTTAATTATACAACCTTTTCACGTTCATTTGAAACTATGAATAATGAATATTACTTC
>JASFMY010000014.1:0-77197 GCA_050117315.1 Ignavibacteria bacterium
ATTAAGTGCACATGTTTTTTCTTCAATTTATTAATTACTTTGCACTTTTTCAGGGTTTTATTCACCTATCTTATTATTTTTTAAGCTCTTATTTGCTTTTCAGCAAGCCCTAATTAAGTTGACGCATATGCGCAGAGCGGGATGAGAAATCTTTCAATTAGAGTGTGATTTCAAAGATTTCTCCCTCCAGTCGAAATGACAAAACGTTTAGTTATCTAATTTCGCAGAAACTCTTTTAATTACACGCCCATGTGAGCCGGGAAGTTCAGCGAACATGTCCACCGTAGTTTGAAAATTCACTAAGAAAATCAACTATGCAGCAATTTCTTCCGTTTTAGGATCATTAACTTTTGTCAGTAAGAATAAGCCTATCACAAAAAATAATGCAATTGATAAAATAGCGGGTCTCTGGCTTTCAAAGATGAAGCTCACTAACCCGAACACCAACGGGCCTAATATTGCGGAGCTTTTACCGAAGAATGAATAAAATCCGAAAAATTCCGTTTTCTTCTCTTCAGGCGTTAGTTTAGACATTAAACTGCGGCTTACGGATTGTGTTGCACCCATTACGCTTCCGGCTAATAAGCCTACAACGTAAAAACTGTTTTTTAATACAGAAAGAGAATTAATCTCAAATTTTTCACTAAAGAATTTAGCGATAAACATTTCTTCACCGCTTGAGAAATATGCAAGCAGAATCGTAAATATCCAGATAATTAAAGAAAGAACAATCGTTTTTTTCTGGCCGTAACTATCGGAAATAATTCCGAAAATTACCGAGCCGAAAATAGCGGTGGATTGAACTATTAAGAAAAATAAAATGAGTTCACTAATGGTAAATCCCAACGTGGTATTTGCATATATCCCGGAAAAATAAATTACAGTGTTTACTCCTTCAATATAAAAGAAAAACGCAACAAGGTACCATGCAAGGTCCCTGTAATGCTTTAGGTTTTTAATTGTATTGGCAACTCTTGCAAATCCTACTCTTAAAAATGAAACTTCTTTATTCCTTTGAACTTTTTTCTCTTTTAAAAATAAAAATATCGGCAATGCAAAGACTAAAAAGAATAATGCCGAGACCGGGAATGTTTCTTTTATCATTTCATTTTGAATAAAGGGATAAGCAATTGCAAGCGAGGCCAGTGAACCGAGGTAACCCATGGCATAACCGTACCCGCTAACCCGTCCGTAATTTTTAGGCGCCGTTATTTCCGGCAGGAAAGCGTCGTAGAAAACAAGCCCGGCTTCAAAACCAATATTGGAAAAAATAAAAAGAAGAAGCGCAAGGAATACATCACCCTGCCCGGTAAAGTACAAAAGGGCTGTGCAGGTTAAACAGATTACCGTGAAAAACAATAAAAACTTTTTTTTGTTTGATGAGTAGTCCGCAATTGCTCCCAGCACCGGCGAAATTAATGCAGTAACCAGCATTGATATGCTTGTACCCAAACTCCAGTATAAATCACCGATTGGTTTACCTTCCGCTATTGTCTGCTTAAAGTAAACTGCAAATAAAAATGTTATAACAACTATAGCATAAGAAGTGTTGGCAAAGTCGAAAAGCGTCCAGATAAATATTTGTTTTCTATTTGGATTTTTTTGAGATTGATTTGTCAATGAGCCCTCTGCCCTGTTTGCGCAGCGTACCGTTTGATTTTAACTCGGTAAGTATTGCGTCTAAAATTCCGTTTATAAATTTACCGCTGTTTGACGTACTGTAATCTTTCGCGATTTCGATTACTTCATTTATGGAAACTTTCGGGGGAATGTCCGGGAAGTAAAGAATTTCCGTAGTGCCTATCCGTAAAAGTATTTTATCAATTAAAGCAATCCTGTTGATTTCCCAATTATTAACCCTGGCGTTAATTTTTTCATCAAGTAGTTTTCTATTGGCAATTACTTTATTAACCAGGTTTAAACTAAAATTTCTATCATCCTCATTTTCGATATCGGATAATATTCCGTCTGAAATATAAGTCAGCCTTTCCTGGTGCATCTCGTATGCATAAAGAATCTGCAAACTTCTAATTCTTAAATCTCTTCTATTACTTCTTTTGCCGGCCATCTAAGCTCAATATTTGAAGGAACGAAAAAATAATACAATAAAATTAAAATACAATCCTATTTTATAAAAAAAAGAAAATTTAATACAAAAATAATTTCCTCAACAAGCTTCATTTTCTGCTTGAATAAATTTTTGATATTCCCCTTATGTTGTTTAATCTTTCTTCAACCAGTTTTTTTGAAGCAATATTTGTCGGGATATTTTGAATAGCTGAAATTTTAAATACCTTTTTGAGAGTATTGTAGATACCTTCAGCCTGCTTCATAGCCCTGTCCTGGCGATAGCCTTCAAGTTCATTGGCAACATTTATGAGTCCGCCGGCATTTATAACATAATCCGGGGCATATAAAATTCCCATGTTCAGCAATTCAACACCGTGCTTTTCTTCATTTTCCAACTGGTTGTTTGCACCTCCTGCTATAATCTGGAATTTGAATCTAGGTATTGTAGTATCGTTTATTACTCCTCCCAGAGCCGTTGGAGCAAATATTTCGGCATCAACGTCGTAAATTTCGTCAGGTTTTACAATGTGAGCTTTTATAGTTTCCAATGCATGCTTTACCTTTTCATCAAGAATATCCGCAATATATAATTCTGCGCCTTCGTTATATAAATGTTCGCATAAGTATCTGCCCACATGTCCGGTGCCCTGCACTGCAATTTTACGTCCTCTTAAAGAATCGTTTCCCCACTTTTCATTTGCACATGCTTTTATTCCGACATAAATACCGTAAGCCGTAACGGGACCGGGGTCCCCGGATCCTCCCAGTGCCTTGGAAATTCCGCATACATAATTAGTTTCCATTCTTACGTATTCCATGTCGCGGACATTGGTTCCAACATCTTCGGCAGCAATATACCTGCCTCCCAACCCGTCAATAAATTTACCGAAAGTTCTAAAGAGCAGTTCACTTTTTTGTGTATCCGAGTCGCCGATAATAACCGCTTTACCGCCGCCAAAATTTAAACCTGCCGCTGCGGCTTTAAAAGTCATCCCCTTGGAAAGTTTAAGTGCATCGGTTAACGCTTCTTCTTCGTTAAGGTAATTCATCATCCTGGCGCCGCCTATAGCCGGTCCTAATGTAGTATCATGGACAGCTATAATTGCTTTTAAGCCCGAGTCCTTATTTGAACAGAAAATTACTTGTTCGTGATTGTTTTGTTCAAGTAATTCAAAGTTTATCATTACAATACTCCGTTTTATAGAAATTTATTAAATGGCAAACAGCCAAAAAAGTAACAAAGCAACGGTTTCTCTTAACATGTAATATACTAACTTTTCCCAACTTAATTTATAATTTGCTTCCGTTACTGCAGGTTTTATGTTAAAAAACTTTGAAATTTCTTTTACTCTGTCTAGGTGAAAATTATTGGAGACAATAACTACCTTCCCAAAGTTTTGATTTTCAATTAATTGTCTTTTTATAAAACTTATTTGCTGTGAAGTTTGAGAGGAAATATTTTCAATTAATATATCGTCGCTTTTCATCCCTAAACTCAATAGATAATTTCTTGCAGATTCCGCTTCAGACAACTCCCCCGGGGCATTTCCCCCGGTAAGCTGAATTCTATCAACAATTCCATCTGTGTATAGTTCATAAGCCCTTTCAATTCTTTTTTTGAATATTGGGCTTGGTTCCGTTTTCCGCCAAACCGCGGCTCCAAGAACTACTGCTACGTCGTATTTTAATTCATTGCCGTTTATTTGTGCGGGTTTAAAACTAATTAAATGAATTAACGAGAAAGTGAATAAAATTACAAATAAAACAACGGTTACAACTATTGATCTTATGTATAAAAATTTTCTGCGGCGGAACACTGCATTCCATAATACAAATATTATATAGAACTTAACTCCCCCTCCGGTTATGAATAAAAATCCCGTCAACACTTTCTGCAGCGGATACATCAGGAAATATTCTTCCGGTAACTGTATATTCAATAGAGTTATAAACAGCAAGACAAGCAACGGCGAGATTGTCAATACCGATAGAAAAAGTAAAAAAAACGGTTTTATAATTTCTTCGTTCATGTTAAATAAAAAATAAATTAACAACCCGGTTAATAAAAAAAAGGTTGAAAATGAGTTTAACAGGTTTCCAATATTATAAAGGTTGAACTCCGATATACTTATACCGTTTATATGGTACTTCAAAAAAAATTTCAGCGCCAATTCGGATATAATTATGAGAAAAACAAAAAAGAATATTTTTAATCTCCTTTTGTCCAAAAGTTTTAGTCCCCGGGAATTATATCTATTTTTATTCTGCCGCTATTGTAATCCACAGAAGAATTAATATTAAATATATCTTTTATATTTTCTTCATTTAATACGCTTGGTGTAATATCGTCTATAAAAATTTCCCCTTTTCTCATTAAAATTACCCGGTCGCTAAAATAACCGGATAAATTAAAGTCATGAGAAACCGAAACAATAGCAGTACCATGATCATTATTCAGCTTTTTCAAGAAATTAAAGGTTGAGATCTGGTGTTCAATGTCAAGGTGGGCATTTGGTTCATCGAGAAATAAAATTTTGGGCTGTTGAACTATGGCTCTTGCCAAAAAAGCCCTTTGAGCCTCACCGCCGGAAACCTCGTTTATACCCTTGTTCCTTAAATTAAAGATACCCAATAACTCAAGTGTTTCATTTACCAGTTCAACATCTTGACTTTTTTCATAACCCCAAAAATTGAGATGAGGAGTTCGTCCCATCATTACAATTTCAAAAACGGAAAACGGAAAAATTGAAACAGTACTCTGCGGAACAAAAGCCGCAAACTTTGCAAAGTCTTTTCTTGAATATTGTGAGTATGGCTTGCCAAGAAAAAATCTTTTCCCTTTTCCCGGTGTAAGTAAATTGCAAAGTATTTTTAATAGTGTAGATTTACCGGAACCGTTAGGCCCCATAATAGATATAAATTCTTGTTCGGCAATTTTAAGCGAAATATTTTCCAACTGGAAATCAGGGGACTGACTTTTATTATAATTAAAAAATATATTTTCCAAAGTAATCAACGACATCATAAAGTAAGATTAAAATTATAAGATTCGGAAATATAAGAAATGCTTACAAGATAATTTCAAAAGAGGGATATTTATCCCCCTTTTTTATCTAACTTTTTCTTTTGAATGTCGCTTTAAGTGCGTTTGGCATATCCGTAATTGTAGAGTACATTACCGGTACAATTATTAATGTTAGAACCGTACCAAAGAGTAATCCGAATATTACCGCGATACCCATTGATCTCCAGAACTGTGCATCCACTCCGCCGCTCTCAAATGAAAATGTATAAACGTCAAACCCGAATCCGAACGTAAGTGGAATCAGTCCTAAAATTGTAGTTACCGCAGTTAAAGTAACGGGTCTAAACCTTCTTATACCGGCTCTAATTACCGCTTCCCTAACACTGAGACCTCTTTTGCGTAAAATATTAATATAGTCTATAAGAACAATATTATTGTTTACAACAACCCCGGCTAGGCTTATTACCCCTATACCGGTCATGATTATACCAAACGGCATGGAGTATACAATCAGTCCTATAAAGACGCCGATTAATGATATTGCCACTGCAGACATAATCATAAGAGGTTGAGAGAATGAGTTAAATTGAATTACCAGAATCAGGAATATCCCGAAAAAAGCAATCATGAATGCTTCGCTTAAAAAGGCTGCAGCTTTTTCCTGTTCTTCATTTTGCCCGCCGTAAGCAATATAATAATCCGGCGGCAGGTTAAATTCGTTTAATTGCGTCATAACTTCGCGGAGTACATCATTTGCGTTATAACCGGCATCAACATTCCCGGTAATCGTTACTACTCTCTTAAGGTCTTTTCTTTTTATCGAACCTGGGCCCTTATCATACTTAATATCCGCAACGCTGATTAAAGGAACGCTGATTGTTTTCCCGTCTTTTTCAAAAGGGATTCGCATTGTTTTTAATAAGTCTACACTTTCTCTCTGTTCTTTTTTCAACCTGACGGTTATGTCATATTCGTCTTCATTGATTCTATACTTAGAAGCTTCATATCCATTTATAGCGGTTCTAACGCTGTTTGCTATCATAGAAGTATTCAAACTGTAAAGCGCAGCTTTTTCTCTGTCTATTTCTATACGAACTTCCGGGCGTCCGCTGTCATAATCATCTTTTATATCTACAGCTCCCGGAATTTCATTAATAATTTCTTTTATTTGTTCGGCTAATCCCCCGAGTGTTTCAAAGTCATCGCCAATAATTTCAACATTTATGGCGGAACCAACGGGAGGACCGTTCTCTTCTTTTTCAACTTCTATTTCAGCTCCGGGTATGTTTAATACCGCCTGCCTTATCTGGTCGGTTGTTATTCTTGAAGACTGCGACCTATCATTAAAATCTACGAACTGTACGGTGATTGTACTTTTGTTGGGAGTGGAACTTCCGCCGCCGTCAAAAGGATTATTGGACGATCCTACATTTGCAATATATTCTTTTACGTCAACTTCAAGAAACGTTTCAAGCCTGCTTTCAATTTGTTTTGCAATTTTATTCGACATATCCAAATTGGTTCCAGTCGGGCTTTCTACACTTATATAAACTCTTTCAGGATCCGTATCCGGAAAGAATTCAATTCCCCTGCCCATCGTACCGTATATCATCATTATAAACATTAAACCAACTATGGTGATAGTCATTACTCTAAGCCTCGAGTTGGTATACACCAATACGGTGCCTACTCCAAGTAAAATACTAACCGGTATAGAAACAAAACTCGGAATTTCAGGAGAAGAGATAAGTGAAACGGAAATTACCAACAAAACTAATGTTGCCAATAATCCCAGCCAGTTTCTTTTATTTACTCTATCGTCCTCGTTTCTTTCCGAACCTAAGGCGATTTTCAAAAACTTTTCATAAATATTCAAAGTTTTCGGCAGCATTTTTTCCGTAAAGAAATAAGATATTCTTTTAAATGGATTACGGGATTTAGCCATTTCTTCAACAGCTTCAAGCTTCATAAATTTTGAAGCGAAGACAGGGTTAATTATCAATGCTACAAATAGGGATGAAGCCAGGGTAACAATTAAGGTCAACGGAAGATAAAGCATAAAATCTCCGACAATTCCCGGCCAAAACATTAACGGGGCAAAAGCCATTATTGTTGTAAACGTAGAGGTTGTTACAGGCCATGCCACTTCTTTAGCCCCAAGTTTTGCCGCTTCCAATAACCCGTTTCCGTCTTCCAAAAATTTGTATATGTTTTCTATAATTACTATGGCATTGTCAACAAGCATTCCCAGTGCAAGTATTAAAGAAAAGAGAACAACAAAGTTTAGAGTTATTCCCAACGCCGAGAGAATAATAAATGAAAGCAGCATGCTTAAAGGAATTGCAAGCGCAACAAACAAAGCGTTTCTAAAACCCAGCAAAGAGAAAAGTACAAACAGAACCAAAACAAGACCGGAAAAAATATTATTCTCCAGGTTTTTAACGCTTCGTTTTACATCAATGGAATAATCTACGGTAAACACAAAGTCAATATTGTCCGGCAGCTTCTCTTCAAAGCTTTGTACTATAGCTTTAACTCCGTCTGCAAGGTCAATAATATTGGCACCCAGTCTTTTCGAAACCGAGATGGTTACGCAATCAACTCTGTTTAACCTGGCATATGAACTCCTCTCTTCAAAAGCGTAATCAACATCCGCAACGTCCTTAACATAGATAGGTTTGCCTTCGTATACTTTCACAATAAGGTCCTGGATAATAAACGGCTTATCGAACTCACCGGGGACCCGAACCAAAAAGCTTGAGTTGTTGACGTCAATCAATCCTCCGGGTATTGTATTGTTTTCGTTTCTTATTGTGTTTATAACGTCATCAAAAGTAATGTTGTAATAGATAAGCTTGTCAATATCTACATCAACTTTTACTTCTCTTTCCAGCCCGCCGCTTATATTTACTTCAAGTACACCGTTAAGTTTTTCAATTTCGTCTTTAATGTCTTCAGCAATATCTTTTAATAACACCAGGCCTTGGGGTCCGGAAATGTTAAACGTCATTATCGGGAATTCCGAGAAATTAATTTCGATAATTTCAGGTTTTTCAACATCATCGGGTAAATCAGGCATGGCTTTATCAACTTTATCACGCACTTTCTGCAATGCATCGTCAATATCAAACCCGCTCTCAAATTCCACTTGAACTAATGAGTATCCTTCGGAAGATGAAGATATTATCTCTTTTACTTCACCGATTCCGTTTATTTCTCTTTCAAGAGGCTGTGTAATCAACGATTCAATATCTTCGGGCGAAACTCCGAAATACGGCGTTGAAACTATTACCAGGGGAATATTAACATCCGGTGAAGCTTCCCTCGGTAATGAAATGTATGAAGTTAATCCGAATATTATGATTATAATCGTTAAAATAAATATACTAGTTCGATTATCTATGCTTACATCTGTAATTTTCATTATAAAATTTCCTTAGTTAACAACATTTACTTTTTGGCCTTGTATCAAATTCTGATAACCAACCGTTATTAAGTTATCCCCTTCACTAAGCCCGCTTTTAACTGCAATTTTATCTTCGGTTCTGCTTATTATTTCTATATCTTTCCCGACAGCGATTCCGTTCTCTTCAACAAACACCAAGTATCCTTCGTCAACTCTATTGACTACTTCATCGGGGATTGTGAACACATCATTATAAACGCCATTTTCAATAAACACATCTGCAACAAGTTCAGGTTTTAATTGACCGGAAGAATTATCAATAACAATTTCAACCGGGAATGTCCTGTTGTCTTTATTGACAGACGAACCGACAAACGTTACTCTTCCCTCAACATAGTTATCAAGTACGTTCTTTATATAAATTTTAGCATTATCACCTAGTTTAACTTTTCCAACGTATCTTTCCGGCACCCCGGTTTCAATTTTTATTTTGCTATTGTTCATTAATTCAACAATAACCGCCCCGGCAGGCGCCAACTCTCCTTCTTCAAAATATTTTGTATCAACAATTCCTGAAAACGGCGCTTTAATAAAAGTATCTTCGTATTGAGATTGGATTAATTCATAATTTGCTTTAGCCTGGTCCCTATTATATTGAGATTCAAGCAACTGCAGTTCGCTGTTTACTTTGTCTTTAAAGATTATTTCCTGTTTTTCAAAATTAACTTGCGTAAGTTTATATTGTGCCTCGGCCGCATCCATTTGAGCTTTTAACGCTTTGTTATCAATGATGATAATTGTTTCACCTTTCTTTACAAACTGGCCTTTGTCTTTAACAATATCTTCAACAATTCCACCGGGCTGATACCCCAAACTGGCTTTATCAATTGGTTTCAGTATCCCGATCACGTTTATGTAATCTACATAGTTGCTTCCTTTAAGAGTTGATACTTCTACATTAACCGCTCTTTCGGTTTTCACATCTGCCCCGACAGTTTTATTTTCACCGCCTTCGGCATTAGAGCATGAATTCGTGAGAATAATACCAGATATTAATAATAACACTACACTTATTTTCATGTAAACTTTCATCATTATCACCTAATTATTTTTTTAAACTTTATAAATTGCCGAGCAGGCTCTGCAAGTTTGCATTGTAAACGTGATAATCTCTTATCGACGTCAGGTAGTTTACTTTTGCCTGTGTGAAATCAACAAGGGCATCCGTAACTTCGAGCTGTGTGCCCAGCCCCGTATTAAATCTTTTCGTCGCAATTTCATATCCTCTAAAAGTCTGCTCCACATTTAGTTCGTAAGCTTCTACCTGTTCTTTACTTTTTTTGATACTGAGCAAAACATTTTCCAATTGATTTTTTAGATTCAGTTTTGTTTTGTTTAATTCCGCCAATGACTTTTTGTGATCAATTTCAGCCTGTTCAACTCTTGATGCCGTTGCGAACCCGTTAAAAATAGGCACCTTTAAATTTAGTCCCACATTTACGGAGTTCGTATAAAACCACCGTGAAAAAGACTTGTCATCATTCTCCTGGGCCTGTGCTTGCCATGTCCCGCTTAAATTTAATTCCGGAAAATATTTGCTGAACTCATATGACGAATTTAAGTCCTTTAATTTTACATCCATTTCCAACTGCTGAATTAAATGGTTTCGCTTCAATAATAAGCTAGCCCCCTCATCAAGTGAAACAGCTTTTTTGATTGAATAATGAAGCGAATCGTCAATTATTAACTCTGTATTTAAATCCAGGCCAAGTAAAATTCTCAAATTATTTTTACCTATTCTCAACTGATTTTTTACTTCGGTTAAGGCAGGGATTAAATTCCTGTATTGGACATTCGCTGTTAAGTAATCATATTCGGCAGCAATTCCGGCGTTATACATTGATTCTGTATCATCTAAATTTTTCTTTGAAAGTTCCAAATTCAGTTCGCCGAGTTTTACAAGCTCCTTTGCAAGCAGTACATTGTAATAAGATTCTTCAACACTAACTTTTACATCAGCTTTAGTTGAGTACAAACCTTTTTCGGCAAAGTCTGCATAAGTTTTTGCAATTTTAACAGCCAAAAACATTGCCCCTGTAAAAAGAGGCTGCTCAACCGACACCGATCCAGTCAGTGTGTTTTTTGTTCCTGACGGGAAGGAGCCGCTGAAACCGGGAGCATCTATTATAATAACTCCTTGTTTAAGAGCTCTCATGTAATTAACATTTCCGTCAATTGATGGAAACAAAGAGGTTCCATAAGCTTCTTTAACTTGCTCATCTGCTATATCTTTGTCCAATTTTGCATTTACCAAATCAAAATTGTTCTCAAGGGCTAGCTCCAAAGCTTTATCCAGGTCAAGTACAATTTTTTCTGCCGGTTGACCCAAAACCATACAATGTAAAAATATAAAAAGAGCTAAAACAGTTAATTTCACATTTTCTCCGTAAAATTATTTTGAACTGATTCCATTAAAAAAAATAGAGATTATGAACTCTGCTTCTTTATTGTGATCTATTTCTGCCGCTTCTTTCGTACCCAGCAAGAACAAAATATAAGGCATAGTAATAGCTTTAAATGCATTTATTAAAGAATCTATATTAACACTAATTATTTCACCGTCATCAATAGATCTTTTAATTCTTTGACGAAGCTTATCTGTTAATTTTTGATTAACTTCGAGAAATTCTTCATTATTACAGTAAGAATTTGTTTCTACATCCGTTCGAGTTCTTAATCTTGCATGTATTCTAAAAATCTGAATATTATTTAAAGAGTATTCAAAGATTCTCTTTGTAAAATTCAGAAAGAAGTCCTTAAAATTAGTTGTCTTATTGTATACTGATTCAAAAATCTCAACATAAACGTCGTTAGAATGACGAAGTATTTCGAAATATATTTCTTCTTTGTTAGAGAAATAATTATAAATTGTTCCTTTACCAAACTCAGATCCAACTGCTATTTCATCCAATGATGTGTGTTCAAAGCCTTTTTCTGCAAAAAGCTTCAACGCAGCCTGCATAATCTCGTTTTTCCGGAATAACCTTTCCTTGTCTTTTCTAGTTAGATTATTGACGTCCATTAGCAACACTTTGTTTTATTGTTTTACGAAAATAAAGGGTTTCAAAAATGAATGTCAAGTCACTTTTTGAATAGCAGTTCAGATAATCGAACCAACAGTCATATTTGTAAATTGTTATTGTATAAATTTGAAGGCTATGTTTTTACGTCCTGAAATGAATTGGCTTATCCAATTAGTCTCTCTGTTTTACAGAAGGGCTCTTTTCCATTTTTAATCCGCTTATTACAATATAATATTCCCTTCTGTAGAGACATTCCATGGAATGTCTCTACAAATATCATTAATAGTCTAATTGTTTATTCATTTCTTAAAGAATCAACCGGGTTGGTAAACGCGGTTTTAATTACGTGATAACTCACAGTTAGAGAAGCTGCAACGAAAGTAACGAGCCCCGGAAACAAGAGAAGATTTATATTTAGATCAGTCTTATATGCAAAATCCTTTAACCAGCCGGACATAATATAATAACCTGTAGGTAATGCAATAAAATAAGATATAAGTATTAGCGACATTATTTCTTTTAATTGTAGACCAAGCAAAGTACCAACATTTGCGCCGAGAACTTTTCTAACACTAAATTCTTTGATTCTTTGTTCTGCTGAAAAAGCGGATAAACCGAATAGTCCCAGGCAGGCTATAAAAACAGCGAGCCCTGTAAAAATATTCACAGTCTTCCCAATTCGTCTTTCCGATTTATACAAATCGTTAAATTTATCTTCAAGAAATGAATAGGTAAACGGATGCTCGGAATCAAATTCGGTAAAAATATTTTCCAGTTCACTTAATGTATTCGGTAAATTAACGGCATTAAATTTCACAAGAATATAATTAGACCAGGGCCATAAGTGCAGCACAATAGGTTCAATTGAATTGTACATTGATGTAAAATGAAAATCCTTCACTACCCCTATTATTATTCCTTCTTTGCCGCTTTTGCCGGAGGAATGGTTTCCTTGAAATTCAAAATGCTTTCCAACGGCATCCGAATAATTTGACCATCCGAATTGCCGGGCAGCTTCTTCATTAATAATAAAAGCATTATCGGAATCTGTATTAAATTCTTTTGAAAAATCCCTTCCGGCTACAAGCTGAAAATTAAGAGTTTTGATAAAATCATGATCCACCCACAACTGGGATATTGTTTCATATTCAGAAGTAGTATTCAACCTATATTGAGTTTTTCCCACCGGGCCGCCGGGCAAAAGTGCAGCTGCCGCAACTTTTTTTACACCCGGAATCAAAAGCATCCTGTTCTTTAGCGGTTCCGGATTCTGCCGGAGGTTCTGTTCCTGAACCGGAATTATTAGAACTTGTTCCTTATCGAAGCCGAGATTCTTAGTCTGAATAAATTTTAATTGATTATAAATAACAGTAGTACCTATTATCAGAATAATTGAAATTGTAAATTGTAAAATAACAAGTATTTTCCTGAAGTAACTTTTGCCGTGGCTATTCCCCTTAGTACCTTTCAGGGTATAGGCAGGGTTAAACGAGGATAACACAAACGCAGGATAAATACCTGATAAAAGCCCAATCAATATCCCAAAACCCAATAATCCCAAAAGCAATTGCCAATTTTTAAAAAGTTCAAAAGAAAAACTTCTGCCGGTTATTTCATAAAATTGAGGAGAAACTAGATAGACAACTATAATGCTTACCACTATTGAAATTAAAACCAGGAATACGGTTTCGCTCAGGAATTGATATATTAGTTGCTTTTTAGATGCCCCGACAACTTTTCTAATACCGACTTCCCTTGCACGTTTAATTGATTTGGCTGTTGTTAAATTTACGAAATTAATACAGGCTATAATTAAGGTAAATAAAGCAATCGAGATCAGCAGGTATATATAAATTATGTTTCCCGTTGATGATATGCCGTAGTCCTGATGTGAATAAAGATGAATTCTATTAAGTGGTTGTAGATATATTTCTTTTACCTGTTGATTACTGCCGTAATATTTTTTTATAAAATCCGGGGATATTTTTTCAAATTCATTTGCATTTCTTTCTTGCTGAAGAAGAACATAAGTTTGACACATATTGTTTTGCCAGTTATTTACGAACCCTTCTCCCAGCCAGCCATGTAAAGTAGAAAACGAAGTTAGAAAATCAAACCTCAGTGTTGAATTAGGTTGATTATCTTCCAAAACACCGGTGACTTCAAGATCAATAAAATTGTTTAGCGTAAGGGTCTTACCCACCGGCGATTCCTCTCCAAAATACTTTGAAGCTATTTTTTCAGTTATAACTATTGTATTTGGTTTTGCAAGTGCAGTCTGCGGATTCCCGGATAAAAAATTTAAAGTAAAAACTTCAAAAACACTTTGATCCGCAAAAAGGAATTCTTTTTCATAAAATTTATTGTTTTCATAACTCACCAATGGTAAAGGATTGTCGAACCTTAAAAATCTTACGGCATGCTCAACGTATGAAAAATCATTTAAAACTACCGAGGCAAGCGGCGGCGGTGTTGTTGTATGTATACTGCTTCCGTCCGGCGTATTTTTTGAGAAGAGAATTCTAAATATTCGATCGCCGTTTTTATGTTGTTTGTCATAATCAAGTTCATTTGTCACATATAAAAAAATTAAAACACAGCACGCTATGCCTGCAGCTAATCCTATTATATTGATTATTGTTGATATTTTATTTTTAAGAAGGTTCCGAAATGAAACGACCAGGTAATTATTGAACATAACTGTTTCCACCTTATTATCATGTCAAATTAGTCATTAAGACGGCTCTTAAGGCATTTGGTTGTAACGCAGATAAGTTATCTGCGTTACGAATTAATATTATTTATATCCAACTACAGTAATACTGTAAATACCAAAACCACTGTTTAACAATTTATCTTTTTCATTTATATCTAAATGCTTATCCAGTATTTCATCCGGAATTGTATTTGTTTTGCTTCTTTTTATTTCAATGTTTTTAAAACCTACTTTCTCAATAATGCTTATATATTCATTTTTTTGAATTGCACCTGAAATACAACCAACATACAAAGAAGCATCTTTTCGTATTTCTTCCGGCATATCGCCTTCAACAACAATATCCGAGACACAGAAGTGCCCGTTGTCTTTCAGGATTCTATAAATTTCGGTGAAAGCTTCTTCTTTATCTGGGACTAAATTTAATACACAATTGCTTATAACAACGTCGGCTGTTTTTTCTTCAATAGGCAAATCCTCAATCTCACCTAATTTGAAATCAATGTTTTTGAATCCAGTTTTTGAAAGATTCTTAAACGCTTTTAGAAGCATTTCTTCGCTAAAATCTATGCCTATTACTTTTCCTGATTCTCCAACCAGTGCTCGAGATACGAAAACATCATTACCAGCGCCGGCCCCCAAATCCACGACAACATTACCTTCCATAATTCCAGCAAATTCGGTAGGTACACCGCACCCAAGTTGCAAGTCCGCATCTTTATTATACCCCTTTAATTGTTCGTAATTGTCATTTACTTTTATAAGATCGGAATCATCACCACAGCAGGTTGAAGAACTCCGCGCAATGTTCGAATATTTTTCTTTTACTGCTTGTTTAATTTTCTCCGGAGATTCCAGCTCTTTCATGCTTATAGTACCGTCACTACAGCATGACGGTTCACAACATGATTTTGTTACATTCTTCTTTGTCTCAAAAGTACTCATAAATCCTCCTCTTAATTTGATTAACAACAGTTGCTTATCTTCGTCAATAACTTTGTGTACTTATCTTTTATTATCTTGATCTTTTTCGGGTCAATACAATAACAGGTTTTGGGACCTTCTATATTTCCCCGTATTAATCCAACTTTTTTTAATTCATTCAAATGCTGCGAAACGGTTGACTGCGATAAGGGCAGCATATCAACCAGTTGCCCCGTAATGCACTCTGTCTTACTTGTAAGTATTTTCAAAATTTTAATCCTTGCAGGATGCGAAAGAGCCTTTGCAATATCCGCGAGCTCAATTTCTTCTTTTGTAAAATTATCAGTTTTTGATTTTGCCATACATTTACCTTAATCGTATATCGTAAATATACGATAATAAAAAGACGATTGTCAAGAATGATTTAAGTCTTGTTTTTTATTTCTTTACAAGGTGGTCGGCGTGTTGTATTATCTCTTTCTCAAGTTGAAGCCAGCATTCATTTACCAGTGAATCGTATTTCTCTTTATATTTTCCATCCAGCGGTTTTGAAGGCGGGAATTCCATTTTAAGATAATTGATTGGTGTTCCGTTTTTATAAAATCTAAAATCCAGATGCGGGCCGGTTGAAAGGCCTGTGCTGCCTACATAGCCAATTACCTGACCCTGCCTAACTTTAACTCCGCTCTTTATGCCTTTGCCGTAACGCGATAAATGAAGATATGCAGATGTGTATGTTGAATTGTGACGTATCTTAACATAATTGCCGTTGCCTCCCTTTCGCCTTGCTTCCAAAACTGTTCCGTCTCCCACTGCCTGTACGGGCGTTCCTGTTGGCGCAGCATAATCAATGCCGTGATGAGGCCGGTATATTCTCAATATCGGGTGAAATCTTCTGTTGGTAAACCTTGAACTTATACGTGAAAACTTCAACGGTGCTTTTAAAAATGCTTTTCTTAAACTGCTACCTTTTTCATCAAAATAATCATGCACGTCATCAAAATAAAATCCGAGAAAGTCTTTCGATTCATGATTAAATTGTGCAGCAAGTATTTTTCCGGTACCTACGAACTGTGTATCAATGTATTCCGCTTCATAAAGTACTCTAAAATAATCCCCTCTTTTAACTGCATAAAAGTCAATTTGCCATGCAAATACTTCAGATAGTTTTAACGCAATAACCGGGCTTAAATTTTTATCAAGCAAAGTTTGGTATAAAGAATTTTGAATTACTCCCGATGAAGTTTTAACAACTGTTGTTATTTCTTTTCTGCCGTTGTATAAATTAATTGAATCACGGAAATCGAAAACAACATAGTTTACCTGGTCTTTCTCATAAACAAAATATTCAAGTTTTTCAGTTGTGTCGTCGGCAAAAAACAACGTATAACTTTTTCCGCCTTGAATCTTTCTTACGTCAAAAGTGCCCTTGAACGCTTTTTCTATTTGAAAGATCTGTTGAAAAGTTATCCCGTGAGGAATTAATATGTCTGTTAATGTTTCGTTTTTTCCGACAAGTTTTTTTTCAAAAGCCAAAGCACTATCAATAAATCCATATTCATTTAAATAATTTTGCGGTTCATCCGCCGGGATAATTTCATTTTCTTCATTTGAAGAACAACTGAATAGTATTATTGTGATAATGAGTAGTAAGTATTTTTTCATAAGATTCATTTTTTCGTAAAAGAACCGTCGGGGCTGAATAACAACTTGTTTTCTTTTATATCTTCATTAGTAAGTTTTTGAATTAGCTTGTAAACAGATTGGTTTGGATCAAGCAAAGGTCCATAAGGTCTTACCTGCTTGGCAGATATTATTTTACCTTCAACAAAATTACCGTTACCATCTAACTTCACATTCAAAATCGGTGCCAGCCCTTTTGCTTTCTCTAAACTGAAACCTTTATAAGTGCAAAAGTTTCCTAGACTGTATGCTATTAACTTATTTTTATAAAGCTCGACTGCTCTTGGGACATGGGGACCGTGGCCAATAACCAAATCCGCACCGGCATCAATCGCATTTTTAGAAAAACGGATAACATTTCCCCTCTTCTCACCATAAGCTATTTCCAAAGAGTCTGCAACATGCAATGCTTCCATTCCCTCAGCGCCGCCGTGAAATGAAACTATTAAAACATCACATTTTTTCTTTAACGCTTTTATCTCCCCGGCGGCATATCTATAATTCAGAAGTGAGTAACACCCGGAGCTTGTAGCAAAAGCTATAAATCCAATCTTAATTCCATTAACTTCCTTTACAGCGGTGTCACCGATTCTGCCTGAATATTGAATTCCATTTTTATCTAAAATGTCTTTAGTCGATTTAATACCGGCTTTACCAAAGTCGTTTGCATGATTATTTGCAACACTTATAAAATCAAATCCGCACTCAACCAAATTATAACCGTACTTTGTTGGAGTTCTGAAAAGATAACAAATGGAAGTATCCCTGCATTGTTTCCTGGGTTCACCGCCATCAAGCAAAACACCTTCAAGGTTTCCAATCGTTAAATCAGCCGAGGATAATATTGCTTTTACATCTTTAAATAATTCTTTACCATCGTTGGGAGGCAGCCTATCTTTAGGAAAGTCGGTACCCATCATTATATCTCCAACAGCCATAATATTTATCGTTGTTTTGCTACTATCCCGTGCGTTTAGATTAAATAGTAAAATGAAAGATATAAAAAGAAGCCGTATGGATTTTTTCATCAAAAGAAATTCATATTTTATAAAAGATGGTTGATTATATCAACAGAATATATTCCCTCTGCTTCCGCATTAAAATTTGGAATTATTCTATGGCGAAGTACGGGAACTAAAACGCTCTTTACATCATCAATATTGGGAGTATACCTGCCTTCAATAATTGCTTTGGTTTTTGCCGCTAAGACTAAAAATTGTGAAGCTCTGGGTCCTGCACCCCATGTAACATGTTCTTTTATAAATTTACCAACAGTCGGGTTTGAAGGCCTTGTAGAATCAACCAGTTTAACGGTAAATTCAATAACGTTATCCGCAACCGGCACTTTTCTTACAAGGTTTTGAAAATCTATGATTTCGTTTGAGTGAAGTACAACGGATAAATTCGGGTTATAATCACTTGTAGTGGATTTTATAATTTCCACCTCGTCTTCGTAGCCTGGATAATCCAGCCAAAGGTTAAACATAAACCTGTCAAGCTGAGCTTCGGGCAAAGGGTATGTGCCTTCCTGTTCAATAGGGTTTTGAGTTGCCAAAACAAAAAAAGGTTCCTCAAGTTTGTAAGTAACACCCGCTGCCGTTACCCTATGCTCCTGCATCGCTTCCAATAAAGCCGCTTGAGTTTTGGGCGGAGTTCTGTTTATTTCATCAGCTAAAATTATATTTGCAAAAATTGGTCCTTTTATAAATCTAAAGGCTCTTTGTTTTGTGGATTGCTCTTCTTCAATTATTTCAGTTCCGGTAATATCACCCGGCATAAGGTCAGGGGTAAACTGGATTCTGTTAAACTTGAGGTCCAAAACTTGTGATAAAGTTTTAATAAGCAGTGTTTTTGCCAGACCGGGAACTCCGACGAGTAAACAGTGACCTTTTGAGAAAAGGCTTATCAGCAAGTTATCTATTGTTTCATGCTGGCCAATTATTATTTTTCCTATTTCACTCTTTATTTCAGAGACTTTGGAATTCAGCTTTTCAACAAGTGCCGCATCACTATTATAATTCAAAATTTTTCCTTAAAGTCTTATTTCCCAATAAATATTTTCTTTTAATTTATTAAGCCACTCGGCATAGAGTTTTTGCTTTTTATTAAAAATAGCAATCTGCTTTAATTCGTCCATATCATTTTCAATTGTTGGTTTATGTTCCGGTGTTCTTGATCTGAGCAAAACTATGTGGAAACCGTAAGTAGAGTTATCAATATCAAGCCTTTTGGGGAAACTGATTTCACCTTCATCAAGCTTATAGACGGTTTCCAACAATGACTTGTCAAGCTGACCAACTTCAAACTTACCAAGATCTCCGCCGAATTTGGCGCTCTCATCGTCGTCACTATATTTTTGTGCATAATATTCAAAAGTATTTTCATTGTTTATGATACTGTCTCTAATGCTGCCCAGAAATTCTATAGCATTTAGATCGGCATCATCATCTATTGTGGGTTTAATCAAAATATGCCTTGTATGAATCGACTCGCCCCTTCTATCTAAAAGCTGAATAATATGATAACCAACGGGTGATTCAACTAATTTCGAGATCTCATTTTCTGCCAGGGCAAAAGCTGCCGATTCAAATTCACTATAGAATGCACCTCTTTTAACATAACCAAGGTCACCGCCTACTGATTTGCTGCCGGGGTCCATGGAGTATTCTTTTGCAAGTTCCGCAAAATCTGCTCCTTTTTTTATTGAATCAAGAAGAGTCTGTGCAAAAGCCCTGGCTTCTTCTTTTATTTTATCCGACGCAACGGGGTTTATAAATATATGGGAGATTTCAAATCTTTCCGGGATCAAACCGATTGAATCTTTATACGTTTTATAAAATTCTCTTACTTCTCTTTCCGTAACTTGGATATCATCAAAGTTTTTTTGCTGAACTTTTTGAACCATCAGGTTTTTCTTAACATCATCTCTTAATTCCCTTCTTATTCTTTCCATGCTCATACCGTAAATTTCTTCAACCTTTTCCCTGGATCCGTACTGCTGGGTAAAATAATTAAGCTGATAATCCAACTGGTTGGTTACTTCGTCATCCGAAACAGTTATCGAATCAATTTCAGCTTGAGCAAATAATAACTTCTCTGCAATAAGTTCATCTAAAATTGCTTTCTTTAGTTTGTCATCGTTAGGGTTAAGGTTTCTCTGCGCAGCCATTGCAGCTACTCTATATTCAAGTTCTGATTTTAATATAATTTCATTATCAACTACTGCAACAATTTTATCCAGAACCTCTTGAGAATTAATAACACTCATCATTAAAAAGAAAAAATAAACAACGTACTTTTTCATTATTAATCCTATTTTATTTCCACATCGTATTTAGAATAAAGATTATCTAAGTATTCCTGAAATAATTCATGCTTTTTTTCTCTCAAATATCTTTCAATAACAATATTTTCAACATATTCAAAAGAAGGAATTTCTTTTTTGTAAAATTTGTCAACTACTTGAACAACGACAAATCTGCCCGGTTCCTCTTCCAAAACAATACCTATTTCGTCCTTAGCCTGGTTTTTAATTACACGCAATCTTTTTATCGGTTGAATTTCATAGTTATAATAGAGAGTCTTAGTTTGGATTTCAGTCAGGCTGCTTTCTTTTTCGAATAACGACGCAGCATAATTCCAATTGGATTTTAAAGTTTCCTTTCTAAAATCAAATGCTTTTGCCTGCTCTGTAAAAACCGCAATATTTAACGAATACGCGTCATCTTTCAATATATAATCTTTTTTATTTTCCCAAAAATAATTTTCAATATCATAATTCCCATAATCTATAGGAGTATTGTTTATTACCCTGTTCAATAAATACGCTACTGCTATTTCTTTCTTAGCAAGTTCAACTAGATTCCTGTAATCACTATTTTTATCAAAATCCAACTCAACTGCCTGCTGAAAAAGTATTTCCGATTCAACCCATTCTCGTATAATTTCTTCTTGAAATTTATTTTTGTATTTGTTATCGAACATCAATGAATCCAACCTTGATTCCGTTAATACAACCTTATTAACACGTGCTACATATTCTTCTTTAGTTTCTTTCTTTCCGCAGCCAACCAAGATTAACAAAAGAAAAACAAAGAGTAAACTATTCCTTTTCTCCTTTAAATGCTTTTGATAACTCTTCATATTTTTGAGTAGGTTTATATATTTCATTCAATTTATCTAAATACTCTTCCTCAAACTTTTTGCTTTCTGCTTCCTGCAGTTCGCCTGTAACTTGAGGTTGAGCTTCCTCGAACGTTTTAATACAGACAGGAATTTTTTCATTCAGTTTTACAATCGACCATCCGCCGGAGACTTCAAATGGTTCGGAATAATCACCGGGTTTTTCCAACGCGTTAGCTTTTTTTGCGAGCTCGTTGGAACCAACCTCCATTGTATTATATCTGCCTGCAGTTTTCTTGTAGTTTTTACGTTGGGTATATTTTGCAGCCACCGAATCAAAAGGTTCCCCTGCCTGCAATAAAGCATAGTATTTATTTATCACCGAATCTTTTCGGGTAAAAATTTCACTGAAGTTCACTCTATCATTCCATGTATATTTTTCTTTATTTTCTTCCCAATATTTATAGATTTTCACACTATCCAATTTTATTTTATTCCAAACTTCTTCTTCCTGGATTTTAAATATGTAAATGCCGTTTTTGTATTCATCCATTAAGTTTTTAAATGACGAATCTGTTTTTTCCAGATCATCAACTTTTTTGTCGATTAACATATCATCACTAAATTGTTCAGAAGCTCTTTTAAGTATATTCTCATTAATAAAATTATTCTTAAACTTACTGTCATCTTTTAGTTCCGAAACAATGTCGTCCATAAAATAAGATTTTCCTGCTACTGTCAGTACAACAGTGTCTTTTACTAATTCCGACAGTTCATCATTCCAATATCCATCGTTAAATTTGGCAGAATCATTATTCTCAGAAATAAATTTTATTGCGCTTTCGTTAAGGCTACATTTGTAATCCTTCTTTAAGCTGTCAACGAACTCTTGATACTTCAGGTTATAGAACTTCTCTTTAAATAATTTGTCTATATTTGATTTTTCTTCCTCGAAAGTAGGGTACGGTTTTTCATCAGTTACTTTAATTATGTGATAACCAAAACGGGTTTTAACCGATTCCGAAATCTCACCGACCTTTGTATTAAAGGCTACTTCATCAAATTTGAGTACCATCCTTCTCCTGCCAAAAAAACCTAAATCACCGCCTTTATCTTTGTTTGAATTATCATCTGAATATTCTTCTGCTAATTTGGAAAAATCCTCTCCATCTGCAATCTTACCAAGTACTTCCTCGATCTTCTTCTTTGATGCTGCAGTATCCAACTGGTCTTCATCATTCATAATCCTGCATAGAATATGGCTTGCTTTAATTTGGTGTCTTACCGGCTTTTTTTCTGTAACTTTAATTATATGGTAACCAAATCTTGTTTTAACAACTTCAGGATATACTTTACCTACTTCACAATCGTAAGCAGCAAAGTCGAATGAAGGTACAGTCTGTCCAACCTGGATGTAATATATATCGCCCCCCTTTTTACTAGAATAAAAGTCTTGCGAATGTTGTTTAGCCAGTTCTTCAAAACTTTCACCGGTATTTATTTTTTCTAAAAGCTCTTCGGCTTTTTTCTTTGCCCCTTCTTCGCCGGAAGAATCCGGTCTAATCATAATGTGGCTTACGCGCATTTCATATTTTCTCTTTTCATAGAGTTCTTTTTTTCCGGGTATATTAATTTCTTTTTCAATAATAAAACTTTTCCCAACATTGGACTTATAAGTATTGTATTCATCTATAATTTCCTCATCAGCAGACAAACCTCTAACCTCTGCATTTCTTAATTTCATTTTAAAGTTAAGATATAAGTCAAGAAAGTTTTTGTAGTCGTCTAATGTTGATTGCGTTGCCTGCTCAACGCCTCCTACACTCTTTGAATATGCTTTCTCAAATTCGTCAAGGGTGACATATCTGTTGCCGTATTCGGCTACTACCGTCTTACTAATATCACTTGAACACGAGTAAAACATTACAACAGCAGCTAAGAAAATTGTTAAACGAATAATCATTTTGATGATTCCTCCATACAATAAATTATTTTCGACCGTTATTAAAATATTGAAATGTATTTCTTTCCCAAAAGACTTTACCGTCATATCCTTGTATACATTTTTCCTTCTCGGCTAATTCAATCCTTTTCTGCGCAAGACATGCAAATACTTTATCCAGTTCAATTCCAACAAAATTTCTTTTTAATTTTTTTGCCGCAACCATTGTTGATCCGGAACCTGCAAATGGATCAAACACCATCTGGTTTTTATTTGAAGATGCAAGAATAATTTTTGCCATGAGTTTTTCCGATTTCTGCGTTGGATGAAAAGTGTTTTCCTTCATTGACCAAAACGGCACTGAAATATCATTCCAGATATTTGAAGGAAACGTTAACCTGAAACCGTATTCGCCAACCATATTCCAGTCTTTCGGGTCCCCGTTATCATTCCTGTATGGTGCAATCACTTTTCTCTTTAATTTCACGTCATCAACATTAAAAACGTATTCATCCGACATAGTAGCAAACCAAATATCTTCGGAATTATTTTTCCAGTTTGTTTTGGCTCCTCTTCCTTTTTCTCTTTCCCAGGTAATTCTATTTCTTACTTTAAAATGTTTATCCAAAATAAAATGTATTGACGTAGAAGATTTCCAATCTCCGCAAAAATAAATTGATGCATTTGGTTTTAAAATTCTCTTTAACTTTATTACAAATGATTCAATCCACTTTGAATATTCTTCAATCGATTTTTCTTTAAAAGAATTCGAATTAAAAGATTTACTCAAATTATAAGGCGGATCAATAAACAACAGATCAACAAATCTTCTCGGTAAAAAATCTACCGCTTCAAAAAGGTCCTGGTTTATTATCTTATTTTTAATATCTTTTACTCTTACTTTGGATGTCAAGTTCAACACCAGTTTTGAGTAATTTTCAATTTCCTGCTCAGAGATCTCCAAAGTACGGTTTTTGGGAGCTTTTACTTTCAAGCCAAAATTTCCAAAATTATTTTACACTCGTTCCAGACTTCACATTTCCGGCAATCTCCAAAACATTAAGATTCCCGCTGTCGTCTTCTACAGCGAGTAGCATTCCCTGCGATTCTACACCAAATAATTTTACCGGTTTCAAATTAAATACTATAATAATTTTTTTTCCAATTATTTCTTCAGGTTTATAACTTTTCGCAATTCCGGCAACAACCTGTCTTTTTTCATCACCGATTTTTACCTGCAATTTTAAGAGTTTATTACTTTTAGGTATATTCTCAGCATCAATTATTTCAGCTACCCTTAACTGGACTTTTGTAAAATCTTCGTATGAAATCAGTTTTACTTCTTCTTTGGTTTCCGGTTGTTCTTCCAGAACTCCCAATTTATTTATTTGCTTTTCTATTATGTCATCTTCAATTTTCGAAAAAAGTATTTCCGCCTTATTTAATTGGTGTCCGTCAGGCAGATTACTATCACCTGCGTAATCCCATTTTACCTGTTGGGCATTTAGCATATTAAATATTCTTTTTGAGGTAAAAGGGATAACCGGTTCAAACACTTCAGCCAAAGTGAAAATAGTCTGAAGACAAATGTTAATTGTTGTGCCGCACTGTTCTTTATTGTTTTTTATCGTAACCCAGGGCTGCGAGTCGTTAAAATATTTGTTGCCTGCCCTTGCAAGATTCATCATTTCAAGAACGGCATCTTTGATTTTGTATTTATCTAAGTAACTGCCGATTTTCACCGGAAATTCTTTTAAGGCTTTAAATTGTCCGTTGTCAATTTCATCAAGTTTTCCGCATGACGGCACTTTGGCTTCAAAATGTTTATGAGCAAAAATAAATGTTCGGTTTAAAAAGTTTCCGAGAATATCGGCAAGTTCATTGTTGTTCCTGCTTTGAAATTCTTTCCAGTAAAAGTCTGTGTCTTTATTTTCAGGTAAATTTGCTGCCAAAGTATAACGCAACGGGTCCGCAGGAAATAATTTTAAAAAGTCTATTCCGTCGATTCCCCATCCCCTTGACTTGGAGAATTTCTTTCCTTCAAAATTTAGGAACTCATTTGCAGGCACATTCTGCGGGAGCAGATATTTTGTATTGTTAAAATCGTTCCATGCCATAAGAATTGCGGGGAAAATAATAGTATGGAATACAACATTGTCTTTCCCGATAAATGCAACATATTTTGTAGTTACATCCTGCCAGTATTTTTTCCAGAGATCAGGGGCATTCTTTTTTTCTGATAATTCTTTTGTTGCTGAAATATACCCGAGAACAGCTTCAAACCAAACGTAGATAACTTTATTTTCAAATCCTTCAACAGGGACACTCACTCCCCAGTCTAAATCGCGGGTAATAGCCCTGTCTTTTAGACCATCGTTAAACCAGCTTTTACAGTACTGCAAAATATTTTCTTTCCAGCCATACTGTGCGTTCATTTGGTCTACATATTTTTCAAGTCTTTCCTGGAATTTACCTAGCGGAAAATATAAATGGGAAGTTTCTTTTAACACAGGTTCTTCACCCGAAATTTTACTTTTCGGATTTCTTAGTTCGGAGGGGTCATAAAGAGTGCCGCAATTTTCGCATTCATCGCTTCTTGCTTCTTCGAATCCGCAATTGGGACAAGTACCTTCCACATATCTGTCCGGTAGAAACATCTTTGCTTTTTTATCATAATATTGCTTAGATTTTTTCTCCTTTAGCAATCCGTTGTCATAAAAGCACTTTAAGAATTCTTTTGCCGTTTCATGGTGAATCGGCAGGCTTGTCCGTGAATAAATATCGAACGACATTCCAAACTTTTCAAAGGTTTCTTTATTAATATAGTGGAAACGGTCAATAATTTCTTTGGGCGTAACTTTTTCTTTGTCTGCACTTATTGTAATCGGGACACCGTGTTCATCGGAACCGCAAATGTATTGAATATCTGCGCCTGTTAATCTTTTATATCGCACATAAATATCCCCCGGCAGGTATGCACCGCTTAAATGACCTAGGTGTATATTACCGTTTGCATATGGTAAAGCTGATGTTACAATTAATTTCTCTTGACTCACAATCAATACCTAATACCAGTTCTAATTTAAACAAGTTATAAATATAGTAAAAATAGGATTATATTTTCTGAAATAAAAAAACACTGGGGGTGTTTTGTTAAAAAAAACTCACCAAAGAGACACAGAACACACAAAGTAAAAAAGCTTTGTGTTACTGTGCCTCGTGGTGAAACGGTTATAATAAACTAAATGCGACAGTAGCACCCGACATTACGATCGCTACCATGCTCATTAATTTTATTAAAATGTTAAGACTCGGACCCGATGTATCTTTGAAGGGATCGCCGACAGTATCGCCAATTACAGTGGCTTTGTGAACATCTGAACCTTTGCCGCCAAGGTGACCTTCTTCAACGTATTTTTTAGCATTATCCCAAGCGCCGCCTGAATTAGCCATAAAAATTGCAAGAACAAATCCTGCTCCCAAACCGCCTACCAATAAGCCCATAACTCCAGGAACACCGAAAATAATTCCAACAATTATAGGAACGATGATAGCCAGTAAGGAAGGCAGTACCATTTCAACCTGTGCGCCTTGAGTCGAAATTGCAACACAGTTTGCATAATCAGGTTCTGCTTTGCCTTCAAGTATTCCTTTAATTTCTCTGAACTGTCTTCTAACTTCTTCAACCATTTTAGCCGCAGCTCGGCCTACTGCCTGCATTGTTAAGCCGCAAAACATAAATGCCATCATCGAGCCGATGAATATCCCGATTAAAACTTTCGGATTCATCAAATTCACATTATAATAATTCATAAAATCATTTAGGGTAGCTTCGGAAGTATTAATGACAATATTTTCTCCAATCTTCATTACTTCCTGACCGATTCTTAACATACCTATTTTTAGTTCTTCAATATAAGAGGCTAATAAAGCCAACGCTGTTAATGCTGCAGAACCAATAGCAAAACCTTTCCCTGTTGCTGCAGTAGTATTGCCCAATGCATCCAATGCATCTGTACGGTTTCTAACTTCAGGGTCCAAACCGCTCATTTCAGCGTTACCGCCTGCGTTATCTGCAATAGGACCGTAGGCATCGGTAGCCAAAGTTATGCCTAATGTTGAAAGCATACCTACAGCGGCAATACCTATTCCGTAAAGTCCCATGCCGATATTGGCAAAATCAAACCCAGACGCAAATAAATATGCAAATGCTATACCCACAACAACAGCTACAACAGGAATCGCAGTTGATAACATTCCTACTCCAAGTCCTGCAATGATAACAGTTGCCGGGCCTGTTTTACCGTTCTCTGCAATACTTTGTGTTGGTTTGTAAGAATGAGAAGTATAATATTCCGTAGCTTTTCCTATAACAATACCAGTAATCAATCCGACAACGATTGCACCCCATATTCCCCAATAATTTGTTAAGTCCAATAAATAAACAACACCTAGTGAACAAACAACAATTAGCACTGAACTTATATTTACTCCTCTAGACAATGAGTTTAATAAATCTTTTTGAGTTGCACCTTCTTTGGTCTTAACTAAATAGATTCCTATAATTGATAGAACAATTCCTACAGCAGCTACAAGCATAGGAGCAATAACGGCTTTAAATTGCATAACTCCTGCATTCATAAATGCAGAGGCTCCAAGCGCTGCAGTTGCCAAAATTGAGCCTGCATAAGATTCGTATAAGTCGGCACCCATTCCTGCAACATCACCAACGTTATCACCAACGTTATCTGCTATTGTAGCCGGGTTGCGGGGATCATCTTCCGGAATTCCGGCTTCTACTTTACCTACCAGATCAGCGCCAACATCTGCAGCTTTTGTAAAAATACCACCCCCAACTCTTGCGAATAATGCTTGAGCTGAAGCCCCCATTCCAAACGTTAACATTGTTGTCGTAATTATCATTAAGTTGTGACCATCGGTTAACGAAGCAGGATAAAATTCATTCAGGATCAAAAACCATAATGAAATATCCAGCAAAGCTAAACCTACAACTACTAACCCCATAACCGCACCGCTTCTAAAAGCAACCTGAAGTCCGCTGTTGAGGGATTTTCTTGCTGCATTAGCTGTACGGGCAGAAGCATAAGTAGCCGTTTTCATGCCAAAGAATCCGGCTAAACCTGAAAAGAATCCGCCGGTTAGAAAAGCAAATGGTACCCATGGATTTTGAACGTTTAATCCATAAGCCATAATTGAAAAGATGATAGTCATTACCACAAAAAATATTCCGACGACTTTGTATTGCTGTTTGAGATAAGCCATTGCGCCTTCTCTAACATGAGCAGCAATTTTAACCATTACGTCCGTGCCCTCACTTTCCTTCATAAGAGATTTAAAAAATACGAAAGCAAAGGCTAATGCAAGTATTGATGCGATAGGGACTATCCAGAATAGATCGTTTAACATTAGAACCTCTCCGTTTATTTTATATTATATATGATAATAGATAACCTTGTTGAAGCAAAGTATATTTTTAGGGTTGTTGTTTAATTGCCGATGAGAAAATTTTTATTTTTTTAAATCAATGTCCGCTTATCTAAAGCTTAACACGAAAAACATTTATGATTAGAAAAAGAATTTCTTTTTAAATTCTCAGAATATCAAACGACAATTTCTCAATCAAATACTATTTATACTTTACTTAATCCAGTATTTATTCTAAAATGTGAACCTTAAAAATTATTTGCAAAACTCAGCATGAAGATATTTGTAAAGATAACATAAATTTAGATCAATTACGAGCCCAAAGATTGATACATGTCTTCAATTAAGTCTTTGTATCGTTCTTCTATTACTTTTCTCTTTACGCTTAATTTAGGTGTTAGTTCCCCGTCCTCAATTGTAAAAGGTTTATCCAGCAGAGTAAATTTACGGACTCTTTCAAATGCGGAAAGATTCCTTTGAATATTAGCAAATTCTTTGTCCAGCAACTCGTTTATCTGCTTCATTTTCACCAAGTTTTTTTCATCTTCATATTGAATTCTGTTTGCATCAGCGTATTCCTTTAGTGCTTCAAAATCGGGTACAATAAGAGCTGTTATAAACATTCTTTTATCACCAATTAAAACAAACTGTTCAATGTATCTGTTTGTTAGAAACATATTTTCGATGGGCTGCGGGGCTACATATTTGCCGCCTGAAGTTTTGAAAAGATGCTTTTTGCGATCGGTAATAATCAAAAATCCCTCTGCATCAAAAACACCAATATCGCCTGTGTGCAACCAGCCGTCTACCAGTACTGCTTCTGTTTCTCTTTTATTATTATGATATCCCTGCATAATTCCTGGACCGCAAGCTAATATTTCTCCATCCTTTGCAATTTTCACTTCAACACCGGGAAGCACTTTACCCACGGTTCCGAATTTATAATCATTGGGTCTGTTAACTGCAATAATCGGCGATGATTCCGTCAACCCGTAACCTTCAATAACTAATATACCTGTTGCTTCAAAAAATACGGCTAATTCCCTTGCAAGTGCTGCCCCGCCGGAAATAAAAAATCTAAGCTTACCGCCGGTTCTTGCTCTTATTTTACCGAGTACCAATTTATCGGCCAATTTCTGCTTTGCAGTTAATCCTATCGGGATATAGGTCCCGGATTTTTTTGCAAGCTGGTATTTTTTTCCTACTTCAACCGCCCAGCCAAATAACTTTTGTTTTGCAGGAGACTGGATTTCTATATTTTTGATAATTTTATTATACATTCTTTCAAACAATCTCGGAACGGCTGTCATAATTGTGGGTTTAATTTCAACAAGGTTAAAAGCTACTTTTTCAATACTTTCCGCATAAGCAATGGTTGCACCGCTTGCCATTGCCGCATAATAACCGGACATTCTTTCATAAATATGGCATGTTGGAAGAAAGCTCAAAAATGTGTCCTTGTCAGAGATATCAAAAGCTTTATGTGCTCCTTTTACATTAGATAAAATATTGTCATGCGTTAACATTACACCCTTGGGTTCGCCCGTAGTACCGGAAGTATAAATTATGGTACAAATGTCGTCTTTCTTATTCAGCTTTATGTTCTCTTCCAAATAGTTTGGATGCGATTCGCCAAATGTTTTCCCTTTTTCAATTACTTGCGACATAGTTAAAACACCGGGATTATCGTTTTCTTCAATATTATTCATAACGATAATATGTTTAAGCAGTTTACAGTTGCTCCAGACTTTTAATACTTTGTTCATCTGGAACTTGTTGGATACAACTATTGCAGTTGCTCCAGAGTTATTCATAATAAATTCTATAGTATCGGCAGTTAAAATTGGATAAAGTGGAACATCTACTGCACCAAGGCTGAGTACGGCATAATCTGTATATACCCACTCAGGACGGTTTTCCGAAATAAGGGCAACTTTAGCACCTCTTTTAATACCTATACTTGCTAATCCCAACGCAAAATATTTTGTCTTGTCTCTAAATTCATTGTAACTAATATCGCAGTATTTACCGTCAATCTTTTGTTTAAATACCGGTTTTTCATTCTTTCTCTTATAAGAAGTCGTTAGGAATTCATAAACCTCAGGTATAGTTTGAAAATCATAAAGTATTGACATGGGAAACTCCTATTATAAGAATAAATTAAATTAAGAGAGACATTAAAAAAATGCAATATCATATTAAGAAATTGTTAATATACGTTTGCATGACAAAAATGTAACCGAAGGGAATTAAAAACCATACGTTGCCTCATAATTTATGAAACCCGGATATATACACGACCCGAAATGAATTTTGGGGAATTAGTAGGAAACTAAAAGATGTAGTTTGTTTCCGATAAAACGTTCTGCCACAGGCATGGCTTTGCCATAATTGCTTTTTCATATTCTCTGCATTTTCAAAAAATCCCAACACAGCATCTCTAAAATCCTTAAATCTTTCATAATATCTATATGTTTATACTTGTTGCAAATTGGTTTTAGGGAAATTAAGCAGGCTTCAAAAGATGAAGTTGAGTCCCAATAAATTTTTCTAATTCATCTTTCATATTCTCTGCATTTTCAAAAAATCCTAATACAGCATCTCTAAAATCCTTAAATCTTTCATAATACCTATTGTTTATCACTTTTTTACGCATCAGTTTCCATAACCTTTCAATGAGATTTAGATTTGGTGAATAGGGCGGCAAAAATATAAATTCTATCCTTGAGTTTATTAAATATTCTTTTATTGCTTTAAACAGTACTACACAATTTTTATTGCGGTTCTGGTATATGACAAGCTTAAGCTCACAACAATGGCAGAGTTAGCATAAATAAAAGGGGTTGATTTCTACTAATAAAAAATGAATTGCAATAAAATTTCCTAAAATTTAAATTGATATATAATTTCAAATGAGGTTAAATACCGGTTATAGAAATTGTAAAGAAATATAATGCTTCCCAAAGTCTATTTGCCTGCTTTTACACTAGAGTTTGAGGATAACCCAAATGATGAACATAGACCCTGTAAGAATAGCTTCTATTCGGTATTGTCTCGTCGGTACCATTTTGTGATATGGTCGCTTTATCAGGTAAGGAAAACATTGTTAGCAATATAAAATGTAGGTAATCAAATTTACATCAAATAAATATGGAGCCGGAAATGTTACTTACAAGAATTTTTACTTTAGTAATCATACTCGTGTATAATTTAGTTTATTCCCAGCAATTTTTTAATAACCCTGAAAGTGCCGCTTTTCATTCGGAGTCAAGTAGTTATTTCGTATCGAATTTTTCAGGTGGCAATATTATTGAGATCGATTCATCGGGAATGAAATCTATATTTAAAGAGGGAATATCAAAACCGTGTGGGATGGTTATTTGTGACAGCATATTATACGTCGTGGAAAATCCTAAAAAGGTTAGTGGATTTAAGATCGATAGTGGAGCACCCGTCCTAGAAATCCAAATAAATGAGGCTTTGTTTCTAAATGATATAACATTCGATGATAGCGGGTCTTTATATGTTACTGATAGCGGCTTAAAGGCAGTATATCAAATTGATAGGGTAAATAAAACATATCAATTGCTGGTAGAAACATTGATGGATTCCCCTAATGGTATTATTTATGATAAATTTAATAACAGGTTGTTAGTGTGTTATTTCAGGGAAGAATCAAGAATTGATGAGATCAATATAAAAGAATCAACGATAAAGCCGTTAATAACTCCTCCATATGATAATCTTGATGGAATAACATTAGATGAATTAGGAAATTGTTATATATCATCATTTGGGCCGGGGAGTTTTAATGTTGGTTTTAAAAATCAAGGGACAATTATTAAATATGATAACTCATTCAAAGAAGAGCCTTTGGCAATACTAACCGATCTTTATGGCCCTGCAGATATTTATTATAACAATGGAAAAAAGGAACTGGTAATACCATTTTTTTTAGAAAATAGAATACAGTTCATTGATATTGAATAATATACTACTGTGCAGCAAATCAACCGGTGTGATTTTTATAAGCGCGTTCGGGATATAGTATTTATCATAAAGTTAACACTACTTTTTTTAAAATTTATTTCATTGGAATTGTTGAGTTGCCGATAATCGTTTATATAACATCTTTTATCCCCCGGAAACGGACAAATCCAGAGTGGGGAATCCGACATTATGTTGTGATCAGTTATTCTTAGTGGATTGGATACGCCGGTTTTTTGTTCAGTTAATCGCAGTGGATTTTAAGCAGAAAATGGGAACCATTGCTCCAGCCATTCGCTATGTTTGTTTACCGGCAACATTGTTGAGCTGCTAAATTATCATAAGCTTACTATATCTCATAAATTAGGGGAGCTCTAATATGAAAAACTTTATTACTGTTTTAGTATTGCTTTTTATTTACAGCCAGACTTTTTTTTGTCAAACTTCCAACTTATCTGCTAACTCTTATAATTTCGAAACCAAGCTTGAGTCAAATGCCGCAAGTATAGAGGTCGCAACTCTCTGTCACATTCACAGCGATTCAGGGAGAAAATAAAAAATTGAGATGAGGGAGAAAAAAATACGTTAAGATATAGTTTCTCCCCCCTCAATCAAACAAGTTCAAGTTTAATTTTTGTCATTCCCTATTATGTTTTCATTTTTTCTTTATACCTCTAATGATTTTCAATTTCGGGGTTAGTCCCTTTTTGATTTATCTGATAATACTATCTTCTCATTATTCTAATCTAATCTGGATTCTACTACTGATTAGACCGGCAATAAAATCTGCATCAATTTCACCGTAATGCAAATAGGCTTTCAACTGTTTCGAAATATGTTTAATTGTAAGTTTATACTTATTGAGTTTCTTTCCAAATATCAATAATTGATTTATTATACTGGCTATTTATAAAGACTGGTAATAGTTCTTAGCTGCTGTTAAACTTACTTCCGAGTATTCGTGCCCAAGCTCATAGCTCCCATTCTTTTGTTCATTAAATCCCTCATTCTCTATTAGGTTTTCTATCATGCCATTCTTAAAGTTTTTCCAATTCTTCCCCGGCGATATTACTCGGAATAAATCATCTACCGTATCCATGTGCGGCAATTTCATCCCCAATATTTCATGTTTTCTTACAAATTCATCGTTCTCTCTATCGTTGTTTAATGTGTTGCGTGAGCCTTCCTTAAATAGGAAGATACTTATTGCTCCCATAATTATCTCCGATATTTCATAATGCGAGCGTTTCCTAATATCATCTATTTTAGATAGCCCCTTCTTGAACGCAGGGAAAAAATGTTTTATTATTTTAGGTATCTGATGAACTATTTCTGCTATAGCTTTTTTGAACTTTCTTGTTTTTTGTCTATTCATCTTGTAAGGAAATAGAGTCCGGCATCTACCTCCTTATATTTTTTTTGACAAAACTAATATAAATCTCTATTTCCTTTTTTCCCCTTTCTTAATATATCCCGAAAAATATTTTTATTTATTCCTCTAAGTCATTGTCTTTTTGTTTTTATTTTTCGATCTGAATTGCTGGGATCGAAGTATCGAAATACTGACACCATCGAAAGCATATCATCTCAAAGGAGAGTTAAAACGGATATAGAATAAAACTATAAGAATGACTAATATTTATTTAACAAAATACCCAATAAATCTGTCAACCTTTTTCAGGACGCTTCAAATACATAAAAAGATACGGACGTTTATCGAATGATGTCTATGAAATTTCTTTATCCTTCATAATTGAAAGGGCTATTTTCTATTTGGACGATGTATCCAATTGCAAGGTATGTAATGGCCCCCCAAAGAGCTAACCCCGCTTTTGATATTTTATCAAGTAAGTTTTATACTAAGAACAGAAGGAGGTACGGGTTAAAAATTTTTCCATAAAAGTAAACAGCCAAGAACAGAATCTTGGCTTAATACCGACCGGGGACACCCCAATCCAGATTAAATTTTCAGTAAAAAAAATATATATACTTACATGTCAAGTTCTATGTTACAACACAAGATTTATGAAATCATTCCCACTCAATTGTAGAAGGCGGTTTTCCTCCTACGTTCTTCGAACCTCGGAGGATAATTTAATTTCACTTCTTATATTTTACCTTACTACTTTGCAATTACTCCCATTCTATGGTAGACGGAGGTTTGGAGCTTACGTCGTAGACTACCCTGTTAACGCCCTGCACATTTTGTATAATTTTGTTGGATGCCTTTTCTAGTACTTCGTAGGGGAACTTGTACCAGTCTGCCGTCATCCCGTCTGTTGACGTTACGGCTCTTAATGCAATTACATTTTCGTAAGTACGTGCATCTCCCATAACTCCTACAGACTGAACGGGCAGAAATACTGCAAATGCCTGCCATATTTCGTTGTAGATTCCGGCTGCTTTAATTTCGTCAATATAAATCTGGTCTGCTTCCTGCAGCAGTGCAACTTTATCTTTTGTAATGTCGCTTAAAATTCTAACCGCAAGTCCGGGCCCCGGAAAAGGATGACGTTCAATAAATTCTTCGGGTATTTCAAGTTCACAGCCAATTGCACGGACTTCGTCTTTAAATAGTTCGCGGAAAGGTTCAATTAATTTCAGGTTCATTTTTTCCGGCAGTCCGCCGACGTTGTGGTGCGTTTTTATTGTTACGGATTTGCCTTTTACCGAAACCGATTCTATCACGTCAGGGTAAAGCGTACCCTGTATTAAGTATTCTATTCCTTCAAAGTTTTTTGCTTCTTCTTCAAACACTTCAATAAATGTATTGCCTATAATTTTTCTTTTCTTTTCGGGATCAAATACGTCTTTTAGTCTGCCCAAAAATTTATCTTCGGCATTAACATGAATAATATCAATATGATATTTATCCATGAACATTTTGATGATGTTTGCGCTTTCGTTTTTTCTCATTAAGCCGGTATCAACGTGTACACATATCAACTGATCGCCGATTGCTTTGTGCATCAAAATTACCGCAACAGATGAGTCTACCCCGCCGCTTAATGCGCATATTACTTTATTTGATCCTACTTTGCTCTTTATTTCATCAGTGCTCTGCTTTATGAAATTCTGCGGCGTCCAATCCCCTTTGCAATTGCATATACCAAAAATAAAGTTGCTTAATATTTTTTTACCTTCTACCGTATGCGCCACCTCGGGATGGAACTGTACACCGTAAATATTTTTCTCTTCGTTTGAAATAACACAGTTGGGCGAGTTACCGGATTCTGCGTCAACTTTAAAGTTTTCCGGGAAATCTTTTATATAATCACCGTGGCTCATCCAGACAACTGAATTATCTTTTACTCCCTTCAACAATTTTGATTCGTTTTTAATTTTGAGATGAGCTTTGCCGTATTCTCTTTTATCCGCCGGGACAACTTTACCGTTAAATGCATCGGATACAATCTGGAGCCCGTAACAAATTCCAAGCACAGGAACGTTTAACGAAAATATTTCACCCGAAATTTTAGGCGAGTCTTCGTCATAAATACTCATGGGTCCGCCGGAAAGTATTATTCCCTTTGGCTTTAGTTTTTTTATTTGGTCCATGGAAAAGCTGTGAGGATGGATTTCCGAATAAACATTGCTTTCCCTAATTCTGCGAGCTATCAACTGCGTAAACTGGGAACCAAAATCCAGTATCAAAATATTTTCACTGTGTTCCATTTATAAATCCTTCTTTTTTAAAAGAAGAAGAGGCTGTGTTAAAAGTAATATAAACGTCATTGCAAGGAAGGTCACTTCTTTTTGCTCGTGATGTTAGAAAAGCTTTTTACACAGCCTTTTCAAAAAATTCAAAACCTAATTTTACCCGTTGATTGAATCTTTATAAGCGTCTGCATCCATCAAACCGTCTAAATCTGCAACGTCTGTAATTTCAACTTTTATAAGCCAGCCTTTGTTGTACGGGTCTTCGTTTATTGACTGCGGTTCGTCTTCCAGGCTTGCATTAATTTCAATAACTTTTCCGCTGCATGGTGCGAATAAATCACTAACGGTTTTAACTGCTTCTATTGTTCCGAATGATTCGCCTTTTTCAATTGTTTCCAGGTCTGCCTCTATATCTACAAATACTATATCGCCTAATTCCCCCTGTGCGTAATCGGTAATTCCGATAGTTCCAACATTGCCTTCAACTTTCATCCATTCATGATCGCTTGTATATTTTAGTTCAGCAGGTATATTCATAACTACCTCAATTTTTTATTTGTTATTTAGTAATTGATCTATAAATGATGTATCGTAATCAGAATTCTTAAATTTCTCGTTATCCAAAACCATTTTATGAAACGGAAGTGTTGTTTTAACTCCTTCAATGGTAAATTCTTCAAAAGCCCTTTTGGCCCTGATAATAGCGTGCTCCCTGTCGGTGCCCCATACAATCATTTTAGCAATCAAGGAATCATAAAAAGGGGATATTGAATAATCGTTGTAAACATGTGAATCAATTCTTATTCCGAATCCGCCGGGGAAGTGCAGGTATTCCAGCATGCCGGGAGATGGCCTGAAATCTTTTTCAGGGTCTTCCGCATTAATTCTAAATTCAAAACTATGCCCGTTAGGTTTCCGCGGCAGGTTTTCAACTTCATTGCCTGCTGCAACAAGTATCTGCTGTTTAATTAAGTCAAGCCCTTGTACAGATTCTGTAACCGGATGTTCAACTTGAATTCTTGTGTTCATTTCTATGAAATAGAAATCTTGATTTTTATCAACAAGGAATTCAACCGTACCGGCTCCTTCATAGTTTATTGAAGACGCTCCGAGTACGGAGGCTTCACTCATCTGATTCCTAACTTCTTCGGAGATAATAGGCGAAGGCGCTTCTTCAATTAATTTTTGATGGCGTCTTTGAATAGAGCAGTCTCTTTCGCCGTATGAATAAACGTTACCTTTTTGATCACCGACGACCTGTATTTCAACATGCCTAGGATTTTCAATAAATTTTTCGAGGTACAACCCGGCATCGTTGAACGATGCTTCGGCTTCAGAGCTTGCAATTTGAAATGCTTTTTCAAGTTCTTTTTCACAAAAGACAATTCTCATTCCTTTACCGCCACCGCCGGATTTTGCTTTGAGCATAACCGGGTAACCTATTTCATCAGCAACTTTTTTTGCAGTGCTTACATCTTTAACAACGCCGTCGCTTCCCGGAACAACGGGTACGCCGCAAGCTTTCATTGTTTCTTTTGCAAGGGCTTTATCACCCATTTTGTTAATCATTTTGGCAGACGGGCCAATAAATTTTATGTTTGATTCTTTACATATTTCAGAGAAATTCGGGTTTTCCGAAAGGAATCCGTATCCCGGATGAATTGCATCAGCACCGGTAATTTGAGCTGCGGACATAATGCTTGGGATTTTGAGATAACTTTCCCTGCTGTTTGCAGGTCCAATACAGACGGCCTCATCGGCAAATATTACATGCAGTGAATCTCTATCGGCTTCGGAATAAACAGCAACTGTTGGAATGCCAAGTTCTTTGCAAGTTCTAATAACTCTTAAAGCAATTTCACCGCGATTAGCTATGAGAATTTTTTTGAACAATATTAAACCTCAGTAAAAGGGATTAACTTTTTTCAATTAGAAACAGGGGCTGGTTATATTCAACCGGAGTAGCATTTTCAACCAGAATTTTGACGATCCTTCCGCCCATGTCGCTTTCAATTTCATTCATTAGTTTCATTGCTTCAACAATGCATAAAACCGTGCCTTCACTTACATGGTCGCCGACTTTTACATAAGGGTCTGCATCTGGTGCAGGCGCCCTGTAAAAAGTACCAACTATAGGCGATTTAACTTCATGTAAATTTTCGGCTGAAGTTTTTTCTTCTTTTGATTCTTCCTTAGTCTCTGTTTCTATAGCCGCCGCGCTTGTAGCTTGCTGCTGTGGAACAGATTGAATGACTTGAGGCTGAGGAGCCGTTACTGTATTATGGTTTACAGTATTTTTTGAAATGCTTATTTTTAGATCGCCTTCTTCAACGGCAAAATCGGAAATGTCGCTGTTCTCAACGATCTTTATTAGCTTCTTAATTAAGTTTAGGTCCATAGTCTTTAATTTGATTTTAATCTTTCTGCATATTCCCCTTTACGGGTGTCAACTTTAAGCAAGTCCCCCTCATTAACAAATAAAGGCACTTGAATTTCCGCCCCTGTTTCAAGCGTAGCAGGTTTCATAACGTTTGTAGCCGTATCGCCTTTAAAGCCGGGCTCGGTTGCAGTAACTGCAAGCTCAACAAAAATCGGTATTTCAACTGTTACAATCTGGTCACTGTCGTCATGCAGAATTTCAATATCTTCACCTTCTTTTAAGAACTTTGTTCCATCGCCAAACATTTCATCCGGAACAGTTAACTGTTCGTAGGTTTCGTTATCCATTAATACCAAACCACCGGCTTCCCTGTATAGGTACTGGTATTTTTTTCTTTCTACTCTAACAACATCAACCGATTCACCCGAACGGAAGGTATTATCAAGGACTTTACCGTTTTGAAGGTTTTTGAGTTTTGTTCTAACAAACGCACCGCCTTTACCCGGTTTTACGTGCTGAAATTCAACAATTGAGTACAGGCCGCCTTTAAATTTTATGATTAATCCGTTTCTGAAATCTGATGTATCAGCCATCTTTTCCTTCTATATTTATTTAATATAAATAGGGTTAACACTAAAAGCAAAATTATTTTAAATTCACGAATTTTTCATCATGTTATATATATTACCCGCAACCGCAGATGTTGAAAAATTTGAATTTTAGAAAAATTAGATACTTCAATCCCGCGTACCGGATGTAACATCGTTAATATGCCCTACCCAAGTTTTAGTTTTTCAAGATACCTATTAACCTGATTTGCCTCGGTAGAAGTTTTGTATTCACTTTTAATAACTTCAAATAACTCTTTGGCCTTATCTTTTTTCCCAGCTTTGGAATAATTAATTCCGGCGTTTAATAAGTAATTAGGGTTGGATACGTTATTTTTGTCTACTTTTGCAGCATCTCCAAATAACGATGCAGCTTTTTCAAAATTATCTTCGGCTTCGTAACAGCCGGCTAAACCGGCCAATGCAGAGGCTTTATAGATATTGCTGCTGCCGGAATAGTCATCGTAGTATTTTTTTGCGTCATCTATTTTTCCGAGAAAGTAATAGCTGTTTGCCAAAAAGATTTTAGCTGTTTCGCCTTGTTCGGTTCCACCGTATTTGTCAACAACGTTAAGGAATCCGGTCATGTTAGTGCCGGGAACTCCGTCAATAGCTTCCTGGAATTTTTTTTCTTCATAAAATTTGATTACCCTGGAAATTTCGGCGTTTGCCTGCTGGTTTTGTTCTTCTAAATTATTAATATATATCACACTCCCAACAACTATTACTGCAACTATTGCTAATCCGGAAAGTATCTTTGTCTGATATTCATTATAGAAATCCAGAAACTTATAATAAGAGGTTACAAGTTTATCTTCTTGGATTTCCTTTTTTGATATTTTTTTCTTCTTTGCTAACAACTTAAACTCCCTAAAAAAATAATTGCAAATTTTGAGAACAGTGAAAATAATAAAATTTATAAACCAATCCTAACATGATTTGAAAAAATCCAGGCCTTGTTTTCAATGTAAACTTCCACCCTGTAAGCGCCGGGACGTTTTATGATGAACTCGGCATCAATGTTTTCAACTTCGTCAATAACAACCCCGTTCCTTAGCAGTTTTATTGTTCCGGTTATATTGGGCAGCAACACACGCAGCCTTGAATCTTTGCAGAGATCAAAGGTATCACCCATTTGATAAATTCTACCTTCGCATTCGGCAAAAAACCTGAATCCCTTGGCATCCCCGTAATAATAGTTTGAGACAAAACATTGTCCTTTTTTAAGAGAATCTAGCAGCAGGTTCTGCGCATTTTTAACTGCTCCGAGGTCATCGCTTTTTTCAATTTTGTGATCTGTTAAGATGTGTGTTCTTACTGATTTATACAAAACTTTATAAGGGAAGACTTCTACTTCAAAAAAGCCCAACAGATTAATTTTATGTGCATGAGCGTCTATTCCGCCGATTCCTACAAGTTTCCTTCTGAGGTTTATTTCATCCCATTTATCCAGGGTTTCTTTAGGTGGTGCAACAATTGAACGGAGCGGGTGAACAAAATAATTATATTTATTATCTTCGGTTAAGCCTTCCATCCATTCGGACATATGGTTCCAGATTTCTATGCCGTCAAAATCTTCCGAGTCCCACTCAAGCCACGGGAAAGGCGGGTGTTCCTTCATCGAGGATCTTTTTTCATGGGGGTGCGCTATAATTCCCATGCCGCCGGAATCTTTTACTTTTTTTGTATATTCCTTAGCAGGCAAACGGGTAGAAAATGCTTCATCAATTCCAATTGCCAGGAGATGATTTTTGTTTTCTTTATCGTTTATTTCGCAGCCTACAATAAGCAGTGTGTTGCCGTACCATTTTTCATACCCTTCTTTCTTGGCCCTGAGAGTATTGTGGTCTGTTAAAACTATATAGTCCAGTCCTACTTCGTCTGCAAAACCGCATATATCTTCAACAGTACCGGAGCCGTCTGAAAATTCAGAATGTATATGGAAAGCTCCCACATATTCATACATTTTGCTGATCCTTAATCATTGAAGCATAAAAAGGTATGTAAAGGTATAAAATTTTTTAATTTTCCACTTCAAATAAAGTTGAATAATTGGTTGTCTGCTGCTTAATCATGTCGGATAATTTAGTCATCAAAATATCTACTCTTTCGTCCTGCTCATCATCAAACTCTTCGTAAGCTTCTTTGCTTTCAAAAATGTAAATTTCTTCAAAGCTGTTCTTATCTTTCTTTGTTTCGTAAATAGAATAGTTCTCAAGTCCTTCGGCTTTTACCAAATTTTTTAATTCTCTGATTACGTCAAGATATTCTTCTCTTCTCTCCGGAATTACAGAATATTTAATAGCGAATATGACTTTACCCATTTTTCAGTTTTCCTTTTTTCAATTTCAAATTAAAACTTTTCCACTAAAAATTTCTCTTACTTTGCCGGTAAGAGTTATGTTGTCTATTTTATTGTTAATGTGCTTAAAATCTATTTTCAATACGTCACCCCTTTTTGTGTAAACCTCAACAGGAGGTTTAAGTTTATCTTTACATGAAGCGATTACCGCAGCGGCAACTGCGCCGGTTCCGCATGACAGTGTTTCCCCTTCAACTCCTTTTTCAAAAGAACGGATATGCACACCTTTTCCCGGTAGATCAATAATGCATACATTAGTACCCTCAGGCTGAAATTCTTTTAACCACCTGATTTCACTGCCGATAATCTCCAGGGGTACTTCATTAACACCGGTATATGAAGAATCCTTTTTTCGCGGATCGGCAAGTATGTCCTTGCTTTCTATAATAATGTAGGGCGATCCTGTATGAACAAATGATGCGTTAATTAGCTGATTGTATGCTTTCACCTCTAAGTCTAAGTTCAACTTTTCCGGCGGCATTAAATCTAATTTTACCAGATTATCGCCAATCACTTCGCCGGAATATTCAACTCCATTGTTGATAAAAGCTGCAAAATTGTTTTTCAGTCTATTGGACTGCCACACATAATAAACGGCACATCGCGCACCGTTTCCGCAAAGCATCCCTGTTGATCCGTCGGAATTATAATACTCAAGTTCAAAATCATACTTTTCATGATCGTCGATTATTAAAACTCCGTCGGCTCCAATACCGGTTCTTCTCCTGCAATAAGAAACAATATCAAAATTTTTAAGAACAAAATCATGATTAAGTTTTTTATCAATCAGGATAAAATCATTTCCCGTTCCGCTAAATTTAGAGAAAAAAACTTTTTTCATGACACCGCAAAATAAACCTAAATGGGATGGTTTGCAATAAGAAATAATTTAATATTATTTCAAAAACATGTTTAAATAAGAAATGTATTTTTATCCGGGTGAGATTTTTTTTAATCTTTCATGATAATTTTTGGCCTTATCTATTTGATTGTTGAAAAAATAAGACCTTGTTAAATTGAATAAAACCTGCTCATCGTTCAAATCGGCTTTGTTCAAATTAAGTATAGCTTCGTCGAAATCTTTATTCCTTAATGCTACCTGCCCAATCCATTTATATGCGCACCTGCTCTCTTTGTAATTAAGCGATCTTCGAAACAATGCAGAAGCTTTATCATATCTTTTTATTTTTAGAAGAACCGTAGCTGCCCTTTCATAAAACTCCAACTCGAAGAGAATTGATATTACCAACGCCATGTATTCCTTTAGTGCCTCGTTAAGTCTGCCGTTTTTCTCGAATTTGTTACCCAGCGCTTCTTCTTATTTACTTTCGGCATTTATCCAAGTTCAATTTCAACTAAATGTTCTTTAACATCATTTTGATAAGGAATAAAGTTTTTATCAATTTCTTTAGAGTCAAGCAATACTTTTTTTACACCTTTGCTTACACCGTTTTTGTTGTTTACTTTTATTTGATATACTGCGCCTCTAAATTTACGAACTGCAGTAAAGCCCTGCCATTCCTTTGGAATGCACGGATCAACAACAAAGCCTTTATAACCCGGGCGGATGCCGAGTATGTATTGAGATATTGCAACAAACGACCATGCAGCCGTGCCTGTAAGCCATGAGTTTTTACCTTCGCCGGTTGTTGCCGCATCTGTACCTGCAGTCATCTGGCTGTAAACATAAGGTTCTTCTTTATAGATATCAACCTGTTCTTCTTTAGTAGGCGGACAAATTGCTTTGTAATATTCCATTGCCCTGTTGCCTCTGCCGATTATTGTTTCCGCAATTTGAATCCATGTATTATTGTGAGTAAATATTCCCGCATTTTCTTTATACCCCGGCGGATACGAGCTTACTTCACCTAAATGAATATTGTAATTTTGAAACGCCGGCTGCTGAAGTATAATTCCGTTTGGAGTTGCCAGATGCTTATTAACACTGTTTAAGGCTTGTTCAGCATAACCGTTTTCCAGTCCTGCACCTCCTAAAATACACCAGCCCTGGCTTTCAATAAATATTTTTCCTTCTTCATTTTCCTTTGAGCCGAGTTTTTTGCTGTAAGCGTCGTAAGCCCTTAAGAACCATTCGCCGTCCCACCCGTGTTCGTATATTACTTTTTTCATATCCTCTTTATATTGTAGATATTTGCCAGCTTCTTCCTTTTCATTTATGTAATTTAGTATACCCAACATTTCATCGCATGCTTTGCAGAATAGTCCCGCAATCATTACTGATTCTGCTACCCTGTCATCATCAATGTGCCCGGATAATTGAAAGCTTTCGCCCGGTTCGGACGAAAAGCAGTTGAGATTCAAGCAGTCGTTCCAATCGGCGTGCCCTATTAACGGCAGCCCGTGAGGTCCCCTGTTATCAAGCGTATATCTAATACTTATCCGGCAGTGATCGAGCAGGGTTGCTTTCGAACCTTCAATATCGGCAAACCCGATTTTTTCAAAAAGAATACTTTCGTCGCCGGTTTCTTTTATATATGCGGCTGTTGATAGAAGCAGCCAAAGCGGATCATCGTTAAAACCGCCGCCGATATCCGCATTCCCTTTTTTGGTCAAAGGCTGATACTGGTGATAACATGTTCCGTCCGATAATTGAGTGGAAGCTATATCCAGAATTCTTTGACGTGCTCTTTCCGGAATTATGTGAACGAATCCAAGTACGTCCTGGTTACTGTCGCGATATCCCATTCCCCGGCCTATACCGGACTCATAAAGTGAAGCCGAACGCGACATATTGAAGGTAACCATGCATTGATACTGGTTCCAGATGTTTACCATCCTGTTTACTATGGGGTCTTCCGTTTCAACTGAATAATTGGACAGCAATTCATTCCATTTATTCTTGTGAAGTTCGAAAGTTTCAAGCACACTTTCATCATTAAAATACTTTTTGAACACTTCAACGAATTCATCTTTTTTAATTGTTCCGTCTTTGTTGAATTTGTCATCTTCCGGGTTTTCCGCATAGCCCAGCAAAAAATTAATTGTTTTTGATTCACCCGGTTTTAATTCAACTTCAATTTGATGAACACCGACCGGGAGCCAGCCGTATGCAATACTGTTGGAACATTCACCTTTCTTAATTGCCTGAGGCAAATCCAAACCGTTATGCAACCCGACAAAGGAATCCCTGCTCGTATCAAATCCGCTTATATCTGTGTTTGTTGAAAAATATGCGTAATGGGTTCGTCTTTCACGGTACTCTGTTTTGTGAAAAATAGTACTGCCTTCAACTTCAACTTGCCCGGTTGAATAGTTTCGCTGGAAGTTCGTCATATCGTCGTAAGCATCCCAAAGACACCATTCAACAAAGCTCCAAAGCCTGATGTTTTTTGTTTCGGCTGAATTGTTAGTCAGCTTCAAATGCCAAATTTCATTTCTTGCTTCAGGCGGGATAAAATAAAGTACTTCAGCTTGAAGTCCTTTCTTTTCACTTTTGATTTTCGTGTAGCCTAAGCCGTGCCTGCATTCATATTTATCCAGATCTACTCTCATAGGCTTCCACATAGGATCCCAGACAGCATCACCGTCTTTTATATAAATGTATCTCCCGTTGCTGTCCATGGGAATATTATTGTAACGGTAACGTGTAAGTCTTCTTAATTTTGCATCACGGTAAAAGCAATACCCACCGGCAGTATTGGAAATGATTCCGTAAAAATCTTTTGTTCCGAGGTAATTAATCCACGGAAGCGGCGTGTCTGGCCTATTAATTACATATTCTTTTTGTGCATCATCAAAAAAGCCGTAACTCATTTTATCTCCCAAATTGTATTATTTGAAAAAGTGTTCATTCGCATTTATTATCCTAGTTCTCAGAATCTTTCCCGATTGTGTTAAAACAGAATCTGCCCAACCGCCTTTGGCGTCAGTGCCGGGTTTTAGAGCCGCCGATGCTTCATCCTTATCGCCAATTGACCAGTTACACCAGCTTATTTTATTTTCTTCCATAAAACTGAACCATGTTTCTACTTCAGCTTCATCAATATATCCGTCACCGGTATATTCTGTTGTTCCGAATTCAGTTACGAATAAAGCAGCACCGTTATTTAAAGCGGCCTCTGCTTTATTCCTTAAATCCTGCTTATGACTTGATGCATAGAAATGTAATGAATATGCGATGTTATTATAATTAATAGGATCATTGGAAGCAATATCAACATCCTGCGACCAGGTTGTTGTACCGGCAACTATCAAATTGTCCGGATCAATTTCTCTAATTACTTTTATTACTTCTTCGGAATACGGCTTTACAACATCTTTCCATGAGACCTGCATTGGTTCATTGTATATTTCATAAATCAGGTTGGGTTCATCTCCATACGTTTCAGCAATCTTTTTGAAGAATTCAATTGCTTCGGTTTTGTTATTATGAGCATGATGATCATGCCAGTCAACTATTACATAAATACCAAGACCAATTGCCGCGTCAATTACTGTTATAGCTTTGTCATACTCGGTCTGAGGATTTTTCAAATAACCGTCAAGGCCGTCCGCTTGTTCAATACCCATTGACGCCCTGACAACGGTACATTTCCAGTCATCCCTCAGCCACTTTACACAATCGTAATTATAATATTTCCCTTTTATTTGGCTCCAGAATAAACTCATTCCTCTAAGTACAACCGGTTCTCCGTTTTTATTGACTACTCTGTTACCGCTGACAGAAAGCTTACCGAATTTATCAACTATAGATGTTGAGTTTCGTGTTTCATTATCACTTTCCGTAGGAAAGAAATTATTGTTCATAAGCACTCCAAAAAGTAAAAACAGCCCAAATAGTTTGGTTATTATTTTAGATTTCTTAACGGCTAAGTCAAAAATTACCCGGCACATATTTTTGTTTCCTTATATTATTTTTAACCCTTTTTTCGAAATAAAAAAGCGTTGCACAAAGAAGTTGGCCTAATAGAAATTAAAATTTTAATGAGACGAACGGAAGATTCTTTGGAACTTTGGGTAGATTTGCTCATATAGTAATCCTTCTAGCTTCATCTAAAAATTAGAAAAAAATCTCAATCCGAATTAACAAATTCACTGTCCATTATCGGATTGAGATATCTAAGGAGTAACTATTCAGTGTAGTAGTAAACATAAACTGTGCCATATTAAAGATTTATTTTTTATTCTTTTTAAGCAATTTAGCTTAAGGAAATTCTGAGTTTATATCAAATTGATAAAACTTGTTTTATCAATTTGATATAAACTATTAAAGAATCCACCTTCTAGGAAGGTGGGCTTCTGGGTTACACTAAAAATCTTTCCCTTGATAAATTTATATCATTAAAAAAATGAAAGGAACAACTATTGACTCTTCCGGAATGTTGACGACCATAAATGACTCATAAAAGATATACCTTTATTTTGCCCTTTAGTGACTTTTTAAAATGTTCTCACGTAAAAGTTTAATCGCGTCTTTTTCGTTTGATGTTGAATATAAAAGAATGAAAAAAATGAATTCCAGTTATGGTTTCTCTTGTATCGGTTTCATCTTTAATTACAAGTTTTTTTACCCAATATATTCTCTTACCTTATCAAGCAATTCGAACGAATCATATGGTTTAGTTATGTATTCACAGATTCCCATTTCAATGCTTTTAATTCTTTGACTTTTATTTGCATCTGCAGAAAGAATAAAAAAAGGAATATGTTTTGTATCATCCCCCTGCTTTAACTCTGAAAATAATTCAAAAGCATCTTTGCCGGGCATCATTACATCACATATAATTAAATCCGGTTTTGAGTTGGATATAACTTTCAATAAATCCTCAGCTGATCTAAATCCATCTACCTGATAATCAAAATTTGAAAACAATTCATCAAGTGCTTCAACTATTTCATTTTTATCATCAACTACCGCTATTTTCTTCATTTCTTATCGGTATCCTTATTGTAGTTTTCGTTCCCACATCCAACTGACTTTCCACATCAATACTACCTTTGAAAAGCTCAATAGACTTATTCACAATTGAAAGCCCAAGTCCTGATCCACTGTACTCTATTGAATTTGAAGCCCTGTAAAATGGTTCGAATAATCTTGGAAGATCCTTTTCCGGGATACCAATTCCTTCATCTTTTATAATCAATTTAATATATTCTTTTATTTGACTTATTTCAACCAATATATTTTTATTCTCTCCAGAATATTTCATAGAGTTTGTTATTAAATTTTGAAGAATATGCTTAAGTAGTCTTTCATCTAATACAAAATTTTTCTGATCTGTATTATAATGCAGATCAATAGTTTGCCCTTCTTTTTTCTGGGTATGTAACTGCTCTATTAATTCCAAAACAAATCTTTTTAAGTTTATCATCTTAGGATTGAAAAATAATTCACCTCTATCCGCTCTACTCAATGTTAATATCTCGTCAAGAAGCAAGGTCATTTCTTTTACCGATCTTTGAATTTTATTAACATATTTAAGATACTTATCTCTATCCCATTTTCTGCCGAACATTTCCAGCAAATCTGCCGAAGCTAATATTGAAGTTAAGGGTGTTCTAAACTCGTGAGAAGCGGTTGTAATAAAATTAGTTTTTATTTCATTCAATTCTTTTTCTTTTTCCAGGGCTTCCCTGGTTTTCTCTTCCAATTTTTTTTGTTCCGTAATATCAATCAATAAACCGGCAACTCCCTCAGGTTTATTTTTATGCAACCCGAAAGTAGCTTTATATACCATTAGATTTCTTTTTTCGTCGTGTTTATTGATATGATATGTTTCATAAACTGCCTGCCCTGATTTAGCCAATAATTTTTCATCTATTTCTTTAGTCTGCTTCACTATATCATCTTCCGAAGCTATAACATCTATTGAGTTGCCGATAACGCGATCTTTTCCAATTTCATAATACTCTTCAAAAGCTTTGTTAATATCAGTGAACTCACCATTAATATTTTTTACAAAAACGGGATTGGGTATTGTATCTATTAATGTTCTTAAGAAATTATATTGAGCATCTAGTTGTTCCGTTCTTTCCTTTACCAATCCTTCAAGGTCATGCCTATATTTGTCCAGTTCCTTCTCAGCTTTAACTTTTTCCGTGATATCTTCTTTTACGGCAACAAAGTGAGTTATTTCATTTTTATCATTTTTTATTGGAGAAATATTTGCAGATTCCCAGAATAACTCTCCGGTTTTCTTTTTATTGATAAATATTCCATTCCATTCTTGGCCGGATAAGATAGTATCCCAGAGAACTCTATAAGTATCTTCAGAAATTTGACCTGATTTTAATATGTTTGTTTTTTTACCTATAGACTCCTCAAAAGAATAACCGGATATTCTACAGAATTTGGGATTAACATATTCAATTTTACCTTCTATATCTGAAATTACTATTGAAACCGGACTCTGGTGTACTGCCTGAGAAAGAACCCTAATATTTTCTTCCTGCTTGGTTCTATTTGTTATATCAAAAGCTATCCCTATTAAGCCTATTACTTCGTTTCTTTCATTAATTTGAGGATTATAAAATACTTCCAAAAAAGTCCCATTGAGATTAACTATATCATTAACTTCAGAACCGTTTAAGCAAGTTTTAACTTGGTTAATTACATTTGGAAAATCTTTGTAAATTTCATAGGCCGACTGCCCGACAACCTGTCCCGGTTCTAAACCCAATATTTTGAGACCTCTCCCTTCCGATAATGTGAATATCCCGTCTTTATCAATATTAAAAAAAACTGCATCAGAATTCTGAACAATGGTTTTAAATCTTACTTCGCTTTCTTTTAAAGCCCGTTCAACTACTTTCCTGTTTTCAATTTCCTTGGAGAGATCCTCAATTAAATTTAATGATGCCGTTCTTACATCTTTTAATTCTTCTATCTTTTCTTCCAAATCAATTAACCGGGATTTTGCAAGGTTGTCTATTTTTTCCAACCTATTACTCAGTTGTTTTTCAAATTCCAGCTTTTCAATAATTACTGCCAACACTAGCACGGCTTTTCTTATTAACCCTTGTTCATTGTCATCTAACAAGCTAAAATTTTCAATTCTGATATAACCGTACTTTCTTTTTGTGGTTCTTATTTCAATTACTGAATGCTTCAACCGCTTTGAATTGCCATATTTGAATGAGCACTTTGGGAATAATTTTGAAACCTCATCTATGAATAAAGTGATTATCTTGTCTTTATTTCTTTGCTGAGATAAATTCAACATCAAAAGGAGTAAGTCATTAGATAAATTCATATGTGTACCTTCCTTAAAGTTAAAGGTAGATTTTTTTGCTTTTATTTAAGAACAATCATTCTGAAACAAATTCAGGAGTATTTACCTTTAATCAATTGTAAGGGGTCAGATAATCCGGATTCCATGCAATAATACTACCGGTATATATTGAACTGTAATATTCAGCAAAATTGTACATGCGTATACTTATATTTAATATAATCAAGGGGTAATTCATAAATCATTAGATAGTCTTTCTTCTTTACCGTTATAAATACCTTCCCTATTTCTACTGTAGCCCTAATATTTCCTCTAGTTTTTGTGGTCTATTAAATAAATTTAATGATATTTCACTCATTTTAATTCAAAAATTCAAGATGCGTTCTCAGCTCTGGTTTAGGCTGAATCTTCTTCCTTGGGAATTCTGTATTTTTTAGGCAGTGATAATTTTTCGCAAAGATTATTTACCTCTTCTTTCAGTTCAATCATTCTCATCTCCCGACCTACCATAGCCCTGTTAAATCTTTCCAGTTCATCAATTTTTTTATTTAATTCTTTCTCTGCATTTTTTTGTTCAGAGATATCAACGAGTGAGGACATTATCGCAATTGGTTTATTGTCCGAATTATAAATCAGGTTAGCCCAAAACCGGGTACAAAAAAAAGAGCCGTTCTTTTTCTTTGCAATAAACTCTCCTGTTAATGAACCTTTTTTTTCCAAAGACGATATAACAGATTGAACTTCTTCAGGATTTTTCCAAAACTCTAAAACATTTCTACCGATTACTTCGTTCTCATCTTCGTAGCCCCACATTTGTAAGAGAGATTTGTTTACGAAACTAACTTTTTTATTAAGATCAGTAAACGCTATTGCATTGATTGTAGATGAAATGGCATGGTCTTTAATTTTTAATTCTTCTTCAGCTTTTTTACGATCGGTAATATCGATATGAAAACCTAATGCCCTAATCGGTTTACCGTTTACATCTCTTTTATATATTTTGCCCCAATTTAGCACCCACTGGTATTCACCCCTCGCATTTTTTAACCTTTGTTCTATTTTGAAATGAGGGGTTCTCCCTTTTTCATGTTGCTCTTGAATTTTCTCAACGTATTCTATTTCATCCGGGTGTGTTATTGTTTTCCAAAACTCCAAGGTATCATTTATATCTTCGCAGCGATATCCCAGCATAGCTGCCCACTCTTTACTTCTATAAACCTTACCTGTTATATAATCTTGATCCCAGTATGCAATCCCTGCGCCTTCAAACGCAAGGTTTAATTTTTTTTCATTTTCTCTGACCTCTTTTTCAATTTCTTTCTGTTTTGTTATATCAACACCTATAATTAAGCCTGCTTCTTCACCGTCATAGTTAATTGGAACAGAGGTTGAATCAACAAAGATCACTGATCCGTCTTGCCTAACCATTTTTAATTCAACAGCTTCGTTAAATTTTCCTTCCTTAATATTTTTCGCTCTCTTATTTACAAGGTCGATAGCCTCAGGGCCTACTGAAGTAAGGTTTGATCTACCGATTACTTCTTCAGGCTTTCTGAAACCCAGCATATTCGCAGCTGCATGGTTGGCAAAAACATATTTTTCTTTTTTAGTAATCAATATTGCACTTGGAGATGAATCAACTACGGTTTTATATTTTTGTTCGCTTTCAACCAGTTTTCTATTAGACTCTTTTAACAGCTTCTCATTTTCCCTTTCTAGCGTAATATCTCTAGAAATACCAATTATACCTATTAGTTTCCCGTTTTCATCAGTAATCGGTGAATCAATTACATGTGCTAAAAATTCGGAACCGTCCTTTTTCTGCACTAAAAAGTCACCTTCCCAAATTTTCCCTTTGCCTAACTTTTTAAGAACTAATTCTACTTTACCTTTTGTTAATTTTGATGGTGCTACTTCAGTAATTTTTTCACCTAAAACTTCATTTCTCCGCCATCCATAAATCTTTTCAGCCATTTTTCCCCAATAAATTATCTTCCCTTTGGTGTTCGTTGCAATTACGGCAAGATTTGCGGAATCAAGAATTTTTGCTCTTAATTTTATCTCTTCGTTGGTTTTTATTCGCTCTGTTACGTTTTGGAAAGTACAGTGGGTTCTCTTTACTTTTCCATTTTTATAATATTCTATGCTTCCATTGGCAATAACAAAAATTGTTTCATTATTCTTTTTTACTAATTTTAGTTCTATATCCTTTGGGCAGGTTCTCGCTTTAGATTTTGCAAAACTCTTTTCAAATCTTTTTTCCCACTTTTTGTTTATAAACTCATCAAACGATTTATTAATAACTTCACTTTTTTTATATCCTAGTACAGCAAGGAATTCACTATTTACCTTTTTTAAAGTACCTTTTGAGTTAAGTGAAAAATACGGGATTGGCAAATCTTCAAAACTTAAGTTATTTTTCGATGCAATTTCCTTTTTTATTTTCTCAAGTTCTTTCTTTAGTTTTTCATTTAACTTTATCAGCTCATAACCAGAATACTTTTCATCTAATATATTAGTCATTTTTTATCAAAATTAAATTTATCAGTTATTGGATATAGCAAATCTTTCAAGAAAATAGTTAATTTCAATTTAATAAAAAATATTATAGCGAAGTTTAGCAGCTTGTTGAGGATAAAGCAACCAATTAGTGCGACAAATAAAACAACAACCTGATTTAGTAGAATACTGCCAAGCATTTACAATATCGTAAATGCCCTGCAGGTATTTTCTTTTCCCGGTGACAATGTATATTCAACCAGAACAGAGACAATTCCGCCGGATGAAAAATCTTTTGCAAAATTTACGAGCAGCACCGGGCTGTCGGAACTCCATCCACTGCCGTGAATCAACAAAACACATGGCTTCAAACCGGGTAAGTTTTCTTTTGAAGTATAAATATCTAAACAAAGCTCCCTTATACCGTTGGAAGAATAAACAATGTCTTTGAACAATTCGTAGTTATTGTACGTATCGCTTTCTACGAATTCAGCATAAGGGTAGTTTTTAATAATTTTATTGTAGGCACATGTTAAGCTATATGAGGTATCTTTTGGGAACCCTTTGGCATAATCAAATTGCAATTGTAGAGCATTCAATATCGACGGTAGTATAAACTTGAGCAATTTGCATAATTACCTGTCAATGGTTATTAAGTTTTATTTAAGATCTGATCTATTAGCCAATTAGTCCTAGCTGCTGTAACGCCTGTACTTGGACATTTCCCGTTTCCTGTTAATTCATCAACAACAGTTTGAATTAAAGGCTGCTGCACATGATCGGGAAACGGTTCAGTAATTTCAAACTTTTGCAAAGGAGTTATAACTCTAATAGGGTTTTGTTCAAATGTAGAAAAAGTAATTGAACCTTTACTTCCTATTACTTCAACTTGATCTTTTTCCAAATTTTTATTTACACAGAACGACCATATCCCTGACCCTTCAATTCCATTTTCAAATTCAAACAAAGCAGAAACATAATCTTCAACTTTGTATAAGCCGCCAAGGTTTTTTGTTCTGTTTGCAATTTTTTTTATCTGCCCAAAAACATAATTTAAAAAATCAAATTGGTGAGACGCTAAGTCAACAAAATAACCGCCCCCGGCAATTTCTTTTTTTAGCCGCCAGGGCAAGTTTTCTTTTTGGTAATCTTCTTCTCCTGGGGGTATGAATAAATTGATATTTACAAATTGAATATCGCCGATGGTACCTTCTTCAATTAACTTTTTAACTCTAACAAATAAGGACAGACATCTTCTATAATATGCAACAAACAATTTCACATTATTTCTTTTACAAGCATTAATCATGTTCATACATTGCTTATGCGAGACCGCCATAGGCTTTTCTACATAAACGGGTTTACCGGCTTCTGCAATCTTAATTGTATATTCTGCATGTGATCCCGGCGGAGTAGCAATGTACACAGCATTAACATCCGGGTCATTTATTAAGTCGTCGGCATTGGAATACCACTTCGGCACTTTATGCCTTTCAGCATAATCTTTTGCTTTCTGAGAATTTCTTCTCATTACGGCTATGAGTTCCGAGTTTTCTACTTTATTAAAAGCCGGACCGCTTTTTACCTCCGTTACATCACCACAACCAATTATGCCCCATTTAACTTTTTGCATTTTTAAATCTTGTGAATATTATTTTTTAAAAACATTTTTTGTAAGGCTTTAAATTAAGCATCACATATTACCTGAACCTATGGAAAATAAAAAAGTGATTTTGAATTAAATGTAAGAAACATTTTTCAAAATCACTTTTTATATGTAGTTAAGTTATAATTAGAGTTTCTGCAAAATTAGATATCTAAACGTTTTTCGAGCGTTTTTTGCGAGAAATCTTATTCCCCTGAGAAAAGAAAGATTTCTTACCAAAAAAACGGGTTCGAAATGACGATTTTTTTATTTTGCAGAAACTTTAATGTTCATGCCGTCATTTTTAGAACGTATGAACAAATTTTTCAAAGAAACAATTTTTAAGTGATATGGAACATTTGTTCTAAGGCTCCCCGGTACGTCTGTCTACCTTGGGAGATTTGTTCCAATGCTCACCACTACGGTTTTCTTCATTGGAAGATTTGTTCCAACGCTCACCACTACGGTTTCTTGGTTGGAAGATTTGTTCCAAGGTTCCCCCGTGTGTCTTGCTTGGAAGATTTGTTCCACCCTTCACCGGTGTATTTTGTCCGGAACATATGTTTACGTGTGATTATAAATAAGAATTTCAAATAAGTTTTCTAAACCCCTTTTTGGTTATTACCTTAAACACTTACCTGCCCATCCAGCCGCCGTCAACTGTAACAATACTGCCATTGAGGTAACTGGAAGCGTCCGAACTTAGGAATACAACAGTACCCATAAGGTCTTCGGGGGTTCCCCATCTTCCGGCAGGTATTCTATCAAGAATAGCTTTATTGCGAACAGCATCTTCCCTTAAAGCTTTTGTGTTGTCGGTTGCAATATAACCGGGAGCAATACCGTTTATCGTAACGCCTTTACCAGCCCATTCGTTTGCAAAAGCCATAACCAACTGCTTAACTCCGCCTTTTGAAGCGGCATATCCCGGCACGGTAATTCCGCCCTGGAAAGAGAGCAAAGAAGCAATAAATACAATCTTGCCGTATCCTCTTTCAACCATCTTTTTACCGAATTCGCGGGTAAGCACAAACTGCGAAGAGAGGTTGACTTCAATTACTTTGTCCCAGTATTCATCAGGATGTTCTGCTATAGGTTTACGCAAAATTGTTCCTGCATTGTTAACAAGTATATCAACCTGCGGAAAATCTTTATCGACATCTTCAACAAATTTGTAAAGAGAATCCCTGTCCGAGAAATCCGAGCAATATGATTTGAATTTCCTGCCGTTGCTTTCAACAATTTCTTTAGTTTCTTCAAAGTCAGATTCATATGAAACGCCTATAATATCTGCACCGGCTTCTGCCAAAGCCTTTGCATAATATTTGCCGATTCCTTTATTTGATCCAGTTACAATTGCAGTTTTACCGTCGAGTTTAAACTTATCAAGTATCATGTTATTCCTCTTCATTAAAATTTAATTTAAGTCTTTCATATCCACCCAGTCCATATCGTCGAACTCCTGGTTCTCTCCGCCCATCGCCCAGATAAACGAATAATTTGATGTACCTGAACCGGAGTGAATTGAATAACTCGGCGACAATACGGCCTGCTCGTTTCTAATAATTATATGTTTTGTTTCCGTTGGTTTACCGATTAAGTGAAGAACAACCGCATCTTCAGGGAGATTAAAATACATATAAATTTCGGAACGTCTCTGATGGGTATGAACCGGCATTGTATTCCATACGGAACCTTCATTGAGTTCTGTTAATCCCATTACAAGCTGGCATGATTTTATTCCGTCGGGAAAGATATATTTATAAATTGTTCTTTCGTTTGAAGTAGCAAGACTGCCCAGATGAACCGGAGTTGCATCCTCAAAACTTGCGTGCTTCGTCGGAAATTCCGCATGTGCCGGATAGCTTACAAAGTAATATTTTGAAGGATTAGCAGAGTTCAAACTTTTGAAAACTATTTTCTTCGATCCTCTTCCAACATAAAGAGCATCTTTATGTTTCATCGAATAGGTTTTGTCGTCTACTACAACTTCACCTTCGCCGCCGATATTGATTATCCCAAGTTCTCTCCGTTCGCAGAAATAGTCTGCCGCCATTTCTTTCTTTGATGCTTTTAATTCAAGCTCTCCGTCAACAGGCACTGCAGAGCCGGTAATAGATCTGTCAATATCGCTGTAAACAAGTGTAATATTATCTTTTTCAAACAACTCTATTAAAAAGGATTTTTTTAGATCCTCTGTAACCATTCCCCTGAATCCTTTTTCATCGGGTGAATATCTTACATCCATTTTTTTCTCCTTTGTTCTTATTCTAAAAAATCATCTCTTTTAGGATTGAATACATCAATTAGCATTCCTTCTTCAATATTAACTACTCCGTGTTTTTTATTTGAAGGCACGAAGAAAGAATCGCCTGCTCTTAAAGTTTCTGTATTCCCGTCAATTGTAACTTCAAAAATTCCGCTTTCAACGTATGTAGTCTGGCTGTGCGGATGACTGTGTTCGGCAGCAACAGTGCCGGTTTCGAAAAGTACTTTCACCATCATTAGATTATCATCATAGCCGGTAATTTTACGTTTTAATCCGCCGCCGAGATCTGTCCAGTCGTTTTCACAGTTTTTAAAGAATATTTCATTTTTAAAGGTCATCACGCTAGTCCTTAATCCTAAAATTGAATATTATCAACAATAGTTTTTGCATTTTCAGTAAGCACGCCATAGTTTTCTTCTTGTATTGCTTTTTTATCAAGTAAAGAACTACCAACACCTACAGCACACGCGCCGGATTTAATCCAATCTCCCGCATTGGTTAAAGATACTCCGCCGGTCGGCATAATCTTTAAATGAGGCAACGGAGCTTTTATTGCTTTAAAGTATTTCATACCGAGAACATCAGCCGGAAAGACTTTGACTATATCTGCGCCCAATCCAACGGCATGCTGGATTTCGGTAGGTGAAAATGCGCCAGGCATTACGGGTAAATTTTTGCCCAGGGTATACTTGATTACTTCTTCATTTATCATTGGAGATACAATATAGTTTGCTCCGCTTTCTATTGATTTTGCGGCCATTTCTGCATTTAACACCGAACCGGCTCCTACTAATGCATCATTACCGAATTCTTTACATAAGTTTTCAATACAGTTATAAGGTTCCGGAGTTGTTAGAGTCAATTCAATAATTGTGACTCCGCCTTTCATTATTGCTTCTACTACATTGATAACTTTTGAAGCATCATTTAATCTTATTACGGCTACTACTTTTTTGTCGAGTACAGTATCTAGTGTTTCTTGTTTTGTCATTTTTTATCCCTAAAATTATTAATAGAACGCAGATTATTATGATAATTATGATTTCCGCTGATTTAAATCATAATTATCATAAAAAACTGCTCATGCCTGCAAGACAGCTTCTATTATCTATTATTGTTGAATTTTATTAGCACTTTCAATTTATTACTATCACAACAGGATTCAAAATACTTTTCTTAAAGTCTTTTAAGTATTTCCGCCATTCTTTATCAGATTTAATTTCATCAGCTTTGTCCCAGCAGGCACCTGCATAATAAATATTTTTTTCCGTCAAACTTTGAGAAATATACAAATGAGTACTGTCTTCAACTATTTGTAAATCCGACGGGTTAATTGATAATGCCCCAGTACCTATTCCACCGTTTTCTTTATTGTCTGTCATATCTCCCCAAAGAGAAATTACGGAATTCTTAAAACTGCTGCTTGATTTGGTTCTGTTTGTTTTCACGAGGCCAAATACAAAAGCTGCATCAGAAGGAGCGCTTTCATATACTGCTTCAATTTTATTTAATTGTGAACCTGCATCCATAGTAACAACTTTTTGTTCTGTTACTTTTTGTTCATTAACTTCAAATTCATAATTCAATTGAAATGCTAATCTCAAAGGACCGTTAGCCAAAATTTTATAAGTTTTATAAACGCCGGATTGATATAGTTTGCCGTCAACCTTTAACGCGGAACCGCCGCAGCCCAAAGATTTACCCACGGAAAAGAAATCCGCTCCTTCACCGTTATCGTCGTGATATGAAGAAACTCCTTCTTCTTCAAGCCTGTACCATTTATCAACAATTAAATAAGAAACGCTTTTAGACCAAACATCAATGCCGTTATCAACTTCTGCTGCAAGAGGCGGACCATACATTCTGAATGCGGCCTTATCACTTTCCCATGCAATATCTTCCCTGCCTTCAACAAACTTTGCATAAACTTTAGATTCGAACTCAGGTTTTTCTCCGGCAGTTTTTACAGTATATTCTTTTTGTTCACCTTCCGAAAAGCTATCCTGGAATAAAAGCAAATCAAATTCGCCGTTAAAATCGGAATCATATAATTGGCTTATTAAAACAGAATTATCATTTCCTAAAACAGTAATTTTTTCAACGTCTTTAATTTTACTTTTCTCAAGTAACTGCTGCAAATCAACTTCAACAACCTGATCCGCTTTGTTTTGTTTACTATTATTTGTTACAGTAACACTAATTGATTGAGCAAATAATGTTGATGTTATGAGTAATAAAACAAACGTAAAGTTAATTTTTGTTTTCATTTTTTATTGTGATTTAGTTATAGATTACACCGCTTTTTTCGATTCCAAGCTCTAGCCCTCTCAATTCTGCCATTCCCCTGAGCAAACCGATAGCAGAATAACCGGGGTTTGTTTTTTTGTTTAAGTCATCTAGTATTGTATGACCGTGATCCGCTCTCATCGGAATTTTATCATCGGTTCTGTGTAGAGCTTTTCTTCTTTTTTGTTCTTTCAGAATTGCGGTAATAACGGCATACATATCGACATCGCCTTTTAAGTGGCCAGCTTCATGAAAGCTGCCGTACATGTCACGCTGGGTACTACGCAAATGAGCAAAGTTTAGTTTTGCACCAAGCCGTTCAACAATTCCAACGAGATCGTTATCAGGCAACACACCGAGCGAACCAGTGCAAAGCGTAAAACCGTTATAGACGGAATCCACAACTGAGAGCAGTTCTTTTAAATCGGATTCTGTACTTACAATGCGAGGCAGTCCAAATAACGGTCGCGGCGGGTCGTCCGGATGTATAGCCATTTTAACGCCCGACTCTTCCGCAACAGGAATAATTTCACTTAAGAAATATTTTAGATTTTCCCTGAACTTTTCTTCAATTATGCCCTCATAATGACTGAGCTTTTCTTTGAACTTATCTAAAGAATATCCTTCCTGACCGCCGGGCAAACCGGCAATAATATTTTTCTGCAGAACGTATCGTTCCTCGTCACCCATTGATTCGTATCTTTCTTTAGCGAGAGAAAAAATTTCATCCGAGTAATCTTCTTCAGCTTTTTTTCTTTTTAGAATGAACCGATCGAACGTAACGAAGTCTATCATATCAAAAGCAAGAGCTTTGGCACCGTCTTCAAGTTCCATTTCAAGATTGGTACGTGTCCAGTCTACAACAGGCATAAAGTTATAACAGACAGTTTTAACACCTATCTTGCCTACATTCCTGATGCTTTGTTTATAATTCTCAATATATTTATCACGCGAAGGCAGGCCTATTTTTATATCTTCGTGAACGGGAATGCTTTCAATAACCGACCAGGTTAATCCCCTGAATTTTGGAGTCCCTTTATTAACTTCCCATTCTATAAGCCTTTTACGTTTTTCGAGTTCGTTTATACCCCAGACTTCACCTATAGGTATCTCATGCAAAGCAGTAACTATACCCGTAGCTCCTGCCTGTCTAATATCAGCTAATGTAACGGGATCATCGGGTCCGTACCATCGCCATGTTTGTTCCATTGACATAATTTTAAATCTCCATTTCTAAAAATCTTAATCTTACTCTTAGTCTTAATCTTAATCAAAAAGGCAGATTAAGAGTAAGAATTATCTAAACATTATATGTTGAAGAAGCTGTACTGCCGCCTCTTCCTGTCCAATTAGTATGAAAAAATTCACCTCTCGGTTTATCAACTCTTTCATAAGTATGCGCACCGAAATAATCACGCTGTGCTTGCAATAAGTTAGCAGGCAGTCTTTCGTTACGATAGCCGTCAAAATAATTTAACGCAGTCGACATTGCCGGAATCCATATTCCATTTGACACTGCTGTAGCAATAACTCTTCTCCATGCAGCTTGAGCAAATTCGATTTTTTCTTTGAAGAACGGATCGAGCAGCAAGTTTGTTAACTCGGGATTTTTATCAAACGCTTCTTTAATTTTGCCGAGGAATACTGACCGGATAATACATCCTCCGCGCCACATCAAAGCAATACCGCCGTAGTTTAAATTCCACCCAAATTCTTTAGCAGCATATTTCATTAAGACATAACCCTGCGCATAAGAAACAAGCTTGGATGCATAAAGAGCCTGTTTGATATCCTCAATAAATTGTTTTTTATCGCCTTCAAATTTCGAAGTCGGTCCGCTCAATACTTTTGAAGCTTCCACTCTTTCTTCTTTCATTGCTGAAAGGGTACGTGCATAAACAGCTTCGCCGATAAGGGTAAGAGGAATACCGATCTCAAGTGAGACGATACCTGTCCATTTACCTGTTCCCTTTTGTCCTGCAGTGTCCAGTATTTTTTCTACGAGATGTGAACCGTCTTCATCTTTGAACGCTAAAATATCACGTGTAATTTCGATTAAGTAACTGTTCAGTTCGCCTTCATTCCATTCTTTGAGTACTTCGTGCATTTCGTCATTAGTCATCCCAAGCAGGTCTTTCATAATTTGATATGCTTCGCAGATCAACTGCATATCGCCGTATTCGATTCCATTGTGAACCATTTTAACAAAGTGTCCGGCACCGTTTTCGCCAACCCAGTCACAGCACGGGGTACCGTCTTCAACTTTAGCAGCTATCGATTGGAATATTGGTTTAACATGTTCCCACGCAGCTTTTGAACCGCCCGGCATTATTGAAGGACCTCTTAATGCGCCTTCTTCGCCACCCGATACACCTGTACCTATAAAAAGCATTCCTTTTTCTTCCAGGTACTTTGTTCTTCTGATGCTGTCGGGATAGTGAGAATTACCGCCGTCAATAATTATATCGCCTTCTTCAAGGTAAGGTAAAATTTGTTCAATAAATGCATCAACAGGTGCGCCTGCTTTTACCATTATCATTACTTTGCGGGGTCTTTTCAACTGGCTTACAAATTCTTCAACCGAATGTGTACCGATTATGTTTTTACCTTTTCCTCTTCCGTTTACAAAGTTATCTACCTTTTCAACAGTCCTATTATAAACAGCAACGGTATAACCATGACTTTCCATATTCAATACCAGGTTTTCGCCCATCACAGCTAACCCAACTAATCCTATGTCAGCTTTGCTCATTATTAACTCCTTAATTTTTATTCGTTAAATTTTTCTTTATACGCCCACAAACCAAGTGCGGGATTGGATATATAAAATATTTCTTCACCGTCAACAGTATTGAAACCATCCTTTAATTTTTCGGGGTTGTACTTTTCCATCATTTTATCCAACGATTCATAACCGAAATTTACACTTTCAATTTCTTCTTTGGTTATATTACCCGGGCAGTAAGTAATTTTAAACCTGTTTTCAGATGAACCGTGAATCAAATGAGCTGCGGCGCTTAAGTTGTTTTTTAAATCTTCGTTTTCTTCAACATAATTTAATACTTCAGGTGTTGTTACATAGCCATATTTTCTAATCAGCTTGTCTATATCTTTATCTTCGCCGAATTCTCTTAAACCTGGCGCAAGTACTATTAACTCTCCGTTATCGGAAATTGCCATCCTTGTTCTATAAATGCTTTTGTTGCCCAGCCAGGTGCTTTTAAATTCTTCATGATCAAGATAAACAACTACTTTCTTCAACGGCTCGTCAAGCATTTCAAAATTTACTTTGAGTGACAAGTCTGCGGCAAGTTTAAAACATTCGTAATCATCGCCGATAAACAAACCTCTTATCACGAGTTTGCTGTTTTCGTCTTTGCCTACAACAGTATGAATGTATACAATCGGCAAATACTTTGCGAAATTATCGGAAGCATAATTAAGCACTCGCCTTACGGGAGTATCTGCTCTGCCCATAATCCGTTCCATCCCGTAAGCAGCACCGAGAAAATGGCTTTTGTTAATTCCTTCGCTTCCGCCGGTTCCTACAAAAATATTTTTATTGTAATTTGCCATGCCTATTACTTCATGCGGAACAACCTGCCCGATGGATAAAATCAAATCGAAGTTTCCTTCGACCAATAATTTATTTACCTGTGCAGGCCATGAATAATTTACTTTTCCTTCCGATACTTCATTCACATAATCCTCTGGAACTAATCCCAGAGTAGTGAGGTCTTCTTTCCATTTATGAACCATGAAAAGACCTTTGGGGATGCTTCCGAACATTTTTGAAATTTCGGTTTCCGACATTTCAAAATGAGTTCCAAGTGCCGGAAGAATATCCGTCAACTTATCACCGTAAAATTTATAAATTAATTCCGTTATTTCACCAGCCCGTGAATGGAACCGTGTAAAATCCGGTGGGATAGCAAGTACCTTTTTTACTGAATTAATTTTTCCAAGTGTTCCGAAGATATACTGCTGTAGATCTTCGGAATTTATAATTGTATCTATCGAACCTTTTTGAAAATATATCATTCTATTCCCATGGAGGATTTTCAGGTAAGTACCCGTCAAATTCCTCAATTAATGATTTTTCATAATCCCCGGCATATGTACCGTCAAAAAACTTATCGAGTGATTCGTTATAAAACCTTTCCCAGCTTGCTTCTTCGTGTCCCGGGTTGATCGGATAAAACAATACGCCGTTTGTTTTCGCCGCTTTGTAATCGCCCGGTGCATCGCCTATCATTAAAATTTTATTATCCGGATATTTTCCTTTAGCCCCGTATTTTAAATGTTCTGCTTTTGTTCCGTATTCCTGACCGGCAATTAATTTAACATAACCTGCCATACCGTTTTCTTCCCATTCTCTTTGAAGGGCTTCAACAGGTGTCTGGGAGACAACCATTGAATCAGCTTTCCCAGATAGTTTAACAAGCGATTCTTTCATAAAGGGAAACGGTGGAATACCGTAAACCATACCCGCAATCATTTCATTAATTGCAAGCGACCACTCCAGTGCCTTGCTGATAACCGGATCATTAACTTCGGCAGCATATTTTTTAAGTACAGGGTTGCCAAGTTTTGTTTCGTTAGCTACCCATTTCCTCAGCGACTCAACTTTAGGAATTTCAGCGTTTCTCGCCTTTACTTCTTTTCTTTCGCTCAGTAAATCAAATACTCTCAGCAACGCGTGAAACCTATTGCACCCTCTTGTTTTTGAATAGAGGTTTACAAAATCCCATGCTTCTCTAACGTATTTTGAAATTTTCTGCAGTTCCCAGTATTTTACTGTGTTTGGGCAAAAGCATTCTTTGTGTTTAATTTCCATAGTGTCAAACGCACATCCATCGGAATCAATTCCTATGAAAAATTCTTTTGATGGTTGAATATCTTCTAATACTTTATAAGGATTATCACTCATTTTGGTTTCCGTCAGTAATATTCAATTATATTATCTTCTTACCCTAGCATTACCTTTCCAGATGCTCCAAACCATTTCTTCATCAGCAGGCTGTGCATAATCAGTATAGAAAGTAGCAGCCATTGCACCGGTTGCCCATCCAAATTGAATCCATTTTTCCGGTTCCCAATTTTTCAAAATTCCATAGAGCAATCCGCCTACAAATCCGTCACCTCCTCCAATTCTGTCTATTACATCTATATCTCTAGGTTTAACTACTTGCCATTCATCACCTGCTAACATTATTCCTCCCCATTTATGCTTGTTTGCGCTTATTACTTCACGTAGTGTTGTAGCAAAAACACTAGCATTGGGGAACTGCTGTTTTACTCTACCTATCATTTCTTTGAAATTATCAATTTTTTCATCAAGACCTTCACCTCCGGCTTTAGGACCTCTGATTCCGAAACAAAGTTGAAAATCTTCTTCATTACCAACTAAAATATCAGAAACAGATGCAATCTCTGTAAATGCAGCTCTTAATTCTTCCTCTCTTCCCTTCCAAAAAGTAGCTCTATAATTAAGATCGAAAGATATTTTTGTGCCATACTTTTTAGCGGCTCTTGCTAATTCCAAACAGAATGTGGAGGTTTCCGGTGAAAGTGCTGCAATCAATCCAGATAAATGAATTATTTGAACACCTTCCGTACCGAATATTCTGTCAAGATCAAAATCATTTACATTAAGAGTTCTTCCTACTTCTCCGGCTCTGTCATTATGCACACGTGGACCACGATTTCCAAAACCGCTATCAGCAATATTGAACTGATGACGATATCCCCAAGGACCACCTTGATCAACATCTTTCCCCTCATAGTCCATGAATCTGCTTCTCAAATTACTTTTTATGAGTTTTGCTATAGGGCTTCCTTTTACAAATGTTGTTAAAACCTTTACAGGTAAACCTAAGTATGAAGATATGCTTGCTACATTTGTTTCTGCACTTGTAACCTGCAATGTATACTGATAACTACTATGAACCGGTTGATGATTAACAGGAGCAATTCTTACACCAATGCTTGTAGGAACAATTAGAGAATATTTACAATTACTTTTTAATTCTATTGACATTCTTACCTCGTAAAATTATAAATTTATTATCTCTCAACTCTACCGGAACCATCACCGCTGATTAGCTTTTCAACTTCATCAACCGATACAAGATTGAAGTCTCCAGGTATTGTTTGTTTTAGACAAGAAGCTCCAACAGCAAACTCCAAACCTTTCTTTGTATCATCATAATTCAGCAATCCAAATATTAATCCGCTGGCAAACGAATCACCTCCACCGACTCTGTCAACAATTTGAATATCATATTTTTTTGATCTGTACGGTTCAGAACAATCTTTATCATCTAAAAGCATCGCACTCCAACCATTTCTTGAAGCTGAAAAACTTTCTCTTAAAGTTATTGCAACAGCTTCAAAACTATATTTTTGTTTTAAGTGTTTTGCTAATTTGAAATATCCTTCTTCATCAATTTCAGCTTTCTCAACATTTGTTCCGCCGGCTTTTTCACCCAGACTTTTTTCAACGTCTTCTTCATTTGCAATACAAACATCAACATAATCCATAAGTGGTTTCATAACTGATTGGGCTTCAGCAGTTGTCCATAGTTTTTTTCTGAAGTTTAGATCACAACTAACTTTTACACCTTTTTGTTTTGCAACTTCCAAAGCATTCTTCAAAACTTCTTGTGCTTTTTTACCTAATGCCGGAGTAATTCCTGTCCAATGGAACCATTCAGCACCATCAAAAATTTTATCCCATCTAAAATCATCTAAGTTTACATCTGTAACTGACGAATTAGATCGATCATATACAACTTTAGAAGCCCGTTGACTAGCACCGGTTTCTAAAAAATAGATTCCAATTCTTTCTCCGTTTCTAACTATATAATCAGTATGAACACCAAATCTTCTCAAATGATTTACTGAGGATTGCCCAATTTCATGTTTAGGTAATTTAGTTACAAAATAACTTTCTAATCCATAGTTTGATAAAGCTACTGCTACATTCGCCTCACCGCCGCCATAGGTTACATCAAAATTTTGGGCTTGTACAAATCTTGTAAATCCGGGTGTTGATAACCTCAACATTATTTCACCGAACGTTACTACTTTCCGTGACATTAATTTACTCCAATTTAAATTTCTAACTTCTTTATAATATCATTCCCACTAAATGAAAAATCTGTTTTCGTTTGTTAAAAAAAATCCGGGTGCAATTGTGTTTACTCTAACCTTAATCTTAGCAGAATGAACAGTTAGTGTCACGTCAATTCTGTATTGTCGGCAATTTTTAAGCCCGCCTTCCTTAGTACAAGTACGGCGGACAGGCCGGAATCCACATTCTAAAATTTAAGAGATTCCCACTAAAAACATGCGGGAATGACACGACACTACATTGTTAACATAACACTTGTGCGTCGGAATTTTTTACTTCTTTAAATTATACTCCCGAATATGCGTTGAATCCGCCGTCAACAGGAATAACAACGCCCGTAATAAAACTTGAAATATCCGACAACAAGAATAACGCTGCACCATTTAAGTCCGAAGGTTCACCAAATTTGCCCATAGGCGTACCGCTGATTATTTTATTGCCGCGCGAAGTCAATTCATTTGTCTTTTCATCAAATAATAAAAATCTATTCTGGTTTGTAACAAAGAAACCCGGTGCAATTGCATTAACACGTATATTCAATTTTGCAAAGTGCACTGCGAGCCATTCCGTGAAATTATTTATCGAAGCTTTGGCAGCAGAGTAAGCAGGGATTTTTGTCAACGGCTTGAATGCATTCATTGATGAGATATTCAGGATAACTCCTTTTTCTTCTTCAACCATATCTGTACAGAGAACCATTGTAGGCATTAAAGTACCGAGAAAGTTTAGATCAAATACTCTCCTGAATCCTTCAACATCAAGCCCGAAAAAAGTTTTGTCATCCTCTGATTTATTCTGCGAATCCATAAATTCATAACCGGTCGTAGCTTTCGGCGAATTTCCTCCCGCACAATTTATTAGTATATCGATTTTACCGATTTTGTCGTTTATCGTTTGTTTAGCTTTTAGAAGCGACTCTTTATCAAGCACATTTCCCTCAACTCCTATGGAGTCTACTTCGCTTGCAGTTTTAATTTCTTCAGCCGCTTTATCGGCAGCATCTTTGAATAAATCAAGAATCGCTGTTTTAACGCCGACTGAAGCTAGCCCCATTGCCAACGATTTGCCAATTACACCACCACCTCCGGTGATGGCGCATACTTTGTTTTCCAGATCACCAAATGATATTTTTTCCATATTTATCTCGTTTCTTAAATTAAACCAAAATATTCAGGTACTATTAAACTTAACTTCGGAATAAAGGTTACCAATATAAGAGAAATTAACATTGCTAAAAAGAGCGGCAGCAACGGCTTTAATACTTTTTCTATGGAAGTATTTGCAACACCGCATCCAACAAAAAGAACGCTTCCAACCGGCGGTGTACAAAGACCAATGCTTAAGTTAAGTACAAGTACTATCCCGAAATGAATCGGATCCATTCCCAGTGCCGTTACAACAGGTAGAAAAATCGGAGTGAAAATTAATACAGCAGGCGTCATATCCATAAAAGTACCTACTGCAAGCAGTATTAAATTTATGATCATAAAGATCATAATTTTATTGTTCGTTAAACCAATTAATGCTGCAGTTATATTTTGAGGAATATTTTGATATGCCATTACCCAAGACATTGCTATTGAAGCTCCGATTAAAAGCATTACAACCGCAGTTGTTGAAGAACTTGCCAATAAAATTTTCGGAAGCTCAGAAATTTTAACTTCTTTATAAATTAAAACAGAAAGTATAAAAGTATATAAAACAGCTATTGCAGATGCCTCCGTCGCAGTAAAGTACCCGGCTACAATTCCTCCAATTACTATTATAATTAATAATAGGCTTGGAATGGCATCCAGTAATTTTATAACAGCATCTTTAAAGTTTATTTTTTCTCCAACCGGGTATTTATTTTTGAAAGAGTAAATTCCTGCTACAATCATCAACAATAGTCCAACCAAAATTCCGGGGATGTACCCTGCAACAAATAAAGCAGCAATAGAAACACCACCGCTTGCAAGTGAATAAACTATCAAAATATTACTCGGCGGAATAATCAATCCTGTTGTTGAAGATGTTATATTTACGGCTGCTGAGAAATTTTTATCGTATCCTTCTTTTTCCATTCTTTCACCCATAAACCCGCCGATAGCCGAAGCTGCAGCAACGGCAGAGCCTGAGATAGCTCCGAAAAACATTGCCGCTAAAATATTTACGAATGCTAATCCTCCGGGCAGCCTGCCTAAAATTACTTTTGCAAAATCAATAAGCCTTTTCGCAATTCCTCCCCTATTCATTAATTGACCTGCAAGTATAAAAAAAGGAATTGCCAGCAATGCAAAGCTATCCAACCCGGTAGCCATCCTTTGTGCAACAGTAGTAAATGTTGCAATTGAATCTATGCTTACCAACATTGTTAAAACTGCAGATATACCAATACTGTAAGAAATAGGCACACCTATCATGAGCAAAAAGACAAAACTAATAACTAATATTAATACACCGGTTAATTCCATAATCTTGTTCTTCTGTTAACTGTTTTTGAATGATTCAATAATATTTACAATAGAATAAAACATTATCAAAAATCCGCTAAGCGGCACAACCATGTATACATATCCAAGTTGTATTTGCAGAGAAGCAGAAATTTGTTTCAGGTATAAAGTAAGTGAAACTAAATTGATACCGCCGATAAACATTGCAAACAGCGCAAATAAAAATACAAGTACATTAATAAAGAGCTCTAAAGCCCTTTTCCGTTTTGGTGAAAACTTATTCAGGAAAAAGTCAATTGCAAGATGCATTTTTTTGCCCGTTACATAACCGGCCCCGAGAAGCCCGAGCCATATAAGAATAAACCTTGCCAGCTCGTCCGTAAAAGAGCTCGGATCATTTAGGATAAATCTCGTAAATACCTGCCATAAAACATTAATAACCATTACTCCCATCAATATAATAAGCAATAGTTCAATGAATTTATCGATGTAATCTTTAATCCGAAGTATCATTATTATACTCTTTTATTTCTTTTATTAGATTATAAATTTCAGGTTGATCTTTGTATTCTTCGTAAAGAGGTTTAACTTTTTCAACAAAAGGAGTTTTATCGGGATATGATACTTCAACCCCTGCTTTCTGTACCTCTTCAAGCGCATGGTTTGAAGCTTCAGTCCAAATCTTTCTCTGGTAGATTACGGACTCATTTACTGCTTCCTGTAACCATTGCTGTTCCTGTTCGGTTAGTGAATCCCATATTTTTGTCCCAATTATTAAAACGTCCGGTACGGCGGTATGTTCATCAAGCGAATAATATTTACATACCTCGTAATGCTTGGATAAATAAAAACTGGGCGGATTATTTTCAGCGCCGTCAACTACTCCCTGCTGAAGCGCAGTGTATAATTCACCCCAGGAAATCGGTGTTGCAGCACCTCCCAATGAGTTAACAAGCTTAACAGAAGTTGCGCTTTCCTGTGTTCTAATTTTTAATCCCTCGAGATCTTTTGGACTTGTAACAGGTTTTTCTTTGGTGTAAAAACTTCTGCTGCCTGCATCATAATAACAAAGCCCTCTCAGTAAAAATTTTTCGCTGCTCAGCAATATTCTTTCACCTATTTCCCCGTCTAAAACTTCATGAAAATGATCTTCACCATTAAAAACATAAGGAAGATTAAAAATTGTATAAGAAGGTGAAAATCCCTCTAAAATACTTGCTGAAATTTTAGTCATCCCCAGGCTTCCAATCTGAAGTAACTCCACGCATTCCCTTTCCGTACCAAGCTGCTGGCTCGGGTAAATCTGAACATCAAGCTGATTGTTGGATTTTTCTCTCACCTTTTCAGCCATATACTCCATAGCTTTATGTACCGGGTGTGAACGATCAAGCCCGTGACCAAGTTTAATTATTTTTGTATCATGATTTGATTTGCATGAGACAAATATTAAACAAAATGTAAATAATAATACTAATTTAGCCTTCAAATTTCACCTATAAGAAGATATTCAATTTAATTAAAATAACTTTATCGTTTACTTTAACGGTTATAAAAATAAAGAATATTTATTTTTCTTTCAAGGGAAAATTACAACAAAGTCGTAATTTTATATTGTAAATAGGTATCTAAAAGTTCGCTTGTTTAAATCACGTAGTTTAATTACTTTTAAAAGGCGTCAGATGCTTTCTAAAATGAGAAATTAAATACTCGTCATATGTATCTTCGTTCTGAATAAGTACTTCCAAAATTCTATCTTTGAAAGCCGGGATTCCGTTCTGCCCGTTGGAATTTAAAATTTTCCCGAATGCCACATGCAGCACCTGCCTGCAGTCATTGTCCGATAATAGTTCCGGCAATTCCGTATCGGAGTATTCGGCTTCTTCTTTAATATTATTCAAATTTGCGGATACGTGATATGTCTTTTTTTCATTCTCATAAAGATCGCTGGAAACTGACAAAATTTCCCTAAACAGGGATGGTGATTTTACAGCAATTACCCGTAAAGCTTCCAAATAGCTTGTACCGGCTGTTTTTACATGAGTTCTAGAATTATTAATTTTTCCAATTATATTATATACTGAAAATTTATCACTGCCGGAATGCAGGCTGATTTTATAATTTCCAAAATATCTTACAATTGAAATATGTTTTAGATACTCTTTCTCAAATATCGACAGACTGCCCTTATAATCTATTCCTTTTTCAAAATCCCCTATAAATCTTGGCGCAATACTTATAAATTTAACATTTAATCTCGTTAATTCATTTACAATAAAGTAGTGCTCAAAAGGAGAAGTTACCGAATCCGTTTCATCTACGGAAATTTCCAATTCATGAGGTTTATTGCTATAGTTATTATCCAAATAATCACTCATCTCTTTGATATGGATAATGGCATTACCATATTTTGCATAAGCACGGAATATATCCTCTTCAGTTGGAGATAATGTTAAATTATCGGCAACCTTTATTGGAGATAAGTATTTCTTAACCGCGTTTCCCATATCTTCATTCAACACTTTCCAGTTAATTGATTTGTTTTTTTCGGAAAGTTCGGCGTGTTTGTATGTGTCGGCATTGTTATCTACATGATCACTCGGATCAATAGTAAACATAGTAAAGCCGGCTTTCATCATTAAATCAATATCTTCAAACTTTTTTAAATGATCGGCATCTGAGCCGAATCCTTTTTTGTAGCCTTCCTGGAATACTGACCATACTGCAGCGTCCATAACTTCATCTGCAGTACGGTTTGTTCTTTCAAGTTCCCTGATCGATTGCTGAGCCAATATCGGGATAAAATCCGTATCTTCAAGAGACTGTATATGCCCTTGATTAGCAAGCCCGATTCTATCTCCAAAACCAAACGAATTTTTATCTCCTACTAAAACCGGGTTCAAAAAAGAAAATATTTTCTGAAGTTCAATTCTATTCCCGGTTGTTAAATCACATTTTTTCAAGAGACAATTATCATCAAGTTTTGATATACCTTCGCCTTCAAAATTTGGGGCATATTTTACATCACTCTCTGTATATGTTATGTACAAAGATTTTTTTAATTCATTCCTACCTATAAAAAAAATTTCGTTTCCTGAAAAGGTAACCGACTTTACATAAATACTGATTTCACACCCTCCGAAATCCATTTTTTCAATTCTATTTTCGGAATCATTCATTACTCTTTCGAAAGTATCTTTGCTATAACTCTCCATTTTCATTAATCCTTATCAAAGTTTATAAGCCTTCTTAACTAAATTGTATGTAAGATCTTTTGCAATTCTTAAAGCATCGCTACTAGATATTATATGCCTTGAAACGTATTCTGCTAGAAAGTTGGAATCAAGTCTTCTTGCAAGATCATGCCTTGCAGGAATAGAGACGAAAGCTCTTGTATCGTCATTAAAACCAACAGTATTGTAAAATCCGGCAGTTTCGGTAACCATTTGCCTGTATCTTACCATACCTTGAAATGAATCATGAAACCACCAGGCAGGTCCCAATTTCAGCGCAGGGTAATGCCCTGCAAGTGGAGCAAGTTCTCTTGAGTATGTTGTTTCATCTAATGTAAAAAGAATAATTGTAAGGTCCGGATTATTGCCGTATTTATTCAGTAGCGGTTTTAAGTTACGTGTAAATTCCGTTTGAAGAGGAATGTCGCAACCTTTATCCGCGCCGAATCTATTAAATATAACTTCGTTATGATTTCTGTATGACCCGGGATGAATCTGCATTGTAAGTCCGTCTTCAGAACTCATTCTTGCCATTTCCATTAACATATTCGCAGTAAAAAGTCTCGCATCGTTTTCATCTGCTTTCCCGTTTAATGCCTTTTGAAAAATGGCATTGCATTCTTGCTCTGAAAGTTCATTAGTATATGGCGATAATATGCCGTGGTCTGTGGAAGTAGCTCCCATTGATTTAAAGAATTCTCTCCTGTTTTCAAGAGCCTGAATTAGTTTTTTATAATCTGAAATTTCGTAGCCAACTATTTCCCCGAGTTTAACAATGTTCTCTGTCCATCCATTAGATAAGATATCTGTAACACCGTCAGGTCTGAAACAAGGAATAATTTTTTTATCCCAGCCGGATCCTTTTATTGCTTTATGTTGCTCAAGAGAATCTGTTGCAGCATCCGTGGTAGAAAGAACCTCGATATTAAATTTTTCGAACAGGGTTCTCGGTAAAAACTCCGGGTTTTGTATTTTTTCATTTAGGGCATCATAAATTTTCAAAGCGTTGCCGGAACATAGTTTTTCTCTTATCCCGAATACTTTTTCAAATTCATAAGCCAGCCAGCTCCCTGTTGGGGTTCCGTCGAACAAATAAAAATTATCAGCAAAAATTTGCCATATTTTTTTCGGATACTTCTCAACTTCACTTCCGTCAACTGCCGGAATTCCGAGTGATTCAAGTTTAATGCCTTGGGAGTAAAGCATTCTAAAAATATAATGGTCAGGGATCAAAAATAATTCTGCAGGATTGGGGAAATGAGTATTATCCGCAAAAATACGCGGATCAACATGGCCATGTGGGCTAATAATCGGTAAATCTTTTATGGAATTATAAATTTCAACTGCTAAACCTCTAACTACCGGTTGGGGATTAAAAAACCTTGCCTCATTTAATACATAATCTGACATGAACAGCTCCAACTTGTTTTATATAAAAACACAACATTAAAAAAGGGAATCCTTAATTTCAATGCATTTTAGCGATTAAGTTATCGATTACTAACATAAGAAAATATCTCATAAATGTAAATATATTTTTTAGTGAATAATAGATTTTGTACTATGAGTGTTACCTTGCTCTCAATCAAGTGATGTTACTCACAAAAAATGAGATTACAAACTTCACAAAATAGAATTTTCTGAAAAACAGCATTTATTTTTATTCAAAAAAGAAGCATCAGCCAACTATTTGCCGATGCTTCTACTCGAACTATGAAGGAGATAACCGTTTGAGAAAGTAACTATTTGAGTAACATCATTTTCTTTGTTACCTGAAAATCTCTGCTATTTAATCTATCTAAGTAAACACCACTCGATAATTGCTTACCATAGTCATCTCTACCGTTCCAATCAACCTTATGATGACCCGCATTGATAAACTCATTAACCAAGGTTCTAACTTTTTGTCCCAAAACGTTATAAATAGTTATTTGAACAATACTGCTTTTAGGATTCGAAAATTCAATCACAGTTGACGGGTTAAAGGGATTAGGATAATTTTGAGAAAGAGTATATTCTGTAGGTAATGCATTTTCTCCGTCAATATCTTCAACATCTGTAATCCAATCATCTTTTCTATCAGGGAACCAATTTAAGTCACCGGCAGGGAATCCATCTTCTGCACCGGTGTAAGCTGTCGATGATGTCGAATACGATACATCAAAGTCATTGATGTAATATGATATTACTCTTCTGTCCATATCTTGTGTTGCAGGATCCCAGTAATCATTTGGTGTATCCTTTAGTTTTCCAGCTACATTTACATAATAATCCATCATCCCCAGCATTAAATCAGGTGCATTGCTCAATGACGGATCGTCTATCATTGTAAAGGCTGTCGCTGCGCCGTCGCCTAACTCACCTTTGATGTAATTGGATAATGGTTCGCCTACGCCTATTTCTGCATGGGCATCAAAGAAACTTTGACCGTCTGCCGTTACTGCATAATAATTATTGTTAACTGTCCAGTCTGTTTCGCCGGTTGGCGCTGCAAATATCCAAGCTATTCTATTATTCCCGTTTCCATATTGTTCGCCTGTGTTTGCCCATTCTGCTGTTCTTGTTGCATCTGTACTATCTTCTCCGGCTGCAAAGGCATCTACAAACAAGTTATTGGTTATTGTCATTTCGGCTCCTACGTTTCCTAATGATAATAACCCGTGGAAGCCCATTCCGTTTACAAATGTATTATGATCTATCAATCCATATTCTATATTACCTGTTCCCGCTGCCGGGTCACTATAGTTATAGTGCCTGACTGCTCTATCTTGATAGTTTACGAATGTATTGTTAATCAATATCAAAGAATCACATGATGACTCTCTTAAGTCTATACCCTTACCAGCTCCGAAATTTGAAGTTGATAATGCTCCTAAGTTTGCCAAGACACAATCTTCTATCCTTACTGTTTGGGTTGAACTGTTGGTTCTTAATACTTGACCGTTGATGTTTGAGAATACACACCCTTTAAAGGTAATGTTGGCACCTTCGCCGTCTGTTCTTATCATGTTGCCTTGTACTGTATATAACTGATCAAATACTCCGTTATCCGGATCATCATCCGGTTCATAGTAACCTACTAAGGCTATGTTTTCTAATGTTACATCACCGCCTCTTGTTCTACAGAAATATCCCGGCGGGTTTTGGGGATTATCACCTGTGTTTGTTGGATATTGATAAATTATGGCTTTTTGGTCATTACTTGATCTCATATGTAAATCAAATGTTTCTTCAATATACATGTAAGCTGTATTTAGATATATGGCGCCTCCGTCCAATTCATAAACTCTGCCTTCCGGGATTACTCCGCCGTTTGCTGCAGTATCTGCCATGATTTGTTCCATTACAGACAATGTTGACTCCGACGCCGGTAATAAGCGTAATACGTTTTCTTGAGCAAACAAAAAACTTGAAATAAAAATAGTCGTTAGTATCATTAGACTAACATACTTTTTTGGTAACATAGCACCTCCTGTTTTTGTTAGTTTTTTTTCTGAGAATCTTACCCAGTTAATTTTTTTATAAATCTACCCTTAGCCCCAAATCAAAGGTCAAACCATAACGTTCAGTAATTCTTGGAATAGTATAACCATTAACTCTATTTTCCATTAAATCTTCTTCTTTTATATTGGTTAAATTGTTGACATTGCATAAAACTGTAATATAATCTACAAACTTATATTTTAATGCCAGATCAAGTCTAGTGAAGTCACCTATTATTCTATCTGATCTTTGAGAAGAAGAAAACAATCTATAATATTCCGATTGGTGGAATAACGATAACCTGCCTGAAAAACCGCCTATATCATATCCAATAGAGACGTTACCAAAAAATTCCGGTTGATTTTCTAATTCTTGAGTGTATGTTGTGGGCACTCTTTCTACTACAAGTTTTTCACGACCTATTACCGGATCGTATACATATGTAGAATCTGGTCTAGAGCCTATTAAAAGTGTTTCCGAATCCACAAATGTGAAATTATAACTTAAGATTAAGTTTTTCAGTAAACCCGGTAACCATATAAAATTGATTTGATGATCGACTTCAAAACCGTAAACTTCCGAAGCTTCAGGAGAATTGTAAGGCATTGTTAATTCATAACTAGTTTTGTGAAGAGCTTCCCAATCCGCTCCTAATTCTTTTATCAGCGTGTCACCTTCAGTTGTAATTTGATCCAGCATATGATACATATCATCAATACGTTTATAAAATCCTGAAACTGTAAATAGTCCTATCGTATTGCTGTAAAAGGCTGTACTAAGTTCAAAGTTCCAGGCTTTTGCGGTTTTTAAATTTGGATTACCAAGAATATGTTGTCTATCACCTCCTGTTTCAGAATCACGCCATGCAAACGAAGACAATAAACGCATATTAAAATCAGGTCTGGCTACTGCTCTATAAGCAGCGATTCTTATATTCATAAAATTTGTTGTGGCAATATTTAAATGTAAATGGGGCAAAAATATTGTTTCCGAATAGGTTGAATTTGTATCTCTTGTAACGCCTACAGGTATTGGAAAACCGCCTATTTGATTGGGCGAATATTTGTTCTCATACTCGTGGCTTTCGTGTTCAACTCTAGCGCCTAAAATCATGGTTATCTTTTGTCCGATTTTGAGTGTGTTCATCAAATATGCCGACGTGACAGATTCAGTAATATCATAAGTATTAGCTTCAGCTGAAGGATCATTATGATATTCAGCATTTGTACCTGCCTTATTTATACCGTTTTTATTTATGTCATACCATTGTCTTAACTTGTCCCTATTTATTAAAGGGTAAAGAGTAAAATCATCTAGAATAGTTCTTGACTTTGGAACATCATCTAAGAAATAATAGAATTCAGGGGCGAATATCCCCGAAGATTCTGAAACTCTTTGATAATAATCTTCAAAATATGAACCGCTGAAATCTTTATCGACAATAGAGCCGTCATCCAAAAGTTCATACTCCCGCCAATAAAGTAAACGATATGGTGAATACAATCTAGTATTGGCATTGGTTTTATTTTTGGATCTGTATTTAAAGCCCCCTTTTACTTCACCGGAAATTGAATTTCCAATGTTATATTCCTTGAATAAATCTAGGTAGGTTGTAAAATCTTTATCGGAATTTTCCTGAGTTCTGTAAAATGCTTCAAATAAATTAGCAACAGCAAAATTGTTATATGCATAATCTATTAATATTTCAGGGTTTGTTTTAAAGTCTAAGTCACCGGGCAGATTACGCATACCTGAAGTACCACTATCTGAAGACTCAACAAATATCAACTCATAGTCATAAGGATATGAAGCCTCAGATTTTGCATATGATACGCCCCAATTAACATCCAAGCCGGATAAATGATTTTCACCTATTAAGGCTGAACTGAACATATCAATTTCTTGTTCTCTATCTCTATAAGAATATGTGACATCATCATTGCGCGGATAATTACGTGAATGAGTTAAATAATCACGTTTTGTAAAACTATAAATTGTATTGAGCTTGATATTACCTTCATCCGGTGTATCAAAATCTAAAATCAATCCTAAACCTCTTCTTTCCCTTGTTTCATCAGTAAAGGTTAATTCCAAATCATCTATTTCATAATCAGTTTGCAGTTCTATTGTTTGATCATAGCCAATATCAATAGATTCGTTACTTCTAATTTTCTGCTCAATATTTCCGTTTACTTGCACACCCAGAAAATTATCAAAAAAGCGTTCTCCATATTTAAAACTAAAATCGTATTGGTCGTATGAATCCATTAAATCATTATAACCGCCTTTACCAATAAATCTGAACTCTCTGTCTTGCGGAGCTTTTTTAGTAACAAGATTTATACTCCCCGCAATAGCATCAGCATCTTTATCAGGTGTAATTGCTTTATATAATTCAATTCCGGCAAGGGAACTCTGCGAAATTGCACTTAAATCAACACCACGTTCCAATGCATCAGTTGTTGGGAGTCTTACACCGTCGACAGTAACATTTAAGTAGGGCTTGCTGAAAAGCAAATAAGAGCTTAAAAAATAATAAGATAGGTGAATAAAACCCTGAAAAAGTGCAAAGTAATTAATAAATTGAAGAAAAAACATGTGCACTTAATAAGA
>JASFMY010000015.1:0-76332 GCA_050117315.1 Ignavibacteria bacterium
ATTTTTTATTTTCTTTTTATCAAGAATTCTCTAAAGCTTAGAAAAATGGCTTATACACTGAGAGCTTTGTGCCATAAGCAACATAGGTTTGAATTTTGCATCTGAGAACTTCAGCAATCCCTAAGTATTTGTCACCCAATCCTCTTAATATTACCTTATTAGCTTCCCCACCAGACCTTATCAAAGAAACTCCTGATAATCTTCCAATTGCTTCAGCAGCGTTTGCATCGGGTAATTCTTGAATTTTTTCTTCCGAAACAACATTGATGATTGTATTAGAAGTTAATTGCTGGTTAATAGCAGCAACTTGGCCTTTAGCTTGCGCTGTAATTTCCACTTCGGTACCTTCAATTACCTGCAATGCCATTTCAACATTGAGCTCAAGGGTTTTATTATCGGAAATTTCAACTTCTAGTGTTTGGGTTTCGTAACCAATGTAAGAGAATCTTATTTGCTGTTTACCTGCAGGAATTGATTTGATGCGGTAATCACCTTCAATATCCGAAGCAGCACCTAGAGATGTTCCAACTACTACTACGTTTGCCCCTATTAGAGATTCTCCTGTATAGGCATCTGTTACCTTACCTTTTAGGTTTCCTTGCGCATAAAGTGAATTTAAAATAATAGAAAAGAATAATAAACAGATATTAATTTGATAGATATGAAGCATTTTCACCTCAACTTTTTATAACCGGATTATATCTTTAAAATATAATAAACCGGTAGATTTCGGTAGAAAATAATAATTATTTAACTTGCTCTCAGGTGTTACTAAATCATTTACTTTATCGTTAACTAAAATGCATAAAAAAACTTCTTTTGTCAAGCAAAAAATTAAACGTTTACTTTAACGTTCACATTCATTTAATTAACAGCATTTTAATCGTATTTTGGAAGGTTTTTGTTATTATTGTGCAGAAATAAACTCCACTTGAAAGGTTTTCTCCGGTAAATTTAAATAAATGAATACCCTTATCTTTTATAAATTTATCTTGATTTTCAACTAACCTACCATTAATGTCATAAATATACAAATTCACTTCACTTCTAAACGGAACATAATAACGAATAGTAGTGGTCGGATTAAAGGGATTGGGGTAATTTTGGTATAGAATAAATCCTCCTGATATAATTGTATTATCATTTTCTACATTAGTTATAACCGAATCAATTTTTCCGTTCCCCGTGTAATTTACAAGGGAATCTTTGACAAGTAAAGGATCAGTTACTGAAAAAGAATAATAATCGGAAGGATTGAATGCAGAACCGTATACTTCCGGAGTCCCGCAGTTTTCATAATAATTATTAAACTCAATAATTTCACCGGGACCTGAATTTCCATATCCTGAGTGAGTGGGCTCATCTACATTAAGAAAATAGTTTCCTTCAACAACTACCTTAGCGTCCATTGTTGAAGCAATAGCATAGTTCATCCGTCCGCTTCTATTATCGTAAAAATTATTGAATACATGTACTTCACCGAACCTAACTCTCGGCATACGTTCTCTTGTCCCTTCAAACCAGTTGTGATGATATGTAACCTTAAGTCTGCCTATGTCCTGGTCGCCGTTTGCATCATTATGCCCTAGCAAACATGTTTTGTGATGATTGTAAAAATGATTCCACGAAACCGTTACATAATTTGCACCGCGTTTTATGTCTACTAAACCGTCATGTCTTACGGCATCGTAATCTACATCCGGCGAATCGGAAAATGTACAATGATCGATACAAACATGATGAGTTAACGAACCCTGTACATTGATAGCATCATCCGGACAATCTCTGAATTCAATATTCCTGACAATTATATTGTGGCTTTCTGTTATATTTAAGCCAAAGCCTTCAATTACTGCATTATTACCTTTACCGAAGATTGTCAGGTCATAAGTCTCTTCAACATTCATCATTTCATCCTCCGTATACCTTAAAGTATCATTAACAATAACAATTAACGGGTCATAGTTATTGCTGAATGACGGGTCTCTTCTTGAATCAAGAATTTCTTTTAATTCACTTCCCGAGTAGACATTTATTACTTCACCACCGTAACCGCCTGTTGTGCCGTCCTGGTTATCGGCAGAGACAGATGCAAACCCAACAGGAGTATCTTCGTGAATAATCATTGAGTCTGTGGCATCTTTAAATTCTGCAATAAGATTTGTATTGGCATCAATAACAAATGAAAAAGGATTATAACTACTTGTTAAATCTCCCTGCCAGCCTGAAAAATACCAGGGTGATTCACTCACTGCTTCAAGAGTAATGTTTGTTCCTTCTTCAAATATACTGTCGGCAGGGGTAATACTTACATTCCCCTGACCGATAACAATAATTTGTAAAGAATATAACTTTGCTCCCGGCTGACCGTAAATTTCAATTTTGTCAATGTTAGGTCCGCCGTCAGAACTTATTGAAGTCATACGCAGGGAATTCCTCCCACTTAATAAATCCAGTTTAATAGTCTGCGTCTGCCAGTTTGTCCATTCTGTTGTTGAATTGAAGTCCGCCGTATCAAGTGTTCCGTTAATATCAAATTCCATAAGCCTGTTGCTTCCGCTGCCGTTTGCATAATAAACAATTATATTTTGCCGGGCTTCTTCCTGCATTGTAAAGATAAGCTCAATATAACCGCCCGGCTCATTATCAAAGTTAACATAACCGCTTCCTGAAAAACCTGCATGTTCTATTTCAACAGCTGCTTTATAAAAACTGGATTCCTCGGCTTCATAAACCGTAAAGTCCTGTGCAAATGAAATCCGGCCTAAAAAGATGACTGATAAAAAAACAGTTAACAATATTTTAGTTTTCATATTATTATTTATTTGTTGTTAATCCTAAAATCCATTTTACCAAGTTATCTGCCGCTTTATAATTTTCAAAACTTTCAGGCAGTCTTCTGGTGTCAATGTATTCATTGTATAACCACGGATCACCGATCGCCAGTACAAAACCCTTTCCAAATTTCCTGAATGCAATTACAGCATCGCTATCTTTTTTCAAAACGGTATGGTTAAGTTTTTTCAAGTTTAATGTCGAAATCTCTTTCATATAGATTTTGTAAACGCCGCTAAATATCGGATGCAGCGGAAGATTTGTAAATGCACCCATATCATAATTATTGTTTTCAACTTTGTTCAGGCTTACTTCGTTAAATTTAAAGCCGAATTCTTTTGCAAGGTTATTAAAATTTCCAAACTCGGCGTTCCCTTTATCATTACTCAGCATAAACAAAAAGCCACCTTCTTCAACCCATTTCTTGATGACCGAAATTTCCGGTTCTCCCATGAAATTTGGATTTTCAGTTTCCTTCTCAGTATCCGGATCTACTATTATATAGACGCTGCTTTTTGCAAGAGCATCGTTATTGGGAGCTTCTGTTAATGTTGACAATTCAGCCCCGTATTTTTTGAATAACTTTCCAAGTTCAAAATAGCCTGAATCAGTAGTATCATCCCATGTGTAATGGTACTTTTCCATTTCACCGGATGTTTTGTTTTTACGGTATTCGTTATTATAAAAATTATCAAGCAGAATAGTCTTGTCTTTGCCTATATCTTCCCTAGCTTTTTCAAGTTCCATTGCAGTTAATATAAAGGGCCCGTATCCTTTTAGGTCGTTTTTTCTTGTCGGCTCACTCATGTAGTACTCAAAACTGCCGTCTCTATAAGGGTCTCCGCCCAGGCCTGCACTTCTGCATGTCCCGTATAAATCAACATAACCGTCTTTATCAAATTTAACTTTGTTTTCTATCAAACCGTTAAATGTAACTTCAGCTTGTTTGAGATAACTTTCATTAAGGTATCCCATATTATAACCCTTGGCAAAAGCATAAGCAAACATTGCAGAAGCAGATGATTCAAGATAATTGCCTTCCCTATCCGGCAGATTAACAATTTGATACCACAGATTTGTTTTTTTGTCTTTTACTTTTACCACTGCCGCCGATAAATCATTGAGTATTTTTATCAGCTTATTTACACTGGGATGGTCTTTAGGATAGAAGTCTAGCACATCAACAATTGCCATCATGTACCAACCCATTGCCCTTCCCCAAAAGTGCGGCGATGTTCCTGTTTCAGGGTTTACCCATCTTTGCTTTTTACTTTCATCCCATGCGTGATAGAGTAAACCTGTCTCAGGATCAAGCGTATGTTCATAAACCAAAGTGAACTCGTGGGTTATTTCATCAAAATCTTTTGAGTCGTTAAACATCTTGGAATACTCTGCAAAAAACGGTTCACCCATGTATAGACCGTCAAGCCACATTTGATTAGGATAAATCTTTTTATGCCAGAAACCGCCGCTTGGTGTTTTAGGCTGCCCGGCCAATTGTTTCCGCAAAGAGTCTGCCGCATATTTGTATTTATGATCGTTAGTTGCCTGGTAAAGATACAAAAGCGCGTGACCCGGTTTTATTTTGTCAATATTATAGTCGGACATTTTATAGGTTCTAATTTTACCGTACTCATTAACAAATTTGTCAATGTTACCTTTTATAAAATTAAAATACTTTTCATCACCTGTGTGCATATACATTTTATGAAGAACTTCCAGGATCAATCCTTTTTCGTAACTCCAATTCTTAGTTGTATAAAGTGAATCATAAATAACATAACCGGGATGCCTGTCGACAAACGAATCGGTTAATAATTTTGACGTAATGGTTTTGGTTGATTGAGGTTTTTCTTTTGGTGAACATACTGCAAATAAAAATGTAATTATAAATATTGATACGGCAAACGTGGTAGATTTCATTTGTAATACTCCGTCGTTTAATTTTTATAGAATTCGATAAATCTGCACAGTAATGAAATGTTATAAATAAAAACTCCTCCGGATATAAATTCGTCATTCAAATTATCACCGAGCCAGTTTTCATATCTTGAGAGGCGGCGCAACCTTTCGCCTGATAACAGCCATCTGCCTTGATCGTCCTGATAAGAAATAATTCTTGCTGCTTCGTCCTTTAAATCTTCATCATCAATATTAAACCGTTCCTCCCAATATTCTCTTAATTCCGAAGTTTCCCCGGATTCGTTCTCTAAATTTTCATATCTTTCTTCAACCTGTTTAATCATGGCGTCAAGCCTCTGTTCATACGCATAGTTATATCTTCTTTCATCGCTTAACTCTTCAACGGAGGACACGCGTTTCCGTCCCCGGTCGTAATATAAAGGCTCACCCGTGTGTAAATCAATAAACCTTGGATAACTGCCGTTGGGCAACCTGCTGTTTTTTACCCATGCCAGTACCGCTTCAATAGGTTCAAGATATTTTTTATCACCGGTTAATTTGTAAATGTTCATTAAGGTATTTAAATTTCTTAATGATACTACAGGAGTTAATGAAGGGGGTTCAAAAGTTCTTGCCCAGGCAGGATTATTATTTTTATCATATTGCATGCCCCAGCCGTCGTTCGGAGATTTACCTTTTATTTTTAATATATAATCTCCTGCTTTAATAATGCACTGAAGGTACACGGGGTCTTTATAATACCTATATGCCTTTGTTAAAGTTCTTATACAGTTGTTTATTCCGCCGTCATTAAAAGTAGCGTAGTCATGAAAATTACCCTGATGCGGATAGAAATGAGGCCAGCCGCCTTCATACTGCTGAATGTTTAACAAAACATTTAATGATCTTTCAACAGCATCTGTTAGTTTTTCAGAGTCATAATATTTGTCAACTTCAATTAGGAATCTGATACAACCCTGTGTATGATCGTCATCCAAACTTATGACGGCATTTTCATTTATATCTTTAAAATTTATAACGTGATCCCACCCGTTATATTTATTCATACCGTCTATCAAACAGTAAGCGGCATCAACAGCGTAGCCAAGATATTTTTTATTGCCTGTTACATGATAAGCATATAAGTAAGTATTGCCTATTGCAGGGGTTCCGGGGAATTGAACTTCAACCGATGAGTCCTGCATTGGCTCTTCGCCTATTATAAACTGCAAATCTTTTGAATAATAGTGCGCATAGCCGCCGTTAACCGCTAAAGACCTGTAAAACTCAATTCCTTTTTCAAGGCTGTTTTGAACTTTCGTTAAAGTAATATTCCGGGTGTCACAATCATTAAAAATTAGAAAGAGAAGAAAAATTAATTTTATCTTCATCGTTCTGCCAACTGATTAAATTAGTATTCAGTTTTAACTTCATTGATGTATAAATCTTCCAGATTTAGTTCGTCAACATTTTCAATAATATTTCCATCACTTACGTTTTCAAAGCTGCAATTTTCAATAACTACATTCTGGATTTTTGATTCGGGCGATCCTTCAAGTCTTAAGCCATATGTACTTTTTATATTTTTTAGAAAAATATTTCTAAAAGCGGGATGATGCTTTCCATCTGTCCCTTCTTTCGGGTCATACAACATATTAAGTCTTACAACCGCATCGGCTACTTCACCAACTTCGATATTCCTTACATATATATTTTCTGCAAAGCCGCCTCTGTAAGAATTCGACTTAATTCTCACGGCCCTATCAAGATTAGGGCTGTCCATTAAGCAGTCTTCAACAAAAATATTTCTGCATCCGCCTGAAATTTCGCTTCCCATTACAACCCCGCCGTGACCGTCTTTCATTTCACAATTTCTAACAATTATATTTTCCGACGGTGCATTAATTCTTCTTCCGTCTTGATTTCTGCCGGATTTAATTGCAATGCAGTCATCACCATTATTAAAATAACAACTTTCAATCAGTACATCCTTACATGATTCAGGATCACATCCGTCGTTATTCGGGCCATGCCCAATTGATTTTATATTTCTAATTGTTATGTTGCTTGATAGTACCGGGTGTATTATCCACATAGGTGAGTCCTTGACGGTAAAGTCTTCCATAACGATTTTTTTGCAATCGTAAAATTGGATAAAATTCGGGCGCAAATGATGGCCCTCTCCAAAAACTCTTTTCTCTATAGGAGTTCCTTTCTCATTATATTTAAAAAGAGCAGGCCTGTTATAGCCGTCATTTTGATTGGGCATTCCCTCTTTCCAGCCGTATTTTTTATTACCGTTCCAAGCCCACCAGTTTTCATTTCCTGCTTGTCCGTCCAGAATACCTTTGCCTGTAATTCCCAAATTTTCCTGTTTGTATGCATAAACCATCGGCGAGTAATTCATACATTCAACCCCTTCCCACCTTGTATATACCACGGGCAAATAATCTTTGGGGTCCGTACTGAACTTCAATACTGCACCTTCTGAAAGGTTAAGGTTAATATTGCTTTTAAGATGAATGGGACCTTTACAAAAAAATGTTCCGGCAGGTATAATAATTTTACCGCCGCCAATTTTAGAACAAGATTCAATTGCTTTTTTAATTACGGGAAGACAGTCTGTTTTGCCGTCTGCTACTGCCCCCATTTCAACAATATTGAAATCATTTGCCGGAAACTCAGGTGGTTTAATTCTGGACAGAATGTTTTCAACTCCGTCCCAGCCTTTTACATTGCCGCTTTGAGTACTTTTTCCGCAGGAAATGATTAACAAAGAGATTACAACTAAAGATAAGATTTTTTTCATGATTTCTCCGGAAGCTGTGTAAGTTCATAAAATCAAAATAAAGGAGTACTAATTAAAAAAACAGAATGAATTAATATTGTCTTTTCACTTAGCACTAAATCAGTTACTTTAATGTTTACTTTAATGTTTACTAAACTAATTAATTGATAATTATAACGCAATATATATTTAAAATAATTTTTTAATTAGATATCTATAGGGGAAAAATTAGATTTTTTGTAGCCCGTACAAGTGCCTCTCAGAATCAAATTAGAGTCAAGCACAATTTGTTTTGGCTCAGAAGTTTCACTATTAAAAATATTGTTTAATAATATATTCATAGATTCTTTTGCCAATTGGTCCGTGGGCTGATCAACACAACTCATAGGCGGTGAAAAAAACTTTTGAACTTTAGCGTTGCCAAAACATATAAGGTCTATATCTTCAGGAATTCTTAGATTTAATTGATTAGCCGCACTATAGACACCTAAGGCAACAGGGTATGTTACTGCAAAAATTAAATCAGGCAACCTATTTCTTTTGTATAAATCCATAAATGCGTTATAACCGTAGGTTTCTCCAAACCCTCCTCTTAACAACCAATCGGGTTCAATCGGTATTCCGTAATCATTCATCGCTTGTTTAAAGCCCATGCATCTTTGATACCCGATGTTGATTTCATTATATCCGGCAAAATGAGCTATTTTTGTATAACCGATTTTAATTGCGTGTTCCACTGCTCTGTACGCACCTTCCCTATCATTTACCGAAACCGAATTTATATCGCTTATTTCCGGTATTCTGTCCATATAAACAATCGGGATACCTCTTCTCTTGATTGTTTCAAAAATTTCATAATCTTTTGTTTCTTGAGAAATTGAAATAATTATACCGTCTACTTTCATTGATAGCATAGACTGTATGTGCATTTTTTCTCTTTCTGCGTTTTCTTGTGAAACAGTTAAGATAATTTCATAGTTGTTATCAAAAGCAATATGATAAATATGTTCAATTATTGACCCGAAAAAGAAATGAGCTATTTTAGGTACAATTACTCCAATTGTGTTTGTTCTTCTGGAAGATAATCCTCTTGCCATTATATTCGGCGTGTAACCTAATTCTTTTGCAAGCTCCTTAATTTGCCTGGTCCTATCCAAGGAAACATCAGGATGATCTCTTAGAGCTTTTGAAACCGTGACTACCGAAACACCTAATTGTTTTGCTATATCTTTTAAAGTTATTGGTTTATCTGTCATTTTTCGTCAATTAAAAGTTTACTTTATCGATTAAGTGAATTTACTTAAAGAATTATTTAATTCCAATAGCTGAAAACCTTCATCCGAAAAAAAGTTTTGGGCTGTAAAATGTCCCTATCCGCTGAGACGTTTGTCAATCTGCTTGCAATATAAAAAGGATAAATTTAATTTATTGATTATTAATACAGCAGAAAACAACTGTAGATTTTTCATCCCTTTCCAATAACTTTTTCCAGAATAGTTATGGCTTCAAACAACTCTTGTTTGCTTACTGTAAGAGGGGGCATTAATGTTAATATATTGCCTTGAGATACTTTAAAACTCAACCCCATCTCCAGGGCTTTATATATTATTTTCTCAGCTTCATCAATTGCCGGTTGTTTTGAATTTCTATCTTTTACGAGTTCAACTCCTAATAATAATCCCAGACCTCTCACATCACCGATAATTCCATATTTGTTTTTTAGTCTCTTAAGCTCATTTTTTGCATAAGCTCCAAGTTCATTTGCTCTCGTAGTTAATTTATTTTCTATTATGTAATCCACTGCTGCTAATGCTGCCGCACACCCGACGCTTGATTTTTCATGGGTGAAATGTCCCAATGCTATATCACCTGCAATATCAAATTTACTTTTGGTCAGCATAGCCGCTATAGGAAATATTCCGCCGCCGAGACCTTTGCCTATGCATAGAATATCGGGTTCAACACCAAAATATTCGTAAGCAAACATATAGCCCGTTCTGCCCAAGCAGATGGGAATCTCGTCAAATATTAAAAGGGCTTTATGCTTGTCGCAGATTTTTCTCACTTCTGCCCAGTATTCTTTTGGAGGAATCATCGCTGTTGTATACCTGATGGGTTCCGCTATAAAAGCCGCAACGTCGCCTTCATGTTGCATAACGTAATCAATATATTCTGGTGATGCCAAAGATTCGCTTCTCTCATTTATTTCATTCCGGTATGTATTCGGTGGAGGTACATGAATGGCCCCCGGCAGCAAGGGGCCTATGCCTTTTCTAAATAAACTCTCGCCCCCAATGCTTATTGAATCAAGGGAAGCGCCGTGAAAAGAATCCCACCAGCTTATTGTTTTAAATTTCCCGGTAACAATTCTTGCCAGTTTAAGCGCCATGCTGTTGGCATTAGTACCACCCGGCGTGAACAGCACTTTATCCAAATTTCCCGGGGCTAATTCCGTTAATTTTTTTGCCAATTCAACGGCGGTTTTATTTGTATATCTTCTCGGGCAGAAGGATAATGTATCTAGCTGTTTTTTGATTGCTTCAATTACAAATTTATTTTTATATCCGACTTGATGAACATTATTCCCGTGAAAATCCAGGTACTTCTTTCCCTGTTTATCAATAATATAACTGCCGTCACAGTTTTCAAGCACATTTAAGCAAGGGGTTGAAAGGGATTGATGCAGAAAATATTTTGAATCTTCTTCGAGAATTCTTTTTGTTTCTTCATCTAAATTATTCTTTATCCATTCTTCTCTATGAGGCGAAATATTTACATCGCCTTCGCTTCTTTCAATATTTTTACTTTTCATTTCTTTATGAATTTATTAAAAGTTTATCGGCAATATCTAAGGCATCGTCAATTGATTCAACAATGTATTCCATCTCATCGTAAGTAACTATAAGCGGAGGAACAATCCAGATGCCGAACTTATCTTTCGGAATATAGATATTCTTTTCATTCAATAAATATTGCGCAATAATAGTGATGATCGATTCACGGTATTTTTCCGTCGGTTTTCTAACCGGGTATTTATCATTGGATTTTAATTCTATTGTCCAGAAGAGTCCCTTTCCCCTTATCTCGCCGACTGAATTGTGTTTCTTTTCAAGAGCCGACAGCAAGGCAAATAAATATCTTTCTTTTTGCTTTAATACAGGTAAAATTTCTTCTTCCAAAACGTTAATACTTTCCAGTGCAGCAGCGGATGCAAGAGCATGCCCGGAAAAGCTCTGCCCCTGAATGAAAACAAAATCGTTAAATGATTCAGCTATTCTTTCGGAAAATATAACCGCCGTAATGGGACAATAAGCGCCCAATGCTTTGCCTATTATTACAATGTCGGGCTCTAAGTTATAATGTTCGAAGGCAAACATTTTTCCGGTTCTTCCCATCCCGGTCACTGTTTCATCAACAACAAGCAAAATGTCATATTTATCTAAGATTTCATTCAACCTTTTAAAATATCCGTCAGGCGGGGGTATAATTCCGTTGGAACCTACTATGGTTTCAAGAATTACTGCCGCCACCCTATTTTTACCGCCTTCATTTTCAATTATATTTTCTACGTAATCTGCGCAAGCCAAGTCACATTCAGGGTATGTGTGGTTTAACGAGCAATACGCTTCGGGAGCGAAAACAACACCTGGAACATTAAACGGTTCGTTAAACCATCTTCTAGGGTCACCGCTTGCAGACAGAGCGCCGCTCAATGATCCGTGCCATGATTTATATCTCGAAATAATTTTATAAGGAAATTGGTTGATATAATTCAGGTTTTCATGACTGCTTCTTATTTTGTAATTCCGTGCTGCTTTTATTGCTGTTTCAACTGCGGCGGCTCCGCTTTGTCCGAACCACACTTTTTTATTTTCTCCGCCCGGAACCATCTCACACAGCTTTTTTGCCAAGAAAGCAGAAGGCTCCGTTGCGAAGTCATCGGTTACATAAATAACTTTTTCAATCTGTCTTTTTATGGCTTCAATGACCCGCTTGTTGTTAAAACCAAGATTAATACATTCGTGGGCGCTTCTTAAATCAAATATTTTTCTGCCGTCTTTTGTAAATATCCAACAGCCTTCTGTTCTTTCAACTTCAATGGGATTATAATCTTTTTGAATTCCCCAGTTATGTATAAAGTATTTTTTCTGTATTTGACCAATATTCAATTCTTATTTTCTTTTAATGTTAGTAAGTATTCTCTCAATTCGGCAGGTTTATCAGTCCCTATAAAGTCAATCCCGGTATTATACAATAAACTCCAATGCTCGGCATTATCCGGTACAGCCCAGAGCCTGACTTTTTTATTTTCACCGTGAATTTTATCTGCAAATGACTTAAGTTTATTTTTAATTGACTTGTAGTCGGTTGGTTTTACTTTTAAATACTCCAATACATCCATGCAATGATCGCTGATTAAGGGATATAAAAAGCTTTCCTTTTCTATATCCTCAATTCTGCCGTCAATGGCACAATAACGTTCTTTTTGGTCTTTAATAAATTTCTTAGGTCTGTCCCCGCTAATTACTACATTAATTTCTTTTTCATTTATATTACCGTCCTTTGTATATGTTGTAACAATGCTCTTGTATTCTTTAAGTTGATAGTGCAGGACCAGATAAGTAGGCAGAGCTTCACTTTTTATATCTATTAATAATTGAATCGGGAACAAGCCCATATACTTTTCGTTGTTCGATTTTATGATTTCATTCAGCGGTTCCAGGTATAGTTTTTTTAGTGTATTGTTCTTACTTATCTCATCACTTTCATGGGCAACAAATAATTCGTTATCAACTAAAAAAATATCCGCTTCAATGCTGCATATACCGTTATTAAGCGCATCAAATAAGGGATTAGTTTGATGATAGTCGTTATGTGAGTGAGTATTTCTTAAAGGAATTATCTCTTGTGCACAAACGAGGTGATTCAATAAAAAGAAAAATAATATAACAACAACAGTTCTTTGAATCATTACGGTTTCTCTCCTTGATATATTCTTTCGTTTATTTCATCAATAATAAATGGAAGATCGGCAATAGTGTCTATTGTAAAGTGTGCGCCGGCTTTATGAAATTTTTGTTTTACGGTTTTAATCTTCTCGTTCAATTCGTTATCGCTGAGGTCATTGATTTGCTTTTCCGTCATACCCATTTCGTTACCCGGTATAACAATACCAACCGACCACATGCCGGCATTAAGCCCTTCTTCAATGTCTGAAATTGTGTCACCTATTTTTACCATGGCTTCCATCGGGTAAATGTTGAATTCCATTGCATTTTTGAAAGCCATCCACGGGGCAGGTCTTCCGTATGGTACATCTGTAGCGCAAACCATATGATCAACTTCATAGCCCTGCTTTTTTGCAGACTCCATTACAATTTCCATCATTGCATTATTATAACCGGTCGTAGAACCGATTTTTAATCCATTCTTTCTCAATTGATTTATAACTTTGACAGTACCGGGAATTATATCCGTATATTTTTTTAATATATCAATTTGCATTGGTACAAAATTATTAAACATCTCATCAATATCATTTTCAGTAATACTGCCGTTAATTTTTCCCCATTCGTTTTGCACACGATCCATTTCGCTTATTTCTCTTATATGATCTTTTTTGTGAAGTCCCATGGGAGTACGCGCTTCTTCCAATGTAATCTCAATTCCTTTTTGTTTAAAGACTTCAATAAAAACGGTTGTTGGCGCCATGCACCCAAAATCCACAGTTGTACCTGCCCAATCAAAAACAAGACCTTTAACGTTTCCTTTATAGCTTCTCTTAAAATAAAATTCCATCTTATCTCCCAAAATGTTAAGTATTTATTTTTGCATTTAAATCTATTTCCATTTCCGACAATGTCTTTTCTATTGTTGCTACCAGGTATTGAACGTCGGTTGGAAAAATTCTTCCTATTGTTGCGATTCTAAATCCTTCCCAGGTGCTTAGTTTACCGAAGTAAATTATATTTCCCATTTCCCTTAGACGGCTATAAAATTTTCTGAATTTGAATTTAGGGTCATCGGGATTCAAATATGATGTTATTATATAACTTCTCAAGTTGGGAAAAAGGTATTCCGTAAATCCCAATTTTCTCATTCCTGTTATTAATGTATTGTAGTTATATCTGTATCTTTCACCTCTGGCAAGTACACCTCCTTCTTTTACAAGTTCGTCCAATGCATTGTTGAAAGCCAGTATTGATTGTATCGGGGGAGTAAACCTGAATTGATTTGTATTATTCATTTCTTCCCATTGATTATACAGGTTAAGACTTAACGACCTTCCCCAGTCTTTTGTTTTCTTCAGTTCTTTAATCTTGGCAAAAATTATTGCAAAGCCGGGCATTGCCTCTAAACACTTATCAGGACCGGATATAAGGTAATCAATGTTATTACCGTAAAAATCAATTTTCATAGCACCGAAGGTTGTGAGCGCATCTACAATTATTGTTTTGTTATATTTTTTTACAATATTTGATATTTGATCCAGTTCATTCAAAATTCCCGTAGTAGTTTCACAATGCACAAATGCAACGGAAGTAATTGCTTTATCTTTTCTTAATATTGTATCAATCTCGTTTAAATCCGGTCGTCTATTTTCAGGATATTCAAGCCTAACAGTGTTGATTTTTGCTATCTCTGCAATCTGTGCCATTCTTTTGCCGTAAGCGCCGTTAATAATTACAAGCAATTTGCCGTCAGGGGGAATAGTGCTAGTTATTACTGATTCCAGGCCAAATGTTCCGCTGCCCTGCATAAATATAACGTCGTAGTCATCGTTGCTGCACTCGGCAATATTTATTAGTTTTGACTTTATTACCTGTAAAAGCTCCAGGAAATCATAGTCTCTTGAACCGATATCGTGGAGCATTAATTGTTTTGTTCGCAACGACGTAGTAACAGGTCCCGGGGTAAAAAGAGTGTTATCTTTTGATCTGCTTATATTGTTATAGCTTAACATTTCTTCCTCGATTAAATCACTGGGAAGAAATAAATAATTTTTTCTCAATACTACTAACCCTATGAGTTATTTTTTTGTTAAGATAATGTTTCCTTAATATTAACATTCATTTCAGTTAAAGTTTTTCGAACAGCATCTATTAAATGATAAATATCATTCTCAAAAATTCTGCCGATATTCCCTATCCTAAAACAGTCAACTTTACTAAGTTTTCCGGGATAAATAACCTGTCCCTTGTCGTTCAATAATTCATAAAATTTCTCAAACGAAAAATTCTTGTCTTCAGGGTATAAAAAAGAAGTAATGATATAACCCATATTTTGTTCACTTAAATATGTTTTGAAACCAAGTTCACTCATTCCTTTCAAAAGAATTTCATTATTCTTTTTATACCTTTCCGCTCTTGCTTTAATGCCGCCTTCTTCCTGTAACTCTTTTAACGCCCGGCGAAAAGCCAGTATTGAATGTGTCGGCGGCGTAAATCTAAACTGCCCGTTTTTTTCCAGACCTTTCCACTGTTCAAATAAATCAAGGCTGAGACTTCTTGCATTATTTTCACTTTTTATCAATTCTTCCTTTTTAACAATAACAAACGAAAAGCCGGGAACACCTTCAATACATTTGTTCGAGGAAGATACGAGGTAATCCACGTTACACCCGTTAAGATCTATTTCCATGGCGCCAAAACTGCTCATTGCATCAACAATAAAAATTTTGTTGTAATCTTTTACGATCTTTCCGATTTCTTCCAAAGGATTAATTATCCCGGTAGTAGTTTCACAATGCACAATTGAAACGTTTGTAATCTCACCATCGTTTTCCAAAACTTCTTTTATTGTTAAAAGTACAGGTATTTCATTTTCTTCAAATTCAATAAAGGAATTTTTTATTCCTGCCTTTTCGGCAATGCTTGTTATTCTCCTGCCGTAAGCTCCGTTAATTATAGAAAGAAGTTTTCCGTTCCGCGGTACCGAAGAAGTTATTACGGATTCAATGCCGAAAGTGCCACTGCCCTGCATTATTACGGCTTCATAGGCAGCATCATTGCTTACTCCAGCAATTTCCAAAAGATTATTTCTAATCTCTTTTACTACTTTTATAAATTCGATATCCCTTGAGCCCAAATCCCTAAGCATAGCCTGTTTAACGGTACTGCTTGTAGTTAAAGGTCCCGGTGTAAATAAAATTTTGTCTTTGATGTTAGAAAGGTTGTTATTCATTAGTAACTCACAATAATTAAATTCTGTTAGGTAACGGCTCCTGAGTTTTTTCGGACTTTAGAGCACTTAATATTTGTTTTCTTCTGAAATATATAATTGAAATGACGGTTAAAATTGAACAGACAATAGTAAGTGTGTAAGCAGATTTAATAAAGAAATCGTACCAGCTTAGTTCCGATTCCCCGAAGTTTTTATAAATCAATAAACCGACACTTGCCAGGTAACCAAAGGAATCGGCTATATAAATTAAGAACCCGGCATTGGACGCGGTTTTGTAAGTGGCTATAAACCTGTCAAACAAAATACAGTTAAAAGGCACATAACCCATATATAAACCAAACCCGACGATCATCATCCAAACGGTAGGTGAAATTAGCCCTGACAAAAAAGATTGAGTTGAAATTCCAACCAGCAATATTCCTATAAGAATGATATAGTGGTTCACAAGCAATGCCTTCATATTGTTTTTAATAAGCATTAAAGAACCCATTATTATCAAAACAGAAATTGCTATCGGTATTTCCGTATAAGTAAAAATCATAGGTTGATCGGCGTATCCTAGCTCACTCCAAATCTCAACGGCGTAATTATCTCTTAAATCTCTAAACGCCGTAAGCCCCATGTAAATAAGTGTTAAAATGGTTATGCCGAACGCAAAAGTTTTAAAGAAGCTGATTCTTTCTTTATAATTCATTGGAACACGGACTGTCCTTAACTCTTCATCTTCTTTTGAGGGGGGAGGAACTTGATCCAGCATCCAGACAAAGAATACAAGCGGAACAGCAAATATAAGCCCGGTAACATAAGGCATACCGTATTCACTTATTCCAAAATCGTTGATAACTATTTTTCCAACGCTTTTAACAAAACCGGATGAGACAATAAAACTTATACTTAAACCTGCACCCAAAACTTCTGTTAGTTTTCTTCCTTCCAGGTAACTGAATACCAGACCCCAAACCATGCCCAAAGGCAAGCCGTTAAAGAATAAAAACATTATGTTATAAGGCATAGGCGTAACGGAAAATAGGAATAGAGACAGTTCGGAGAAAGCGATGAGAATCAAAATTGTAACTGCCCTTTTGTTTTGTTTCATTTCAGAAACAATTTTGATTCCTAAAAATTTTGAGAGCATATATCCAAATACCTGTGAAATTATGAGAAGTGTTTTGTAATCAATTCCCCATAAATCAATACCTGAAAAGCTTGCTACGGCAAAAGGTTTTCTAAAAGCATACATACAGGAGTAAGTACAGAACGCAGCAATAATCGTGTATACAGTAAAAGTAAAGTTGTTGGTATTTGTAAGCCGGTTTTTAACTCTAAAGTTCTTCATCTAAAATTAAAATTAGTTTTTAAAATTGGGGAGATATGTGCAGTCTCCCCAAGTATAAACAGATTTATTTAATCAGCATCATTTTTTTGGTTTGGACAAATTGGTTACCGTTGCTTCCGCTTGCCGTAAGCTGGTAGACATAAATTCCGCTAGCTACGTTACAGCTAACAACCGAGTTCCATTCCACCGAATGATAACCTGCGTTTAGTTCTTCGTTTATAAGTTCCGTTACTTTTTCGCCGAGGATATTATAAACGGCTAGTTTAACATTAGCGCTTATCGGCAAGGCAAATCTAATTGTCGTAGAAGGATTAAACGGGTTAGGATAATTGTTTTCAAGAGCAAACTCTGTTGGTAGTCCGTCATTATCCTCAACACCAACAACCATACCGCCTAACGGTGAATCGGTAAGATTAGTTGTACCTAAGCTGTAAATGGCGTCCTCTAATGTTACTCCTGTAAAAGTAATATTATCGCCGTCAACTTCTACCGATATCCCGGCAACTGCTCCAAACCCGCTGCCGTTGTCACTTAACAAAACATAATTAGCCGCAGCGCCTGCTGCTGTAGAACCACCGAGTGCATTAAGATCAAAAGTTAAAGACGTATTTGTAAAAGCTGTTTCGGTTACATCAACATTCCATATTCTTACAAGTCTTGCTTCAACTCCGGCATTAGCATCCACTGTTGCTCCTTCACCGTCATTATGACCAAAAACTGCGTAAGGATTATCAGCTTTGTCATCCATTACTTCACTTATCTCACCAAGTTTGGATATACTAAATCCTCTTTCAACAGGAAATGAACCGCCAATTGTCAAACCGCCTGAGGTAGCAGAACTTTGACCGCCCCATACAGCAGAGACTTCATTTTTATAACCCGCGTTAGAGTCATCATCTGTAAGAGCAGCATATGAAACTACCCATTTAGGATTTCCTACTAATTCCATATCGTGCCCGTTTCCGCTTTCATCGGCTACAGTTGTTCCTTCACCTTCGTTAAATCTCCAGTAACCGACTAAGTTAGAGTAATAAGGATGATCTTCAGTAACTTGTTTATGTCTCCATTCATATATTACTTCAGGTTCAACTGCTACACCTTTGTAAATTCTTAATTCATCAACCTGGGCAGGAGCCGGGGGACCGTCACCATATTGTTCCGTACCATCTTGAGCAACACAAATAGGCATTTCAGAGTTATCAATGTTCTCAACGTTGAAGAAATCACCACCATCAGTAGCCCAAACTGTTTCCAAATCATCAGTGATTAATTTTATACCACTGTCCTGGTTGGCAATAACTGCAATATGGTGCCAGTTACCGTCATTTATATCCGGCCCATTAACATCGTACCTATTTCCATTTTGGTCACCGGCGTTGAATTTCCAGTCATTATCATTGGCACGGATTGAGATAATCCAGCCTGGGTGACTGCCGGAAGTCCAATCTTTATCCGAAACTAAAGACGGATCAGAGTCATACCCAACATCCGGTTTTGTCCATAATTCAATTGTAAAATCACCTTCGCCAAAATTAAAATTGTCATTTGTCTTTTGTATTTTACCATATCTGTTGCTGTAATCGCTCCCGTTAAAGTAGACAGCTTTTCTACTACCTGTTGCTTCGGTATTTTCGGGACCGTGATCGTAACCGCCTAAACCTATAATTTCATCTTCAGAAAGAATTCTATTATAAATTCCGAGATAAGAAACTTCAATTGTATTATCTTCACCATTTTCATCGGCAAAGAATAAAACTTTGTTATCACCTAATTTAGGAGCAAGTGAAAATCTATTATCAACTTCTTGAACTCCGCCGAAATGAACAGAATCGCCGTCTAAGAAAAACTTAACACCTTCACCGCCTAAATCAACAGTCATAATTAACCTGTACCAATCGTTCGCTGTTAAAACAGAATCGGTATATTCCAGATCACCTACTCCCAACTTACCTTCAGGACTAATAAATAAATCACCGTCGCTCGCATTTGTAGGATCGGTTTGCATTAATGCATACCAGCTTCCCAATTCAGGATATTTACAATCCATTATTAGCGTATACTGGTTAACTCTTTCTCCACCGCCGTTTGCATAAATATTTGGATTTGCCTCGTAATAACTGCCCTGTCCAATTCTTACAGCATAATCTTGAGATTCAGGGCCGTCAACTGATTCATGTGTACCAACTAAGGTTAAGTCGATTCCATTTGTAGCAAGAGTAATATCCGACGGATCATCAAACAGCCACAATCCAAATGGGTCACGTAACGGAATTATATGATCCCAACCACCCAATGAGTAAACCTCTTCTTCAGTCAAAGGTCTGTCATAAACAGCTAGCTGGGAAATATAAATATTTGCATCCTCACCGCTTTCATCGCCAAAGAACAATACTTGATTAACGCCGTCAGCTGAAGGCAAAGAAAATCTGCCGTCTATACCAATTGCTTCAATGTCATCGGCAATTTGAGCTATTTGTCCGTCCAAATAGTACTTATACTCTGTCCCTAAATCTGCCGATATTACAAGTCTATACCATTCTTTTTCTTTTACTGAATATATTGAATAGCCTGTAGCACCGACTCCCAGTCCCATATCACTCTTCCTAATGAACGAATCCCAATCATCTGCAGTAGGGTCGCCATCATTTCTTGCAGAATGGAAAGCATACCAAACATCTGTTTGAGGTAAATAAAAATCTATAACAAAGGTAAATTCATTTACTCTTGTTGCAGTGTCGCTGCCATTTGGTTCAAAATCTAGGTTCAGCCTGTAAAAGCTTCCAAGTCCAACTTCAACGGCACCGTCACCGCCGGAGTGCCCTGAAACAGTATTAAACAGAGGTGTAGCAGTATCCAAATTGCCGCGAACAAGATTATTTCCTACTGTTGCAACTTCTAAATTATTTGCATCATCAAAAGTAAAATGGTGACGTAATCCGTCTTGCGGTAAATCTGCTTGCGCAAGTACCGAAGACACAAATATTAAAAAAAGTATTCCTAACGGGGTAAGTCTTTTCATAAATTAGCCTCCTAATGAGTTATTTTAATTAATTGATCTAAGAACTTGTAAGTATTCATTTCCGTATTTCGAATTGATCGAATAGTTGTCTGTGCTGATCTATTGCTTCAAACTGTAAAACATTGTGATTAATTTTTACCAAACAGTAATGATGGTCTCTTCTTACTTTAGCTGTAAACCATGATCTTGTAGGAGCGTAATTTTCAAGGCCTCCGCCGGCTCCCCCGGTTTGTACGTAGATAACTCCTCCCTCTTTAACAGTCATACCGTTTTTAATCGGCCATGTTCTTTCGTAATCATGAATGTGTCCGTAGAATACAATATCAACCGCATACTTTTCATAAAGCGGAATTAAATCCTGAACCTTGGGATCGCCCTCTAATGCCGGCCCTTTATAAGTATCGCCGTAATCATTTTCATCAGATGTATAAGGCGGGTGATGATGGCCTACAAATTTCCAGGCCGCTGTTGATTTTTTTAATTCGCTTTCCAGCCAGTTGTATTGATCGCTTCCTTTTTCGAGCGGCCTGTTGCTGTCGAGCATAAAAAATTGTGCATTGCCGTATGTAAATGTATAATGGTATTCCGGTTCTGGATTTGCCATATATTGGTAATAATATTTTGAATCGTTCTCATGATTACCGATGGCAGTGTAAATAGGAATCCTGCTCATCAACACATTGCCGGGTACAAGAAATTCATAAAGCCATTCGATTTTGTTCTGCCCGGTTCCAACAATATCCCCGGTATGAATTGCAAAGCTGGCTCTTTCTTCCCATCCGTATTGAGCAAGCTTACCCCAAATAGCCGGATTATTTTGCGTATCGCTGTAAATTAAAAATGCAAAAGCCGTTTCATCATTAACTGCAGTTTGAAAAGTTGATATTTCACTTTCCAGTTTTATACCCTCTTCTGTTTCGGAAATAACTTTGTAATAATACCTTGTTTCCGGTTTTAGATTTTTTAATTCTACTTCATGCATTTTGCGGACACCGTCAATACCAATAGTTCCCGAAAGGGAATCGTTTTCTCCGAATAATAATTTTGAACTTGATTTTTTATTTGTTTCCCAAAGGATTTTAATACCGGTTTGTGTTGCGAACTGTAAATACGGTTTTACTAAAAAGGCAGGCTCGCCGGAGTTAAATTCCGATTTAAGTTCAAGTAAAGATTTAAACTCATCGGCATTCTTTTTAACGGTACTTTCATCAAGCACAATGTCATAAAGCTTTATATCACAGAGTTTACCTATAAATTTGTTGTATTCGTCATCATCATGATAAGCCGCAATTTCAAAGAAGGCGTTTTCAGGATAATCGATTTCACCGTTTTGCTCTTCTGTTGTTGAATGAAGTTTTCCGTTTATATATAAACTCAATATTTCTCCGTCATAAGTGGCGGCAACGTGATACCATCTTTCCAATTCCAGACCTTCATCCGAGAGAAGATAAGTCATTTTGCCGTCCCCGTCGTCTGCTCCTTTTGCAGCTAAACCGATACCGTAACTTTCACCGCTGTAACCCAAAATCCATCCTTTTTCAAAATCCCCGTTATCCTGGAACGCTCCGATTATCCCCCCGTAACCTATTGGGTTTTTGTACATAACTACGGCTTCTGCAGTAAATTCTTTTTTAGGAAGCTCTGAGGTTGATAAGTCGTTCGAAATTATTAATGATTCGGTTTTATAATCCGTAATTATAAACTCTTGGTTTTCATAGCTGCCCAGTGAATACAATCCTTTAATTTCGCAATTGTTATTCCCTACTTTATCTTTAACGATATTGTCTTTAATATTATCTTTGCAGAAACTCCAATGCGAAATTAAGCCTTTGTTACCGCCGGCATTGACGAATGTAAAAATCATTAAACAAAATATTAATATTGCTTTACGCATAAAATTACCTTTAGTTATTTATTAATTGGTTCCATGATGGATCAACTAAGGGTACTACGGGTCTGCCGGTTCCGCCTTTGTAGACTTGAACACTTGCCCACCTGGATTTCTTAAAATCTATTGTTTTTAGTGTATCCAATACCGACCGATTAATTGTGATGTTGTATTGCGTCTTCAATGAATTGATCATTCTTTCGAAAGTCTTTGTAACGCGTTTACTTTTTTCCGTGCTTTGTAATGAAGAGTCGATATTGCTGCCGACATCATCCAAAAATTTGTTTCTCGTCAACTGGAAAACCCACTGGTCTTTCCATTCTTTCAATTTCTCCTCTATTACCTCCGAACTATCGTAACCTTTGCCCGCAGCATGTTCGTATAAAAGTTCATCTCTAACCGAAACAGCAATTAAAGTGTTTAATTCATTTCCAAATAAAAATGCATCCGATGGACCGGCCTTTATTCTACGCGGTTCAAAGATGTTTAAGAATTCTTTTAACGAGTAGGAACCGCCGTTATAATAAACGACCGTATCATTGAATGATTTCCTTATTTCAAACAGTTTACTTGTTTCATTATCTGCCGTGTTTACAGCATGTGCAAAACCCAGATACTTCAAACTGTCGCTACTTTTCCATTCGCTTACGGCAGAATACAACAGGTTAAATGCTTCCCTTTTTGTTGTTATTTTTTTCGGGGTTAATAAACCATCAACATAGTTAACAACCGCATTTTGCAATTTCCTATTATAAATCGATTTATAAACCGATGAAGCTTTTGATTTGTATTCATTGGTTGTCACGCTCATTCTTCTTATATCAAGAACCTGAAAAAGGAAATAGTTGCCGTTTATAAATACCGGTTCGGATATATCCCCCGCAGGTAAATCTTTGATTGCGGTCAATATTTCAGGTGTTATATCTGCATATGATAAGTAATCCGTTTCCAATTTCTTCGGATCAATTTTAATTTCGGTTGACAGGTTATTTATTTCTTCAACAACATCGGCGTATCCTTCTTTATCCATCAAAGATTTAACATATTCCGCTCTCTCTAAATTCGGTTCCGCCCAGTATCTAAATTTGAAAGTTACTTTTGATTTATTTATTTCATTTTTTAGTTCTTCATCGTCAATTTTTATTTTTCCGGCTATTTCGTTTTCAATTAATTCTTCGAGTACTAATTCTTTTCTTAATTTATTTTCCCATTCGGTTATCATTTCATTTTTATCAATTCCTAATTCATAGCCTTCAAGCGAAATAATTTTTTCGTTAATCATCAAGTTTAGATAGTTCTCTATTCTTTGACGCTGTGTTGCACCCTTCTTTAAATGCGGAAAGCCGAATTCATAATTTAATCTCAGATCATCAACCGTTATTATTTCACCGTTTATTTCCGCGACAGTGTTGTCGTCATCAATAAATCTAAATTCATCCCGGTTTGCCTTGTAGATAATTACTATTAGAGCAATAAATATCACTATTACGGCGCCGATTATATATCTATCCAATGAACCTTTCATAACTCATCCGTTAAAAAATTAATCCGATTGAAAATCTTTGTGCGTTATCAAGTATTCCCCAATCAGACCACGCATAGTCAAAACGGATTCCGAAGTTTGAAGAGTTATTGTAGTAATCAATTCCGGCGCCGAGTGTTAAGCCGTTCTCTGTATCATCTTCGAATAAATTTTCATAACCTCCCCTTATAAAAAACATATTGGCAAAACCGTATTCAAAACCAACATTAACATACTCGGGAGAGTTGCTCGGGTGGTTAAGGTCTACTGTTAAAAGTGCTGAACCAAACCGGTCTAAATCCTTTTCATAAGAAATACCCACTCTAAATAAAAGCGGTAAAGGGTATGCGTCCGTGTTGTAACTTGAAGGTACCTTGTCAAAGTTCTCAACCTTTTCATCAGGATCAACAGATGTTTCAAGGTCAATTCCGCTAAGCTGAATTTCACTTCCGAAATTGCTCATGCAGAAACCCAATCTCAGTCCTTCCAATTCAGTGTTATAAAAAATTCCAATGTCCGCTGCAAATGCACCTCCGCTTTCATGCCATATTCTCTGGTTTATATATTTGCCCGATAATCCAAATGAAAAGCGATCCGTTAATGCTATAGCATAAGTTAAGGCAACGGCAAAGTCTCTTGCGTCATAATATTCTCCCGTACCTTCCGGCCTTTCGACAGTCCTGACCGGCTGTTCATCAACTCCCAGCGTTATATAACTGATTCCGATTGCCGAATTAAAGGACGGCAACGGTATTACAACACCGGCAAAATCATAACTTGTTTCTACAAGCCATTCGTTGTGCATAATTTCCAATTGTGTTCTGTTAGCCCAGACAATACCTGCCGGGTTCCAGTAAAGAGCCGTGGCATCATTTGCAACGGCAACGTAAGCCCCGCCCATTGCCATTGCCCTTGCTCCGGCTCCAATTTCAAGGAACGCAGCCGCACTTGTTCCGATGCCTACAACTTCCGTTTGATACACCGTTCCTTCGTCTTTATCTTGCGAGTAGACTAAAGTGAAAAATATTATAACCGTAAGAAGATGAATTAAAACTTTCATTTTATTTCCTGATTTTACTTTTCTTTATTTTATTACTGCTAACCTTCCGGCTTTTTTGCCGATGCCCGGGGCTTCAACAACCCAGAAATAAATACCGTGAGTTATTTCCAAGCCGTCTCTTGTTCTTAAATCCCATATTGCCCTTGACTGGTTGATTTCCGAACTGTGTTCAATTTTTCTAACAAGTTTACCTGATGTTGTAAAAATTGATATTGTGCATTGTTGCGGCAGGTTCACGAAGTCTATTCTTCTATCACCCCTTCCTTCTTCTTCATTTATAACCTTACGCTCTAATGAGCTGGCGGCAATATAGGGATCGGGAACCGTATAGATATTGTCCAGATCGCTCTTTGCCTTTGAAGTGTTTATATCATTGCCTGTTATTGTAAATTCGAAGAGATCATTTCTATCAAATGCCTTTTTTGATTTGATATATAACACGTCTCCGTTTTCCGGGGGTGTTTCCTGATCTTCCGTTATGTCGTCGGGGTATGCAAATTCAAAAATCCACAAACGTTTAGTGTCGCTGTAATCTGAAACGATTTGTATTTTATCACCTCCGCTTAATATACCCCTGGTGTCCTTTGGTTCCTTGGAATTGATGAGTCTAAAATTCACTTGAAATTGGTTGTCTTCATCAGTTACATCCCATATCTGGAAATTTGTTGGGATACCGTTACTATTAACCGAAGTGTCTGCACCTATTTCAGATACTCTAACTTCATAATCACGGGGAACAGCAATACCGTTATCGTCTTCGGTGGTAGATACCGGAATTAAATTTGATGAGCCGGACGACCAATAAGCCGTATCAAACTTTGTTGTGTCGTTTTGCATAATAATTTGTAAGCCGTGCGCCATAAATTCCTCGGCTAATTCATTGTTATCAGGGTCACTTAAGCTTGCTATCGCATCACCGTTATATAATATTGTCGCTCTATTTGTTAAACCAGTGTAATTCGCACCTAACTCTTCATATGATTCATCATCACTGAATTCAAGCTCATAACTTGCGTTAGGCAATACCAGGTTGGGATTATAGATATTGATTGTAACTTCTCCCGTTCCGTTACCTGAGCTGTGTGAAATACCCAGATCACTTACTTCCGGTTCAACCCAGCCTGCAGTGTGTTCCATGGGAACTACCTGTGCCGTATTTCTATCAAAGCTTATAGGTCTACCTAATAAGTCGGTTTGAATTGTTGCCGAACACTCGGTCGGCGATATAGTTTGAAGTCCTTCTCTATCGGTTATTTCGAGATAAAAATCAGGATGATAACCCTGGTCAAGTGAAACAACGGCATAATAATAAGTTCTGCCGTTGGTAACGTCCTCATCAATATAGTAATGCTTAAGGCCGCTGTCTGTTCCCATGTTGTAGCTTATACCAAGATCGCTTTCGGCACCAATTTCACTTCCTATGCTAACGGGATGAACTCCCGCCAGCCCGTTGTTCAAATCATATATCTCTAAAGGCTCGAATAGCAGCGGATTGGCAAAAGCGTCTGTAATGGTTTTTATGTCCTCAAATGTAGGGTCTGTACTTTTATAAATATAATAGGCTTCAAAGTCTTGCCCGTAAATAGGGTCGTTCGAAGTTTCCGCTCTTTTGTCCCATTGCAAATAAACTTTTTTATCACCGGCAGTTACAGTTAAAACCGGTTGTGAGGGAGGTTTTGAAAAGTTATAATCTTCATCGTAAATAACCTGCATTGTTTTTTTGTTTCTTAAAATATCATCTTCATCGTTACCGAATAAAAGTGCTATTGCATATCTGTGTGTTTTTGCATCTTCCGCAAATTTTATATAACCGCTACCGTAAGACCATGCTATATCCCGTTGGTAACCGGGACGAACAGTGAATACTCCCGGTGCAATCTCTATTCTCCAATAATCCTCATCGTTTGCCATTGTATCGTCAACATCACGAAGATAGAACGAAGTTAATCCAACCTGGTCAGATTCATCGTTATCCGTAAACTCATAATTAGGTTCGCCGTCATCAGGCTGTCCGTTTGCTTCAGTTCCGTCGGAATCAGGACCTGTATATTCATCATACTCGGGCCCCAAACCGTCGGAGCCGAGGTCATCGTTAAGAGGTTCAACATCCAATTTTCCGTTGCCGTTTGTATCTTCACCGGCATCAAGCGTTCCGTCATGATCCGCATCTTCATTATCCCAAATACCGTTGCCGTTCTCATCCGTCCATGAAGTCCAATCACCGTCATCGTCAATTCCGTTGCTCTGGCTCTCATCAACCAGACCGTCTTCATCGTTATCTATTCCATCTTTCGGTAATCCGGGAGACTCAAGGAAAGCAAAACCGAAGTATCCGATGGGTAATCCTTCACTTGAGATACCGGTTAGATTGAAAGCATAAGTTATATCGTCTACTTCGTCGAAAGATGCATCGTCACCGCTTAGGTTGCCTCCAAGGTCAGGATCAACATACATACCTACGACTGCTTTCTCTAAATCTTTTCCATTGTTGGTTATATCATAAATTGATATAAGAATATCTTCAGCTAATCTTGAATTCCACTGGTAGTTTCTTGCTTCAACCGATAAACCAAGGCCCCTTCTGCCGTCAGGCCATGAGAGCTTTGATTCCTCATCTTCAAAAGGATAATAATCAAATTCGTCGTTTTCCCTATCGTCAAAAGCAAAATACGATTCCTGGTCTGCACGTATATAAGCTCCGAATTCACCGTTCCACCTGCCTGCTCTAACGCCGGCTCTTTCTTCTCCTTCGGCTCTATCGTCACCCGGGTAAGTACCGGCAGGCCAATATTCGGGCCAGGTTTCTTTCCTATGGCTTATGGCAAACCACCCGACTGAGTTTATTAAGCTTAAATCAAGTACATCGTTATCGTTTACATCTTCCGAAGCCTGTAGAATACCGTCGCCTTCTCCTTCGTCGCCTGAATTTGGAATACCATCCTCGCCAACATCTTCGGATATTCCGCCGATGTCGTATTCCAGCGCATCCTCCTGGTGGTTGTTAAAGTACTTCGGGAGGGGCATAAAACCGTAAAAGTGAGATTGATCCAAAGAAGCTTCAGCGCTGCTTCTTCTATAATTATCCGATACAATATGAATTGTATCACCGGCTGTATTTTGTACTTCTGCAGCAACATAAAAAACGCCGCTGTGCAAATATTCAACTGCGTTGGAACCTTTGGGCCACGATAGGCGGGGAGTGCCGGACACATAATGATATGAAAGAAGTCCCGAATTAACAATACCGCCGTATACAAGGTTGCCGTCATGCACGGCCCAGCGTAAATATTTTTGCAACCCGGTGTTTAACACACTGGCTTCTTTTGCCATTGCTTTTGTGTATCCGCGGGAACCCGAATAAAGAGGCTGAATTTCAGTCGGCTGGTTTTTCTCTTCGTTTGTTTCAGTTTCCTGGGCAAATGAATTAAAACCTATAATTAAAATGAGTGTTATTATTATTTGAAAAATCTTTTTGAACTTGTAATTCATTTTTAGAATTTCTCCATTTTCAGATTTCATTTTTAGAAATAAACCTCTAAGCCAAGCTGAACTTTTCTCGGCGAAGTGTACCATTGGGGCTTTGCATCAATTTCTTCCAATGTAAAATGTCCTTCTTGTGATAATCTTTCCCTTTCAAGTTCCTCGTCTTCGGGTATTCTTACATTCTGGTCGGCAGTTCCGCTTGACGCAAATACTTTATCTTCGTTTAGGTTATCAAAAAGGTTGTCTACTTTTAAGAATAACACATATTCAAGACCGCCCAGTTGGAAGAACTTTTTAGCTTTAAGATCAAGATTCCATTGAACAGGCTTGTTTGCTCTATTTTTGAATTCTACGTCGAGTATATCGTATTTTTCAATAAATTCGGGGGTGTAAGGCTGCCCGCTGCTTAAGTTACCTATAAACCCTAGGCTCCAGTCACCCGGCTGGCTGAATGTTACAATTAGATTTAAGGTATGCTCCTGGTCCCAATCCAGCGGAAGAATTTTCCTGTCGATAAATTCGACAGCTTCGCCTCCGATTTGAGTAGATGTTTGGATAAGCTGTATTTCTTCGGGATCGGATGAACTGCCGTTTGCAAACGATAGGGTGTAATTAAATGCGCCCGTAACAAAACCGGCGGTTTTTCTTAATCCTACGGTAAAGCCCTTGGTATTACCGTAATCCCTGTTAATAAATCTCTGGTAGCCCACCGCATCAACCGTTGTTACATTTTCAATTCCGAGCAGGTTTCTTATATCTTTATAGAAAGCAGTAATGTCTACTGCTATGTTGTCTGTGATTTGCTGCTGCAAACCGATTTCATATTGAATTGTTTTTTCCGGGTCAAGATCTGCATTACCGAGAGTTCTATCCTCCAACTGAAGTGAAGTGAGAGTAATTAAAGGCTCATTATACATTTTCTTAAAACTCGGCATCTGGAAGAAATGCCCGTAAGCAGCATGGAAGACTCCCCTATCGGAAATCGGGAAGGAAATCCCCAACCTCGGACTTAGTTGAAATTTGTTAGATGCATCTGTAAGGTTCTCATCGGTACCAAGTAAGTATGATTCCGTTTTAAAGTTGATAGGCACTCTTTCATTAGGCATAAACAAATCAAAACGTAAACCGGCATTTATTATTATTTCGCCCAATTCAACTTTATCCTGAATGTATGCACCGATTTCAACAGGCTCTATTTTATAATCATCGTAGTTTGCTGTTTCATCTTCCCCGTATTTCCTGTATTTCGTCGTACCATATGTATCTTCCCAGGTTTTCCAATACTCCGTCATTATCTCCCAGTACATTTCATACGTTAGTGTTGGGTCTGCATCGAAATAAAGCCATTGAGAGTTAGCCCACTCTTCTGTCTCGGTGTATCCCCAGTTATAAATTTCTATGTCGTGTTTTTTATATTCAAAACCAGCTTTAACAAAATTATATTTATCAACCTGCCAGTTGAAACTCCCGTTTATTAAAAATAAGTCTCTATAGCCTTTGTCATCGCCTCCGCCCCAGAATCCCCTGGTTGTTCCAAGTGAAAAGTCATCAGCGGAAGAGCTGATCGGCTGGATACCCGTATCGCCGGGGTACTGTGCTACTTTATTATCCTTCCTATAAAAACTTTCACCGTCATTGTGTTGATAAGAGAAATTGATGTTGTAGAAAAATTTATCCGAGGGGAAATGTTTGAATGTTACAAAATGATGATGCGACCAACTTCTGCTGGTTCCTGCCTCATCAGGTTGATATCTTCTTGAGCTGCTCGTAGAACCTAGAGTTTCGGAAAAATTACCGAATATTTGGTAAGATAAGTTTACTTGCTGAAAAGGGGCCCAGTTCAATTTTGCGTTTAATGAGTATGATTCGTATTCAGCCAACGGACCTTTGGAACCGTCTCCGGTTTTTAATGAATCGGGAATCGGAATACCCTGGGTAGCATCAAGCTCATCAGACCTCTGTTGTTGAAACCATTCCTGGTAGGCGGCAATTCTCCAGCCGTCAATTGGATTGTATCTTCTTTCATACCATTCTAAACTTTCGTTGTTGTTGTACCTGCCGGAAACGGAAAACCCTAACCTGTCTTGCAAAATAGGACCGGCCAAACTAAATTGAAAATCAGTTTCGGCAATAGGATTGAAATCATCTACACCGATATAAATATCATCGTTACTGCTTAACCAATCACCCGTATAAGTTTTAATACTTCCCCGGAACCTATCTGCAATACCTTTTGTCACTACATTCACAATACCAGACTGGGCCGACCCGTATTCGGCATTAAAGGTTCCGCTTATTACTTCCAGCTCTTGAACCATTGAATTTTCAATAACTACGTTATTACCGCCGCCCTGATCAAACGAATTTGTTACGGGAACACCGTCAATTAAATATGCTACTTCCCTTTCACGACCTCCTCTAAAGTGAAGATCGCCGCCGGAAGTTACAACACCGGGCTGTAAGGCAATAATTTCACTTACCTCAGTTACGGGCATTGATTCAATCGTTTTTGAATTAACAACTGAAGCACTGTAGGTTCTGTCTTTTTGAACCGGCGGCCTTGCTGCACGGACAACTACTTCCGCCACCTCAATTCCCTCTTCTGTTAATTCGGCATCAACTCTCGTTGTGCGGTCAACACTTACTTCAATGTTTTCAATTGTTAATGTGCTGTAACCGATAAACTTAAAAGTAAGTGTATAAATACCGGGTTGTAGATTTATAAAAGAGTAGTACCCGTCGGAATCTGTTGAAGCACCCCTTGCGGTGCCTTCAATCAAAACATTTGCTCCCGGCAAAACCAGGCCTGAATTTTTATCTTTAATAACACCGGCAATTTTACCCGTAGTTCCGGCTGTAATGTAATTACCGTAGATTATGAAAAATAGAATTGCTGCAAATAATGAAGTATTAAATTTTCTCATAAATTTTTTAGCTATAATTTTTTGTTAAAAAGTTCTTTGAAAAAACCGGTGGAAATTTAAAGAGAAGAATTGGTGTTAAAGTTATGCGAGAATTAAATGTAAAATTAAGCTTGTGTTAAGCAGAGCTAATTATTTATTTTAATTTTATTACCTGCAATTAAATATTTGCGAAATTATCAACTTCCATCAAAAACAAATTAATTTATTGTTAATTCATAATTAAGATATTCTTAAAACAACTTTCAATCTTAACCAGTAAAGATTCTATATCATCAAAATCCATATTTCTTTATCATCTTAACACAAATAAACCTGTTTTGCTTTTTTTACAAAATACACAGACCCCGTTCATGGTTTAATTAAGCAAATCTATGTTCCGTATTCATGTTAAAATAGGAGAACTTACATACCATACTTATTTGGAGGAGAAGTTCCGTGTATTTTATGACGGAAAAGGTGTTACGCTGCCGGGTCTGTTTAATTCAAGAAGAGTTATTTTTCAGTGGAGTTAAAGAAGGAGGACCTGTCTACCTAAATCATATTAGCAAAGGAGTACCTATCCTCCAACCATTCATCGAAGGAGGAGCATTTTTTTTGTAATAGTTTTATTATTCGTAGAAAGCTGATAATAATAAATCCCGCTGCTTAAATTACTGCCGTCAAATTTAATTTCGTATGTGCCGGGAGATTTAGGCCCGTTTATTAGTGTTCTAATTTCATTTCCGAGAATGTCGTAAATTTTTAAAGACGTAGGTGACGCAAAGTTTGCGTCACCTACTACAGTTGGGATATTGAATTTTATTGTTGTAGACGGATTAAAGGGGTTCGGGTAATTTTGTTCCAGAATTAGTTCACCTTGAATTGCATCATCTTCTTTTTCATCAATTCCCGTTATTGATTTTACAAACTCAAAACTGTCTATCACTTCTTCATTTTCATCAATTGCCGTTAGTTTTAACTTGTTATCGTTAATTTCAACTTTAGTGTAGTGGTATTTTGAAAATGATTTTGTTATATGACTAAAGTCCCGTGCATAATCATCCAGCCCGCCGCCACCGCCGCCGGTAATTACATAATAAACCCCGTTAAGTTTACCTCTTTCATAACCGTGAGTGTGACCGTTGAAAACAATATCAACATCGTTTTCTTCAAATAGAGGGAGTAAATAATTCCTAACATTATCATCACCGTCCCAGCTATCCCATAACTCGCAGTATGGCGGATGATGAAAATAAACAAACGTCCAGCCGGCATTTCTTTTTTCATCCGATTCAAGCTGGTCTTTTAAAAATTTGTACTGCGGCGAATTCGGTGAAAAATCAATATTCGAATCCAGGTTTATAAAGAATGTATTTCCCCAGGTAAATGAATAATATCTTTCCGTGTTTTCATCGTTGTTGCTTGGATAATAAAAAGTTTCCAGGTAAGTCTTTGCATCATCATAATAAACATCATGATTACCGATACATGTATAAATATTTATCCCATTAACAATATTTTCATAAGGTTTAAAGTAGATCTCGTCGTATTCCGATCCGTCGGATTGAGAGACATCACCTACATGAATTCCAAAATCCGCAGTTTCTTTTTCCAATAACGACGCAATTTTATACTGGGCATCATTCCCCGTACCGCTGTCGCCCCAGACTAAAAAGGTTACATCTTTTACATTATCCGGTTTTACAGTATAGAATGAATCGACCCTGGAATAACTGACCTCATCGTTAAATACCCGGTAATAATATTTACGGTTGGCTTCAAGGTTTTCGATTTTCACAAAATGAATATTACCGGAACTGTCTTCTAAAATTTCATTTTCCAAAACAACAGTTTCGCCGTATTTAACCTTACCCATTGATGCTTCTATAGTCCGCCATGCAATTGCAATAGAATTTGTATCCGGCAGTTGCAGGTAAGGCATTCTGTTTATCTCAACCAGTTTTTGTTCAGGCTGCTCATATACATTTTTTTCATTGGTAACTGATACAGAGTCAAAATATGCACCGGTCATTGCATAGCAGCTCAGCCCGACTTTACCTTCAACAAATTGAGTATCGCGCTGCGTTGTAAAATGTTCCCCATTAACGTAAACTGTAATCGAATCAGCCCTTACATCCGCAGTTAAAGAAAACCACCCTTCCGGGATTGCTTGCGAAGGGCTTTCTTCATAAATAGTTTCAGGCTCGCCGTTAACAAATTTTTGAAGCCGCCTTAACGGCCCGCCGTTGCCGTTATCCTGTAAAAGAAGAAAACGGTAGTAATTATTTTTGTCTACATATCTAAATATAATCCCTATCCCGTCATTGTCGGTTGCTTTAGCTAAAACATTAAACGAATAATTATCCCATTTTTCATACCCGGCAGAGATATGTGTTCCAAGATGATATTTAAACTCGTCCGGCGCAACGTAAGCCCATATGTTTGAATTTTGCCTGAGAACACCGTCCTCAATAAACCAGTTACTTGGGCCGGAATACTGGGGTTCGTCGTCGGTAACTTCCCAATTACCTAATGTGCTTTCATTGAAAGAATCATGAAAAGGCAGGTTTTGTGATGATACTAATGAACAACTAAATAAAAACAGTAAATAATAGAGTTTGCATTTCATAGAGTTTTTTTGGGGCGAAATTTAATATTTACCTTGACTGTTAACATTAAGGTAATATTAAATGATGTGTTAAGAAATTATTAAGAGAACCCGTTGTTCGAAATAAAAAGCCGGGGGAAGCCGGGACAGTTGTATGTTGCCTAAAGAAAGCAGTTTTGTTGAAACCTATTGCCACAGCCGGAACTGTCTATTCTTTAAGTTTTGGCTTCTAAGTTCTCTATATTGGATTACGTCTTAAGATTTTCGCACCAGGGGGCTAGTGAAACTTCATTCGACGGATAATAGTCTGTTCTAGACTATCACATAATTTTGTAAGTAAATGAGTTTATTATTTGGTAAGGGAAAATGATGTTTTTCCCGTTATTTCCACAATTTGCTAATATCCATAGCTTATTTTTAACTTCCCCAAATGCGCGGACTCTTGTCGGCCGTCTTGCGTGTTCTTGTCGGTGTCTTGCGGGAAGACTCGGGGTCTTTAATATCTATTTAGTTATTGACTGTTATGATAGTATGTAGGAACAACGGGTTAAGAGAGATTAAGCGGAATAAAACCAATGCTGTTTTAACAAAATTTTAATACAAAAATTAAAACTGTGTTAACAGATATCTTTTTTTTATTCCTTAAAATTGTTACGGCTACAGAAAAATAAAGGAATAAAAAAGTGATAAAAAAATTTTTGTTGTTAGCGTTATTTACAGCAGCACTCTTCAAGATAGAAGCAGGCGACCAAATAGCAAAACATGTTATAGTTATAGGCATTGACGGAATGAGTCCGGACGGAATAATGAATGCAAGCACACCGGTAATGGATGAAATGATGAAAAACGGCGCCTATACCTTAAAAGCAAGAGCAGTATTACCCACAAGCAGCAGTACGAACTGGGCTTCGATGATGATGGGTGCTGGACCGGAACAGCACGGGATTACTTCTAACGGCTGGGAGCCGGACGACTTTATACTGCCGCCTGTAGTTACTGGAAGCGGTTCCATTTTTCCAACAATATTCAGCGTTATTAGAGAACAAAAGCCGGATGCTGAAACTGCAGCCATCTACCACTGGACAGGTTTCGGAAGACTGTTTGAAAAAGACGCGCCGAGTTATGATGTAACTGCGGATACGGAATATGAAACCACGGAATTGGTAGCTGATTACGTAAAATCTAAAAAACCGTTCTTCTTGTTTATTCAATTGGATCATGTTGACCATGCCGGACATGAGTACGGACACGGAACCGAAGAATACTATAAATCCGTTGAGCGGACTGATTCGCTAATCGGAAGAATTGTTCAATCAACTAAAGAAGCCGGAATATTTGAAGAAACTACGTTTTTAGTTACATCGGACCACGGGGGAATCGGTTTCGGTCACGGCGGCGAAACACTGGAAGAAATAGAAATTCCTTTTATACTTTACGGCAAAGGTATTAAAAAAGCCCACCCGGTTAAACATACAGTCTATACATATGATAACGCCGCTACGTGCGCTTTTGCCTTGAATATTGAAAGGCCTTATGCGTGGATAGGCAGACCTCTAAAAAGTGCGTTCGAAGGTTATGAGTCACCAAAAGTTTTAAATGAAAAAGCATTTCTTAATAAACCTATTATTTACCCGAAGAAAAAATTTTATGACCCTGCCGGCGGTTTGTTTATTGATAAAAATGCAACGGTTAAAATTGAATCAACGGACGAAAATACTGAAATTAGATATACCCTGGATGGAACACGGCCTACAAGGGAATCTAAATTATACGAAGGAAAATTTAAGTTAAACGAATCAGCCGTAGTAAGCGCAAAAGCATTCAGGGGAAAAGATGAAGAAAGTTTAGCTTCTACTGCGTTTTATAGGCTGATAAAAAGCGACGGGGACAACGGGATAAATTACAAGTACTATGAAGGCGAAGGATGGTCGGTTCTGCCTGTTTTTGAATCGTTAACCCCGTTAAGGAGCGGAACGGTTTACGAATTCAGAATGAATGTTATTGACCACAGGGAAAGTTACTATGCAATATGTTATGAATCATACCTCCGGATTGATAAAGCGGGCGAGTATAAATTTTATACTTCATCCGATGACGGAAGCAAACTCTATATCGACGGGAAAGAAGTTGTGGATAACGACGGCGACCACGGAGTAAAGGAAAGGAGCGGTTCAATAGAATTAACTGAAGGAAAACACAAAATCAAGGTATTATATTTTAACGGCGGCGGCGGTGCGTGGCTGGATGTTTTTTATAAAGGCCCCGGAATACCAAAACAAATTATCCCGGCCAATAAATTGTTTTTGGAGGAATAATATACTACTAAAAATGCTGTTTTGGCTATGTGCCTGCCAAAACAGCATTAAAAAAACAACCGGTAACTTTTATCAAACTTTACAACAATTTCGTTTTAATTCACAAAGTTAATTAATCTTAATCTCCCGGATTTCCGTTTCCACTTTAAGCTTAACAATATTATCATCCTTAATTTCCAATACCGTAATAGACTCGTGTTTGTCTCCTTTTCCGAGGAAGACGGTTGTATTATTTGTAAGATCTTCTATAATTACTAATTTCTGATTGGCATTAACAATTATTCCCTGCACATTAAATTTTAGGCTTGGCTTTTTAATTTCCTTCTTTAATTTTTTTCTTGACGGAGCTTTTTTAACAGGTTTTTTAATTTCCTTTAATAAAAAAGGGTCCCTGCTTAATGTATACAACTCTGTTTCGTTTTCAATATCATCTTCATCGTTTATTTCTTTGTATATATTTAACTTTTCAGCAAAGTTATCATCAATTACTTCATAGTCGTTGTCATTTAGTCTATCAATAATATTAAAGATTATAATTCCCCAGACAATAACAACAGCGGTTAGCAAAAGATAAAATTTATTTTTCTTGTTTATTTTCATCATAGGTTCAGGTAAACATCCAGTTGTAAATTTATATTTAACAAAGGCCTATTTAATCTAACGGGCTTTATATCCATACTTTGAACAGAAACAACTTTTTGAGAATTTTCCAGGTTAGTAATAAAATTAAAATAGTCTGTAAAGCTGCCTTCAAGATTCAATTCTATTCCCTGCTTCCATAAGTCTTTCTCTTTGCTAATTTTTTTTGAGTTGATCGAAATAATTTTGAGTTTTGATTGGGCAGCCTGTTCGCTAAGCAGCTTTATAAAAGGGGATATATTTTTATTTTCATTATAGTCCGAAACAAAATTATTTACCCTTGATTTAATCCGGTTGTTTAATAAAGTATCTTCTTCCAACTGAATAGCAACCGTCTCTTCATCTTCCGTGTTGTATAAATCCCAGACCAGGCTCGCAGAATTACTTAATACATCAAAGAGTCTGGGACCTATTTCGAATATCAAAATAACCAGGAACAGAACCGACGTAGAGATTAAGTATGTATTCCATTTTTTATTTTTCAGGATTTTCATAATCGATACTTATCTTAAATAAAAATACTTCTCTTTTATAAAAATTGTTATAAATATCCAGTTTACCGGTTTCTGCAACATTGGTGCTTATTAAAGAAACGTTGCCAAAGTTTTTATTTTCCTCAAGATTTTTGATATTTAATGAAAGTTCAGATTGGTCTAACACTATACCTTCTATTAAGAAATTCAACTTGTTAGTTGTTCTTAAATTCAGCCCGGTAAGAAAAGTTTTGCCGGTTAATGTTTTTGTAAGCTCATTAAAGAGATAATTAAATTTAACCCCGCCTTCTTTAATTTTTTTCAACGAATTAAGATTTGCGAGAAGTGTTTTATTTTCTTCTTTTAAGCTTTCAACCAACTTAACTTTTGCTTCTGTCTCCACGATTGTGTCTTCTTTGTTGTTTTTGATCTTTTCAACTACACCTTCAATTGAATAAGTAAGCAGAAGCAAAACCATCAATACTGCACCAAAGAATAATACTACCCTGTTAAAAATATCTTTATCTATTTTTTCGGTTTCTATTTCAAATTCTTCGTTTAAAAAGCCGTCGTTTTTTTCATAGCTATAATTAACAAAATTTACAGCGTGAACCGTGTTTGTTAGTTCATAATTATTTTTGCCGACTTTAACAACCGGCTGCCCGAAAACTTCTTTGATTATTAACTCTACATTGCCATTTTTAATTGTTGTGGAAAGAATTAGTTTTATGTTTTCAATATCCCGGTTTTCATTTTCGGCAGAAATTGATTCTTTTATGCTTACCAAAGAATTTTTCAGTATATCTAAATTGATTTTGTTTTCTGCAGAGCTTACAAATTGTTCGTAAACTTCCCCGGTTGACAGGCTCGATTCATCATCGGAGTAACTAAAAAACAACATGTCTCCGGTTAGGTTTAGGTAAAGCGATATTTCATTTTTATAACCTGGCAAAAAATGAATGCCGACAGGCAAGGTTAAAATCTGCATCAATTTTATACCGCACTTACTGCAAACAGAAATAATATTGGAAATAAATTCTTTTCTTACGATTGTGAGAAGGTAATGAAATTCATCATTTTCTTCTTTTATAAATTTGTAATTGTAACTAAAGTTTTCCTGCGATTGGCTTTCGGGTAAATACTTCCCAATATTTTCAACAAACCAAAGTTCAATGTCATCGTTATCATTAGGAATTGTTACCGGTTTAACCCTGAACTCGTTAATATTTACAATTGCATTAATATTTTCTAATTCATGCTTTTCTTTATAAGTATTAATTAAGGTAGATAATTCGGAAAGACCGCTGATTTGCCGGGTTGTGTTAAATTCAATTTCATAGTTTTCCAATGCGGCGTTTCTGCCGATCTTAAATATTTTTTCTTTGGATTTGATTAGGGTAATTGAAACGGAGCCCGAATATATATCAATAAAAAGGAAACGGTTTATACCGGACAATTTTAGATAGCTAATATTATCAACAATTTTTAATAAAGAATTATCAGGCATAAACGAATTAATTAAAGTTGGAATTTATCGACTGTAATTTACAATTTTTTTTAGAAAAGGTGATGCAATCTGCCGCGGCAGATTGCATCATCTACATGATAAACCTTTTTTCCTTATCCGGACAATTTTTCCATTCCACACAACAGGTTAAATTTACTAAAAATCAAAGTTACCCGGATCAGGACCAATTCTTTTATTCTTATCTAAAGCGTCAATTATTCTTACATCCTCCTGTGTAAGTTCAAAATCAAAAATACGGGAATTGGAAAATATTCTTTCTTTTTTTACAGACTTTGGAATTGTAACAACTCCCTTCTGCAAATTCCATCTTAAAACTATTTGAGCAGTTGTTTTATTATATTTTTCAGCAAGTTGAGTTAAAACCTCGTCGGATAATATCATACCCTGCATTAAAGGGCTCCACGCTTCGTAGCGGATATTTTTCGAATAACAATAATCTATCAAGTCCTGCTGAACAAGATACGGATGAAATTCCATTTGATTTACCATGGGGACAATCTCCGCTGCCTGCAGCAAGTCTTCAATTTGATGTTCTAAGAAATTGCTTATGCCGATTGCCTTTACCCTTCCCTCTTTATAAATACTTTCAAACGCTTTCCAGGTATCCTTGTATTTACTTTTTACAGGCCAGTGAATTAAATAAAGATCAAGGTAATCAAATCCAAACTTCTTCATAGTTATATCAAAGGCTTTCAAAGTTGAATCATAACCTTGATCCGAATTCCAGACTTTGCTTGTTACAAATATCTCTTCCCGCGGAATTGAAGAATTCCTAACCGCTTCTCCAACACCTTTTTCATTGCCGTAAAACGATGCAGTATCAATATGCCTGTAGCCGGCTTCCAAAGCATAATTAATTGCGTTAATAACTTGGCTGCCGTCTTCAACTTGAAATACACCTAAACCGAAGTACGGCATTTCTACACCGTTATTTAGTTTTACTTTTCCGCTTATCCCGGTTATTTGCATGTTGTTTCATTCCATTAAAATGTTATTGCAAAAATAAAAAATATTGTTTGTTACATGAAATGTTAAAATTTAAAAACATTTATATGTAGAGACATCATTAATGATGTCTCTACAAACAATAAAGCATTATCAAACAATTTTAAATTCCCAAGAACATTCCTCCCTCCTATAAAAGGGGGCGATCGGAGAGTTAGAATGAAAAGTTACTACAAACTGCCGGTAAGAAATTGTAAACCACCAATAGGAGATGATATACCACCTATAAGAAATTATATACTACCGCCAGGAAATTATTCCCGGCCGTCAGGAAATCGTTCCCGACCATCAGGAAATCATTCCCGACCGTCAGGAAATCGTTCCCGGCCACCAGGAAATGACATCCTACCGATAGTTTATCATTACTTAGCTGTGTTCTTTTATTAATTAAACTAATTTATGAGGAAAAACTATGGCTTCACTAAAACCTATCAATCAAATCATCTCTGAATCTGATGTATTAATTAATAATGCATTATCAGACGAAGCAATTAGTACGGAATTAGCCCTATTTGGTTATGACGAAACAAAGTTAAATGAAGGGAAAGCTCTTCTTGATGAAGTAATTGAATTAAACCGTAAACAGGAAAAAGAAAAAGGGAAAGCCGAGAGTGCAACCATGGAAAGAAACTTAAAGATAAATGAATTACTTGAATGTACCGGAGAGTTAAGGGAGGTTGCCAAAATAGCTTTGGAAGAAAATGAGCAATGGCTGGAGAAACTCGGTATTCTTGCCAGATCGGATGCTTAAACGGTAGACGTGAAAATGTAGTGACGTCATTTCACGCAATTCGCGTAAGCAGCAATAAATGTAATGTTTAATAGCTCCAGCGTGAAAGGACTGTGTGAAAACTGTAGGGCGAAATGCCGTTTCGCCCTACTTATTTATTATTCTCTTAAAATTTGTATGGGCGATCTACCAAATCGCCCTACAACTTGAATTTTCACACATCCTCTTAAGTTTCGTAGATGCTTCATTAATGAATAATGAAACACCTTGTATCGTGTCACACACAATTGTCATCTCGAACCCCGTCTTTTTGGTGGGAGATCTTTCTTTTCTCTGTTTATAAGATATCTCTCCGGTAAATTAGGACACTACCAAAATATAAGGATGTTGAAAATAATTAAAGTATTTGCTATTATTTTATTGTTATTGAACTTCATCTATCTTCAAGCATTATAGAAATGTTTATTCACAAAAATTTTAACTCCGGATTAAATATGGCAAACAGGAATATGAATTTCATTTTACTATTAACCTTCGTTTGTTTTAGTCAAACAAATGCACAGCTAATTAAATTATGGGAGACAGATGAAGTTTATAAAGCACCTGAATCCGTCGTGTATGACGGGAATAGAGAGTGCTTATATATTTCCAACTATACAGAGCCTTTAGACAACGGAATGCCATACGGTAATCATAATATTTCAAAGGCAGACCTTAAAGGAAATATTATCAAATATGATTGGATAACTAATGTTACCACTCCAACAGGCATTTGCATAAATAATGACAAACTTTTTATTGTAGAAAGATTCGGTGTAATTGAATACGATTTAAAGAATGAAAAGATTTCTAACAAGTACTTAATTAAAACATCTCGCTTTCTTAACGACATCACAGTTGATCCCGATGATAATATTTATGTAAGTGTTAGCGATTCCGATGTAATATATAAAATTAGTAACGGTCGGGTAGAAGAATGGATTAGAGACATTTCTATTGATCAGACTAACGGAATCTTAATTGATAATAATAAATTAATTGTTGCGGTAAACAGCGACCATTTTTTAAAGTATATAGATATAACAACCAAAGAGATTAAAAAAATTGCCTATTTAGGACCCGGTATTTTAGACGGAATAAAAAAGTGCGGTGATGATTATTTAGTTTCCCACTATGAAGGCAATCTTAATCTTGTATCATTATCCGGACGAGTTACTGAACTACTCAATACTCGCGACAGAAAAATTAATATCGCCGACTTTGAATTTATAAAAAATAAAGGATTGCTAATTACCCCGGCATTAAAGAATAACAAACTGTACGGATATCAATATAAAAAACCTTAAAAAGTAAAAATAAGCTTGTCTCTGAATTCCCTTTACAGTGCTTATCTAAAATCCAAATAAACCCGGCAGCCACAAACTCAATTGCGGAGTAAAAGTAACAAGTAAAAGAACAATAATCATTGCTGCAAACAACGGCAATAACGGTTTTACTACCTGCTCAATCCTAACATTTGCCACGCTGCATCCAATGAACAATACCGACCCGACCGGCGGGGTACATAATCCAACGCATAAATTCATAATCAATATTATTCCAAAGTGAATAGGATCAACGCCAAACTGTTGAAGTACGGGTAAAAATATGGGTGTAAAAATTAATACAGCCGGAGTCATATCCATAAATATTCCGACAAACAAAAGGATAATGTTGATTATTAAAAAGATTGCGACCTTACTGTCGCTGAATCCGAGCAAAGCGGCACTCACGTTTTGAGGAATATTTTCAAACGAAAGCACCCATGAAAGTGCAATAGATGTTGCAATCAGCAGCATAACAATTGCAATAATTTTTATGGTGCTTATTAATATTTCCGGCAAATCGTTTATTTTAATTTCTCTATAAATAAACGAGAGAATCAAAGTATAAACAACTGCAACAACCGAAGCTTCGGTTGCCGTAAAAATACCGGCAATAATACCTCCGATAACGATAACCAATAACATCAAACTCGGCAGCGCATCTAAAAATTTTACAACCGCAAATTTTAGCGTTACCTTGTCGGCAACCTGCTGTGTGCTCATCTTTGTAGCATAGAAACCGGCAACCAGCATAAGTGCAAGACCCATCAAAATTCCCGGTACATAACCTGCAATAAATAAAGCTGCAATTGATACTCCCCCGCTTGCAAGAGAATAAACAATTAAAATATTACTCGGCGGAATAACCAAACCCGTTGTCGCGGATGTTATATTAACCGCAGCGCTGAACGGCCTGTCGTATCCCTCTTTTTCCATAACCGGCGTCATGAAACCGCCGATAGCCGAAGCCGATGCGCCTGCCGAACCGGAGATAGCGCCGAACAGCATATTTGCAACAATGTTTACAAACGCCAATCCGCCGGGTAACCTTCCCACTAAAACTTTTGCAAAGTCGATTAGCCGGATTGCTATTCCGCCGCTGTTCATTAATTGCCCCGCTAAAATAAAGAAGGGAATCGCCAGTAGTGCAAAGCTGTCCAGCCCTGTAGCCATTCGTTGTGCAAGTGCTGTAAATGATGCAAGCGAATCTACGTTAATAATCAATGTAAACATTGCTGAGATTCCCAAACTGTAAGCAACGGGAACACCCAATACAAGAAATATTATAAAACTTACTACAAGAACTATTATTGAAATTGCTTCCATTTAGGACTCTATTTTTTGATTTGTTTGTTGACCGGGTTTTTCACCGATAAAAATTTCGAACAATGAATAATAAATTATAACTATCCCGCTTAAAGGAATGACCGAATAAATATAACCGATGGGTAAAGAAAGCGCCGGTGATATGTTTCCGAGTTTCAGCAGAATATAAATTAAATTAATACCCCCGATAACCATTACAAGCAATGCAAACACAAGGACTGAGATGTTAATAAAATAAAAAACTATCCTCTGCCCTTTGAGAGAAAACTTTTTTATAACAACGTCAATTGCAAGATGCAGTCTTTTACCCGTTACATAAGCAGCTCCTAAAATTCCAACCCAGATTAAAAGAAGTCTTGCCAGTTCGTCGGTAAAAGAGCTCGGGTTCATTAAAACATACCTGGAAACTACCTGCCAGAAAACATCAATCACGAGCATGCTTAATATTACGATTAAAAATTTCTCGAGTAATCCGTCGATAATTTTTTTCAATTTCATTTTAATTTATTGCCCTGATTCTTTTTATATATGGATAAAGTTTTTTATTATCTTTAAACGAATCGTACAACGGTTCAACCTTCTGCATAAATGGGTCTTTGTCGGGATAAACAATTTCAACTCCGGCTTTTTCCAATTCACTTAATGCATGTGCTTCAGATTCGGCCCAAAGTTTACGCTGGTATAACGAGGATTCGTGAGCAGCTTCTTTTAACCACTCTTTTTCCTGATCGGTTAATGAATCCCAAAGATGTGTCCCGACTATAAGTACGTCAGGAATTGAAGCATGTTCATTAATCGAATAATATTTACAGACTTCGTAATGATGGGATAAGTAAAAACTGGGAGGATTATTTTCGGCCGCATCAACAACGCCGCCTTGTAAAGCGGTATAAAGCTCACCGAATGATATCGGGGTTGCCGAACCGCCAAGCTGGTTAATCATATCAATCGAAGTTTTACTCTGCATTACTCTTATTTTTAAGCCGGTTAAATCATCCGGCGTCATAATTTTTTTATCGCGTGAGTAAAAACTCCTGCTGCCGGCATCATAAAAACACAACCCGAGCAGCCAGTAGTCCTTTCCATGCTGAAGTAATTCTTCACCAACTTCGCTATCCAATGTTTTAAAGTAGTGTTCTTTACTCCTGAAAATATACGGCAGGCTTAATACTTTATACTCCGGGACAATGCCTTCCATAATGGCAGCAGAAACTTTAGTGATGCCTATTACACCAATCTGTAAAAGTTCAAGGCACTGTCTTTCTGTTCCCAATTGCTGGCTGTGATAAATGCTTATGTGAAGTTTGCCGCCGGATTTTTCACTGACTTTTTCGGCCATAAAAACCATAGCTTTATGTACCGGGTGATAAGTATCAAGTGCATGGGCTAATTTAATTTCTTTTTTTGAATCAATGCTGCATCCGTTGAACAGCAATAGAATTGCTAATAATATTTTTGACAAATGAATAAAGACATTTTTACGATTCAAAGATTCTCCAATTTATAAATCTAAAGAACGAATTATTCCTTGTTCCATTCCTCTAAGTTCCGCAAGTCCCCGCATCCTACCGAATAACGAGTAACCGGGGTAAACATTTTTGCGGTGCATATCGGGAACCATAAGATTTCCGTGATCCGGGCGCATCGGCATTCTAAAATCTTTCCTTCCTTCTTCTTTTCGTTTTTTTTGTTCAATCAAGAAAGCTTTAATTACACCATACATATCAACATCACCTTCAAGATGAAACGATTCCATAAAATCACCGTTTTCATTTCTTGTAAGATTTCTTAAATGAACGAAGTTTACCCTATGCGAAAAGGTTTCAGCCATATCAACAAGATTATTTTCATAACCTGCCCCGAATGAACCGGTGCAAAAAGTTATCCCGTTTGACATCGAATCGCTGACATTTAAAATCTGTTTAATATCATTTTTATTACCCACAATTCTCGGAAGCCCGAGTAAAGACCACGGCGGGTCATCCGGGTGAATACCCATTCTTATCCCGCTTTCTTCAGCAACGGGAATTATTTCTTTAATAAAAGAATATAAATTCCCGCGTAATTCCGCATCGCCTATTTTTTCATATTCCTTTAAGGCTGTTCTAAATTCGTCAATTGAATAAGCCTCCAAAGAGCCCGGCAGACCGTATAGAATTGTTTTCAATAGGTTCTCTTTTTGTTCTTCATTCATTGACTTAAAATATTTTTCAGCATCAAGAATCTGTTCTTCAGTATATTCTTCTTCAGCGCCGGGACGCTTTAATATAAACAGGTCGAATGCCGCAAATACTTTTGACTCAAATTTTGTTGTAATAGACCCATCTTTAAAGAACACTTTCAAATCAGTCCGCGACCAATCAAGCACCGGCATAAAATTATAACAGATTGTATCGATCCCGCACGAACCAAGATTTCTAATAGACTGCTTATAATTTTCGATTAGCAGCTTATAATTATCTTTTCCTTTTTTTATGTTTTCGTGAACAGGAAGGCTTTCAACTACAGACCATCCGAACCCTTCCGACTCAATTAGTTCTTTTCTCTTTTTTATTTCTTCAACAGTCCAGATTTCTCCAACAGGAATTTGGTGAAGCGCATTAACTATTCCGGTAACGCCTGCCTGCTTTATTTCTTTTAGCGAAATTGGATCATTAGGCCCAAACCACCGCCATGTTTTTTCAAAACCGGTTTGTGAATTTGACGATCTATTCTTTCCTGTCATATACTTCTATCTTTCTTTTATATAAATAAGATAAATAATCGATTGGATGAATGGAGATTGCCTGAACAAAATATTCACCAATCGTCTATTGTTGTTTATACTCCGCTGAATATACTGAACCCGCCGTCAATCGGAACAACCGCACCCGTAACAAACTTGGAAGCATCGGATGCCAGCCATAGAACTGTTCCTACTAATTCTTCAGGTTCGCCAAACCGTTTGAACGGGGTCAAATTAATAATGGCTTTTCCCCTTTCGGTTAATGAGCCGTCTTCATTTGTTAGTAGTGTTCTGTTCTGGTCGGTTAATAAAAACCCGGGAGCAATTGCATTAACTCTTATTCCGCTGCCGAATTTTGAAGCCATCTCCACAGCCATCCAGCGTGTAAAATTATCTATAGCCGCCTTTGCCGCAGAATATCCCACAACACGTGTTATCGCCCTGTATGATGCCATGGATGAAATATTGATAATCGAGCCGTTTTTCTGATCTGCTATGGTTTTACCGAAAATTAATGTGGGTATAACTGTTCCGTTCAAGTTAAGATCAGTTACTTTTTTGAAAGCATCCATTCTGAGATCAAAAATATTTTGACCTACTCCGATTGTAGCTCCCACCATGTTACCGCCGGCGGCGTTAACCAAAATATCAATCCGTCCATGCTTGTCCAATATCTGTTGATGAACACTTTTAACATTCACTTCATCCAGAACATTGTTTTGTATACCTATAACATCTTTTCCGTCTTTTTTGAGAGATTCTACTTTTTTATTAAGATTTTCTTCATTTATATCAAGTAAAACCACTTTTGCGCCAGCATTTAAAAATCCGCTTGCCATTTCAGCGGCAAGAATCCCGCCACCTCCGGTTAGTACTGCTACTTTATTATTAAGATGAAAAAGTGATTCCAAAAATTCCATTATTTGTCCTATTATTTATTAATCATCAAATTCTACTTTTTATTAAATTAGTTAAGTTGGATTTAGAATTGCCGTAAAAACCAACTGTTCAATTATTTTTGAACCGATTCAATATTATAAATATATTTAACGAATGTCAATAATAAATCCGGCACGGATAATATTTGTGCGGCATAAGAGCTCAACAACTATATGAAAAAAAACGTATCTGGAAAAAGAAAGAAAGAAACAGAAAGGCAACTCTCAAAAGTAATTCTTTTAGTTGAAACTTCAAGAACATTCGGGCGTGATTTATTGTGTGGAATTGCACGTTATTCCAAATTACACGGCCCATGGGTTTTTTACCGCGAACCGAGAAGCCTTAAATCCCGCATTCCTCATTTAACAAGCTGGAAAGCAAACGGTATAATTATGAGAGACTCGGTAATAAGTAATGAACTGCTAAAATTAGGAATTCCTACTATATTGGTTGTTCATGATCCGAAGAGGCCGGGCAGAATTCCATCTGTTATTACCGAAGGATACCGCATTTCCCAGCTTGCTGCCGAACACTTGCTTAACAGGGGACTGCACCATTTTGCATACTGCGGTTTTGATGAATTTTATTGGTCAAATGAACGCAAAATTTTTTTTCAAGAGATAATTAAGCAGGCAGGATACGAAACCAAAATTTATGGTGAAGGATTTAAACGTAAATATAAGTCGTGGGAAAAAGAACAACTGCAAATGGCCGAATGGTTAAAAACTCTACCCAAACCGGTTGGAATAATGACCTGTAACGACGATAGGGGCAACCATGTTTTGGAGGCATGTAAGATAGCAAAGCTGCATGTGCCTGAAGATGTTTCCGTGATTGGAGTAGATAATGATGCACTCGTATGTGACCTTTGTGACCCCCCTTTAACAAGTATTGCTTTGAACACGGAAGCAGCAGGGTATTCTACCGCTGAATTATTGGATAGACTTATGAATGGTGAAAAAATGCAGAGCCAGGAAATCAAGGTAGCTGCTACACATGTTGTAAGAAGGCAGTCAACCGATATTATGGCAATTGAAGATTCCGATGTAGTCTCTGCAATTAGGTTTATAAGGCAGAATGCAAAATCTAAAATAAAAGTTGACGATGTAGTCGAAAATACGTGTTTAAGCCGCCGCAGCTTGGAATCACGTTTTAGAAAAATATTGGATAGGTCTATCCAGGATGAAATAAGAAAAATAAGAATTGAATTGATATCACAGATGCTGATTGAAACCAACCTTTCTATTGCCGAAATAACTTCCATGTTCAGCTTTACCGGTATTGAGCATATTTCGCGCTACTTTAAGAAAGAAAAAGGTATAAGCCTTAGAGAATTCCGAAAAATAAACCGCAATTGTTAACCCTTTTCCGTATCAATAATTTTCATAAAATCCATTTTGCGCAAAATGGTTATTTAAAAACGTGAAAAGGCTTTTTAAAAAGCTTAACCTAAGTTATAATTTTTTAGAAAATTATACGGAGAGAAAATGCAACGTTACCTGCACAAGCTGTTTATCTTTTCATTAATAATTATAATAACTTTTTGTTCAACAAATCAGAAAAATGATATGATAGAGAGAAATTTATTCGGAAAACTTTCCGACGGACGTGATGTTTATGTTTATTCACTTAAGAATGATGCCGGAACTCAAATTAACATTATTAACTATGGTGCTATTGTTACCCACTTGTTTGTTAAAGACAAAGATGGGAACACTAACGATATTGTTACAGGTTACGATTCAATTGAGAATTATGAAAAAGATGATGCTTTCTTCGGAGCAATTGTAGGAAGATACGGCAATAGAATCGGGAAAGGTAAATTTCAATTAGATGGTACTGAATACCAGCTATCGATTAATGACGGTCCAAACCATTTACACGGAGGAGTAAAAGGATTTAACAAAGTCCTATGGGATGCGGAACCTATTGAAAACGGTTCTTACCCTTCCTTAAAACTTACATATGTAAGCGCGGACGGCGAAGAAGGATATCCGGGAAAAGTTACACTGACTGCAATCTATTCCCTAACCAATGAAAATGAACTTAAAATAGAATATACGGGGGTGACTGATAAACCAACTATCTTAAATCCAACACACCATTCGTATTTTAATTTATCGGGCGATTTTTCAAAAACTATTCTGAACCATGAATTGAAAATTAATGCAGATAAGTTCACACCTGTTGATGAGACATTAATTACTACCGGTGAGCTGGTCGATGTTGAAGGTACACCTATGGATTTCCGTGAAGCAAAACAAATAGGCACAAACATTAACGATGACTATGATCAGCTAAAATTCGGCAAGGGTTACGATCACAATTGGGTACTTAAGAATTATGATTCAACGGTTCGCAAAGTCGCTTCTCTTTACGATCCTTCATCCGGAAGATTGATGGAAGTATTAACAGACCAGCCCGGTTTACAATTTTATTCGGGAAACTTTCTTAACGGCACTAAAAACGGTAAAAACGGATACTCTTATAATCATAGAACATCGCTTTGCCTTGAAACGCAGCATTATCCTGATTCACCGAATAAACCTGAATTTCCTCCGGTTACTTTAAGACCGGGAGAAACTTATAAACATACTGTTATTTATAAGTTTTCTGTTAAACAATAGATATTAATGCTTTACAAAAAAACTAATATCAAAAAATAGACGAGAGTAACCAATGGGTACATTACATCCAATTGATTGGCTGGTTATAGCCGGCTACTTTGCAGTTATACTGGGCCTTGCCTGGTGGGTTATCAAAAAAAGGGAAAACACTTCAACCGGTTATTTCCTTGCGGGAAGGCATCTGGGTTGGTTTATTGTCGGTGCTTCCATCTTTGCATCAAATATCGGTTCGGAACACATTGTAGGACTTGCAGGTTCGGGAACAACCGACGGTGTTGGAATGGCACATTACGAACTTCACGCTTGGTGCCTTCTTATTTTAGGTTGGGTGATGGTTCCGTTTTACATGAGATCAAAAGTTTTTACGATGCCGGAATTTCTTGAAAAAAGGTTTTCCCCGGCTTCAAGGACCGTACTTTCCGTAATTTCCTTAGTAGCTTATGTTTTAACAAAAATTGCAGTTGGTATTTTTGCCGGCGGTATCGTTTTTTCGGTACTTCTTCCTGAAATACACTTTATGGGAATGGATAGTTTCTGGATCGGTTCCATTCTTGTTATTCTAATAACCGGGCTTTATACCGTTCTCGGCGGCATGGGTGCTGTGGCTTATACCGAAGCATTACAAACGATTATACTTATTCTCGGATCAGCCCTTGTTACATTTTTCGGCTTACAGGTTTTAGGCGGATGGGGTGAGTTGAAAGCTATTGTGGGTAGTGAAATGTTCAATTTATGGAAACCAATAGTACCTAATGGTCTTGAAGGTACTTGGGCCCCTGTAAAAGAAGCCGGTAAAATGGCATGGTACTTCAACGATAACTATCCTTGGTTAGGTATGCTTTTCTGTGCGCCTGTTATTGGTTTGTGGTATTGGTGTACAGACCAATATATTGTTCAGAGAGCTCTATCTGCAAAAAATGAAACACAAGCTCGAAGAGGCTCAATTGCCGCATCATTCTTCAAATTATTACCTGTGTTCATTTTTATCATTCCCGGAATTATATGTTATGCTATTGCGATAAGCGGAAAAGTCCCGGCCATTGCACAAACAATACTGGGCGCAGACGGTAAAATAATCACTGAAAATGCACAACAAGCTTTTCCTTTAATGGTAGCTCATATTTTACCTGTCGGGATTAGAGGTATTGTTGTTGCCGGTTTGTTAGCCGCATTAATGTCGTCACTAGCCGGTGTGTTTAATGCATCTTCTACACTTTTTACAATGGATTTTTATACTCGCCTAAAACCAAACGCGACTCAAAAACAATTAGTTTGGACCGGGCGTGTTGCAACCGGAGTTATGGTTATTATCGGTTTACTTTGGATCCCGGTGATACAAGGTGGACGTGGTTTATATGATGATCTTCAAGGTGTTCAATCATATGTTGCCCCGCCTATATTTGTTGTCTTCTTCCTTGGTGTATTTAATAAGCGCTTAAATGCAAAAGGTAGTTTGGCAGCCCTTATTACCGGTTGTGTTTTAGGATTATTTAGGTTGGCTATCGATACTCCGGTCAAGCTTTTTGATAACTTTACATATTCCGAAGGTTCATTTTTGTGGATCGTTAACAATATGTTTTTCCAATACTACAGCATAATTATGCTTATTGTTTGTGCGATTGTAATGGTTGGCGTTAGTTATGCAACTGAAGAACCTGCTTATGAAAAAATAAGCGGACTTACCTACGGAACTGTTACTAATGAACATAAAGAAAAAACCAGGTCAAGCTGGAATATATGGGATGTTGTTGCATCTGTAGCCGCAGTATTACTTATTATTGGGGCTTACATATACTTTAGCGGTTAATAACTAGAAATATAGAACAGATGATAAAGAGGATTTTATGAGTAAATATTCTATTGGACTTGACTTTGGTACGAATTCATGCCGCTCAATAATTGTTGATATTTCCAACGGCAATGAAATAGCTAGCTATGTATTCCCATATCCTTCAGGTTCAAACGGGATTGTCATTGATAAGGCCGATCCAAATTTGGCACGCCAAAACCCGGAAGATTATTTGTCGGCTATAGAAGTGACAATTTGTGAAGCAATAGATACAGCAAAAAAAACTTATCCTAGTTTTAATCCCGAAGATATTATTGGTATCGGTGTTGACACAACCGGCAGCAGTCCAATGCCTGTTGATGAAAACAACAAACCTCTTTGCACCGATGAAAGATTTAAAAATAATCCGGCTGCAATGGTTTGGTTGTGGAAAGATCATACAGGTTTCGCAGAAGCTGCTCAAATAACGGAAACCGCTGCAAAAATTCGTCCACATTATCTTTCAAAGATCGGCAGGGTCTATTCTTCTGAGTGGTTCTGGAGCAAAATACTTCATTGCAAAAATACATCGCCAGAAGTATTTAATGCTGCTTATAGTTTTGTTGAAATATGCGATTGGATTCCCTCAGTTTTAACAGGCATAAAAAATCCTATCGAAATAAAAAGAGGAATTTGCTCTGCAGGGCATAAAGCAATGTACAGCAAGCTATGGAAAGGGCTGCCGGATACGGAATTCTTAGAAACCCTTTCCCCCGGCTTAGGAGAACTAAGAAACCGGTTATATGAAGAAACCTACACTGCCGATAAACCGGCAGGAAACCTATCGAAAGAATGGGCCGAAAAACTTGGACTTTCAACAGATGTAGTTGTAGCAGTCGGTGCTTTCGATGCACACATGGGAGCTGTAGGTGCAGGCATAACCACAGGTACACTTGTTAAAATCATAGGGACAAGTACTTGCGACATTATGATTTCACCCGTGGAAGAGAATTTAAACGATATTCCCGGTGTTTGCGGTATAGTAGACGGCTCTGTTAAAGATGGTTATTACGGCATTGAAGCCGGTCAATCCGCTGTCGGTGATATCTTTCTTTGGTTTGTAAATAATCTTGTTACCGAAAAATATGGAAACACAATGGATGAAAAATTTGCAAACCTTGAAATTGAAGCATCTAAACTTAAACCCGGTGAGAGCGGACTGCTGGCTCTTGACTGGAATAACGGCAACAGGACAATTTTGGTTGACGTTTTATTAACAGGACTTTTAATCGGCCAGACTTTACACACTAAGCCTTACGAAATTTACAGAGCATTAATGGAAGCAACAGCATTCGGAGCTCTGACAATAATCGACAGGATTGAAGAATACGGCGTTAAAATAAACGAAGTTGTAAACTGCGGGGGCTTAGCAGCAAAGAGCCCGCTTTTAATGCAGATATATGCCGATATTACCGGACGCCCGATGAAAATTTCACGAAGCGAACAAACACCTGCACTCGGAGCCGCCATATTCGCATCAACAGCAGCCGGTAAAGAAGCCGGCGGTTACGGTTCTATTGAAGATGCGCAAAATGCTATGACGGAAATTATTAAAGAATATATGCCGATACATGAAAACAATGCCACATATAAAAAATTGTATTCGCTATACCGTAAACTTCACGATGCTTTTGGAAGAAAAGAATGGACCGGAAACATGTTCAATGTAATGAAAGAATTAATAGCAATTAGAAATGAAGCGCGAAGGAGTAAATGATGCTCGAAGAACTAAAAAATGAAGTAATGAAAGCCAACCTTGAACTTGTAAACCTCGGACTTGTAACTTTAACATGGGGCAATGTAAGCGGTATCAGCCGTGCGGAAGGACTAATTGTTATTAAACCCAGCGGTGTTGATTATAGTAAAATGAAAACATCGGACATGGTCGTTTTAGATATGTCGGGAAAAATTGTCGAAGGCAATTTAAGACCCTCTTCAGATAAATCAACACATATTGAACTTTATAAAGCCTTCCCTGAAATTGGAGGGATTGCGCATACTCACAGCACTTATGCAACTATCTTTGCGCAAGCTTGTATGGAAATTCCATGCATGGGAACTACTCATGCAGATCACTTTTATGGTACAATTCCGATAACAAGAGCTTTAACCGAAGAAGAAACTTCCTCCGATTATGAAAAGAATACGGGCACTGTTATTATAGAAAGGTTTGCCGGAATTGATCCGATTGCTATGCCGGGAGTATTGGTTTCTCAACACGCACCGTTTTGTTGGGGCAAAGATGCAATGGACTCGGTTAAAAATAGTTTGATCTTAGAACGAGTTGCTCAAATGGCTATTGGTACATTTAGTATAAATGCTAATGCATCAGAATTACCGGAGTATGTTTTAGAAAAACACTATCAACGTAAGCATGGACCTAATGCATACTATGGTCAGAATAACAAGTAAATTATTTCGAAATAATAGAGAGAGTCATTAGTAATGGTAGATTTTAATAATTATGAAGTTTGGTTCGTTACCGGTAGTCAACATCTTTATGGTGATGAAACATTAAAACAAGTCGCAGAACATTCAAAAATAATTGTTGATAAATTAAACAGCGTTGAGAAAATTCCTGTTAAAATTGTTTTCAAACCTGTTGTTACAACACCTGATTCAATTTACCATGTTTGTCTAGAAGCAAATAGTTTAAAAAATTGTATCGGTATAATTACTTGGATGCATACTTTCTCTCCTGCAAAAATGTGGATAAACGGTTTGAAAATTTTGAATAAACCAATGCTTCATCTTCACACTCAATTTAACCGAGACATACCTTGGGATAGCATTGATATGGATTTTATGAATCTCAATCAATCTGCTCACGGCGATAGAGAATTTGGTTTTATTTGCACAAGAATGAAAATTGCTCGCAAAGTTGTTGTAGGATATTGGAAAAATGAAGATGTTCAAGAAAGAATTTCCGTTTGGATGAGAGCTGCTGCCGCTAAACAAGATTTACAAGGCAGTAAGTTTGCCCGTTTCGGCGATAACATGAGAGAGGTTGCTGTGACCGAAGGTGATAAAGTAGAAATACAAATTAAACTTGGTGCTTCTGTTAATGGTTACGGAATTGGAGATCTTGTAAAATATGTTGACGCTGTAACGGGTGCCGAACTTAAAGAAACTCTCGAAGATTATTACAGCAAATACAAAGTTGTTGATGAATTGAAAGAAGGCGGTGCTAAACATCAAATGCTGGCTGATGCAGCAAAAATTGAAATCGGTATGCGCAAATTCTTGCAAGCCGGAGATTTCAAAGGATTCACTACAACATTTGAAAACTTGCACGGACTTACTCAGCTTCCCGGTTTAGCCGTACAAAGATTGATGGCTGAAGGTTATGGATTTGGGGCAGAAGGTGATTGGAAAACCGCTGTATTAGTGAGAGCAATGAAAGTTATGAATGCCGGTCTTGACGGCGGTGTTTCTTTTATGGAAGATTACACTTATCATCTTAATGAATCCGGTACCGGAATGAAGGAACTTGGCGCTCACATGCTGGAAATCTGCGAATCCATTGCAGATGGCGACGTTAAATTGGAAGTCCATCCGCTTTCAATTGGCGGCAAAGAGGATCCCCCTAGATTGGTTTTCAATACTAAAACCGGACCGGCAATTAATACTACACTTATCGATATGGGTGATAGATTAAGAATCATCACGAATAAAGTAAAAGTAGTTGAACCGGAAGCAGATTTACCGAAATTACCGGTCTCAAGAGTATTGTGGATTCCTGAACCTGATCTTAAAACTTTTGCTCATGCTTGGATACTTGCAGGCGGTGCGCATCATACCGGTTTTAGCCAGGCTTTAACAGCAGAATACATTGAAGATTTTGCAGAAATGGTAGGAATAGAATATTTACTCATCGATGATTCCACTATAATTTCTGAATTTAAAAAAGAAATTAGATTCAACGATTCATACTTTTGTTGATTTTAGAAAGTATCTATGAGTAGGAAAAATAATTGTTATTCCGGAAAGCACTAAAGCAGGGAATGAAAGAAGCCGACATTTACGGCAATTTTGAACATAAACAACAGCGTGTCTAAAGATAATGTTTTAGAAAAACACTATCAACTTAAGCATGGACCTAGTGCATACTATGATCAGAAATAAATAGATTCCATCGTAACGAGAAAGGAGATTTAACATGCAAAACATACCGGAAATTAAACTCGGTTTAATAGCTGTAAGCCGTGATTGTTTTCCAATTGAACTATCAAGAAAAAGAAGACAAAACGTAATAACTGAATGTGATAAAAAAAATATTCCCGTAATCGAGTTAGAAACCGTTATTGAAAACGAGAATGATGTTATCAATGCTCTAAAAGAAATCAAAGACAAAGAAATTAACGCACTTGCAATTTATCTTGGCAACTTCGGGCCGGAAGGGCCAACAACTTTACTTGCACAAAAATTCGGCGGGCCTGTAATGGTCACCGCCGCTGCAGAAGACAGCGGTAAAGATTTAATTAACGGAAGAGGCGATGCATACTGCGGTTTATTAAGTGCATCATATAATTTGGGTTTAAGAAGACTGTCTCCTTACATACCGGAATACCCTATCGGTGATGCAGAGGATACTGCTTTGATGCTTGCTGATTTTCTTCCTATTGCACGCATAGTAAACGGCGTAAGAAATCTTAAAATAATTTCCTTCGGGCCTCGTCCGTTTGATTTTATTACCTGCCATGCTCCAATTCAGCCGCTTTACGACCTTGGTGTTGAAATTATGGAAAACAGCGAACTCGATTTATACGACATTGTTCAAGCAGAAAAAGATAATCCGAAGGTAAAAGAAATTGCAAAAGAAATGACGGATGAATTGGGCAAAGGGAGTACATATCCCGACTTAATTGAAAAGCTTGCTCAATACGAACTTGCTCTTGAAAAGTTTATGAATGATAATTTGGGCGCTTCGCAATATGCGGCATATGCCAATAAATGCTGGCCCGCATTTGAAAAATACTTTGGACATGTTCCGTGTTACCTTAACTCACGCCTTGCGGCTAAAGGCGTGCCGGTTGCTTGCGAGGCCGACATTTACGGCACTTTGAGCGAATACATGGCTGTTTGTGCAACCGGGATTCCGCCGGCAATCCTGGACATAAACAACAGCGTGCCAAAAGATATGTTTGAAGAAAGCAAACCTGAAATAGGCGATTATTCCTTACATGATTTATGGATGGGATTCCATTGCGGAAATACCTCTACCACTTGTATTGTTGAACCTGTTATGCAATACCAATTGATTATGAATAGACTAATTGAAGGGGGAAAAGAACCGGATATTACCAGGGGTACAATTGAGGGACAAATAAAATCGGGCCCTGTTTCAATTTTCCGTATTCAATCAAATCCCGATGCAAAATTAGATGCATATGTAGCAAACGGAGAGGTGCTAAACATAAATCCAAAATCTTTCGGATGTATTGGAGTATTTGCAATTAAAGAAATGGGAAGATTTTACCGTCACGTTTTAATTGAAAAAAGATTCCCGCATCATACGGCTGTTGCGTTCAAGCATTCATCCAAATATTTGTTCGCAGCTTGTAAAATGCTCGGTGTTGACGACGTATTTTTCAACTATCCGAAAGGTATTTATTATCCTTCTGAAAATCCATTCTAGTATTACGGAAACCACAAACCAAGTTCCTTCAAGGAACTTGGTTTGTTAAAAATAAGGGAAGCAAAAATGGGTTATAGAAAGGGTCCATTAATCTCGGGTAATTATTATCATATATTTAATAGAGGAAATAACCATCAGGATATCTTTATAGAAAAAAAGAATTATTATTACTTCTTTAAAAAAATTGTCAATGCGTTTGATGACAAGATAGAGTTGATTTGTTATTGTTTTATGCCTAACCATTATCATTTGATTGTTCATTCCAACGAAGACAATTCAATTTCAATTGCAATGCAGAAAATTGCGACCGGGTATTCACGGGCAATAAACAAAGCGTACCAGAGAAACGGTCATTTATTCGAAGGATCGTATAAAAATAAACTAATTCCTAATAATGATTATTTATTACATCTAAGCAGATATATTCATTTAAATCCCCTAAAAGCTAAACTGATAAAAAAAATAGAGGAGTGGATTTTTTCAAGCTATCTGGATTACACCGGAAAAAGGAGAAATGCTTTTTTAAAGATGAATACTATTCTAGAACAATTTGGGAAAGAAATAAACCAAGTTTCTCAAAGAAACTTGGTTTATAAAAAATACGAAGAGTTTGTTAATTCATTTCAGGCTGATTCTTTCCGTCTTCCTAATGATTTGTTAATTGATTGAAATAATGCGCTATAGCCAACCATATACAAACCAAGTTCCTTAAAGGAACTTGGTTTGTATAGTTGCGACGTCAAATATTTTTAGGAATTGTAAGTACAACTTCCGCACCTTTAGGCTCTAGGTTTCGAATTTCTACATTCCCGTTATGTGCATCCATAATTAACTTAACGGCAGCTAGTCCCAAGCCGAATCCCTCCGAATGGTTCATTACATTATTGGTAGTAAAAATATCATACAATTGTTTTTGAGCTTCCTCTGAAAAACCATCACCATTATCCTTAACAATTATTTCAAAATCTTTATCGTGGTTATTGAACATAATCATTACTTCGCTTTCACAGGGAGCAAAACGAATTGCATTCCCCAATAATTGATGTAAACATTTTTTTAATAATTCAATATCTATTGTAGCATTAATTTTTTCACTTGCATATTCTTCTTTTATGGTAATTTGTTTTTCTTCAAGTTTTGACTTGAATTTTTCTATTGTTGTCCTGATAATTTCAATCAAATCGGCCTTTGTATATTCAACCGGGTATCTTTGCGTCCGGAGAGAAGTTATTAACAGCGCTATTTCCGAAAATCTGGATAACCTTAAAGCAGAGTCCATAAGATTACTTACAAATTCCTTGCTTTCTTCATCTTGTACAGTATCCATTAGTATCTCTGCAAAACCTAATATACCGTTTAACGGTGTTCTAAGTTCGTGGCTGATTAATATCAGGAAATCCGATTTGGCTTTTTCCAAAACCTTTAATTTTTCATTTGCTTCCACTAATTGCTGAGTACGCTCTTTTACTTTGTTTTCCAAATTTGCATTCAATCTTTTTACAATATCACGCTGCTTTTTAATCTCTAATTGAGTATTGACACGAGCTTTTAGTTCCTCGGAATTAAACGGCTTTGTGATATAATCAACTGCCCCAACTTCAAAACCTTTTAACACACTTTCCAGTTCGGATAAAGCCGTAATAAAAATTATCGGCGTTTCTTTAGATAAAGGCTGTTCTTTTAATTTTCTACTTACTTCAAAACCATCCATCCCCGGCATGGAAACATCCAATAGAATTAAATCAAACTTGTTTTTAGCGGCATGTTTCAGTGCATCATTTCCGTTTGTTGCAAAGGCAATTGAATAGCTGTCCTTTCCAAGTGTATTTGCAATTATTTGAATATTCTTTGGGATATCATCTACTACAAGAATTTTATTTTTCATCTCTTCCATATTATAAACACCTTAATATTATGCTTAAAAACCTATCTCATTTTATTTGCAAATTTTTCATACTTACCAATTGCATTTCTCATTTTTTCTATATCATAATTTTCTGCTTGATATATAATTTCATTACCGATTTTCTTAAGTTCCTCTATTTCAAGCTCTTCAGCAGTTTCAATTAGTTTTTTACCAAGTTTAATAGAAGAATCTACAAAAGGATCATTTTTAGCTTCTTGAAGTAAATCTCTTATAACTGTTTTATGTTGTTCAAAAAAAGATTGTTTTTTTGCATCAGTAATATTTTCCGAAATAGTGCCATGACTCCACTTCGCTTTCCCTTTTTTAGAATGAGGCAGGTAATTGGAAATTTCAATTAATAGGTCGTCTACTCGAATAGGCTTGAATAGTTTGGCTGAAAATTTCGCTTCTTTAAATTTCATTTCTTCCGATTTTGAAACCGAAGCGGTGAAGGCTATAATAGGAATTTTTTTAGTCGCCGAGTTAGATTTGATTTTTTTTGTCGCCTCAATACCGTCAAGATTTGGCATTTTAATATCCATTAATATTAAGTCGGGGAACTCTTTTCCGGCTAGTTTTATTGCCTCGTATCCGTCTACAGCCTTAACAATATCTACATTTGTGCCGCTGAATATTTCTTCAATTAGATCTCTATTTTCCTTTATATCATCTGCGATTAATAGTTTTGATTTTGCGAATTTATAATCTCTTATATCCAGTTCAAATTCTTTTTGCTTAATTGGAGTTGTAGCGGCTACCGGTACATTCTTTAATAAGACAGTGAACTTACTCCCTACGCCTTCTTTACTTTCTAGCAAAATCTCTCCATCCATTGCTTCTACCAATCTTTTTGAAATAGTTAAGCCCAACCCGCTGCCGCCGAAATGCTTGGTGCTTTGTCCTTCCCGTTGCCCGAATGCTTCGAATATCACTTCTCTCTGGTCATCAGGTATCCCTATTCCGGTATCAATTACATCAATAGAAAGATTAACTTTACTATCATCGATTTCTTGTACCTCCTGACTTACCACAATTGTAATACTTCCTTTCTCGGTGAACTTAACTGCATTACCTACAAGATTAAAAAGTACCTGCCTTATTCTAAGTTCGTCTAAAACCAGTCCGTCGGAAATGCTGTTATTCATTTGAATATTGAAATCAAGATTCTTCGAAGATATTTTTAACGAAAAGATATTTTCAATATCTTTAATGATCTCCCTAATATTAACGGCCTCAAATTGAAGTTCAACTTTGCCGGCCTCAACTTTGGATAAATCCAATATGTCGTTTATTAAAGCCAACAAATTTTTTCCACTACTATTAATAGCATTCACGTAAGATAATAGTTTTTCATCGGCAACTAATTTTTTCATCAAGTCGGAAAAGCCGATTATTGAGTTCATAGGTGTACGGATTTCATGGCTCATGTTTGCCAGGAATTCACTTTTAGCCTTATTTGCTTCTTCCGCCTTTTCTTTTGCATATGTTAATTCTATTGTCAATTCTTTGAGATTAGTTATATCATCGGCAATTCCTACCACTCTTAATTCATTTTCACCTACACGGAATATAAATGTGCGTACATGGATCCATCGTATGTCCCCGCCGGAATGATATATCCTGAATTCTTCGTCAAAATTAGTTTCATTTCTGTTAGAGTCTATATATGCTTGCCTTATTCTATTCTTATCCTCAATATGAACAAGCCTTAAAAATCGACTCGGTTTTTTATAAACTTCATCCAGGGAATCACCCAATACTTTTTCGTATGCCGGGTTGATGTATAAGAGTTTGTCTTTTGAGCTTAACCAAAGTACGCTACTAATATTTTCGGCTAATTGTCTGAATTTAATTTCACTTTCTTTTAACGCCTTTTCAACCTTCTTTCTCTCTATAACATAACCAAGTTGCACGCCAATCTGCGAAGCTATATCTATCATTGTATCATCTTGTTCTATTTCCTTATTAATGAGGAATTCCATGATAGCTTCTATTTTATAGTCTACTATAATTGGAAATCCGAAGACCGTTTTCAATCCCAGTTTAGACACAACTGCCGATTTAATGTTTTTACTTTTACGGATGTCCGTGGTCCAGGCAGGTTTATATGAATTGTAAATGCCCGCCATCAAAAACTCTTCCCGCTTAAATGTTGCCCCGCGCAATGTTTTCTTGAACTCCAAATGCTTTTCCGGAAATTCAAAGTACCAGATATCCGCAGGATAAATATTTTTAAACTCGGGATCAGAGAAAAGTACATGCCCTATAGGCCAGTTAATATACTGTGCAACACGAGTTAAAGTTGACTGCAAGGCTTCTTCAGGGGTTAGAGCTTTATTTGAAACCGACGCAACATCTTTAAGCAAGTCGGCAATTTCCGCCTGTTTTTTCACCACTTCATTTGCCTCTGCAAGTTCTCTTGTTCTTTCGTTAACTTTTAGTTCAAGTTCCACATTCAAACCATTAAGCTTCTCTTCGTATTTTTTTCTTTCGGTTATGTCTTCAACAGTCCCTTCATAAAAAAGAACCTCGCCTTTATCATCTTTAATTGCCCTGGCATTTTCTCTTACAAAAATCAATTCACCGTCTCTCTTTTTCCATCTGCTTTGTATACTTACTACATTATCACTGTTATCAACTATTTTTCTAAAGCTAAACCTATCTGTTTTATTATCAGAAAAACCTTCTTTTTCCAAATCCCTGTTAAATAATTCAGTAGGATCGTCGTAGCCAAGCATATTTAAAATTGCCGGGTTGGCCATTAAGATTTTCCCGTCCGGGGTAGTCTGGTATATTCCTATTGGAGAATGATCAAATAAATCCCGGTATTTTTTTTCACTCTCTCTTAAAGCCTCTCTTGCCACAACTTGTTCGGTTATAACGTCGGTAAACATTATTATCCCGCCTATTTCTCCGTCATGGGTATACCACGGATGAATTTCCCACCTTAACCAATCCGTACCACCGTCTGCTCTGCGGAATTCATCCTCATCACTTGTAATTACCTCACCGGCCAAACATCTATTGTGTACCTCCTTCCACTCAGGCATATTATTTATTTCAGGAAAAATATCGTAATGAGACTTCCCAATAATTTCCTGCCCTTCAAGTCCGTAATCTTTATACCACCTGTTACTGGCAATAATATAATTCATTTGATTATCAAACATAGCTATTGCAGCAGGTGTATGCAGTACAAATAACTTAAGTTTTTCCTGGTTTTCAATTAAATCCGCTTCTGCTTTTTTCTTATCGTTTATATCCTGAACCATAGCAATAGAATAAAGATTTTTTCCATGGTTATCTTTTATCATTGAAACAGCAAGTATAACCCAGATTATTTCGCCGCTTTTTTTGATATACCTTTTTTCCATTAAATAAAATTCTCTTTGCCCCTTTTTCAATTCATTGTAAAGTTCGATATCTTTGGCAATATCATCAGGATGTGTGAGTTCCGTGAACGTCATTTGAAGCAGTTCTTCTTCCGTATAACCGAGAAAATCCGTGAAGAATTTGTTAACGTCAAGCAGTTGATTATTTAGCCCCACAATAGCAATTCCTATGGCTGAATATTCAAATATACCCCTGAACTTATTCTCACTGACAGTTAGTTGTTCTTGCGTTTTTTTAACTTCGGTAATATCTCTTCCCTCGGGTATAAGCAGTGTAACTTTCCCGTCTTCATCTTTAATCGGTTTTAACGAAAAATCTATTGTAATAACTTTGCCGCCAACTCCCACAACGTCAACTTCATATCTTATAAACTCACCGTTTGCAGCCCGTTTTATCGCATCCTTTAATTGCTTATTGATCTCCTCAGATAAGGACCACCAGGGTGCATCCCAAAAATATTTTCCCTTTGCTTGTTCAAGTGTTAAGCCGCCAAACTTAAGCGCAGTTTCATTTGCTTCAATCAGCTTTCCGTCGGTTTCCAGCAGTCCTACAAACTGAAATGTTTTATTAAATATTGCTTTGAATTTTTGTTCGCTTTCAAGAATTTTTTTTTCAATTAATTTTCTTTTAGTTACATCTCTAATTGCTGCAGAAACATACCTGCCATCGGGCATTTCAATTGGGCTGAGAGATATCTCTACCGGAAATTCAGTTCCGTCTTTTCGTAACCCCGTTAACTCTTTACCTTCGCCCATCATTCTTGATTCGGCATTTTCAAAAAAAACTTTTCTGAAATTACTGTGATTAGAATACCGCGCCGGTATCAATATTTCAACTGTTTTTCCAACCAGTTCTTCTTTTTTATAAAGGAAGATCTTTTCAACTGCATCATTGGCAAGAATTATTTCTCCTTCTTTATTGGAGATAACCATCGCGTCGGGAGCCGAATCCAACAAATTTCTAAACCTAGCTTCCGAAATTTTGCGTTCATGGTTTTGTGCCCTTAAATTGGCAAACATATAACTAAGCACAATTACAAATAGGAGTGACAAAATAAACGGAATTTTCAAATCACCGAAAATGTAATTCCTAATATTAGCAATAGCCAGCTCGTCAACTTGTGAGACTGCTATCCAGATTTTTTCAGCCTTTTTCACTACAACATTTTCATTGTCAAATTTAAGATTTCGTATTTTTCCATCAATACGGATTCTTCTAAAGCTGAATAAATTATTTTCAGTATCTATTTGACCTTCTCCAGTGTTTTCCATTTTTTTCCAAACAGCTTCATGTTCACTGCTAAACCTGCTGCTGTCCGTAATATTTGTTACAATTTTATCCTTATGAGATATTTCATACGACAACAGATTATAGCCTGCTTCACTAACTATAAAAAAATTACTGTTGGAAATTTCTTGATAATCAATAAAATTGGGGAAAAGTTTGTCTGCGGAATAATTGAGAGCTAAAAAACCATGTTTACTTCCATCTCTGTCAAATATTGGCGTTATAAATCTAATTGTTGTATTGAAGGGGTATTCTATTTTTTCGTTTTCAATGTTTAAATCTAAACGGGAGATATATACTTCATTTTCCTTAAGGGATTGTGAGTTAATAAAATAGTAACGGGAAGATTTATTCTGCAGATCAGTTTCTTTAACTCTTTCAGTTTTACCATTGGCGTAATTTATACGAAGACGTTCCATTCCATTGTTGTCGATAAATCTGAGTTGACTATATATTTCTTTGAGTTTTACAAAATATTCGAAATCCTTATTTAACTGTTCTACACTTAAAGTCGAATTATCACCTATATTTCTAATATTGTATATTAAATTTTTAAGAATTAATAAATCGGTTACAGCAACACGTATATTTTCTTCCGTTTTGTTTACTTCTAACTTAAGCGCTGTTTTTTGACTTTTCTTCAGATTAGTAAGGTAAGTCTCTAATTCCGTAGAGAAATTTAGATAGAATGTAATTAATAGAATACTCGCAAAAAGAATTAGTAAAAAAGCAAAGGTAACAAACCTTGTTTTCGCTACACTATTATTTTTTTTCAATTGATGTCACTTCCTTAAAAACTCTAAAGAAATAATGTAAAAACTTCTTAAATAGTTCAATTAATTCTTTCTTTTTGCACCGTGTAACGTCATTCCTGGAAAATAGATGTTTTCGACCGGAATTGACTAATAAGTTAATACCATATAGTTGTTATTTAAAATATAATTTAATTACATAATTTTTAGACAAAAAAACCTCGAAAACAGTTTACTATACTGTGATCGAGGTTTTGTTTTTTAGTAATTTTTTAGGGATTTCTTAGTAAGGGAAGTAAGAATTAGGTTTATTTTAAAAGAACTAATTTTTTGGTATCAATAAAACCTTGATCTTTATTACCTGATGCGCCCTCTACCGTTAACCTATAGAAATAAATTCCGCTGGAGAGATTTGTTCCGTCAAATTGGACTTTATAATTACCGGCGGATTTTTTTTCATTTACAAGAACAGCGACCTCACGTCCCAACAAATCATATACCTTTAATGTTACCAAGCTAAGATTATCTACATTACTGTTGCTTGAAACAGCAATAGAGAAATCGATAGTTGTCATAGGGTTAAACGGGTTGGGATAATTTTGCGATAGATTAAATTGTACCGGAATTATTTCATTATTACTAACCGAACTTATAATATCACCCGGGAAAAAATATGCTAACGATTTTAAAATAACCAAGTTAAATGAAGAGTCGTCTGCGGTTGTTTCCAAGGGAAAGCCAAGGTAGATTATTTTTCCTGTAACACTTGAGTTCCCAAACTCTCCTGAATATTGAATACCCGCCCCTTTACCGTTGGAATATTGTATACATAATGGATAATAGGCGGGCTACTAAATTACTTTAAAAAACTCGAAAAGAGCCATTTTTTGAATATAAAAGATGTTTTTTGTAATGGTTTATCCCGAACAACGAGTTCAATCAATAATAAGAGTCCCTTCTCCTCCAGGTAATTCGATCTTCAAGTTACCTTCGTTCCGGTTATACTCCCAGCCGGTTACTTCTCTGCCGTTGAGCAAAACAAATGAAGGTTCTTCTTCAACTCCGATAAGAACATCAGCTTTTTCACGGTGGTAATATTTTATCGACTTCCCTGTAATTTCACATGTTAACGGTTTTTCCGATGAGATTATTAGTCCCCCGTTTCTCTTTAACGATTTAACAACCGCCGCAAAGATTTTTTCACTATCCCATGTTAAAGTTAGCGCATCGGTAGTAAAATCATTGTAACTGTAGAAATTATCCGGGCTCGTAGAAAATATAAAATTTCTTCCGCCTGCGATACCGGCTACACATCCGTTTTTATTTTGATAAGATATGTCGGGTTCTTCGCCTATAGTGGTTATAAGCATATTTGCCATAACAAGGGGTTTCCCTTCTGTACTAGCAGTAACTGTAAGCATTCCCTCTTTAATTAAAGGTTGTTCGTTTATAAAAGTATATATATAATGGGGGGTTTCCACAGCCTTGATTTCAAGTTTCTCAGGATAAAGGTGTTTGAGGTGAAGTGTATTATTCCCTTTTGTAATGGTTGATTTTAATTTATCGGCATGGATGTCTTTAAGGTGTTCCGTTTGATAAAGCAACGTTACATCGACATCTTTTGCAGCAGGTTTAATAACATCAAGCATCAGAATCGTTCGCGGTTTTAAATAAAGCACATTCCTTCTCATCTGCTTTACTTTTCCCCAGTACACTTTCCCGATGTCGCCTGAACTAAATGCAGCATCACTGCCGTCCAGGTAATGATATAAAAACGCGTGATCATTAAAACCGTCTGCAAACACCAGGGGGTCTCCCACACGCTGACTCTGCCGGTTGTGGTCGATTAAAATAGTTGAATGCGCAACAGGCTGGGTGTACCATGAGTTATAATAATTATCCGCATAATATGTACTTCCATGACGCTCTTCAATAAAACAACTGCCTCTGTCCGAGAGCCAGAATGTTCCCTGGTCAAGGTGCTGGTGGTTATAAAATGCCCCTGTTCTCATTACAAATATAAAATCATCTTTTTCCCATCCGCTTTTAAATACTGTTGTTCCGACATCTTTGAAAAACTTCACCGGGTTTTCATTAAAGGGAGCTTTCCTCGGAACGTTTTCCGTTTCATATAAAACGTCCATAAACGTTTCATCTTTTTCTAAATAATTGTAATACCACCCGAGGAGCGGATCTTTATACTTAGCCAAAAGCCATGCAAAGTTGGTCAAAGGAATAATATCGCCAACAGAATCACCGAAATAGTATGCTTTTTTCTTTTTTGTATTTCCCGCCCAGATAAGCTCTTTATAAGAGCCTTTAATGTTTCCGGACATATCAATACTAAAAATATTTTCCATCGCCGGAAGACTTTTTGAAAACGACAGCATAGAAAAATTATAATAACCGTAGCCTTCACCGTACGAACCGTCGCTTCCAATAGATTTCTGAATCATATCATACGCTTTGAGAATTACCCCGGTAAAATACGGTTCGATTTCAAACTTCTCATCATCGCCGTACATAGCCGCCTGGCACATCATTGATCCCCCGGTAATGTGAGCAACCCAATTCGATGTATTATTTGTTACAAGGTCATCTTCCACGTATCCTTTATGGCACCCCTCAACTATTTGTTTCCTTAGGGCGTCCCGTACCACTTTCCTTTCCTCTTCATTCATAAGATCGTATAAAAGATCATAACCCAAAGCTAAACTCATTCCCAATTCGCCGACAGGATAATAAATGTGCTGTCCTCTCTCCTTCCACCATGGATGAAGCCAGTAAGGAAAGGTGCTGAGCTCCACAAGGAGATTCTTCCCGTATTCTCCGGCTTGTTTATCTCCCAGTAAATTATAAGCAAGTGCATTGTAGTAGACGCCATCTTTCCATGCATTTGTCCTTAAACGCCAGGGCGTTAAATTTTCCAATCCAAAAACCGGACTAACATCAGCCCCAGGAAATTGATCAATATCAAAAGCAATACTATCAACCGGATTTTCTTTACGAAGTGTTTTCGCTTTTGAAATTATCTCAGCCTTAACGTTTCTAAATTTTGCGCTTGTTAACCTTGACTTTACACGTTTTCTCCTGTTTTCGTCAAACCATAATCTTGGATGGTTTCCTCCAATTGTTTGCGGTTTTATAAAAATCGTGAATTGAGTTTCCGATAATTTCTCATCATCTTTATACGCCTCAAGTGTTGCCAGGTATAATCCTTCGGGAAATGTAAGTTCAAAGCCGGTTTCCCATTCGTTACCGTTTTTATTGAGCTTCTCACTTAAAAGCGTCTCTTCCCTTTCGGTGAAAGATGTAATTCTTAGAGATACGTTATCTGCGCCAAAAGGCCATGAGCCTTTTAGAGAAAAGGTTTCACCACGTTGATAGTGTTTCTTCGGAATAAAGGATTTCCACTCAGATAAACTTTCCATCTCAGGCTCAGTAAAACCGAAAGAGGCTTTTTTTACTCCTTTCAATTCCACATCATCTACACCCAGGTAAATAGGCATATCCGGATCAGCATCGGGAAACTTTGCCAGCACTGCCAGTGCGTTTACTTTTATTTTTTTCGCAGTTAGTCCCGGGTTCTCTTTAACGAAATCATCATAAGTAGCTTCAACCCATATCCATTTATTTGTCCCGGGATTTGAAACTGTATAGTCGATCTTACCGTCGGAACCGGCTGCAAGACGAATCTTAAAAAACTTCGGCTGTAGCTGTGTTTTAAGGTAATATCTCAGTTTAACATTAGAGCCTGGTACCAAATATGCGTCAAGTTTTTTCTGGGCGCCTGCATAATTATCAACATTGGTAAAAGGTGTTACCATTTGAACAATTGATAAATTTGAATCGCCGGGTACAATTATACCAACCTTTATGTTGGGATCAAAAGCGGTATCCTGCCAAAGCGGATATGAAGCCCAGGCACTTAATTCATTGGTCTCGAAATTTTCACTATACGCGAACGGTACAAGTGTTGTGTCGATAGTTGAATTATCGCCGCAGGCAAAAAGAAGTAACATGACCGAAGAAATTGAAATAATTTTTTTCATTTTTCCCCTTCAAAATTATTAGCATCACATAAAAATTAGAATGATGCTAATTCTTATTAGTTAGAGCTTCTGCAAAATAAAAAGTCGGTCATTTCGAACCCGTTTTTTGGGTGAGAAATCTTTCAATTAGAGTACGATTTCAAAGATTTCTCCCTCCGGTCGAAATGACAAAACGTTTAGATATCTAATTTTGCATAAAATCTATTACCTGTTACACTGAGTTGCTTGTTTGACTATACTTTAATTTCTATCTTCTCAGGTTTGCCGGAAGCAAGAGATCTGTGTATAGCATCAAGAACAGCGGTGCTTCTTAAACCTTCTTTTGCGTTGACCACGGTTTCGGTATCGTTCTTACAGGCATTAACAAATGATTTAACCGAAGACGGCATTGCCCCAACCCATTCGTCAAATACTTTGTAGTTTAGAAATGTCCTGGGACATGTAAATTTTTCTTCAAGAATTGCATCAATAGCTTCATCCTTTCTATTGATATGAGTTGTGCCGCCCGTACCTATAACTTCCATAAATGAATCGGGCATGTAAGGACTTGTATTGGGATATATCCATGCCGACTCAAAGGTTGCGAACTGCCCGTTTTCAAATGTAACCAGCGACTGAATACCATCGTATGTATCCATCCCTTTGGATTTTAGAACCCTTTTTATTCCCTTTGCATAAACCTCCACCGGGTTTGCATCAAACCACCATGCCATTAAATCAATATCATGTGAGTTCATAAACCAGGCAGGTGAACTATCTTTTGCCCATGAAGCCAGCATAGTTGTCGGGACAAAAATAGGATTGTTTTTTCTAGCAAATCCTATAATCGGTTCTCCAAGCTGACCATCTTCAATCATTGATTTAATTTTGTGGTAAGGCGAAAGCCAGCGGTGATTGAAATTAACCTGAAACTTCTTACCTGTTTTTTGTACTACTCTATAAATTTCCTCTGCATCTTCCTGCTTGGTCGTCATTGGTTTTTCAACAAGCACGTTACAACCTGCATTAAGAGAATCAATAACAGGGTCCCTATGATATTGATCGGGTGTTGCTACGTAAACCGCATCGAGGTTTTCTTTTTCCAGCATTTCCAGATAGTTGTTGTAGGTAGATGAGATATTAAACTCACTTGCCGCTTCTTTCAAACTGTTATCGGAAATATCCGCCAAAGATGTTACTTCCACATCCTCAGCTAATTGAAGTATTCTGCCGCCGGCTCGTCCCATAATTCCCGTTCCGATAATTCCAAATTTAAATGGCATGAGATTTCCTCCTTTTTGTTTCTTATCTATAACTGTTATTCTTTATAATACTTGTTTTAGTAGAAAATATAAATATTATTTTTGCCCATTTTTCGAAATTAATACTGTCATTACACTCAACTATTATTCAGATATTTTATAAGGTGTTTTAGCAGTATCGTGTTTTAGGGTTTGTTGTAAAATTCAATTAGGTTTTCCAATAGCCACGTGCTTCAGCACGTGGGATATAAGAAATCTAATGAAATCCGGGCTTTAGCCCAAACATGAGAAAAAATTGGGCTAAAGCCCGGTGCTCTTCTTTGACTTATTGCCCACGACCTAAAGGTCGCGGCTATAACTAATCATTTTAGTTCTGCAACACTCCCTAATAAAATAACCATGTTATTTATAAAACATATTTGTTTTTACTTTCGAAAACATAAAGCAACCTTCGCTTCCACAATCTTTTATTTCGAACAATAGGCTATTTTACTTTATTAGCAGTTAACATCTAACCTACAGCTTTAAATAAAAACATTCCCTTTATACCTTTCTTATTTTCGAGATCGCTGAAAAAGTCTTGCCATTTTTCAAGCCCGCCTTTATGGGTTAACAAAATATCGGCATCAATTTTACCGGAATCCAATAGACGAATTGACTTGTCCCACGAAGAGTATAAAGTAGAAAGATTAAAAGTGAATTCTATAGATTTAGTCATAGCTTTATTATAAGGGAATTCTATTTTTTCTTTCCCTGTAAGCCCTATGGCTGTAACTCTGCCGAGTTTTCTTACCAATTGAACGGCGGAAGAAATACCGCCAGCCGAACCGCTTGCCTCAACTACGAGATCAGCTCCCCTGCCTTCCGTTAAATCCATTATAATTGATGTTGGGTTTTCGTTGTTTACATTTATTACATGATCAATACTTCTTATTTTTCTTGCGGCAGGCAATCTTATTTCCTCATCCATGTTGGTACCCATTACTGCAACTTGCGAAGCGCCGCCGGCTTTTGCCGCCATTGCTGCAAGAAGCCCTATGGGACCCGGACCTATTACAACAGTTAAATCCGCCGGTCTTATGGCGCCTCTTTCAAAAATATCCGTAACAACATTTGCTGTCGGTTCAACAAGCGCGGCTTTCTCAAAGGAAAGTGTATCCGGGATTTTATGCAAAAGTTTGGGTTCAGGATATTTCAAGTACTTTGCAAAACATCCGTCAATTCCCCAGCCGGGAGATCTTTTCTCCGGGCAAATCTGCCTGTTGCCTGTTCTGCATAGCCAGCATTTACCGCATGCAAGTGTATGAGGTTCTCCGACTACTCTATCACCGATTGCCCAGTCTTTCACATTCTTTCCTACTTCGACAATAACACCTGAGAATTCATGACCTAAGATTACAGGGGGCCAATAAGGAAATTCATCATTATAAATATGAAGATCGGTACCGCATATCCCGGCGGCTTTTACTTCAATAAGAACGTCATTATCTCCTATCTCAGGAATAGGTACTTCTCTTATTTCAACCAGCCCTTTGCCTTTTGCTGTTTTTACCAGGGCTTCCATTGTTTTACTCATTCATAGTTCCTTTAATATTTATGTAAGCAAGATGACTTCCATATGTCCAATTTTATTTATGCAAATATTTTATTTTTCACTCTTTCTAGACTGTATCATTATTACACCGCCCAGTAGTACCATTACCAACCCAAGAATCAAATCAAGCCGGAACGCACGTACGTCATTATATCCCAACAAAACAATTAGAGAAATAAGGATAAATATTATTCCGAATACACCAATTGTAAGACCAATAATTTTAAATGGTGAAAGCGTACTCTCTTTATCGGCGGCTTCAAGTTCAAACGGCTTTTGCAGATCTTTGAAAAAAGTATCTACTCTATTTTTTTCGTCCGCGGGAGTTGCTTTAGTTATTGTGCCGATCCACATACCAAGAACAGTAGCCAAAATATTTAGAACAGTTGCAGCAGAGTTCCATCCGCTTCTCAACCAAAACTCCAGCGTGGGATCAATCTTCATCTGCTCCGTATAAATACCAACAAGGATAAAATTAATTAGGATTAAAACCGTGCCGGTGAATGCTCCCGCGATCACTCCCCAAAAAACACCTCTTGAGTTGAACTTTTTAACGAGCAATCCCAATATTAACGGAATCATAATCGGGGGACCAAACGCTGAAAAAAAGCGGAACATAATATCCATCAGCGTCAATCCCCGGAAAAAGCTCAAGAGAACGGCGAGTAAAATCGTAATTCCCCCGATGATCACTGTTGCCAAACGTCCGACGACGACTTCGTTTTTCTCCGTGAGGTCGGGCTTAATTTTCTTTTTATAAAAATCACGTGTTAAAATCCCGGAAAGGGTATTGAACTCCGAACCCAGGGTTGACATTGTAGCGCCTAAAAGAGCTACCAGTATAAAACCCATCATACCGATTGGAAGAATTTTCATACTTATTGCAGCGTAAACTTCTTTAGCGTCTGCAATATTCGGAAGAATAATCCTGGCGGCAATGCCGGGAAAGAAAAAAATCGGCGGTGCAAGAAACATTAAAACGGCAATCAAATAAACCATTTTCTTTGTATCCTTCTCGCTTCGAACAGTATTATATTTCTGTACGAGAGACCAACTCGCGCTGTATGTAAGTACCGTTATAAGAAAAACGGTAAAGATAAGGTACGACCATCCATAGGGTTCTCTAACCGGGTTTAAAAAACCGTCCGGCAGTTTGGAAATAAATGTCCCGATACTTCCAAAATCGGTCATTATAAAATTAAAAGTAAGAATAAAAAGAAATACCACAGCAACAGCCAGAATAACAGCTTGTACAAAATCCGTAATAATAACCGTCATCTGTCCGCCGAGAAAAGTATAGGCTATTAGGATTACACCCAAAATTACCATGAATTCTATTAAGGTTATACCCGAACCCTGGAAGGCTACCGTAATAACAATTGCCGTAGAAAATATTTTCAATGCATTATCAAACATTCTTAACGGAAATCCGGTCCATACGAAAAGCTGGTGAATGGTCTTGTTATACCTTCTTTCCATAAAACCGAGAGGCGTAACAACCTTGGCGCGCCTCCAGAGATTCGCAGTAAAATAGCCGCCTAATAAAATACATATCGGACTAATCCACATTATAACAATCCCGACTATGCCGTATTTATATGATATCTCGCTATAAATTACAAACAGCAGCGTACTGAACGATGCCATAAAAAACGAAGTTCCGGCAAGCCACCAGGGCATAACGTTGCCTGCGGCAAAATAATCTTTAGCTTTTCGGATATAGCGCTTGAAATAGTAACCTACCAAAACAATCACGAGAAAGTATGCTAATATTACAAGGTAGTCAGGTAATTTGATTCCCGTCAATTCAGTCATTTCTTCTACTCTTATTATCTTGCAAAAATTTGTTCCCTAATAATCCATTTATTTGTTTCTTTATGTTTCATAACGATTTCATTGAATTAAAGACTAAAAGATTTGAGTGAGAAACAGTTATAAGAGTAATAAAATTTCTTAGACTTCAACCAAACCGCACCATTCATCTATAAAATGAACCAATACTTTTGCCATTTTACGAATATCATCAATATCAATTTGTTCTATATTGGAATGGGCATGACTTAAACTCCCTGCGCCAACTACAACCGTCGGAACTTTCAACCTGTGAACATACTGCCAGGCATCGCAGGCAGCAGTCATGGCTGAAACATCAGGCGAAATTCCCGCCTTGGATTCCGCGTTCCTTAATGTTTCAACAAGTGGATGATCTTCTTCAATTTGATTTCCCTCGTTGTTGAGCATATTAAATGTTATTTCAAAATTATCTTTTAACCATTCATCACCGTTCTTTTCCAGAGCATCTTTCATTCCGTTCTGTACTTCCTTTATGGAAACATTGGGAAGAAAACCAAAGACACCTTTAACCGACGCAACTGCCGGCACTGTTGCAGGCCAGTCCCCGGCATTAAGCATCCCGAATGTTAACGGCATGGGATTTTCAAACACATCAAATAATCTGTTAATTCCCCGCGACTTTTTTAACAGTTCATCATGGTAGTCTCCCAATATCTCCATTGCCCGGATTGCCAATTTTAAAGCGCTTATCCCCGTCCCAGAACTCCCGCTGTGCGCAGGCCTGCCGGTGCATTTAAGTTCAAACCAAACTGCTCCTCTTACTGAAGGAAGAATCTTAAACTCCGAGGGTTCCATAACAATAGCTGCATCGGCTTTCATCTGATCTTGAATAGCAAACAAAGTTCCGTTACCGCCGTTTTCTTCCTCAATAACTATGTCTATTGATATCTCGGAGGACGGTTTTAATCCTAAGTCAAGTAAGCATTTGAGAGCCAAATATATAACTGCAATCTGCCCTTTGTCATCACAAGCACCACGACCAAAAATTTTTCCGTTTTCTATTTTCGGGTTAAAAGCGTCAACCTGGTTTTTTGACGGAGGAACAACATCACTGTGAGCGTTAATAATTAAGCTCTTCCCCGTTGAAATATTAGGTTTGAAATTCAGTCTAAGATTTTGAGTATCGGAATACTTTAAACCTTCCAAAGGCCAGCTATAATCTTTATGTGACGGAAAGGAGCCGGGAATTTGAATTAACTCGGCCTCATCGAATTTCATTTTATCATAAATAAACCTATTAACAGGTCCTTCTTTACCGCGCATTGAAGGGAATTTTATTATCTCACAAAGGAAATCTACTGCATCGTTAATCCGACCGTCAATTATAGCGTCTAAATCATTATCCGTTATTTTCATGTTTAATACTCTTTATTAGTTTACCGGGAATCTCGGCTTCTCCCTATTGACAAACATTCTCACATCGTCCATAATTTTTATTCTTATATCCCAACCGGCATCTTCCGAGTACCAGCTTAGATGGGGGGTAAGAATAACATTTTCCATATTAAGTAGAGAAAATTTATTTGACGGCGGTTCATCCTCAAACACATCAATGCCTGCGCCTGCAATCCATTTTTCCTTGCATGCTTTTGCAAGTGCTTCGGCGTCTACTATTCCGCCTCTGGCAGTATTAACAAGCACAGCTTCGGGCTTCATCATCCGCAATTCTTTTTCACCGATCATGTGATAGGTTGTTGAATCTAAAGTGCAATGGATGCTTATCATATCACTTTGTGTGAGAACATCTTCCAAACCCGCATTATAAATTCCGAGCATCTTCATCCTTTTCTCGCTCAATTTAGGATCGTGAACCAAAACATTCATATCGAAGCCACGCAGAATCTTTAATACTTTCTGACCAATTCTGCCGCATCCTATTAAGCCGGCGGTTTTCCCGGAAAACCTTCTTATCGGTATAACACGGGAAAAATCCCATTCGCCTTTTTCAATCGATGATTTCATACTTTCAAACTGTAACCCTAACTTTCTATAGCTTGCCAAAAGCAGCATAGCGGCTTGTTCGGCAACTTCAGACATACAATAATCAGGCACATACGAAACCGTAATGTTGTAATCTGTTGCCGACTTTATATCTATGTTGTCATAGCCTACACCATGGCGGATAATCAATTTGCACTTATTTAACTTTGACAAAACCTCCCGGTTCATTTTTGCCATGTTAACTATTAGAATATCCGCATCATTTATTTTTTCTACCAACTGACCGGGAGAAGAATGTTTCATTTGATAAATGGAATAATCTAATCCTAGTTTATTAAACTCTTCTTTTTCCCATTCAAGATCAGCTTCTATGTAATCCGTAATTACTACTTTCATATGTTAAGTATCTTCTCCATTATTTGTTTATAACGATTTACTTATATCATTCATAGCTCTATCAAAAATTTCAACTGCTATATCACATTCCTCTTTCTTAATAACCAGCGGCGGCGCAACCCGTATAACATTTCCATACATTCCTACCTTTCCCAGCAATAAACCTAATTCGGCACATCTTGATATAATTTTCTTACACAAATCAGTTGCGGGTTTTTTGTTATCCTTACTTTCTACTATTTCAATCCCAATGACCAAACCCATTCCTCTTACGTCGCCCACAAAATCATATTTTTTCCAGAGCCCGGTTAATCCTTCAAGCAAGTGTTCTCCAACAGTTCGTGAATTTTCCGGTAAATTCTCTTCTTTCAAAATATCTAGTACGGAAAGAGCGGCCGCACTTGCAAGCGGGTTTCCACCGGTTGTGCTCGACATCTCTCCCGGCGACATACAATCAAAAACTTTTCTTTCTCCGCACAATGCCGAAGCGGGAATACCGCTGCCTAGACCTTTGCCCAGACATATCATCTGCGGCTTAATATCTTCCCATTCAATTGCAAACAACTTTCCTGTTCTTCCAAATGAAGCTTGAACCTCATCAACAATTAAAATTAGTCCTCTGCTTTGAGCCCATTTCTCCAATTCCTTTAACCATCCCTTCGGAGGGAAAATAAAACCTGCCGCACCCTGGTACGGTTCGGTTATAACGGCGCCCAAATCTCCTGAAGAAGTAGATTCGATTATCCTATCCAGCATCTTTATGCAATGATAATCACACTCGGGAAATTTCTTATCATACACACATCTATAACAATTTCCATACGGTGCAATTATGCCCCCGGGAACAGGCGGCCCGAATTTACGTCTTGTATTTATGTTGCCTGAAACACTCATCGCTCCGTAAGTTCTGCCGTGAAATGCGCCGGCAAAAGACAAGACTTCATGTTTACATGAATAACGTTTGGCAATACGAATAGCTGCTTCGGTGGCTTCCGAGCCGGTGGAAAGCAGAAAAACCTTATCAATGTTCTCAGGCAATACTTCTACAAGACTTGAAGAAAGTGTTACTCTTTCGAGTGTAGGGAAAGAATAACAGTTCATTAAACGTCGCGCCTGGTCTTCAACCGCTTTAACGTGAGCCGGATGCGAGTGCCCGATATTTGTTACCAAAACACCGGAGGTGAAATCGAGAAAAAGATTGCCGTCAACATCGGTTACCCAGACTCCCTCCCCGTGATCCCACACTACAGG
>JASFMY010000016.1:0-74465 GCA_050117315.1 Ignavibacteria bacterium
TGGGCTCTATGTCTTCCTTTTCTTGTTATACTCTCAAGTTCTTCTATTTCTTCCAGGCTTAGGGTGACTTTATACTTTTTCATATTTGTTTTTGACTAAATTTACTTAATTATACCCTATTTTTCTAGCTTGACAGGTCTCTAGGAATAAAAAATAAAAGATATTTTCCTGATTTATATCTAAATTTGGATTGTCGTTTCTATCATCACTAAGAGGCAAAATGAAATTAGCAAAAATTATTTTAAGTGTAATTTTAATATCATCACTATGCTTTTCGCAAGGGGTTTCAGGAACAGATGCAAAATATGAATACAGAAATCTTGTAGATTTGCCTTCAGCAGGAATTTTAGAAAAAGGCTTTGTAGGGGTTACATTAGATGTTTTACCGTTGGGTGTATTAATATCAAAATTGGAAGTAGGCGTATTTGACAATTTTAGTTTTGGAATTTCATACGGAGGCTCAAACGTAATTGGCACTGGAGAAATAGACTGGTACAAGTTTCCCGGTGTTAATGCCAGACTTAGAGTTATAAATGAAACGGAAGGAACACCTGCAATAACGGTTGGTTTTGATTCGCAGGGAAAAGGACAATATTTTGATGAAGATGACCCTAGCCAGTTCAACTATGGAGAGGCAGATACAGCAAGCAGGTACGAAATTAAGTCCCCTGGTTTTTTTGTGGCGGCAGCTAAAAATTTTGAATTTTTGGGTTATTTAAGCATTCACGGTGTTATTAATTACACTTTGGAAAATAATGATGATAAAGATTTAAATATAGGCATCGGAGTTGAAAAAACTCTTGGAGGTAAAGTTTCCGTAGTTGCTGAATATGACTTTGCAATTAACGATAATGCTTCCGGTTCAATAGGGGAAGGAGACGGTTATTTGAATATGGGAGTAAGATGGGCAGTTGGCGACGGATTTACAATAGGGTTGGACTTAAGAAACATGCTTGATAATAAAAAACTTAATGCTAATAAATCCGATAGAGGGATATTTGTTGAATATATTAAAGGTATTTTTTAGTGTATAATTTTTTGTACACAGAGTTTATTCATTAGTACAAAAGTGAGTTAAATATATTTTTTTTGCTTGATTTTGCCCCTTTTTATGGCATTATTGTTGGGAGATATTTAAATGTATATATGAAAGGGTATTAAAATGGCAGCGTTAGTCCGCACAATAATTTTTTTATTTCTCATTTCGCTTACCGGGTGTTACACTCAACTGGTTTTAAGAGAAACCGAAAGAGCTCGTTATCAAGAGTATGAAGAAGATGAAGAATATTATGGTGATGAAGAAGAAGATTATGGCGATGAATATGATGACGGTGAAGAATATTATGATGAATACGATTACGAGTATTACGATAAATATGATTATTATCGCCCAGGTTATAGAAGGTATTTCTGGGGATATTATCCGTATTCTTCAATAGGTGTTCACATTGGATATTACGATCCATGGTACTGGGGTTGGGATTATTATTGGTGGAGACCGTATTATAACCCTTATTATTATAGTTACTATTGGAGTCACCCATATTATTATTATCATCCCGGCGGTCATCACCACGGTTATTATCCTGGTGGTATTACAAAATACCGTACCAATAGATATGCAAACGTAAGAAATTCGGGTAGCGGCAGAGGATATTCTTCTATCAGAACAAGAACTTATACAGATGATGATAGAACCAAAACGGGAGCTGTAATAACAAGGGGAAGCAGCGGAAGTACTGTAAGTAAGAGAAGTTCTTCCGGCCAAAGTGGCAGTGTATCAAAGTCCACATCCAAAACAAGTAATAATAGTTCAAGGGTAAGAAATAAATCGAGTTCAAGCTCAAGCAGAACAAAGACATCTGCAACACGAAGTTCGAGCAGCAGAAGCAGTAAGAAATCTATAACTTCAACAAAGAGAAGTACTTCAAGTAGAAGTAAAAGTGCTACTAAGTCAAGCAGAAGCTCCTCTCGAAGTAAATCCAAGTCTTATAAGAGGTCATCGAGCAGTAGCAGTTCAAGGAAGTCGAGTCTTTCTAAGTCAGGTTCATCTAGAAGTAGAAGCTCAAGCTCATCAAGAGGCTATTCTTCCGCATCGCGGTCATCAGGAAGTAAATCCAGTGCAAGATCGAGCAGTTCAAGATCAAGTAGTAGCAGAAGCAGCGGCGGTAGGAGAAAATAGAAAATGAAAAGGAGAATGCTTATAATAATTGTTCCGGTATTATTATTTCTGCTAGGCGGATGTTCGGCAGAGTATATTCAAAGAAATTCGTTTAAATATAATAATTATGTAGAACAAGAAATAATTATTATTGAGGAACAGGCGCCTCCTTTATATTATCCTGAACTACCTGTTGACAATCCAAATCCAACAACAATAACCCCAACAAAAGAAAGAAAACAACAATCTCTTGCTAAGACAAAAGAAAGGAAGCCTTCTGCCCAATCGGAAAACGAAAGAATGAAAACGAACAACGAAAAAAAATCGGATGATAAAAGTAACGTAAGAAATAACGGCAGCGGCAGAAATGTTAATAAACGGAGATAATCTAATGAAACTCATCCTAAGTGTTATTTGTTGTATACTATTTTTATTTTCAGAATTATATTCTCAAAACTTTAATGACGCTCTAAGGCTTAGCGAACCGGGAATCGGGTCATCTGCAAAGGCTTTGGGAATGGGTAATGCCTATTCTGCATCTGGAAGTGATTTTTCAGCAGTTTTATTGAATCCTGCAGGCATAGCATTGAACAGTAAAATGGAGTTTGCAGGTGCGCTTAATTACAATTCATATGACAATGATGCATCTTTTTTTAACAGTTCAACTGCTGCATCTGAAAGTTCTACTAAATTTAGTCAGTTCGGTTTAATCTTACCTTTCCCTACTTACCGTGGAAGTTTTGTTGTAGCTTTTGGGTATAATCAATCTAAGGACTTTACACAAAGTCTAAAATACGAAGGTTTCAACAGCGGTAATAATTCATTTATTCAGTATCTAACTTCGCTGAATGATGATGTGTCTTATTTGCTTGGAACAAGCTATCCGTTGTTTGATAACAATGATGAATATATTAAAGATACAACTCTGATTAATGGAAATCTTACCCAGAGCGGGAATATATTGGAGGAAGGCGATTTAAATAAATGGTCGTTTGCCGTTGGAACCGAAGTTGCGGAAAATTTATTTGTAGGCGGGACGTTTAATATTATTTCGGGAAACTACAAAAGGACAAGAGATTATTATGAAGATGATTATGATGATATTTACGGCTCTAATCTTTGGTTAGACCCGTCGGATGAAGACACGAGAGATTTCCTGACATTTGCAATCAGTGATATAATCGACTGGGAGATTGACGGATGGGATGCCAAACTTGGAATAATTTATGCCGCAGATAAAAATATAAAACTAGGCGCTACGGTTAAATTCCCGAGTAAGATAAGAATTGAAGAAACTTATTTTCTTGATGGTTATTCCGAATTTGGCAGCGGTGTGAGGTTTGAGCTGGAAGATTCGGAAGACAAAATAGAATATGATATTAAAACACCCTTGGAGTTTACTACTGCAGCTTCAGTTAGCTTTGAGCCGGTAACCATAAACGGTGATATCACATTTATTGACTATTCTGAAATGGAATTTACCGACGGACTTGATGCCGACAGCAGGAATGAAAACAACAAGGAAATTGATTTGCTCTTTAGAAACACTATAAATTACAATTTTGGTGCTCAAGTAGATTTACCGGACAACAGAATAAAATTACGCTGCGGTTTTATTTTTAAACAATCCCCGTTTGAAGACGACCCTTCGGGTTTTGATAAAAAATATTTAACGGCCGGTGTAGGATTTACGGCAGATAAAAATTTGGAACTAGATGCAGCTTTTGCTCATGGCTGGTGGGATAATTATATTGACAATTATGATACGGAGATTTCAAGGGTTGACCAGGAATTAACACACAACAATTTTGTTTTGACTTTGAGATACAAGTTTTAATTAAGTTTGCTTTTCCCAGAAGCATACCTTATGGACAATTCTTGCACTTCGGAGTTTTATATATTGAAAAAAGGATTGTCCATTTCTAAATTACTCTCCAAAATTAGAGAGTGTTTATATTAAAGGAATAATTCAAAGAATAGAGAGTAAAGATTACTACATTTTTGATAACTCGGGTAATCTTATCAGGTGTTACCTTCCCGGGAAGTTCAAAAAAATCCATTTATTAAAAAAAGATAAGAGCAGAACACTTGATATTGCAACTGTAGGTGATATAGTTGAATATGAATTAAATGAAGACGGTTCAGGTACAATTAACAATATTCTGGAACGTAAAAATTATATTTCAAGGAAAGCTATTAAACAGAGAGGCGCAGGCCAAAGAGGTGAAAGACTCGAACAGGTTATTGCCGCCAACATAGACAATCTTTTTATTATAACCAGTATTTATAAACCGCAATTTAACAACAAATTTTTGGACCGCCTTCTTGTTGTTGGTGAAAGCTCGCATATTGATACTACAATAATAATAAACAAAATTGATCTTGATAATTCGGAATTGCCCTGGTTTTGGAAAGAGTTTTACAACGAAATTGGCTACGAAGTAATTCTGACAAGCGTTAAGAAAAACTTGGGCATGGAGCTTTTATTAAAAAAGATAAAGGGGAGCAAAAATATTTTCTGGGGACAATCCGGTGTAGGTAAATCTTCTTTATTAAACTGCCTTTTCCCGGATTTAAATCTGAAAACTTCATCCGTTAGCGATTATTCAAACAAAGGAAAACATACAACAGTAACCAGCAGTATGATAAATCTCGGCAGTAATACTTTTGTAATCGATACACCCGGGATAAGGGAGATTGATCCATACGGAATAAGCAAAGAAAATCTGGGACATTACTTCAAGGATTTTCTTCCGTATATAAATGACTGTAAATTCAATACATGTACTCACCATCATGAACCGGGCTGCGCAATTATTGAAAATGTAGAAAGTGAAAATATAACCCCGGAGAGGTATAAGAGTTATCGAAATATGCTGGATACAATTGAAGAAGGAATTATCTTTTAATGTGTTCTTTAACAAATTTCATCATAGCAAAAATAAACTCTTCAACAACTTTATCCGGGATACCGTCAAAGTGTTTTGATTTTAACCTCATATCGCATTGGTCGTTAACATAATCAATAAGATATATTTCGTCTTTATTGTTTATAGCAAATTCCGATGAAAAATAATCCAGTTTTGATATTCCGGCAAGTTTATTAACTGTTTTATCCAAGAATTTAAAATCGATTACATCCTTTTCAAATTCACAAATCTCGTGATACTCATGAGTGATGTCGTCCCAAAAAGTGTGAATTATTTTTCCGAAAAACCAGAAACTTCTAAACCAGGCTCTTTTATTGAATATTTGTTTGGGATAAATTTTTTCCTGCAGCAAAAAAGAATCATCACTTAAAAACTCCCTTTGTTTTTTAACATCTTCAATTTTCGTCGCAAACAAGTTTATTGATTCGCCGCCGCCGCTGTAATATCCCGGTTTTATAACAAACGGTTTTGAGAATAAATCAATGTTTATTTCATCTATATTAAAATCATGCGGTTCATCGTCGAGCGGAGGCAAAATTATTGTCTTTGGGACATTGATTTTATTTATTTCCAATTTTGCATGGAGATTTGATTTATCCAGCGCAAGGTCTGTTAAATGGTAACTGTTAATTATTGTAGTTTTCAATTTTACAAACATTTCGGTAATTAGTTCAAAACTTTCATCTTCATCCGAAGCGCGGTCGAGAATCACATCAAAAAAGAGTTTTTTATTTTTTAGAGAATTGTAAACCTGATTTATATTATCTTTGTGAATTATATATGTAGATAATTTGTTATTATGAAAAATACTTTCAATCATATTTACAAAATCCAAATCGTATTCCCATTTGTATGCGATTGCAAGATTATATTTTTCCATTTGTAAAAATTATAAACCTTTTTGTACTTGTGATTGTAGAAGTGATATTATATTTTCTGAGTTTAATTAACTGTAAATTATGAAAAAAACTGCATTAATATACATCTTTTTTATTCTACTCTTTGGATGCTCCTCATCCGAAATTGTTAATAAGCCTGAAAAAGATGAGATTTTAAAATCGCCGTTGGAAGAAAATCAAGAGAATAATAAAACTAAAGCTCTGGAGTATTTTATTAACGGAAGTATAAGTGAAATGAAAGGAAACTATGCCGAGGCAATAATCGAATATCAGGAAGCGCTGAGGCTGGATATGACTGCCGGAATACACTATGCTTTGGGAAAAAACTATTTTAGACTAAATAAGCTCAGGTCAGCTCTCCAGCATTCAAAATTGGCGCATAACATAGAACCTGAGAATCATGAGTACAACTATTTATTAGCCAGGGTTTATTCTTCGGCAAACTTGATCGATTCTTCTATAAATGTTTACAGAAGAATTATCCGGTCTGATTCTTCACAGTACAAAGCATACTTCGAGCTTGGAAAGTTATATGAACTGGACAAACCTATAAAAGCTAAAGAAGTATACGATAAACTTCTTGAAATTACAGGACCGCAATGGGAAGTGCTTGTTAGAATTGCCGACCTGAACGAACGTCTCGGCAATATCGATGAAACAATTTCAACCGTAAAAGAATTGATTGAGTTGAATCCGACAAGTGTGGAATTGAAGAAAATTCTTATTGAAGCTTACATAAAAACAGCAAGGTATGAGGAAGCTATTAATCTTGCAAATGAAACTTTGAAACTTTTTCCGTTCGATGTAAACTTGCTCGAATATAAAGCTAACGCACTTGTTCAATTAGGCAAATGGGATGAAGGAGCAAAGGAATATACCGGGCTTGCCAATAATCCTGCAATACCTTTTGATTCAAAACTTCAAATCGGATTAGCGCTGTTCAGGCAGTCCTTGAAAGACAGCACATTATTAAAATATGCAAAAGATATTTTTACAACACTTGATAAGGATTCCTTAAACTACCAGGTGAAAATTTACCTTGGTGAAATTGCTATAAAAGAGTTTGATGACTCAACAGCAATTAAAAATTTTAAAATTGCCACCGAGTTGGCCGGATGGAATCCCGAAATCTGGATGCGATTGGGGGGATTATTATTTGATAATCAAAGATACACTGAAACTACCGAAGAGATGGGAAAAGCTCTTCAGAATTTTCCCGACGACTTTGTACTAAATATCTATATGGGACTGTCACTCTCCCAGGAGAACAATCACAAAGAGGCAGAACCGTACTTGAAAAAATCGGTAGAACTTCAGCCGGAAGATTTAACTGCACTTTCAGCATACGGGTTTACTCTTTACTCACTGGACAGAAATGACGAAGCATTAGCTGTTCTTGAAAAAACTACCTCAGTTGATGACAGTAATATTAATATTCTTGGAGTTTTAGGATTGATTTACGATTCTAAAAAAATGTATGACAAAAGTGATAGTATTTACGCAAAAGCTGTTGAGATTGATTCTGAAAATTCAACTGTGCTGAATAACTTTGCCTATTCACTTGCTGAAAGAGGAATTGATTTGGAACGGGCATTAAATATGGTATCAAAAGCTTTAGAGCAGGAGCCGGGAAATTCATCATTCCTCGATACAATCGGTTGGGTTTATTTTCAACTTGGCGATTACGAGAAAGCTAAAGAATACATTGAGCAATCCTTGGAAGGAGACCCCGGGAGCGCAACTGTTCTAGAGCATCTTGGCGATGTTTACTTTAAATTGGGCAAACAACAGAAAGCAATTGAATATTGGACCGAATCTTTAAAGAAAGATGAATCAAATACTGATTTGAAATTAAAATTGGATAAAGGTAAATTGTGATAAGGAACTGTGTTGCTTTTCTCATCATATTGATTGTTGTTACTTTCCAGGCATGTGTTCCGTCAAAACCAACTGTCGAGGAAAAGGAGTTGCCGGCTGATAGATTAATAAAAAAGCTTGAAGCCAACAGAAGAAAAATTAAAACTTTCGAGGGTACGGGAATTATTAATGTTGAGTCATCTCAACTAAGTGCTAAAGCAAACTTTGAAGTTGCGCTTATTAAACCAGATACAATTAAACTCTCGGTGTTTGGGCCTTTTGGAATTGACCTTGCGCATGCACTTGTCACAAAGGATGATTTTAAATTTTACGATGTAATGAGAAATGATTTGTATACCGGCAACGTAAGAATGGAAATACTTAAAAATATTTTTAAAGTGGATTTAACTTTTGACGATTTATTGGATGCCTTTTCTGGCTCGGTTAATTTAACGCCGAATTTAAGACGTACGCCCGATGTTTTTTCTGCAGATGGAAAATCTTATACACTGAATTATTTTGACGGCCAATCAAATAAACATAGTATCTATGAAATCTCGGTAAACGAGTTTGCAATTACTAATTATAAGTTAATGAAAGATTCATCGGATGTAATTTTTGAAGGCAATTACTCGGATTTTAAAAAATTTGAAAATGTGCCGGTTCCTTTTTACTCTAAAGTAGAATATAAAGAGAAAGGCCAAGCAGTCACAATAGAATACAGGAACATACAGGTTAACAAAGATATTACAAACCTGAGTATTGATTATCCTAACGACGTAAACGTTATAAAATGGTAAAATATTCTTTAGTAATATTTTTACTTTTTCCTTTTTTGCTTGTTTTCTCTCAATCTAATAAAGAGATAAATGAGCGCAACGAACAATTAACCAAACTCAATACCGAAATAGAATCACTTGAAAAAAGTTTAAATAAAAAAACTGCAGAAGAAAAAGAATCTATTTCGGCACTTCAAAACATAAGCCAGCAAAACATTTTAATAAACAAAATAATAAATAACCTAAGTTCACAGGAAAGGAATAAGCAAAAAGAAATATCAAACATAAACAACGAAATAGAAAAAACAGAAAGCAAAATTAAAACCCTTCGTGAGGATTATTCACAATACATAGTCTGGTTTTATAAACACGGAAGACTATCAGGGTTAAAATATATCATAAATGCCGCAACACTTAACCAGGCTTTGATACGCTACAAATACCTGAGTTATATTTCGCAGAAAAACCGTGAGATAATAGACAACTTGAAATCAAATAAAGAACAGCTAGTGTCCCTTGAAGCAAGCCTAAAAAAAGAAGTTAACGGATTAAACAAACTTGTGACTAACAAAAATAATGAGAAGTTAAAACTTTCCTCAAAGAAGAATGAAAAAGAAAAGCTTATAAAAAAATTAAGAGAAGACCAAAAAACTATAGAAGAAGAAATTGATAGAAAAAGAAAAGCGGAAATACAGATTAAAAATTTAATTGCAAAATTAATAGAAGAAGAAAGAGCAAGGCAACAAAGAATAAGAGAAGAAAAGCTTAAAAGTAATGTTACGCTTCCGGCAGATTATAATTATTCGGGTTTCTCTGACTTTGCCGATCTGCAGGGTAAACTAAGCTGGCCTGTTAATAACGGAGAGATTGCAAGATCATTTGGAGAAAACAAAAATAATAAACTTAATACCGTTACCTTGAATTATGGTATTGACATAAGAACAGACGACAACACAAAAGTGTTTGCAGTAGCAGAAGGAATTGTCTCAGCGATCGAATGGATACCCGGTTACGGAAGTGTTGTAATTATAACTCACAAAGGAGAATATAGAACTGTTTACGGGCATGTAACGGATATAGTAATAAACGAGGGAGATAAAGTAGAGCCGGGCACACTGATTGGCGAAGTAAGCAACAGTCTGGAAGGAAGCATAATTCACTTTGAAATCTGGAATAACCGTAATTATCAAAACCCGGAAATTTGGTTGGTAAGGAGATAGAAATTCTTTGCTAAAAAAATTTTTTTTGAATAACCATATTCTTTTAACTAACTTTAAATCACTTTCTGTAATTCAAATCTCTAATCTAATTTTACCTTTAATAACTTTGCCTTATTTAGTAAGAATTCTAGGTGTAGAATATTATGGTAAAATTCAATATGCATATGCTTTAAAAAGCACTTTACTTATATTTACTGAATATGGTTTTAACTTCAGTGCAGTAAAATCAATTGCTATTTTAGATAATGCTGAACAAATAAATTATAGATTAAATATTTTTATTTTTATAAAGATATTTCTTCTTTTTATTTCAAGTCTGGTGTATTGGGTGATATTCTTTTTGATAATTGACAATAACTTCTCGTTCTATCTAATAAATTATTTTCATTTAGTTTTTTTAGTTTTTTTACCTCTATATGTTTTTAGAGGCATTCAAAAAGTAGGTATATACTCAAAATTGATTTTAAGAATTAATGTGGTAAGTATTATATGTGTTTTTATTTTTATAAAAGATTATCACGATTATTATTTTCATATAATAATACTCAGTATTTCTAGCCTAATATTGGTTGCCATTTCTTGGAAAAAGATTATAAAATTATTCTCATTTAAATTGATTATTCCCAAATATGTCGATATTAAAAATGAATTTATTCAGGGGGGTGAGATATTCTTGGCCACATTAGTGGCATCATTTTACACAAAATCTATTCCTCTTTTTTTAGGCTTTTTTACAAATGAGATGTACGTTGGTATTTACGTAGCTGCTGAAAAAATAGTACGATTAGTTGAATCAATAACGGGGATATTGCATGATACCATTTTCCCGTATTATTCAAAAGAATTTGATAAAAAGAGTATAGATATCGCTCAAAAAATTTCGAATTTCAAAAAGGGTATTTATTTATATTCTTCAGTTATGTGCCTAACCTTAATTGCATTTTCCAATTACATAGTTCAATTATTTCTTGGATCAGATTTCAATTTAAGTTCACAAATAATACAGGCATTATCGCCTTTAATAATTATAAAGGCAATTGGTCATATCTATTTGCTACAAGTATTGATAAATACAGGTTTTCAAAGAATAGTACTCCAGATTGTAATCTTTGCTGCTATTATTTCATTGGTAGTAGGAATCGCAGTAATTCCTCATCATTTCATTTGGGGATCGGTTTTAATGGCTCTATTACCTGAGGTCTTTGTTCTTTTTGCTTCTAAATTCATATGTCAAAGGGAAAAATTAATTTGATCATCAAAAGAATAAAAAATTTTTTCAAACTATCTGTAACTCTATCAAGGATTTTAGGATGTGGTAGATATAAAATATTATATCTTTTTTTACGAATGAGGTTTGGTTTAATATACTGGAATAAAATTAGAAATAAAATCAAGATTGCAAGAGAGAAGGTTGATGAAGTTGAAAAGTTTGGTGGATGGATAGACATAAATACAGCTTGTGTAATCTATGTGTGTATAAGGATGATAAAGCCAAAGATCGTTATCGAAACGGGTGTTGGACCTGGAATGTCTTCTTCAATAATTCTAAGAGGGATATTTGATAATAGAAATGAAGGAAAACTTTACAGCATAGATTTACCTGCATATGATGCAGAATATTATCCGAAAATTAACAAAGACTATAATGTTCATTTTGCTAAGGATGATGGACCGGGTTGGTTGGTGGATGAAAAGTACAAATCTCATTGGGAATTAATTATAGGAAACTCAAAAGAAAAGTTACCTGAACTCTTAGAAAAAATTGATATCGTTGATATATTTATGCATGATAGTTTACATACAGATGAACATATTAATTTTGAGTTGAACCTAGTTTTTTCTAAAATGAATTCTAATTCATTGTATTTATGTGATGATGTTAATGAGTATTGGAGTATAGAATTTATTAGATTTTCAAAAAGAGAGTTATTAAACTATATGGTTTTTAGAGAAAGATTAGGGATTGGAAAGAAAAGTGGGATATGATTATTTGGTAGTAGGTGCGGGTTTTGCTGGCTCGGTTATAGCGGAAAGAATAGCAAGTCAGCTTAACAAAAAAATTTTACTTGTTGAAAAAAGAAATCATATCGGCGGGAATGCATATGATGAATATGACGAAAACGGAATTTTAATACATAAGTACGGACCGCATATTTTTCATACGAATAGTAAACAAGTATTTGATTACCTTTCCCAATTTACTGAGTGGAGATTTTATGAACATAAAGTATTGGCCAAGTTAAATAATGAGCTTTATCCGATACCAATAAATAGAATAACTGTTAATAAATTATACAACAAGAATTTCATCAACGATCAAGAAGTAGTTGAATTTTATGATTCGGTAAAAGAGAAAAGACAGTCTATACTAAACAGTGAAGATATAATTGTAAACCAGGTTGGTTATGATCTTTATGAAAAATTTTTTAAACATTATACAAAAAAACAATGGGATTTATATCCCTATGAATTGTCGCCGGCTGTATGTGGCAGAATACCCATAAGAACAAATGATGATTGTCGATATTTTACAGACAAGTATCAATTTATGCCCAAAGATGGTTACACAAAAATGTTTGAAAGGTTGCTCACTCATGAAAATATTGAGATACAATTGAATACAGATTATAAGGCAATTGTAGATAATGTGGAATTTGATAAAATGATTTATACTGGTCCAATAGATTATTTTTTTGATTACCAATTCGGAAAACTTCCATACAGATCCATTAGGTTTGCATTTGAGAAACATGATATTGATAATTACCAGGAAACTGCAGTAGTAAATTACGTTGACAAAGATATACATTATACAAGACTAACAGAATACAAAAAGCTAACTGGACAAACAGCAAATAATACAACTGTTATTTCTAAAGAATATACACAGTTAAAAGGGGAACCGTATTACCCTGTGCCGAATGATAAAAATAAACCTCTGTATAAAAAATATATAGAACAAGCATGTAAAGTTTCCAACGTAGCTTTTTTGGGGAGGCTTGCAGACTATAAATATTATAATATGGATCAGGTAGTTATGATTGCTTTAAAATTAACAACAAAATTATTGTGATGAAAACAGACATTTTATTTACAAACATTTCTGGAATGCCTTCAGAAAATTCTGGGGGACCAAATAAGATAATTTTTTCCATTATTGGGCATCTATCTGATTTGAACGTTAGTTACTGTTCTAAGCAAAATTTTATTATATACAATGCAAAAAAAACAATATTAAATAAAGATGGTATATTGAATGCATATAAAGCCAAAATAGGCCGCGATTTTTATTTAAAGTCGGCTTTATATAGGAAAGCCGTAACGAGTCCTTTCTATTTAAGATATTATTTTAGGAACTTACAAAAGAGTTTTCATAAGAATTCTAGAGTTCTCAGCTATGAGCTTTTGCATTCTCATGATCCCATAAGTATGTTTTATTTTGCTGAAAAGAGTAAGAAAAAGAAAATTTTAACCATACATAGTAAGGGTAGTTTTTTTGACGATTTTATAGACTTTTGCCCTAATGCTTCAAGACGATTAGACAATGAGCTTAATAAACTTTCCGAAATGGAAACTATCTCTTTTCATAAAGCAGATATAGTTACATTTCCAAGTGAAGCTGCAAAATTATTATTCCTTGAGTCCAAAAATTTAGAAGATAACTATAAGATTAAAATTGTCTATAACGGTGTTGACCTTAAAAAAATAAATGCTGTAAATGTTCGTAAATCAGCTGTGGAAGAGATCACTGGCCTAAAGGAGTACGAAATGTTTATTTTCAACGTGGCTCAACACGTAAAGTCAAAAAGAATCGAAGTCCTCATTGACATAGTTAAAAAACTGAATGAAGCTCTTAGGAAAAAAGTGATTCTTATTAATGTCGGCAAAGGAGCCTATACCCATAAGTATTTTGAACAAATAAAGAAAAACAATTTGCATGATAGAGTATTTATTATACCGAGTCTGCCAAATAATGAAATTATAAACCTTATGAAAATCTGCGATTATTTTATAATGCCCTCAGAAAGAGTAGTGTTTGATTTGGTTATACTTGAGGCCTTAGCATGCGGTGCTACTGTTATAGCAAGTAATAATGGCGGAAATAAGGAAGCAATTACAAATGGATATAATGGCTATTTAATAAATGAATTTTCCGTAGATAGAGTCATTGAAATAATTAAGAATAAGAAAAAAGAAGTTACCTTAAATGCTGTTGAATCAGTAAAAAGGTTTTCTATGGAAAATATGGTCGCAGGTTATAAGAATATTTATGATAACATAATTGACTAAAATTAAGACTCTTAATATCTCAGTGATTTGGAATAATGCTAAATAGTGGAGAGCGTTTTTGAAGGAACTAAATTTTGAGCATGAAAAAAAAATTTGTCACGTTGATCCTTTCCTGTCTGCTAAAGCTGATGGAATATACAGCCATATAAAATCATTGATTCAAAATGTTAATCCAACATTTAAACATATTATAATTTTTGGTGGTTTTATAGATGCAAAAAGGAGTTTGGAGGAACTGGGAGTAAAATCATATTTTGTCCCAGAACTTGAAAAAAAAATTTCCTTTTCAGTACTTTTTAAGCTTCTAAACATTTTAAGAAAAGAAAACGTTGATATTATTCATGCTCATGCGCTTAAGTCATATATATTATGCGGGATAATAAATATCTTTTTAAGAAAAAAAATGATTTATAATGATCACGGAGTATTTATTGACAGTGAGTATCACAATCGTTTAGGGAAATCTTTACTTTTAATTCTGCACAGAATAATTAATTCGTCAGGCAGTGTTGATGCTTTCATAACCCCTTCCAAGTATTGCAAAAAAAGATTACTGACTTATACTAATTTTTCTACAAAAATTAAGGTATATAGTAACGGAACCGAACTTCTTCCAGAGAATAATTGTGATAATGAGTTGATGAGAAAGATAAATAGGCTAAAAGAGAAAAATATAATTATTGGTATTGTGGGTAGGATTGCTGAAGAAAAAAGAATAGATAGAAATTTGATGATTATAAACAGACTTATAAAAAAGGGTTACATGGTACACGCCTTTATTTTGGGAGATGGGCCGCTTTGGGATGTCATTGATAGACTCATTTTAGATTTGAGAATAGAAAAAGACGTTAGCTTATTAGGATACGTTAAGAATGCAAAAGCATATTTCCCATCTTTTGATTTTATTCTGCTAACTTCTGATAGAGAAGGAATGCCGCTGATAGTTTGGGAAGCAATGGCACAAGCAGTTCCAATTATCTCTACTGATGTAGGTGGTATTAGAGAAATTATTGAAGCCAATAATTGTGGTTTGATTTTTAGTAGGGAAAGTATAAATGATGGCGTTAATCTATGTGAGAAACTGATTAATGATCCGGGATTGAGAAAAGAATTAGGCAAAAATGGGAAAAATGCAATAGAAAAAAAATATAGCATGGATAACTTTAAAAGTTTTTTTAATAGATTATACTTTTCACTTATCAATGCAGACTAAAACAAACATATTAATAATTTCTCCTGATTTTAACATTAGTTGCGGTGTATCCCGACACGTTTTTTTACTATTAAAAGAATTAAAAAAAAATAGTAATTATAATCTTTTCTTCATTACAAATGGTGGAGACAATACCATTTGTATTAAAAATTTAGGGATAGATACCACAATTTTTCCATTCCCAAAGGACCGGTATAGTTTAGGAAGAGTTTTTTCTTTTTTCTTTTTTCTATTAAAATTTTGTAGAAAGCATCACATTCATATAATTCATACACATCATAGATTCCCCGAGTTAGTTTCTTGGTTTATAAGTAAATTTTGTAAATTGAAAACCATAACGACTGTTCACAGTATTGTAGAAGGATACAGAAGTTTTAGTTTTCGGTCCTCAAAAATAATTTGTGTTAGTAATTATGTAAAGAACAATTTATGTGATAAGTTTTGTGTCGACCCTTCTAGAATAGTAGTTCTGTATAATTTTATAGATGAACTCGAAAATCAAAAAGAATGTAATGCAGACTCTTTGAAGAAAGAACTCGGGTTGGATGAAGAAGCGATAATTTTATTGTATGTAGGGAGAATTAATAAAATAAAAGGAATAGATATTCTGATTGAGGCATTTAAGAACGTTTCTCAAAAGATATTTAGACTTGTTCTTGTTCTGGTTGGAGAACTGTTTCCTGAAGAAATAAGTGTAGAAACATTAAAGCAAGAAAGGATTATTTTACTCCCGCCTTCTTTAGATATACGTAAGTACTATAATCTTAGTAACATGGTAGTCTTACCGTCAAGGCGTGAACCGCTAGGGCTAGCTATGCTTGAAGCCGGAGCGATGTGTAAACCCTTTATTGGAAGCAATACAGGAGGAATTTCCGAATTCATAGAAAATGGAGTGAATGGGATTTTGGTAGAACATGAGAACCCAAATGATTTAGCCGAAGCTATCGAAAGGGCAATAAGAGATAAAGAACTATCCGAAAATATTGCGCATAATTTAAAAGTGAAGGTAAGGGATGAATGCAATGCAAGAAATTATATGGAAAAATTGATTTCAATATATAAAGAATTATTGTGGGAAAATTAATGATGATATTCGATAAAATGATATATAGAAAAGAAGATCTTTTCAATAGAATAATAGAAAGTATAAAGAATAGTAGAGGAGACATCTATACTTATTTAAATTTTCACGGATTTAATGAATTCTATGTGAATGAAAATTATCGCAAATTAATGTTAAGTGATATTAATTTTTATTCATCAGATATGGGGATGTTTTTTTTGCTAAGGACGATCTTTGGAGTCAAGGCTGAAAAATTTAATGGGAGCGATTTTAATTGTGAGATAGTTAATTATATTTATTCAAATAAGAAAAAAATATTTTTTATAGGGGGGAATTTCTCTCAACTAGATTTAGGAAAAATCAAGGGCGTACTAGGAGGTTACCAAAATGGATTCTTTAGCGTCGAGGAAAACTATAAAATTTTAGAAACTATAATTCATTCGAAAAGTGATATAGTTCTAATTGGGATGGGTATACCTAAACAAGAATACTTTGCCGATTTTCTAATAAGAAACGGACTGCAAATACCTGTTATTTGCGTGGGGAATTTTTTAGAATTTTATTTAGAAACAATAAAACGGGCTCCTAAATTTTTAAGAAACAGTGGGCTGGAGTGGTGCTTTCGTTTATTTATAGAACCGAGACGGCTTTGGAGAAGGTATATAATAGGGATACCAAAATTCATTATATCCATTTTATATTTAAGAATCAGCCTTTTTTTCAGAGCATCTGCTCAACATCAAGATCATTAATGGGATTATAGAACTATTTGTTCCTCCATAAACATATTGATTTTCCCATTATATCTTCTGCCGAGTTTTGGGAGGTATCTAAAAATTCCAGAATAGGTATGTCAAAATTGAAAGGCGGGAGAAATAGATTTATCGGCCTAAACTTGCCTGTAGGAATGTCAGTATTTTCAGTTATCTTTTTATACGTTGTTAACAAAACATAATTTATACTACTGTTTCTAATGTTTTTTATTGTTTCCAAAATATCTTTGTTAGAAAGATGGATAAATAAGTCTCGGCAAATTAATAAATCCGCCTCCGGTAATTTGTCTTTTCTTATATCGATTGAGAAAAAATTGATGTTTTTACAACCGTATTTTTTTTGATTGTTCTTGATCAATGATTTTACGATGTCTCCACCTTTGTAATCGATGCCATGTACATTAATTTGTTTGAACCAGAAGAAATCACCGCAAGGGATATCCAGAATTTTTTTTATATTATAATTTTTAATGATTTTTTGAAGTTCTTCTATTAAATTATGAGTGTTTTTTAAATTTGATCCGGGCCCAGATTTTGTCGTTGTATCGCCCCACACGTTTAGTTTATAGATTCGATAAAAAATTAATTTTGACGGAAGAATACGTAAGACAAATTTCTTTATTATTGTTATCATATAATTATGTTTCTATAATTTTAGCGATGAGTAATCTATGAATAATAAATTATTAGTTATTCTTGCTTTTTTTTTATTATTAAATATAGTTTATCCTCAGATTATAAGCCAAAATGTTATTTATGAAGGGAAAAAGTTAGAAGCCCTAGTTCTTTTCCCAAAAGAAAACTATACTATAGATTCTACCGGATTAAAAGAAGTAAATTTTTTGAATTATTCTGGAGTTAATGAAGCCGGCTCACCCGTGCTCCCTTATAAATACTTGTTTGTTGCAATTCCGCCTGGTTCTCAGATTATAAGTATATCATTTCAAGAAAAAGAAAGTAGTATTATAGATGGAGTTGTCCCTAGTGCTAATCCTCTTATTGTAGCTGCATCGGATTCTACAACTAAAACCGTTAAACAAAAGATTTCAAGTAAATATTCTACGTTTAAGATGTATCCTGCCAAGGAATTTGAAATCCTACAATACATTTGGCTAAGAGGGATATATACTGCCGTCATAAAATGCAATACGCACCGTTATAACTTTGACAATAGACAGATTATTATTACTAAGCAGGCCAAACTAAATTTGGCAGTGTCAAAGGCTTGGTCAAAAGATTATAAGAAAACGTTGCCAAGTTATGTAAATGAAATTAAAGATTGCTATATCAATCTGGAGAATATTTCAGATGCTTATGATCCTAATCATCAATACACAAAACTGTTGAACGGATCTGATTGGATAGATTACGATGTTGAATATGTAAAACTAGGAATAGGGCAAGACGGGATTTTTAGAATCAATTATGATGAGCTGGAACTCTACGGCCTGAGCCCTTCTGCAATAGACCCTAAGAAGATAAAAATATTCGGGAAAGGAAAAGAACTGCCTCTATTTGTTTATGGTGAAGAAGATGGTGTGTTTGACTCACAAGATTATATTGAGTTTTATGCACAAAAAAATTATGAAGAAGACGATTATAAAACTATTGTTGCCGAAGGGGAAGACTATATTAATTACTTAAGTCGTTATACTGATACTACATTTGTCTTTTTGGTATGGGAAGGCGATGACGGGAAAAGAGTAGAAAATATCTCAACTTTTGAATCAGCACTGCTTGATACTATCAACTACTATAGTTGTAAGCTACATCTTGAAGAAGACGAAAGAATATGGTACTACGGAGCTGAAGATCCGCGAACCAACCTTCCTTATTGGCAGGAACATAAAATTTGGACATGGTTGGTAATGGGGGCAAGCGGTAACAAACAAATTAAGTTTAATGCCGATAGCCCAATCCCAAATTCAGATGTAGAAGTTAGTGTTAGAGTAATTAGTAATGCTGCAGATGTGATAACCAACGCACATAGACTTGGCCTGAGTTTGAACAATAATACAGTTTCAGATACAAGTAATTTTAATTATTATGAAACGGTTAACTTTTCTGCAAGTTATCCGGCCGATCAATTGATTGAAGGAGAAAACGTTGTCAGAGTTTTTGGGTTAACATCAAGTGCAAGTTTTCACCAGTCTCTAATTGACTGGGTGGATGTTAGTTATTTAAGGAAAAATAATGCGATTAATGATTCCTTATATTTCGAACTTCCAATAAACATTATTGAATCAGGCAAAAAAATTATAACTATACAAAACATAACGGCCAACGAGAATGATATCATACTTTACCGTGTCTTGCCTGACACACAAAAAGTAACAGCGTACGAGCTCAAAGACGGAACACTATATTTCTCAGATAATATAGAAACTAATACTGCTTACACACTTACAACTACATCTAACGCTCTAAAGCCAGTTTTTTGCTACGAAAAGAAATTTAAAAATTTAAGTTCTTCGAAACATAGTGCCTCTTACATTTTAATTACCGGCAGTAAACTTTTGGTGGCTGCTTCAGAATACCTTAATTGGGTAATAGAAAACTATGATGTTAAAGGGAAACTTGTTTTAACCGAGGATATTTATGATGAATTTTCTTTTGGTGAGATAGCTCCTGAGGCAATAAAAGATTTTTTGATAACTGCATATAATAACTGGTCAGGCGATAAACCAGAATACTTGTTTCTAGTTGGTGAAGCCAATTATGATTTTAAGGATAAACTTACTTCAGCACCAGAACCACCAAAAGAGAACATAGTGCCCTCATACGGCATGCCGGTAAGTGATACATGGTATACTGTTTGGGACGAATCCGAAATTTCGCAAATGAAAGTTGGGCGATTGACTGCCGAATCTACCGATGAAGTGTATCGTTATCTTCAAAAAATGCAATTGTATGCTCTAAGGGATTATGACTATTGGAATAAACAATTCCTTTTTTTTAGTGGTGGGGATACTGACAATGAATCGGAGTTAAAATCACTCTATAATACTAATCAATACATTTTGGAACAGTACATAGAGATACCTCCGATTGGAGGCAAAGGCAACCATTTTTATAAAACGTCAACGTCAAATTTTGGCGACTATGATGATAGTTATATAAGTAATGCAATTCAGGAGGGCGGATTATTTATTTCTTATTTAGGGCATAGCGGTACCCAGACTTGGGATAATGGTATTACAACGGTTGCCGATCTTCAAAATTTTTATACAGATAGATTTTCGCTGATTACCGATTTTGGATGCTCCACCGGTAAATTCGCAGAACCCGACGTTGATTCTTTCTCCGAGGAATTTGTTCAAAGGGATGAAGATGGTATTGGAATTAATTATTGTGGAAATTCCAGTTTAGGATTTCTATCAACGTCGTTACAATACCCAAAATTGTTCTATAACCGTTTGATTTCTGACTCTAGTACTACTGTTGGTGCAGCACACCTGAATGCAAAGATAGAGCTGTTTGAAAAATTTGGTCTAACAAATGTTGCTAAGGTTTTTAATTACTGTAATACTTTGTTTGGTGATCCCATAATTAAAATTAAATTACCGCCACTGCCGAATTTCTCTATTAACTCAAACGATGTTTCAATACTTAATGAATCGCTTGACGAAAAAACCGATTCTATATATGCAAAGGTGATAATATATAATTACGGGTTGGTTGGCGACTCCTTGGTGCAATTGTCCGTTACTGATGTATATAATAATAACAAAGTTTACGAAAGTAAATTCGAATTGGAACCAATCCTATATTCGGACACAGTAACAGTTGCAATCCCGGTGGATGAAAGGACTGGCCTTCATAAAATTGTTATCTATGTAGATTACAATGATAAAATTGTTGAAATAGATGAAAATGATAATGAAATTGAATATCAACTTAATATCTACTCCTCGTCTACAAGAGCATTGCAAAAGAATGATTATTATACTGAAAAATCGTCCTTACTTAAGCTGTTAAATCCGCAATTGGATACATATAATTCGGATGAAAATCTTACTATCGAAATTGCAGATAACGAATATTTTGATTCGCCTGTAACTAAACAAATAACAGTTGATACGATGATTACTAACATTGCTTTAACTCAAGCTCTGGGAATTGGTAAAAGATATTGGTGGAGAACAAAGTTTTCTGGTATGGGAGAATGGTCCAATACTTATTCATTTATTTATGGAATAAGAAATTGGGATTGGTCCGTCGGTAACTCTTTTCAAGATTCTGATCTAAACACTACAAATTTAACTTACGATTCGGTTTCCGCTTCTTGGAAACTTGAGGAAAGTACAAATGAACTTGTTGTTCGTTCGGCCGGCTGGTTGGATGGAGCTTTTGCTTCCATTCTATTAAATTCTGATGAATATCTGAGTAATACTTATTTTTGGGGAATAGCTATGGCAAGAATTGACACCCTGAATCTTGAACCTTATGATGTTAGATTTTTTATTGGACCACCGAGCCAAACTGCTGCTGATTCTTTGATTGCTTATCTTAATTCTCTAAGTGAAGGAGATATGATTGCGATAACTACTTCTACAGATGCTGCTCAATCTGTAATTGGTTACACTCCGCCCTCTGATGCAAGGGATGCTATTAAAAACTTTGGTAGTATTTTAATTGATAGTGTAGGTTACCGCGAATCTTGGTGTATGATAGGAACAAAGGGAGCCACACCGGGAACTGCCATTGAGGACTATAAAGAAGTTTATGATGGAGTTGCGGAAGTAAGTCTATCAAAAGAAGTTGTAAATAAAGAAGGAACTATTCTCTTTCCGTCTCTTAGAAATTCGGCTAAGTGGGATTCATTACATATATCTTTTGATAAACCTACCGGCTCTCAAATTGAGTTAACTGCAATTGGACAGACTGAAGACAACGATTTTGATACATTGGCTACTATCGATGTTAATGAATCAGTAATAGATTTGAGTTTTATTAATGCATCTAAGTATCCAGATATAAAACTTTTGGCAACATTATATGCTAACGATATATTTGAGTCTCCTGATATTTCAAAACTTACTGCTTCATATAAAGGTATGCCAGAACTTGCCACAAACTACCAGGTAGTCTCAATCTATCAAGACACAGTAGACATAGGCGAAAACATAGAACTCAACTTTGATGTTTACAACGTCGGCGAATCCTCAGCAGACAGCTTTTATGTTGAAGTTGACTTAGTTAATGAAAATAACACATCACAAACTAATATATTTAAAGAACTTGTAACTTCAATTGATTCTATGCAGAATAAATCCTTTCAATTAAGTTACAATACAGTTGACCTGTCAGGTAATTATAAGTTTAATATCAACATAGATACCGAAGATAAAATTACTGAACTTTACGAGGACAATAATTTTTATTCAATCCCTTTTTATGTAATAGGTGATACAACAACTCCAACCTTTAATGTAACATTTGACGGCGAAGATATATTTGACGGGCAGTATATCACTTCAACACCAAATATAAGAGTTGAATTAACCGACCCGTCATTAGTCCCGATTACTGACACGAGCTCTGTTTCATTGTACCTGAACGGTAATAAAATTTCATATTCAGGGAACCAGGATGTAATTAATTATAATTTCTCCGATTCGAATCCAAAAGTAACTGTTGATTATAACCCGACTTTGGAAGACGGTGAATATGAACTTACTGTTTTTGCTAAGGATGCATCGGGAAATATTGCAGTAGAAAACGGGTACTCCAAAAATTTTATAGTAACTAATGAAACAAAAATTTTGAATGTTTACAATTATCCCAACCCGTTTAATAATGACACCTACTTTACTTTTATGCTGACTCAAATACCGGAAGAAATCAAGATAAAAATCTATACCGTTGCTGGCAGGTTGATTAAAGAAATTGAGTTGACTTCCGGTCAGCTAAATTTTGATTTCAACAAAATATACTGGGATGGTAGAGATGAAGATGGTCATCTGGCCGGGAACGGTGTTTATTTTTACAAAGTTATTATGAAAGACGGTGAGAAGACGGAAGATATTACCCAGAAACTTGCTATTGTGAGATAACTCCAAAGAGAAATGGGAGAAAAAACAAGGACAAACTTTAATGAAAGCGATTGATTATCGAGTTAAACTCTGGAGTTTTTACTATCTCTCTCCTTTTCAAAATTTGGTTAAATAAAGAGAAACCGTTAAATACCACTTCCTTTTATGATCCATAAAATATCAGCTATACTTGAGATTGATATAGATTCAAAACTTAACCCGTTGTTCGAGATAAAAAGCTATGGGGCTCCCGAGAGGTCAAATGTTAACCCAAGTTGGTAGATAAAATCCTAAGTTGTTTCAAAACAATGAATTATAATTTCTTCAGGGTCAAGATGCATAAATATTTGAAAACTCTGAAAATAAGTTAAAACAAAAAACACAGTAAGAACTCGTGTTATTTCCGGGGTAAATTTATCAACCTGCGTTAATAGCGACTGCTTACAAAGGCTCACAAAATCTCGGTGGAACAAAATACAAACGTACAAACGCTCACCGAATCTCGGTGAAGTAAAATACAAATGTACAAGCGTTGCCTGGAATAGCGGAGTAAAATACAAATGTATAAACACTGCCCGGAAGAGACGCGCAAAATACAAAGGTACAAAGCTGCTGGGAAAGATTAGGCAAAATATAAGCCTACAAGACGAAAATAATATTGCCTCGGAAAAAAGCATAATAATAAATGATCGGGCAACAGAGAAAGGGCCGGTTGCCGGGATAATAAAGACAACACTATGGTTAAAAAAGGAGAAAGAGTCCGAACAACGGGTAATTTTAAGAGACATATAGAGATAGGTAGATATGAAATATGTGTAATCATAGTAACTGGATTATTATTTCATACGGCAATTCGATAACTATGCAAAAACTTAATGAGGGGTCTATTGACAATAAAAGACACTGTGATATAAAACAAATCTTAATAATTTGTAATTCAATACGATTAGAATATATTTACTTATCCTAAATTCACAAGACAAATTATATACTAAAAAATGAGAGGTGATATGAAAAGAAGTATTTTACTTTTAACTGTTGGGGTATTATTAATTTTACCCGCTGAAACAAATGCACAGATATCGTTGGAACTTGGCGGTGGAGTAGGGTATGTGGTTCCATCCGGTGATTTAGGCGGAGATATTAGCTCGATGGACAGTGAGAATTACGGAATGGATGAGGGAATAAACCTACATGCAAAAGCAAGGGTGGGATTGTTAAATCTTATGGCAGTAGGAGAGGTGAGTTATTCTATGCTGAGCGATAAAGGTACTATTGGAAGTGTAAAATATGAGAACAGCATAAATATTTTCTCTCTGAAAGTCGGACCTGAATTTCACTTAAATTTGCCTCTTTTGCCGATTGGTCCTTACGTAGGAGCCAATTTACAATTAAATTCATTTTCCGGGGATACTGAGATTAGTGGAATGAGTAGTTCGGTGGATGGAACGTATGATATGGAAACCGCTACACGTTACGGTATAGGAGTAAACGGCGGAGTTATTTTGAAGACAGGCGGATTAAAAATTGATCTTAACATTGGTTATAATATGCTCAATGTATTTGGGAAAGAGTATATAGAGGATGGTTCTGCTAAATTGTATCTTAATGATGACGAAGGAGACGGAGAGGATTCAAAAGCATTAAACTCGATGGAATTTAAAGCAACTTTTATGTTTGGAATATAATATACAGTTGAATTAAATGTGAACAGCCAAGTTCTTTTTTGTCCTTCGGAAGTGCTTGGAGTTGGAATCGACGTATTTGCCAATCTCAATTTTAACGAATCGTTTTGCGGAACAAGAGCGGCAATATATTTCAAATCTATAAAATGATGTATAATGAAAATTATCCAATGTAAAGTACTGATGCTGATGTAAACATAAATGAAAAATTTTGTAATTTGCCACTTAAACAAGAACAATCTTTCAAGAAATCTTATGAAAAAAAACACTTTATTATTAACAATACTCTTACTCATTTCAACAAACTCTTTCGCACAATTTAGTTATTACAATAAACTAAGAGAAAATGAGGGCCTTCTCGGCGGGGGATTTGGTTTAACCTGGATAGACGGCAAACCGCACTATTCGATTAGATTATTCCCGGAAATTGCGCTTAAGAATTTTGGAATAGGCATTGACCTTAAACTGGAATATGATGCCAGCGGAAAAATAAGAACAGAGAATTTTAACGAGTTTTCAGATTACTTAAGTGTTATAAGATATGTGAGATACGGCTACAAAAATGATCCGCTTTATATTAGGTTTGGTGCCATTGACAAGGGGACTCTCGGTCATGGAAGCATAATTTATTTATATAACAACAGTCCGAGCTACGATACAAGAAAAGTGGGTGTTGAATTCGATATAGATTTTAACACTTTTGGTTTGGAATCCATTTACGGTAATTTTGGACAGCAAGGAGTAATGGGTATAAGGGGGTATTTTAGACCTTTTGTAATGTCTCAAACAAATATCCCGTTTATTTCTCAAATGGAAGTTGGTGCAACCATTGTAGCCGATGTTGACGAAAATGCCGGGATCATTTCCGGAATTTATGATTCTCAGACAGACCAGTTTAATGCAGATGAAGACGAAGGTTCAGTTGCCGCATTCGGTTTGGATGTAGGTATTCCTTTAATAAAGTCAAGTGTTTTGGATTTGGATTTGTACATGGATTACGTTAAGTTTTTCAATTTTGGTGACGGGCTGGCAACCGGATTCATCTTTGATTTTAACGGCCTAGGACTTGTTGATCTGACAGCCAAGTTTGAAAGAAGATTTAACGGCGATCAATATCTGCCCTCTTACTTTAACGCGCTTTATGAAATTGAAAGATTTAGTTTGGATAAATCTACCGGTGAGGTAACAAGCAAAGTGCAGGCTTTGAAGAATGCTGGCGATGATGGTAACGGGTTTTACGGCGAAATATATGCAAGCTTGTTAAATACTTTTGACGTGCTGGGAAGCTATCAAAGATTGGATAAGAATCCTGAAAGCGGAATACTTCATTTATCTTCCGAAGTTGCTCCAAGGGAAATGCCTTATGTAGTAAGGGCAGGATACGATAAAATAAACATCAAGGATGAAGGTGATCTCTTCAAACTTGACGACAGGTCGCATCTTTACGCAGAATTCGGTTACCGGGCAAACGAATACCTTTTAATATCAATGGTGTATCATTGGACCTTTACACCTGTGCGGGATGCCGAAGATGATGTTGTTGATTATGTCCCGCAGAAAAAAATTGAACCGCGCATTTCTTTTATTTACCCGATAGGAGTAGGGAATTAAGAAAGAGTGCTGTAAAAGAATTCCTCCAGATCTTTTACATTTTCAAAAAGGTAATCACTCTCCATGCTGATTACCTTTTCTTTATCGTAACTATCCCAGATTACCGAACCAATTTTAATTCCTGCGGATCTTGCAGCTTTAATATCACCCGGTGCATCTCCTACAAGTATTGTATTTTCTTTGTCTACTTTCAAGAAGTCGACTATAATTTCAAGACCGTCCGGTGCAGGTTTGTGGTTTTCAACGTCGTCACCGGTAATTATTATGTCAAAATAATTTTCCACGCTGCATTGTTGTAAGGTAATAAGCGCAGACTTTCTTCCTTTCCCGGTAAATATACCCAAAGGAATTTTATTTTTATGAAGAAATAAAATAATTTCTTTCATCCCCGGAAAAAGATCTGCCATTTTTTTATGATTAGATTCGTAAAATTCATAATAGTCGTTTATTACCAATTCGTGATTGTCGGTAAATAATTCTTTGAGAATCACATCTTCAGGCGGGCCGAAATAACTTACAATTTCCCTTTCGGATAGAGTTTTATCCAAATACTTATTTGAAACGTGATTGAATGTTGAAAAAATTAATTCGTTAGTTGAAGTAAGAGTTCCGTCGATATCAAAAATTACAGCTTCCAGTTTTTTCAATAGTCTTCCCGAATTTTATAGAAATAAATTTTGCCGTCTAAGCTTGTGTTTAAAAATAAATTATCTTTATAATTTTGAATCGTATGATAAGGAGAGTTATCAAATTTATATATTATTTTATCTTTAAATTTAGCGTCAATCAAATAAAGACTGCCGTTGCTGGAGGTAAATAAAACATTGCCGTTCCAATCGACAGGCTTATTGGGAAATTCATCATCATTTAAATTGATCTTTCCTTGTTTTACCCAGTTCCCGGTTTTTGCTGAAACTATATTAAAATAATTCTTTCCTGTGTCTTTTATATAAACCCGGTGTCCGATTGCAGAGATTCCTATTGATTCGTTTGCACCATACTTATCAGCTTCCCAGTTTTTTAGTCCGAGATTAAAATCTATCTTATAGTTTTTACCGGATAAATCATTTACAAAAATATTGTCTGCGCTGACCGCCAGCTTTGAAAAAGCCGGGGAATAATTTTTATCGGTATTTATTTTAGATTTCCAGATCAGCCAGCCTTCGTTTGAGTCTATGCAGTATAGATATCCGTCCATTGAAGTATAAGAAAATTTGTTGCCGGTTATCTCCGGAGTTAATGCAATTAAATTCTTGGCGGATTCATTTTCCCAAACTTTCTCAAGTGTTTCCAAGACATAGCAATATACTTTCCCTGCATTGGTTCCGAAATAAACTACCGATTTACTCTCTGTAGGGATCATTAGTTTTTTTGTCCCTTTGTAAAACCCTTTGACAAGCCCGAACGTAATAGATTCATCAAACCCAATTGTCTGTATTGATTCACCTGTAATTGCGTTTAAAGTAACTAAATCTCCTTGAAGGGTTGCAACCGCAAGAATGTTGTCTGCTATAGTTGGTTTGGTAACAATATTGCCGAAAGCGTCGTAATCCCATATGAGATTTCCCATAGTATCAATACATGAAATTATACCGGAGTAATCGGCAAAGTAAAAGTAATTATTATAAATTGTTGCATTATTGTAAATCGTAGAAATGAAATCATACTGCCAGATAACATTTATTCCTGTATCCACTTTTGTTATCGATGGTTTAAAATTATAACCTGCCTGAGGTTTTGAAACTTTTTGTTTTTTTGTATTTGAAGAGCCGGGATTTATCGATTGATAAAAGATTGAATCCGGTTTGATATCAATTAAACTGATCGAAATTTGGTTAGGCTTGCCGAGACTAATTGTAAATGAAGGGATTGAACCGGCATCCAATTTACTAACTGAAAAGATCGCAGATAATTTTTTTGATTGAAATAAACTTAAAAGTGAATCAAGATTATCAATTTTGAGATTGCGGTTGTTATTAAGAATAATAATGAATTCAAATTCTTCAGTATAGTTTTCTAGTTCGTTTTTCAGCCAATATATACTTTCAATAGGAATATGATTATTGCTGATCCAGGGTAAGTTGCAATTTATGCCGACATAGATGGTCGAATCAGCCTCATGGAGAAAATAAAACTCATCAAAGTTATCCTTAAAATTTAAGCCCGCTGTTTTATTCCATTTCAAATCTCTGTAGCCCGGCAATACATAAAAAGGGAAGGACAATTTTTGTAAAGATTGTTGTAGAGTGTTTACTTCTTCCGTTTCTCCCCACTGGGTTAAATTCCCGTTAAAAACAACAAACGACAGGTCATCAATACTGTTGATGAAAGTAATAATCGAATCGGCATTTTGAATACTTTTCTGATTACTTGTTGTTGGATTTGTAACAATTGCAAACTTATAACCGTTAGCGAGATTTAATGAAGCAATTGCAATAAAAATTAGAAGTATCTTTTTCATGACATTTTTTAATGAATTGTAAGGAACAAAAATAATAAAATGATGTTACTCAACATAAAAATTTATTGATGTACAATTCAAATGCGGAAAGTTAATAAAAAAAATTGCTCTTAATTCCGTATATTTTGAGCTTAAAATCGAAAGGATGTATGGAAAACATTAGAAATTTCTGCATAGTTGCTCATATTGACCATGGAAAGTCTACTATTGCCGACGGACTGTTGCAATATACTAACACTGTTTCGGAAAGGGAATTAAAAGCTCAATTATTGGATGACATGGAATTGGAACGTGAGAGGGGAATCACAATAAAATCTCACGCAATCCAGATGAAATATAAATCTAAAGACGGAAACGAATATACATTAAACCTAATTGATACTCCCGGACATGTCGACTTTTCTTACGAGGTTTCGAGATCACTTGCAGCGTGCGAAGGTGCCCTGCTTGTTGTTGACGCTGCCCAAGGTGTTGAAGCTCAAACAATCAGCAACCTTTACCTTGCAGTTGAAGCCGGTTTGGAAATTATACCTGTCATAAATAAAATTGATCTGCCAAGCGCAATGGTGGATACCGTAAAAGGGCAAATAACAGATTTAATAGGCTGTGATGAAGAAGAGATAATACTCGCCAGCGCTAAAGAAAGAACCGGTATAGATGAGATTCTGGAAGCTGTTGTTAACAGAATTAAACCTCCGGAAGGTGACCCGGATAAACCGCTTCAGGCATTAATCTTTGATTCGGTATTCGATCCGTATAGGGGAGCAATTGCATACATAAGAATTGTTAACGGCACTATAAAAGAAAAGGAATTGATAAAATTTTTTGCACACGATAATGACTATCTCGTTGAAGAAATAGGAATTCTAAAGCTTAAAAAAGTGCGTACAAAAGAACTTTCCGCCGGAAATGTAGGCTACCTTATTTCCAATATTAAAGATGTACACGATACAAAAGTCGGGGATACTATAACTCATCTGCGCAAGGGAGCCGAGAAGCCGTTGCCCGGCTACCAGGAAATTAAACCAATGGTTTACAGCGGGTTGTATCCTACAAACTCCGAGGACTTTGAAGACTTAAGGGATGCGCTTGATAAGCTCCAGTTGAACGATTCTGCATTGATTTATGTACCGGAAACATCCGCAGCATTGGGGTTTGGGTTTAGGTGCGGTTTTCTCGGTATGTTGCATATGGAAATTGTTCAGGAAAGATTGGAAAGGGAGTTTGACCAATCCATTGTTACTACTCTCCCGAACGTTGAATATATAGTTTATACAAAACAGGGAAAAGAAGTTGTTGTTGATAACCCCGCCGATATGCCTGAAGCTAATTTAATTGAAAGAATTGAAGAACCCTTTATCAAAGCGCAGGTAGTAACTCCAAGCGAATATGTCGGCTCAATTATGAAACTTTCCATGGAAAAAAGGGGAATTTATAAAAATACTACCTACATTGACCCGACAAGAGCCGATCTCGAATTTGAATTCCCGTTGTCCGAAATTATTTTTGACTTTTACGATAAACTGAAATCTATTTCAAGAGGTTATGCGTCCTTTGATTACGAATACATTGGTTACCGTCAATCCGATTTGGTTAAACTTGATATTTTATTGAACAATGAACCTGTTGACGCATTATCCGTTATAGTCCATAGAAGCAAATCATTTGACTACGGCAGAAAAGTATGTTCCAAGCTAAAGGAGTTGATACCGAGACAAATGTTTGAAGTTGCGGTTCAAGCCGCTATCGGTACAAAGGTGATATCGAGAACAAACATAAAAGCAATGCGCAAAAACGTTTTGGCTAAATGTTACGGTGGTGATATAACGAGAAAACGAAAACTTCTAGAAAAGCAAAAAGAAGGTAAAAAAAGAATGAAACAGGTAGGCAATGTTGAGATCCCCCAGGAAGCCTTTTTAGCTGTTCTTCAACTAGACGAATAAAAATGAGGTAAAAACCAGTTTGTTTTGGAGGTTATTAAAAAGGTCGGCTGAGATAGTAATTTTTGCGGTTATTGCTGCATTAGTATTTAAGACATTCTTTTTAGAAGCATTTAGAATACCTACAGGATCTATGGAGAATACACTTATAGCCGGCGATTTCCTTTTGGTAAATAAATTTGTTTACGGACCGACTACTCCAAAATATTTCCCTTTCATGGACAATAGAACACCTTATTTAAAATTCCCGGGCATAAAAAAACCAAGACTAAACGATATAATCGTTTTCGAATTTCCGGGTAGCCAGGACGAGGTATTTCCCCAAAGGCAGTCTAACTACATTAAGAGATGTATAGGCGTACCGGGTGATACAATAAAAATTATTGATAAGAAATTATTTGTTAATGGTAAATTTGTTGAGTTCCCAAAGTCCGGTAAACTAATAAAAGGAGACCTTTCGCCGAGAGGAATTGAAGATTTAAGAATTTTCCCCAAGAATAGAAATTGGAATGAAGATAATTACGGCCCTGTTTTTGTACCGGGTAAAGATATTGAAGTTGAATTAAACACCAAAAATATTGATCAATATGAAAAAATTATAAACCTTGAGCAAGAAGATTATGTTGTTTCAGTTAAGGAGAATAAAATTTTTATTAATGGTTTGGAAACAGATCGATATAAGTTTAAGCAAGACTACTATTTTGTTTTAGGTGATAACAGGGATGATAGTTATGACAGCAGGTTTTGGGGATTTGTACCTGAGGACAAAATAGTTGGCGAAGCGTTATTAATTTACTGGTCGTGGGATGCAAATATACCCGTTTCTAATTTGTCTCAATTATTCAGCTCAATTAGATGGAATAGAATTTTACAGTTAATAAATTGATTAAATGAAACTTCTAAAAATTATAGGTGGGAAATTACTTCCTAAATTTTTTCATTAATATTTGTTAAATTTAAAGAAAAATTTCACAAGGTATACAATGAATAAATTTCTTTTAATACTTCTTTTTATTACATCCGGCGTCTTAACCGCTCAAACCAAGTATATGGTATATTTCAAAGACAAGGGAATTGAACCCGGTCAAGCCTTACAGAAAACATCACAACTTTACAAGGAAGCTGAGAAAAGTCTCTCTCAAAGAGCAATTGAAAGACGTAAAAAAGTAATGGGTGAAAATTATATTACCTTTGAAGACTTACCGATAAACGAAGAATACGTAAAAGAAATTGAAAATCTTGGGATAGAAATAAAAAGAAAACTAAAGTGGTTTAATGCCGTTTCATGTTACTTAAGTGCCGAACAAGTAAGCTTATTGGAAGGGCTGGATTTTATAGAGAAAATAGAAACCGTGAAGTCGTTAAATACAGATGATAATGACCAAGCAGGTTATAACCCGGTTTCTGTTTTTGAAGCCTTGGAAGCCGCAGATGTTGAAGCGACAAATTTTGATTACGGTCCGTCGTTAACTCAGGTTCAATTGTCGGAAATTCCTGTTGTTCATGATGCCGGGATAACCGGTGAGGGTGTTTTGGTTGGCTTCCTGGATTCTGGTTTCAAATGGAAAGATCATACCGCATTAGCCGGTAGAGGTGTTTTAGATGAGTATGATTTTGTTTTTGACGATGATAATACCGAAAACGAAGGGGAAGATGATTATACCCAGCATAATCACGGTACAAAGGTTTTTTCAATAGCAGCGGGATTTCATGAAGGTTACATAATAGGTCCTGCTTACAATGCTTCATTCCTATTAGCTAAAACCGAGTATGTCCTGACAGAGAAAAATGTTGAAGAAGACAATTATGCCGCTGCGTTGGAGTGGATGGAAGGTTTAGGGGTTGATATTGCTTCGTCTTCTGTTGGATACAGTACATTTGATGATGGAGAGAATTCGTATACATATTCGGATATGGACGGTAATACGGCAGTAGTTACACAAGCCGCGAATTTATCGTTTGAAAGAGGAGTCGTAACGGTTACTTCTGCAGGTAACGAAGGCAATGGTTCTTGGAAATATATAACTGCTCCGGCAGATGCTTATAATGTAATTTCTGTTGGGGCGGTAGATTCAAATAATGCAGTTGCTTTGTTCAGTAGCAGGGGCCCAACTGCTGATGGTAGAAAAAAACCTGAGGTAGTAGCTCAGGGAAAGGCAATGTATGCCGCTTCAACGGATAATAATTATTCTTCCGGTAACCAGGGAACATCATATTCAGCTCCGATAGTGGCAGGTATTGCAGCATTATTGTTAGAAGCTTATCCCCATTTAACCAATAAGCAAGTTAGAGAAATAATGATGGCTTCCGGTGATAAATACAACGATCCGAATAATGATCGTGGATACGGTTTAGCTTCAGCCAAAAGAGCAATAAATTTCCCGAATATTGAATTAGCAGACGGCGTATCGCTTTATAAAGCATTTATAGATGAAGGTAATGTTAGTAGTTCGTCGGTTAAGTTATTTTATTCAAAAGACGGAACTAATTTTAATGAAATATCAATGGATGTGAATACTGATTATTCATTTTCAGCAAACATTCCAAATTTTAATTCCGGTGAAAATATAGATGTTTACTTTACCTACGATAATGGAAACGTATCCCGGCATGACCCGGAAACAGGATATTACGAAATAGATTATGATAATGCAGAGGTTACTCTTGTTCGGGAAAATGACGACATTCCCCTGGATTTTTCACTTTATCAGAATTATCCAAATCCTTTTAATAATAGAACTACCATACAGTTCAGCGCAAACGGAAATGAATATGCACAACTTATTGTTTACGATATCCTCGGGCGGGAAGTTAAGACTTTATTTGACGGAATTACCGAGCAGGGCATCAATTCTTTTTCCTGGGACGGTACAAATAATGCTGGTAATATAGTGGTTACAGGCGCTTATTTTTATAAGCTTAGGGTGGGTGATAAAATTGATTCCAGGAAGATGCTCCTTCTGAAGTGATGTGATAAATATTTCAATAACTTCATTCATTTAATTTTTTTCAATAATACATTTTTTATATGTCAAAAATAGTCTACTCACGGCAAACAAAATATCTGGAAACATTGAGGGTTGAACAAGACGAACTAATCTTGGAAATGGAGAATTTTGCCGTAGAGAACAAAATCCCGATTTTAAATTGGAATTCAGCCGAATTTCTTGAAAGCCAGATATTAATTAAAAAGCCCGGAAGAGTGCTTGAGATTGGTGCCGCTATTGCTTATTCCGCGATAAGGGTTGCACGTAATTTAAAAAAGAACGCTGTTATTGATACGATTGAGAAAAGTAAAGACAATATAAAGCTGGCAAAAAAGTTTATAAAAAAATCCGGTTTATCTAAAAAAATTAATTTAATTGAAGGCGATGCTTTAAAAATAATGCCGCAGCTTGAGCATAGTTATGATCTTATTTTTTTAGATGCAGATAAAGAGGATTACCAAATATTGTTTCACTACTCTTTAATGCTGCTTAAAAAAGGTGGTGTGTTGTTTGTTGATAATTTATTGTGGTATGGTCACGCAGCAGCTAAAAGCGTTCCTCCGAAATTAAAAAATTCTACAAAGCATATAAAAGAATTTAATAAATTATTTGTGAATTTTAATAACTTGAAAACAACTATAGTGCCTATTGGTGATGGGATAGGTATTGGGGTTAAGCTAAATTAAAAAGACCGGCTTTAGGAGCCGGTTTTTAAGCAATATTACTTTTTTTCAAAGTTTCCGAATATTTTTCCGCAACTTCCTGAACCGACTTACTTGAAATAAGATTATATATTCTATTTCTAAGTTCAGCCCATTCTTCATGTAGCGGACAAGGATTTTCATCCGAACATTCTTTTAAGCCTGTCACACATTTTAAATTAATGACCGGACCTTCAACCCTTTCAACTATTTCAAGTATTGAGCTTTTCTTAGCAAGTTCGGTAATTTTAAATCCGCCACCGCGTCCTTTAAATGAATCAACATATCCGTATTTAGCCATTCTTTGTAAAATTTTTGCCAGATAGTGAGCCGGAATTTCTTCGCTTTTAGCAATCTCTGAAGACATAATTAATGTTTCTTTTGACTGACGAGCCAAAAACAAAATTGCGCGAATTGCATATTCGCCTGTTTTGGTGTAAATCATTCTTTTATCCTCATTATGGTTGAAACCAAGTGATTTTTTAGGGAGTTCATTGTCTTAAAATAAAATTAAGTAAATGAAATCTTTTTGTCAAGATTTAATTTTTAAAGAAATCAATTGTTGCAATAAATGGGATGAAATTATTTCATTGTTTTATTAGATAAACTCTTCACCTAGTTGAATAATTTTAACATTGTTGCTTGATTTCTCAATTAAATTTTTCTCTAAATCACTAAAATACAAGGGCTTAATCATCGATGTAATGGAAGGTATTTGTTCAAAATTACTTTCTAATATTTTTGCATTATACTTATTCAAGCAATAATGAATTGTACTGGAATATTCAAAATCATACCTGATTTCAATTTTTATATGCTTAATTAGTTTTTTTATTTCCGCATTTTTTAATACTTCTTCTGCCGCATAATAATAGGCTTTTCCCAACGGTCCTACTCCAAGTTTTGTTCCGCCGTAATATCTTATTACAAATACTAAAGTTTTTGTTAATTCAAAATGCTGAATAGCATTATAAATCCTGATTCCGGCTGTTCCGTTGGGCTCGCCGTCGTCCGAATACTTAAATGTTCCGTCAAGTAATTTATATGCAAAACAATGATGGGTAGCGTCGTAGTATTCTTTTTTTATTCTTGTTTTTATTTCACTAAAATCACTTTCACGGTCTATCTTAAAAGATTGTCCTATAAATAGGGACCCTTTTTCTTTGAATTTGAACTCGTTGAAATTTATTACTGTTTTTATTTCTTCGTCTGTCATAATTAATTAAGAATTTTTAAACAAAATAAAATTGCATTTGGTTTTCGCAAGTGCTAATATAAAGATTTGGACTTTGACAAATCTACTTAAATGGAACAACAAGAAAAAATTATAATAAAAGGTGCAAGGGAACACAATCTCAAGAATATTGACCTGGAAATCCCGCGTGATTCATTAACCGTTATAACGGGACTATCGGGTTCCGGCAAATCTTCACTTGCTTTTGATACGATATACGCGGAAGGTCAGCGCCGTTATATAGAGTCATTATCCGCTTATGCCCGCCAGTTTTTAAACTTACTTGAAAAACCGGATGTTGACTTAATTGAAGGACTGAGCCCGGCGATATCAATTGAACAAAAATCTACAACCGGGAATCCGCGTTCTACGGTCGGTACAGTAACTGAAATTTATGATTACCTGCGTTTGCTGTTTGCAAGGGTGGGACATGCACACTGCATAAATTGCGGCTCGGAACTTCAAAAACAGTCATCCGAACAAATAATTGATAATATTATTTCCGGTTATCCCGAACAAAAAATAATTCTTTTAGCGCCTGTTATAAGGGGAAGAAAAGGCCATTACCGTGAACTTTTTGAAGAAATAATTAGAGACGGTTTTTTAAGAGTACGGGTCGACGGTGAAATAAAAGAAATTGAAGAAGGCTTTAAAGTCGATAGGTATAAAATCCACAATATTGAAATAGTAATTGATAGACTGAAGGTTACGGAAAAAGGAAGGCATAGAATTAGTGAATCCGTTGAAGTAGCATTGAATTATGGAAACGGAAACTTGATAGTAAATGACGGCAAAACAGATAAAGTTTTTAGCAGAGACCTTGCCTGCCTGGAATGCGGAATAAGCTACCAGGAATTGGCGCCGAATTCCTTTTCATTTAACTCCCCGTTTGGTTCATGCCCGGATTGCGACGGGCTCGGCGAAAAGAAAGAATTCGATATTGAACTAATAATTCCCGACTGGAATAAGTCCATTAATGAAGAAGGAATTGCTGCGATAGGCAAGCCGAGAAAAATCTGGTTTTTTAACCAGCTCGATGCCGTAGCGCAAAAATTCGGGTTTACTTATGACACTCCGCTTAATAAACTTTCCAAATCCCAACTTGATATTCTTCTATACGGCAGCAAGGAGAAAATTCCGTTCGAGTATAAATTTGGAAACGGAAAGACAGTTAAGTATATGCATAAGTTTAGCGGTGTTGTGAATTATGTAAAACACTATTACGATAATACCTCATCCAACAAAATAAGAGATTGGGCCGAATCATATATGAACACCCAAACATGTTCAACATGTAAGGGCGGAAGGTTAAAAAAAGAATCGCTTGCGGTAAAATTTAACGGTAAAAATATAAGCGAAATAACTTCTCTTTCAATTGAAAAAGCAAAACTGTTTTTTGAAGATGTTAACTTAACCGAGAGGGAAGAAGTAATTTCAAGACAAATCTTAAAGGAAATAAAATCGCGGTTGAGCTTTTTATTGAATGTAGGGTTGGACTACCTAACGTTAAACAGGTCGGCAAGAACACTCTCCGGCGGAGAGTCGCAACGAATAAGATTAGCAACACAGATCGGCGCTCAATTAGCCGGAGTGCTTTATGTGCTTGACGAACCGAGTATAGGGCTTCACCAGAGCGATAATATCAAATTAATAAACTCACTTAAAAATTTAAGAGACCTCGGAAATACGGTCATCGTTGTTGAACACGACAGGGAGACAATTGAAAGTTCGGATTATATTGTTGATTTAGGCCCCCTTGCAGGCGTTCACGGAGGCGAACTTTGCATTGCAGAGGAAACAAAGAAAATTTTTAATTCAAACAACGGGTTTCATTCGCTTACTCTTGATTACATAAACGATATAAAAAGTATTGAAATTCCTAAAGAAAGACTGCAAAGTAACGGTAATTTCATTGAGTTAAAAGGAGCATCGGGAAATAACTTAAAACATGTGAACCTGAAAATTCCGCTTGGTACTTTCACATGCATAACAGGCGTTTCAGGTTCGGGTAAATCTTCATTAGTTAATGAAACACTTGTAAAAATATTAATGAAAAATATTTACCAATCAAAAGTAGTTCCTTTACCGTATAAAGAGATTAAAGGTTTGGAAAATGTTGATAAAATAATTGAGATCGATCAATCTCCTATTGGGAGAACACCTCGCTCAAACCCCGCGACTTATACCGGTTTGTTTACTTTTATCCGTGATTTATATGCACAATTACCCGAGTCTAAAATTAGAGGCTATGCTCCCGGGCGGTTCAGTTTTAACGTAAAGGGAGGAAGGTGTGAAGACTGCCAGGGTGACGGACTTAAAAAAATTGAAATGAATTTCTTGCCTGATGTTTATGTTGTTTGCGAAACATGTAACGGAAAAAGATACAACAGGGAAACTCTTGAGGTTTTATATAACACAAAATCCATTTCGGATGTGTTAAATATGACTGTAGAAGATGCTTACGAATTTTTTTCGGATTTCCCGAGAATAAAAAGAAAAATAAAAGCGTTGTATGATGTGGGATTGGGCTATATTACACTTGGCCAGCAGGCAACTACCCTATCGGGCGGAGAAGCTCAAAGAGTAAAATTGGCAACTGAGTTGAGTAAAGTAAGCACCGGTAAAACTTTGTACATTTTGGACGAGCCGACTACGGGCCTGCATTTTGAAGATGTAAGAATTCTGTTGAATGTTTTAACCAAGCTCGTAAAGAGAGGAAATACAGTTGTTGTAGTTGAACATAATTTAGATGTTATAAAAGTAGCCGATCATATTATTGACCTCGGACCCGGAGGCGGTGAACACGGCGGTAAAATAATAGTTGAAGGAACACCGGAAGAAGTAGCGAAAAATAAAGAAAGCTTAACCGGGCAATTTTTAAAGAAAGAGCTGGCAAGATAAAAATTTCTCATTAAAAAATAGAGTTTCTGCAAAATATAATATCTAAACATTTTGTCGTTTCGACCGGGGGGAGAAATCTTTAAAATTATCCTCTAATTGAAAGATTTCCCGCCAAAAAGACGGCGGACAGGCTCACCCAAAAAACGGGTTCGAAATGACTGACTTTTATTTTACAGAAACTCTAATACGAATAGTAATTTTGAGAATCTTGTAATTTGTAATTCACCGGAGATACAATGAAAACGCTAAAAGAATTTAAAGTCTACAGAACAGAGATGAATAATAAAATAATAAACTCAGGTTTCAGTGATTTTAAGAAATTTTTTGCATTGGATAATAAAGCCTATCATCCGGGTGCTCTTGATGCAAAAACAAAAGAACTAATGGGGCTTGTCGCCTCGATGGTTTTAAGATGCAACGACTGCATACTTTACCATATTGATAGGTCTATAGAAGAAGGAGCAAGTAGGCAGGAACTTTATGAATCATTTAATATCGCTCTAATGGTGGGGGGCTCCATTGTAATTCCTCATTTAAGATTTGCAATGGAGAAAGTTGATGAAATTATAGGAGAAGATAATGACAAAAAGTAAAATTGTTTTTGCAACAGGTAACCATGATAAATTTAAAGAAGTATCAAAAATATTCTCAGACACAAACTACGAATTATTGAAAGTTACTGATCTTGGTAAAATGCCGGAGGTTATTGAGAACGGAAGTACGTATGAAGAAAATGCTTTTATAAAAGCAGATGCAATTTATAATAAATTTGGATTCCCGGTAATTGCCGACGACTCAGGGATAGAGGTTGAACAGCTAGACGGCAGGCCCGGAATTTATGCAGCAAGATACGCCGGTGAAGATTGCACCTACTCGGATAATAATAAAAAACTTATTAATGAATTAAAGAATTTTGAAGAACCGCACAAAGCTAAGTTTGTATGCTGTGCACTTTTTTACGATGGCGACAATAAAATATCCGCTATCGGCGAATTACACGGCAAAATTATAAGTGAACCGAAAGGTGATAAAGGTTTTGGTTACGATCCTGTTTTTGTTCCCGACGGTTATAATATTACTTGTGCTGAAATGAAGTTAGAAGAAAAAAATAAAATCAGCCACAGGGGGAAAGCTTTCCATAGGCTCAAAGAAATGCTGCACACAAAATGTTGATTTTGCAGATTGATGAGTTACATCATAACTAATGGATGAATTATGACAGCTTGGCGATGAAATATCGTTGCTTGATGCCGAAATACGATTACTTAGCGATGAAATATCGTTGCTTGATGCCGAAATACGATTGCTTGGCGATGAAATATCGTTGCTTAGTGCCGAAATATGATTGCTTAGCGATGAAAGGTCGTTGCTTGATGCTGAAATACGATTGCTTGGCGATGAAATATCGTTGCTTAGTGCCGAAATATGATTGCTTAGCGATGAAAGGTCGTTGCTTGATGCCGAAATACGATTGCTTAGCGATGAATCGTTGCTTAATGCTGAAACATACCTTTAAATAATTTATTTGACTGCAATAACTACCTGAACTAATCCAAAGGTAAGGTAGTAATGCTCTACTTTTTTGAACCCCGATTTATTTAATAATTCAACCAGATCGATTTTTTTATCAAACTCTCCAACGGATTCGGGAAGGTAGGTATACGCTTCTTTATCTTTGGAAATTAGTTTTCCTATAAAAGGTAATATTTTGTTGAAGTATAATAAGTAGATATTTTTAATGATTTTGTTTCGGGGAAGACTGAATTCAAGTATAGTTGCTTTCCCGTTTTCTGTTAAGACTCTATAAAAGGAATTAAATCCTTCCTGTATATCATAAAAATTGCGAACCCCAAACGCTACTGTAATATTGGTAAAACTCTTGTCTTTAATTGGCAGCCTTTCGGCAATACACTGAAGAATGTTTCCTTTACTCCAATCCTTTTTGTAATTAAAGAGGCTGAGCATATTAAATGATAAATCAGCACCAACTATAAAATCCGCGCCATGTTTTTTTGCTTCAATTGAAAAGTCACCGGTGCCGCATGCAATATCCAGCAAGCGGCTGTCTTGATTGATTTTTGTTAGTTTCAATGCTTTCCGGCGCCAGTAATAATCAACACCCAGGCTTAAAAAATGATTTAAGAAATCGTACTTAGAACTAATAGCATCAAATATTCTTTTAACTCTTTTTTTCTTATCCATATTCAATTATATTTATCAGTATAACTTATAGCTGGTGAATTTAACAGGAATTAAAATGAATAAATATATAAAAGCAATCCGTGAAAACATTTGTTCCATCTGTATTGATTCGGATGAAAATGGGATATGTACATTATCAAATAATGAAATTTGTGCAGTAGAACATCATTTCCCGAAGATAATCGAAGTAATAAATGATAATGATACTGAAAATATTGATGAACTAGTAACGGTTTTACGGGAAGAAGTTTGCTCAGAGTGCAATTCTCAAAATGAAGAGGGCACTTGTAATTTACGCGATGATGCGAATTGTTCATTGGACAGGTACTTCCCGGTAATTGCAGAAACAATTCGAAAAGTGGAAGCTGAAAATTAATTTTTCCCGGTAACAATTTTTTTCTCATCAAATTTATTCCACCAATTAAAAAGCGGCTTACCTGTAACAATTGTTATTATCATAAAAACAACTCCGCCGATTAAATCAACCACATAATGATATCTTAAGTAAACCGTTGCAAAGATAAGTAAAGTTCCAACGGGTATTACTAAATATTTAGTCTTACTTTTAAATATTAAGGATAAATAAATAACCAGCAATGTAACTTGTGTGTGCCCGCTCGGGAAAGCATCCCTCTGTACAATACTTGCGGCATTCGGCTGGTGTATTGAAACCGACTCACCCGCATTGATGATATCTCTTAAAAAATTTGTCAGGAAAATACCGGGAAGTTCATCATTTATTAGGTAGAAATCGTGCAGTGTAAACCGGGGACCTATGGCCGGGAAAATAAAGTAACCTATGTATGATAAAAAAAATCCGTAAACAATTATAAAGGCACAATATTCATATTCCCTGCACTTATTTGTCGTAATTAAATTTATCCCCAATATTATTGGCAGAAAGAAAAAAGTAGAATAAGCAATCTGTAGTATTTCCGTTAAAAGGGGGAACGAAATACCTGTTAACTCATCGGTTGGATCGCAATTAAATATTATTCTATCAATATTTATCAGTATGTCGTCAATTAATGAACCGCGCAAAGAAATTATTACATGATACAGTTCTTTGAAAGTTATGAATATAAGCGGTACTAAATACCAGTAATGTAATTGTCGCCAAAAAATATTGTTGTTTGAGTTAGCTTTGTGGGCAATCAACAAAACAGAGAAGATAATAAGTACATTCCCGATAAGATGAACATGGCTATTGTCAATCTTTTCAACAAAAATTAGATTTATAATAGTCAGTAAAACGAAGAACACGATTACTATAAAATCGACAGGCTTAAGAATCCGGAGAGAATATTTTAATCTTTCCATTAGCTGAAGAAGAATGCTATAATAAACCATATGTAAATTATTAAACCGAGGATATCGTTTGTAGCGGTTACAAATGGCCCGGTAGCAAGCGCCGGGTCAAATCCCATTTTTTTTAAAATTACCGGTATAGTGGCTCCTACCATAGTTGCAAAAATAATTATCGTCAATAGAGCAACCGACAAAACAAGAGCAAAGTACACGGAATAATCCTGGCTGTCTGAAAAAAAGAGCGTAGTTGCCAAAAGCAAAATAAGACTACAGGCAATACCGTTAAGCATGGCAACCATGAATTCTTTTGATAATTTTTTAAGGCTTTCGTTAATCCAGATATCGCCGGACGACAGACCTCTTACCATTACTATCGCTGCCTGTGTTCCCGTGCTGCCGCCCATTGCCATTACTATCGGGATAAAAAAAGTAGCCACAACCATTCTAGTAATTATGTGCTCATATTTTGATAATACAACGGCTGCAATAATTTCCATGGCTAAGGCCAGAAGCAGCCAGGGTAGTCTAATTCTTGTAATTCTAAAGATTGTATCGCTTGCTTCCTGTTCTTCGGATAACCCGGCGATTTTTTGAATATCTTCCGAAGCTTCTTCTTGGATTACGTCAACAATATCGTCAACGGTAATTCTTCCAAGCATTACTTTGTTCTCGTTAACAACAGGTATTGAAACAAGGTTATACTTTTCAATTATATTTGCAACTTCTTCCTGGTCAATTTCCGGTGTTACATAAATCAAATCTTCTTCCATGACTTCGGAAATCGGCTTGTTTGAAGCATTGATTAATAGAGATTTTAACGAAACAACACCAACCAACTTTTCATTTTTGGTTAAAACATATATGTAATAAATGTGTTCAAATTCTTCCGCATTTTTTCTAACTTCTTCGGTTGCATCACCGACTGTAGCAGTGTCTTGCACAAAAACAAAATCGCTGTTCATTATACCGCCTGCAGTATCTTCTCTATACTGCATCAGCAGTTTAACATCCTCGGACTGTTCGGAACCTATATTTTCAAGAACGTGTTCTGCAACCGGTTCTGGCAGTTCATTGACAATATCGGCGGCATCGTCATCTTCAAGTTCTTCAAATATCTCAGTAATCTTTTCAGGTTCAATTTGCTTTAGAAGTTTTTCTCTAAGGTTTTCATCAAGTTCGGGGAGTACTTCGCCGCCCACTTCGGTATCCAATAATTGGAACGAGTACTTGGCATTATCTACATTTAAGTGATTGATTATTTCAGCAATATCTGCAGAGTGAAGGTCTGCAAAAATATTCCGCAATCCCTGGTCTCTTTGCTCCTGGATAAGAAAATTTATGCTGTCCAGCAGTTCGCTGTCGACCTGGATTACATCTCTTACCGGGTTATTTTGTTTTGATTTGGGCATCCTGATTTTGTACTAATCTTGTAATGTCTATAAAGTTTTTTATGCTTAGTTTTTCAGCACGTAAATGCAACATATCGGTTATACTCGAAAAATCATAATTACTAAATATACTATTACTTAATGAATTTTTTAATGTTTTTCTTCTATTACCGAAACACGCTTTTACAATTTTTACAAAAGTCTTCTTATTTATATTATTATCCAGATTATCATTAAACCTCAAATTTACTAATGCGGAGTATACTTTCGGTTTGGGATAGAAAACGTTTGGAGAAATCTTGAAACAAAATTTGATAACTGCAAAGTAGTTTAATATTACACTCAATATTCCGTAATCTTTTGAGCCCGGTTCGGCAATCATTCTTTTTGCAACTTCGTATTGAACCATAATAGTTGCATCACTGATAAAGTTTATATTTTCTATTAATTTAAACAAAATAGGGGAAGTAATATAATAAGGCAGGTTACCTGCGATTCTTATTTTTTTATTTTTATAAAATTGTACAAGATCCAAATCCAAAAAATCTTCATTTATTATCTCAAGATTATCAAATTTGTTTTTTAATAACTCTATTTTACGGTTATCAATTTCTACAACCGTTAGTTTTGAAACTGCCTCCGAAAGATATTTTGTAAGCGCTCCTTCACCCGGGCCAACTTCAATTATGTTATCATGAAGTGACGGATTAATTTCCTTAACAATTTTCTCAATAATATTTTTGTCAATTAAATAATTTTGTCCGAATCTTTTTAACGGTCTGTCGTTTACCATAAATCATTGTATTTTTTATTTAAGTTGTAAAAAAGAAATTAATTAAAAAAACATTTTTATTTATATTGTTACGGACGATAAGAATAGAATACGAGGACGAGAATGGATGATAAAAATATAATTGCTGTTGATCTGGGAGGGACAAAAATTTTAACCGCTTTATTAGGCGAAAGCAATTCGATAATAGAAACCGTAAAAAAACAAACCAGCATAAATAAAGGGGCGGATGCTTTGGTAAAAGATATTGCGGATTCTATAAATGAATTGTTAAAATTATGCAGGAAAGATGAAGACCAAATTAAGGCTATTTGTATGGGTGTTCCCGGTACTGTTAATCCGTTTACGGGGTTTATAGGCAATGCACCGAATCTTAAAATTAGCGGTTACAATATAAAGGAAGCTTTGCAGAAATATTTTAATAAACCTATACTAATTGAAAATGATGTTAACATAGCTGCACTGGGAATAAAAAAATTTGAATTCAATAATGATGTGAAAAACATGCTTGTAGTGTTTGTAGGGACAGGGATTGGCGGTGCTTTAATTTTTGACGGCAAGCTATATAGAGGTTCATCGTTTTATGCCGGTGAGATAGGGCATATGCTTGTTGAAAAAAAAGGTAAATTTGATTTTGATAATGGAGCAACAACTTTTGAAAGCCTGGCAAGCAGAACTGCAGTAGTAGAATCAATTGTGAATGATATTAGAGGCGGCAAAGATTCAGTTCTAAAAAAGATTGTTTCATCTAATAAGAAAATAAAAAGCAAAGCACTTGCAACTGCCGTTAAAGAGGGCGATAAAGTTGCGGTAAAACATTTATCGCGTTCGTGTAAAATTATTGGAACTGTTCTGGGCAGTATTACTACTTTATTAAATATTGATACAATTGTTTTGGGCGGTGGGGTAATTGAGGCGATGAACAACTGGATGATGCCGAAAATTAAAGAGTCGTTTTATTCTGCAGTTTTACCGGAACCGGGGGAAGAAGTTAAAATTGTAGAAACCAAACTTGGCGATCATGCCCCGTTATACGGCGGATATTTACTTGCAGAGGAATTTTTAAAATAATTATTCGAATGAGTTTTCAATATCTTCCAGTTCGGCAGTGAGTTCCGTCCAGACTGAATAAGTTTCTTCAAGCTTTGTTTTTATATTTTCATACTGCTGGTTTTTCTCTTTAGATAAAGCGGGATTAGAGAACACTTCTTCTTTGCCCAGCTCATTTTCCAGTATGTTTTTTTGATTCTCCAATTTTGCAATCTTTAGCTCGTACTCTTCAATCTTGGCCTTAAGCTCTTTTGTAGCTTTATACTTTTTTTGCCTTTGTTCTGCTTCAATTCTTTTCCGGTCCTTTTTTGTTACTCTTTCCGAATTATTTGAACCGTCATTCTTTTCGATCTTTTCTTCCAACTGTTCCTGTTTTTGGGAAAGATAGTAGTCTATTCCGCCCAGAAACATTTTTTTTGAGTCAACCCGGATTTCAAAAACTTTATTTATGACCGGCTTCATAAAATCAATATCATGAGAAACAATAATAAGCGAGCCGTTAAAGTTTATTAGAGCATCCTGCAGTACAAGTTTGGAATTGTAATCAAGGTGGTTTGTCGGCTCATCAAGTACAATCATGTTTGCTTTTGTTAACAATATTTTAGCTAATGCTACTCTACTTTTTTCTCCACCCGAAAGCACTTTAACTTTTTTGAATACATCGTCTTCATGAAATAAAAACGATCCCATTAAAGTCCGCAATTGATTTTCTGTGTAGTTGGTTGATACTTCGGATAGAACTTCGATGATATTTTTGTCGAGATTTAAATCGTCTGCTACCTCTTGAGCATAATATGATATCTGTGTATTGTGCCCGATTTTTACTTGACCGGCTGTATGATTGAGTTTGTGCGCTATAATTTTAGAGAGCGTGGTTTTTCCCGCACCGTTAGGACCAACAAATGCTATTTTATCCCCGCGTTCAATTTGGAAATCAAGATTAGTAAATACGAATTTTTTATCGTCGTAAGACATGGAGAGATTCTCAATACTGACCGGTATTACTCCGCTTCGCTCAGCTTCCGGAAATCGTATTTTTATCTCGCTTTCAAATTCGGGCAATTCAATTTTATCTATTTTTTCTAATTGTTTTACCCTGCTTTGAACTTGTTTAGCTTTTGTATTTTTATATCTGAACCTTTCGATGAATCTTTCCGTCTGCTTAATTTTGCGCTGCTGATTTTTGAAACTTGCAATTAACTGTTCGTCTCTTTCTTTCTTGTAATTCAAAAAAGATTCATAGTTGCCGTTATAAAAAGAAACTTTATTATTGAATATCTCTATTGTTTTGCTTGTCACATTATTAATGAAAAACCTATCGTGTGAAACGATAAGTAAAGCCCCGTTATATTTTTTAAAGTATTCAATCAGCCATTGAAGGGAATCGATATCAAGATGGTTTGTCGGCTCGTCAAGAAGAATTAAATTGTGTTCACCTAAAAGAATTTTTGCCAGTTCAATTCTCATTTGCCAGCCGCCGGAGAATTCATTTGTCTTTCTTTTGAAGTCGTTTACAGTAAAACCAAGCCCCATTAAAACGGATTCTATAATGGAGTCCGTTTCGTAATAGTTTATATCATCTTTCTTGTGCTGTAGTTCTCCTAGTTTTTCAAGAATAGAATTTTTTGTTTCATGAGTTAGATTTTCATCCGACAATTGTGAATGTAATTTATCTTCTTCTTTGGTTATTTCGTTAATAATTTTAACGGAAGCTTTTACTTCTTCAAATAATTGATCCCGACTTTGGTTTATAAATTCCTGCGGTAAGTAACCGATGCTTATATTTTTAGGATAGTTAATTCTCCCGAATTCCGGTGATTCAATACCGTTTAATAATTTTAACAGGGTAGATTTGCCGGAACCATTGGCGCCGACTAAAGCAATTTTATCTTCTTTATTAATTCTTAAATTTACATTCTCAAATAAATATCTCCCTGAGTACTGAATTGCTAAGTCTATTAAATCAATCATAATACTGTCTAACGGTTAAACACTGCGACCTTTGATTTTGCTACATTTGTAGCGTCTTCATCGTAAGCTATAATAATATATATTCCGGTGCTGACTAATTCGCCGTTATTGTTCCTGCCGTCCCAAACAGCAACTCTTCCTTCATAAGTTTCAATATCTCTTACAAGATCGCCGGACACCGTCAATATTTTTATGGATGAGCTTTTAATCAAGCCGTCTATTATTAGCTCGGCATCGCTTCCGTTATTTAAGTTAAACGGATTCGGGTAAACAAACAATTCGGTAAAAGAATCCTGTGGTTTTACTGAAGTTGTTGTAACCGAAGTCAATCCGAAATTTGTTCCGATATAAGCTATTCCTTTATCTTCGTCAAAGGCTATGCTTTTTATATCGTTTGAAGGCAATGGTGAATTGCTTGATGTATATTGTTCAACAATTTCAGTTCCATCTTCGGTCATTACAAATACACCGTTCTCGGTACCAACCCATTTTTGATTTATAGGATCAACAGTTATGCAATTTATGGTTTGTTGCAAAATCGGGATAGCCGAAGTGCTGTTTACATAAAAATCATCTTCAGATAATATATTGATTATGTTAACACCTTGACTGCTCCCAACCCACAAATTGCTTCTTTGATCTATTGCAATTGCACTTATTGTGTTATTATTTAAACCGTTGTTTGTTGTTATTCTTCCTGAATTATCGTCCGAAGCATCGTCAAAAGTCCCGTTCTCATTAAAGTAATAGAGTCCCGTAGTTCCATAAGTAACCGCAAACCATTTATTATTGTACCTGTCAACAGCCATAAAACTGATTTCATCATCGGAAGCAATGCTGGGGCTGGTTACGCTAAAATGATAAAGTTCATTATCCGGCGTTAATACTGATAACGGTTTAGCATTTATCGTCCAGTAATTTGCTACCCAAATATTACCTTCCGAATCTTCGTCAATTCCATTTATAACGACAAAATCCGGGTCATTAGGAATACCCTGCAAATCTGTGTTGAAAGAATTAAAAATTTCGAAAGAGTTCTCTTTATATTTAGTAATTCCACGTCCCCAGTTGCCAATATAAATTGAATTATCATCGGCAGCGTAAATTATATGATATGCATTCGAAGGCAGTTCTGGATTATTTGCAGTATTAAAATTTGTCCAATCAGTACCATCAAACTTGAAGAATCCAACACCATAAAGATCCGAACCGCTTCCGCTCCATAAATTTCCGTCATCATCAACTGCTAAACTTATAAACCTGTTAGACTCCGGTCCCGGAGGAACAATAGATTCCGAAGTCCCGTTGTTAAATAACAATATCCCTTCGGACGTTGAGAGGTAGATCTGCGAACCTTCTACTTCAAATATCTGGGTGAATTCAAGGCTGGTGTTTTGCAGTAATGTTTCCGCACTGCCGTCGTTATATTGTATCAAAAGGTTTGGAAGAATTAAAAAAAGTTCTGTGCCGTTGGTATAAAGGTCTTTAACTTTTTCGTTATCCAATGCGGTTTGTTCCCATTGGCTGTTCCTAAATACATATAACCCGTTATCCGTAGCCGCGAAAAGTTCACCAAGGTGGCTTACCACTTTGTTTACGACGGTATCTCCAAAGTTGCTGGAACCGAATGTATCCCATGAATCCGGGTATGCAAGGTTATCCGCCCCATCTTTTTGCACTGCAATTCCCTGGTCTGTTGCAACGTAAATTTTATCCAGAAGACTAATGCTGTTTACTTTTGTATCCGAAGAAAAGTCTCCGAATTTTGTAACTGTTTCTTCAAATGCAAAAGTATTTTCGTTAATAACGGAAATACCAAAATCCGTTGATATATAAACCTCTCCATCGTTAATTAGAATATCGTTAATTTGTTTTTTGCTTTTATCAGAAGTAAAAATATCTACTATTCTATCGGTGTTATTTCCAGCAGAATCAAGAATATCAATCATACCGTCGTCGGCACCTAACCAAATATTGGTTCCGGAATATGCAATTGCAGTTAATATCTGGCTGCTCAGCCCTTCGGATTTTGTAAAGAACTTAAACTCTTTTGTACCTGAATCATATTTGAATAATCCGCCTTCCGTGGCCGAAAAAAAATCAGAACCATTTTTAAAGGATTTGTTTACGACTTTCATATCTGTGTAATTTTGCCAGATACCGATACCCTGTGCAAAAGTTAGACTGATAAAGAAAAGCGAAATGAGGAAAAACCTGGTTTTCATTTGTATTCCTATTTTGTGGAAAAAGTGTAGAAACTAATAATAAATTCATCCTCATTTAGTGAGCGACAAGATTTTAACAATAATCTAATATTTTATTCGAATTAGAAAAAGGCAAAATTAAGGTTTAATAATATTATAATAAATATAATTATTTAATTGACGGGAATTTTTTTAAACCAGCATTTTTTTCATTGCATCAATTTTTGTTGATGGAATTAGAAATTTTCCGAGATTAGCATCGTCGCCTTTATTTCCGCCATGAAAATCCGAACCCCCGCTTTCCAGTAAACAATACTGGTTTACGATTCCTTTATAAAATTTCGTTTGATATCTATTGTGGGAAGGGTGAATTATTTCAATACCGTCAACACCGGCTTTTATCAACTTTAATAAAATATATTCATCCATCGCTCCAGGATGAGCAATGAAGGATAGTCCGCCTGCTTCGCTTATTAATTTAAGAGCACTTTGTGCAGATACGTGTATCTTTTTTTCGTATGCAGGGGCATTATTGCCAAGGTACAAATCAAAAGCCTGGTAAAAATTAGTAACTAAATTAAGTTCAAGTAGTGCCGAAGCAATGTGAGGCCTGCCTATTGCGCTGTTTTTAGCTAGGTCCAGCACATCGTTAATTGTGATTTTAAGCCCAAGATTCTGCAATTTTTTTACAATTCGTTTTGCCCTGTGAAATCTTTCTTCTCTAAAAAAATCCAAATATTTATTCAATTCTTCACATTCGGTATCAATAAAATACGCAAGCAGATGTACTTCGGTCTCTTCAATATCAGTGCTTATCTCCAGACCTGGAATCAGTTCAATATTAAAGTCTTTTGCTGCAATGAAAGCTTCTTTGTAGGCATTTATGCTGTCATGGTCGGTGATACTTAATATCTGAATACCTTTTGAATGCGCCAATTCAATTAATTCGGCTGGTGAGTACCGACCGTCGGAATAATTTGTGTGCATGTGAAGGTCGGTTTTTAACATATTATACGTAAGTTTCTTTAAATTTCTCGTAGTTTAAAATTCTCAACTTTGACCCGTCCAGTTCAACCAGTCCTTTTTTTGCAAAAGTATGCAATGTTCTAGAAATAGTCTCGCGTGAGGTTCCAGCCATATTTGCGAGGTCCTGCTGCAACGGCAGTTTTTCAATTTCCACAATGCCTTTCTTAATCATACCAACATCGTCGGCAATTTGTAAAATAACTGTGGCAACTTTTCCCTCTGCATCTTTTAGAGACAGTGCTTTAATCTTCATATCGGCAGCACGGAGTCTTTTTGTTAACTCATAGAGTAGTGAAATTGCAATTTCAGGGTATTGTTTTAATAAATCCAAAAAATCATTTCTCTGGATAATAAACAACTCAGAGTCTTCTAAAGCAGTTACGGTAGCTGATCTCTGAAGTCCGTCCAAGATTGCCATCTCCCCGAAGAAGTCGGATTCGTTTAAGATAGTCAGTATAACTTCTTTACCGTCATTACTTGTTCTCGATACTTTTACTTTGCCGTTTATAATTACAAACAATGCCGAACCGGTATCATCTTCCATTAATACTACGTTGTCTTTTTTGTAGAACTTTCTGCTTCCCGTATTTGCTATTTTTTCAACAGCTTCGCTTGGCAATTCTGAAAAGATCGGTACATAAAGCAAAAATTCGGATAAAGAATTCATCTGTGCTCCAATAAAAGTAATGATGTATATCACTGACGTTAAGTTCTAAAAAAATAAGGACTTATTCAACAAAAGAAATTACAATTTTGTAGCCGAAAAAAGATTCACAATAATTTAATAACATAATAAAATTGAATTTCCGACCAAATAATGCTATATTCAAGGTTAATTTATTCATAATTATTTGAATTTGGAGGTTAATATGGCAGTTAAAGTAGGAATTAACGGTTTCGGAAGAATCGGTAGATTAGTTTTTAGAAGAGGTTTAGAACTCGGAAACTTGGAATTTGTCGGCATCAACGATCTGACAGATGCAAAAACATTGGCACACCTGCTCAAATATGATTCAATTCATGGTAAATTTAACGGTGAAGTTTCTTCGGAAGGCGATCATATAATTGTAAACGGCAACAAAATAAAAATTACCGCTGAAAAAGACCCTGCTAATTTGAACTGGGGTGAGCTTGGTGCGGAAATTGTCGTTGAATCAACCGGTGTATTCAGAACCCAGGAAGCTTGTGAAAAACACATTACTGCTGGTGCCAAAAAAGTTGTTTTAACCGTACCTGCTAAAGGAGACATCGACGCAACAGTAGTTTTGGGTGTAAACGAAGATGTATTAACCGGTGACGAAAAAGTATTGTCAAATGCTTCGTGTACAACTAACTGTTTGGCTCCTATGGCTAAGGTATTGAACGATACTTTCGGTATCGTAAAAGGTTTTATGACAACCGTACACTCGTACACAAACGACCAAAAAGTTTTGGATTTACCTCATAGTGATTTAAGAAGAGCAAGAGCAGCAGCAGTTTCTATTATTCCTACAACTACAGGCGCTGCAAAAGCAGTAGGTAAAGTTATTCCTGAACTTAAAGGTAAATTAGACGGTTTTGCTTTAAGAGTTCCAACTCCGGACGGATCACTAACTGATTTGGTTGCAGAACTAAGTAGAGAAGTTACAATTGAAGAAGTTAATGCCGCAATGAAACAAGCCGCTGAAGGACAAATGAAAGGAGTATTGGAATATACTGAAGACCCGATCGTCTCAGCAGATATTGTTGGTAATTCTCACTCAAGTATTTTTGACGCTTTATCAACCATGGTAAACGGGAACCTTGTAAAAACTGTAAGCTGGTATGATAACGAATGGGGCTACTCTTGCAGAGTGGTGGACTTAATTGAAAAAATATCACAATAAATATATAACTAAATAAAAATTACGAAGACGCAGTATTTTTGTTGTTTAATGCTGCGTCTTTTTATTATCTAAAAGAATTAAAAATTTTTGGAGGGGAAATGAATAAATTATCCATTGAAAATGTTGATGTAAAAGGTAAAAAAGTTTTAGTAAGAGTGGATTTTAACGTTCCGCTGGATGATAACCAAAATATTACGGACGATATAAGGATAGTTGCTGCGTTGCCTACCATCAAAAAAATTATTAACGACGGCGGTAAAGCTATTCTAATGAGCCACCTCGGCAGACCTAAAGGCGAAGTAAAACCGGAGTTCAGCTTAAAACCTGCTGCAGTTAGATTAGGCGAATTGCTTGACAAAGATGTAAAGTTTGCCAATGACTGCATCGGTGAAAATGTGAAAGCAATTGTCAATTCATTAGAGGAAGGCGAAGTTTTATTATTGGAAAATTTAAGATTCCATTCTGCAGAAACAAAAAACGATCCGGAGTTTGCTAAACAGTTGGCAGAACTCGGCGATATTTATGTTAACGACGCGTTTGGCTCAGCACACAGGGCACATGCTTCAACAGAAGGTGTTACAAAGTTTATTGACACATGTGCAGCCGGTTATTTAATGCAGAAAGAAATTGATTATTTGGGCAATGCCGTTTCAAATCCCGCAAAGCCTTTTACAGCTATTTTAGGCGGTGCAAAAATATCGGGTAAAATTGATGTTATTGAAAATTTGCTTTCAAAAGTTGATACATTGATTATCGGCGGCGGAATGGCTTATACCTTCTTCAAAGCAATGGGACTGGAAATCGGTACATCAATTCTTGAAGAAGAAAAAATTGAATTGGCAAAAGAAACTTTGGAAAAAGCAAAATCAAGCACTGTAAAATTCTTGCTGCCTAAAGACGTAAAAGTAGCACCGGAATTCAGCAATGATTCACCGATTGAAATAGTGGAGGTAAATAAAATTCCCGAAAATAAGATGGGATTGGATATCGGCACCCTTACTATAGAAGAATACAAAAACGAAATCATTAATAGTAAAACGGTTGTATGGAATGGTCCTATGGGTGTTTTTGAATTTGATAACTTTGCCGGTGGAACCAATGCGATTGCAGAAGCGTTAGTACAAGCAACGGGTAACGGTGCGATAACTATTATCGGCGGCGGTGATTCTGCAGCAGCAATTAAGAAAGCCGGTTTGGATGATAAAGTCAGCCACGTATCCACCGGGGGCGGAGCTTCATTAGAATATCTTGAAGGAAAAATTCTTCCTGGTGTTGCCGCTTTGAGCGATGCTTAATTTTGGTTTAATTTTTTTGAGAACAATTTTTAAAAGAAGCAGTCTAATGTTTCAAGATTGCTTCTTTTTATTTAATAAAAATTATTTTATCTTGAAAAGGATTTAAGAATTAAGGACAACAATGGGATTTGGAGATAGAGATTATTATAGACCCTCAGGATTCGGAGGTTTTTCATTTTTCCCGCCGGTTATTAAAAAACTTTTGATTATAAACGGGATAGTTTTCTTTATACAGGTTATTGCGGAGAATATTGTAATAGGCAATATGCTTGTTGCCAACTGGATATCTCTTGTTTTCGGTATTATTCCTTTAGGCGGGTACGGTGATTACATTTTCTTGCCGTGGCAGCTTATTACTTACCAGTTCCTTCACGGTAGTTTCGGTCATATATTAATGAATATGTTCATCCTCTGGATGTTCGGAATTGAAATAGAAAATTTATGGGGCTCCAAAAAGTTTTTGTTTTATTACCTGGGGTGTGGTGCTGTTGCCGGATTATTTCAGTTGTTCCTTGCTCCGATTTTTGCAGGCGGTGGGGGACCCACAATAGGCGCATCTGGTGCCGTGTTTGGAGTAATGATCGCATTCGCAATGTTTTTCCCTGAAAGATATATTTACCTATATTTTTTAATTCCTGTTAAAGCAAAGTATTTAATAGTTTTCATCATGGTTATCGAATTTATGTCTGTAGGCGATATGAGTTTTACGGCACACCTTGCTCACATTGGCGGAGCAATAGCTGGCTTTTTATTTGTAATGTACGATAGGAGGAGGGGAATTAATGTAGAAAATCTTTTTAGTTCGTTCAAAGATAAATTTACAACTACTACTTCGAATGGACCCAAGTTTAGAAAATCCTTTAACTTTGGGTCTAGAAACGGCGATGTTCAGGAAGCTTCATTCTATGATATATCGGATGATAAAAAAGATCATGACAAAATTGACCAGGATGAAATTGACAGAATTCTAGATAAGATAAGCGAAAGCGGTTATCAAAACTTAACGGAAAGAGAAAAGAAAATTCTTTTTGAAGCCAGCAAACGTGACTAATCGATTTTTAATTTTAAGTTTACTATTTGTTTTAAATTTTTGCAGCAAGTCTGAGGATATAGATAAACAGACTGCTGCAAAAGTGTATGTGGAATTTTTAATCATTAATGAAACCTACCCTGTTGGTTCCGATTCAATAGAAATTAAAAAAAATCTTATCCTAAAAGAATTTGATCTCACACTCGATGAATATAATAGGAGAATCAGTGAACTAAAAGACGATAAAGAGGAATGGATGGATTTTTTTCATTTATCGGAAGAATATTTAAAGGAAAAGAAGGATAAACTTACTTCTGAGAAAAACGGTTCTTAGCCAATACAATCCTTATCATTGCATAACTTATTGAATTCGGCAGCTTTTCTTTTAGTTCTTTCAAGCCGGCGGTCCCTTTTTTAATTTCTTCCTGAATAACTTTAATATCTTTGCTGCCTAACAATGAGGTTATCTCTATTTCGGGATAAAGCTCTATCAAGGTTTCTATCTGCATCGAAATGACGGCTTCCGGCAGTTTTGTTATTTTCGATATGTCTGCTAAGCCGTATCCTTTTTTTACTAATTCATATACATTGTAAATATTTTCCGGCAGTTCTTTTGAAGATTCTTTTGTTTTTATTTTTGTCTTCTCCAAGTGTTCTTTTATAGCTTCCAAAAATTCGGGTCCCACTTTGTTAAAATTCCTTTGGGTAAATCCTTCAATAAATAAAAGACTGTGGGGATTGTCAGGTTTTTCTTCAGCTATTTTCCTCATTACACTTTCCTTACAAATCAATTCGGGATTTTGTGTAAACTTTTTTGCCCCTTCTTCTCTTACCTGCTTAAGCTTACGATATAATTCCAATTTATCGTAGTTGATATCACTGCTGCTTTGACCGGTTTGTATATAGCTACTTTTAGTTTTTGGGGACAATGTTAAATAGTCATTCGCTCTTTCCAACAAGGATTTGGCGATGAGCAGGTGAATAACATTTTTTATCTCCGATTTAGAGTAATGTTTTAAAATTCCGAAGTTGGGGTTGTTTTTCACTGCCGGCACTCTTGAACTACCCGTGAGTAATTTAAACAGTTCTTTTTCTTTTATGGAAGAATGCTCACTATAAATTACATCAAGAATTTTTTCTTCCAGAAATTCAATTGAGCCGTTAACCGATTCCTTGTTACCCGTACAGTTGTCGCAAATACCGCATTTGTAGAACTTATCCGATTCACCAAAATAATTTATAATATAATTCATTCTGCAGTTCTCGGTGTCTATAAACCTTTCAATTTCTTTTAGCTTGTTCTCCGAATGAATTCTTTTCTCGTTCAATTTTTTTGAATTAATTCTAAGATATTTTGAATCAACACGCGTACCTGATAAAATGATTGTCGGGTAAACCGAAGGAGAATCAAGCTCTAAAACTGAATAACCGGATAACTCTTTAATTTTATTTAAGAGGTAATATTTTTTATGACCCGATTGCCGGGATAATTCGTTTAGATCAATTGCAATTTTTGAGAAAAACGGCTCGCTCCCGTATTGCTTCAGTAAAAGTACCAAAACATTTTTAAGAGAATCTTCAGCTATTTTCTTTAAATATTTTTTGAGCTCATCACTTGTTAAGAGATATTTGAAATAAAATTTCTTTTTATAATTTGAAACCTGCTTTATCAAACCGTTCTCTTCAAGGATATTCAAAAGAATCGTTATCTGGTTCGAGGAAATATCATCCTTGGCTGCAAACTTTTTGAATTTTTCATCAAGTATAATTTCTTTTTCGTAACTGCTTCCAACAGCAACATTAGCGAAGTCGCATATTTTGTTATATATGGATTTTAATACATCAAAAGAGGGATTGGCGTTATTGATGAAGTACTTCTGCAGTTGCACATCTTCCCGGTCGAACAATAAATACACGTTTGAAATTTTACCGTCTCTACCGGCACGGCCTATTTCCTGGTAGTAGTTTTCAATTGTGCCCGGCGAGTTGTAATGAATAATTGTGCGTATGTCTTTTTTATCTACCCCCATCCCAAAGGCATTTGTTGCTGCAATGATTTTAATATTGTCGTTCATGAAATCATCCTGGATAAGCCTTCGTAAATCCGGAGTTAACCCTGCGTGGTAGTATGTAGCCTTAATTTTATTCGCCTGTAAAAAGTCCGATATCTTTTGTGCATTTCTTCTTGTTGAAGTATATATGATAGCCGGGAGCAAATTGTTTTTTATGATTTCTAAAGTCTTTTCTTTTTTCCGGTCTGTTTTTATTGTTTTTATAGCCAAGTTCGGTCGTTCAAATCCTCTCACAATAATTTTGGGATTTTTAAAATTTAGCTGATTAATAATATCATCCCGCACATCGGGAGTAGCAGTGGCAGTGAACGCGCTGATTTTGTCGACTTCTATGAAACTGCAAAACTCTTTTATTTTTTTATAACTTGGTCTAAAGTCGTGTCCCCATTCGCTTATGCAGTGAGCTTCATCGACAAAAACAAATTCCGGCGAAAGGTTTTTTATCCTTTCTGCAAACGAACGGTTTTCAAGTTTTTCAGGAGACAAGAACAAAATCTTTATTTCATTATTTCTAATATCGTTCAGGACGAATTCTATTTCCCTGTACTCCAAAGAACTGTTTATAAAAGAAGAAATTTTTTGTCTTTGATTTATTGAGTCAACCTGGTCCTTCATCAATGCAATTAAGGGCGAAATAACAATTGCAAAAGTTTTGCTCATTATTGAAGGTACCTGGTAACAGATAGATTTCCCGGCGCCGGTAGGCAGGATGGATAATACATTTTCTCCTTTCAAAATTAAGTCGATTATCTCCGACTGGTTCTCTTTGAAATTGTCGTATCCAAAGTATTTATTTAATGTTTGTAAGGGAGTCATTAAGTTCGATTTTAATTACACCAAAATTTGAAATGTTATTATAAATAAATATTTTAAAATATAGTAACATTTAGGTATTTCCTTTCGTCTCAAGATTTAACTTATTTTTAATTTAATACGCGGAAAATTTATGTATTCAGTTGTTGTCGATAATGTAAATAAAGTTTATGAAACTACTTTTAGAAAAAGAAGGGTACAGGCTCTGAACGACTTCAGCGTAAAAGTTGAAAAAGGATCAATATTTGGGTTGCTCGGTCCAAACGGTGCAGGGAAAACGACGTTGGTGAAAATCCTTTTGGGAATAACTTTCCCGACCAACGGTAAAGCAACTGTTCTGGGACAGGATATTTCTAACTACAAACTAAAGTCAAAAGTAGGATACCTTCCTGAAAACCACAAATTCCCGCCGTTCTTAAACGGGGGCGATGTAATAAAATATGCTGCAACTCTTAGCGGATACGAGCCGGATAATTTGGATGCAAAAATCGATGAACTATTAAGCCTTGTTAAAATGCTTGAATGGAAAAAGATGAAAGTGAAAAAATACTCGAAAGGAATGATGCAGAGACTGGGCTTAGCACAAGCAATGATTAACGATCCCGATTTAATAATACTTGACGAACCGACAGACGGAGTTGACCCTATCGGCAGAAAAGAAATTAGAGATGTATTAATTGATTTGAAGAATAAAGGCAAAACCGTTTTTCTCAACAGCCATTTACTTTCCGAAGTTGAATTGATTACCGATAATGTTGCAATTCTTAATAAAGGAAATTTAATTCACCAGGGTGACGTACAGGAATTAACAACATCAAAAGAAAAATATAGAGTTAAATTTGAAGCTGAACTGAAGGACGAATTGCTTACAAATGAATTGAAAAGATACACTCTGGAAAATAAGGAAAATAATGCTGCAGTATTCAGGTTAAACGATACTGCCGAGTTGAACAACCTGATAGACGATTTAAGAAAAGCCCAACTATTGATTACTTCTATTGAGCCTGTAAAAAGTTCATTGGAAGATATGTTCATTTCACTAATAAAAAATTCAGATAAAAACTAACTATGAAAAACATTTATAAGATAGCTTATTATACTTACAGGGAAGCACTTTCAAGAAAAATATTCCTGGCATTTTTCGGAATTTCAACTTTTGTTTTGATTGTGTTCGGGTTGATATTTCTATTCAGCGGAATTGAAGATTTAATGAGCATAACCCAAATAGAAGGCGGCGAAAGATTGGATTTTACGGCAAAAATAATTGACGCAATTAAAGTGGGAATTGCCGGCCCGCTTTACGGGGTGGGGTTGTTCCTGGCAATTTTTGCCGCATCGAGTTTTATCCCCAACATGCTTGAAAAGGGAAGCATTGATGTTCTGTTATCAAAACCTCTTTCGAGAAACCAGGTAATCCTCGGCAAGTTTTTCGGCGGGCTTTATATTGTATTAATCAACATAGCGTATTTAGTGATCGGCATCTGGTTTTTGCTTGGCTTCAAATTCGGAAACTGGGATGCCTCATTTTTAATGGTTATTCCAACGGTTACTTTTACCTTTGCAGTATTATATGCACTAATCATTTTGATCGGGATTTTAACTCAGAGCTCAATACTTGCAATGATGCTTTCATATTTAAGCTTTATGATTTTCTCCCCGATTCTTTTGGCAAGAGAAGAGATAGCAATTTTAATTGACAGCAAATTTGTTGAATATCTATTGGATGCCCTCTATTACTTAATCCCTAAAACTTCTGAGTTAGCCTCAATTACAACCGACATGGCAACAGGTGATTTCTCATTTGATTACCAGCCTTTTTTAACATCGGCAGCTTTTATGATTCTCAGTCTTGTACTAAGCATTTTTATTTTTAGTAAAAAAGACTACTAAAACATTCAAAATAAAGTATGTTGATGTCTTTTTCTTGGTATGGAAATTGTTAATTTAACTATTCGGATTTTTTTGATCCGTGTTCTTAATTCCTAGTGACGTGTCACATTTGTGATGTCATTTCGAGTCCCCCGATTTATCGGGGTGAGAAATCTGAGCCCCGTACTGATAGAGATTTCTCCCCGCAAAAGACGGGACAAGCAGTCACACAGAAATGCTCCTTCGAAATGACAATCTTGATGTTTACGATACTTTATTGTTGATATGACACTAATTAATATAAATGAACTTTGTTTGTTTTTATTCGATAATGAAAATTAAAAAACAGGAATAACAATGTCAGATACCAGTTTAAAATTAGAAGACCTGCTTAAAGAGAAGGCAAAAAACAACAACGGTGAGAAAGGTAGGATAGACGTAGTTGCAATAATAGGCGGCGGTGTGATGGGAAGAGGAATTGCCCAGACAGTCAGTGCTGCAGGTCTGGATGTAATTATAGTTGAAAAAGATCAGAAGTATGTAGATGAATCAGAAGTGAAAATCAGAGAATCAATGGAAGCAGAAATTTCCCGATGGGCAATGACCAACAGTGAAATGAAGTCGATACTCAGCCGGATTAGGTGGACGCTTGATATGCAAGAGTGCTCAAAGGCAGATATCATCATTGAAGCGGTTGAAGAGAATTTCCAGCTAAAAAGATTGATCTTCAAAAAACTTGATGAATTTGCAAAACCGGATACAATTTTTGTTTCAAACACATCAACACTTAGTTTAACAAAAATTGCGGACATAACGGAACGCAAAGAAAAAATTATCGGTATGCATTTCCTAAATCCTGTGCCGAAAGTAGGTTTGGTAGAATTGATAAGATGTTTTTATACTTCCGATGAAACAGTTAAAATAGTAAAATCATTTGCAGCTAAGATAGGCAAAACAGCGGTTGAGGTTTATGAATATCCCGGCTTTGTTACCACAAGAGCCATTGTTCCGCTGCTTAACGAAGCAATGCATATTTTACTAGAAGGCGTTGCAAGCGCGAAAGATATCGATACCGCAATGAAATTAGGATATGAATTTAAAATGGGACCTCTGGAAATGGCCGATTCAATGGGACTTGACGAAGTGCTTACCTGGATGGAACAGATGTGGAATACATTGGGAGAAGCGCGCTACAGGCCGTGCCCGTTGTTAAGAAAATTGGTAAGGGAAAGAAAACTCGGCAAAAAGACCGGCGAAGGCTTTTACAAGTACGATCAAAACGGAAAAATAATATCATAAAAGTTTTTAAGAGGATGAAATGAAAATATTAGTTTTAAATTGCGGAAGCTCTTCTATTAAATACCAGCTTATAGAAACAACAGATAAAACAACGCTTGCAAAGGGACAGGTTGAAAGAATAGGGATGGCAAGTGCGGTATTGACTCATCAGCCCAAAGACAAAGATAAAATTAAAATCGTCGGTGAAATTCTAGATCACACAATTGCAATAGAATATGTTATTGCCGTCTTACTGAGTCCTAATCATGGTGTAATTTCCGATAAAAACGAAATTGACGCTGTGGGTCACAGGGTAGTACACGGCGGAGAAACATTCTCCGGCTCTGTATTAATTACGGATCAGGTGATGAAAGCTTTGGATGACAATATTGAATTGGCGCCGCTTCACAATCCTCCCAACATAAAAGGAATATTAGCCGCAAAATCACACTTGCCCGATACTCCGCAGTGCGGTGTCTTTGATACTTCATTCCATGCCAGTATGCCCCCGCATGCTTATTTATACGGAATACCTTATGCTCTTTACAAAAAATATAAAATCAGAAAATACGGTTTCCACGGAACGTCACATAGGTTTGTATCGCAAAGGGCCGCAGCTATTCTCGGCAAACCGATAGAAGAATTAAAATTGGTGACATGCCACCTTGGGAACGGCGCAAGCATGGCTGCGGTTGACGGCGGTAAATCTGTCGACACAACAATGGGATTTACCCCCCTTGAAGGTTTGTTAATGGGAACACGCTGCGGCGACATGGATCCTTCAGTAATTCTTTACATAATGAGCAAAGAAGAATTATCAATTCCCGAAGCAAATACGTTGATGAACAAACACAGCGGACTTGCCGGTGTAAGCGGTGAAAGCAGCGACATGCGCGAAATTGAAGAAGCAGTATTAGCCGGAAATAAAAAAGCACAAAACGCATATAACTTATTCTGTTACAGAATTAAAAAATATATCGGTTCATACGCAGCCGCGATGGGTGGTATTGATGCGGTTATATTTACAGGCGGCATCGGTGAAAATTCTCCAACGACAAGGAAAGTAATCTGCGAAAATATGAAATTTCTTGGTATTGAATTAGATTTAGATAAAAATGAAAATATAAAAGGCGAAGCTGATTTATCTGTGGAAGGTACAAAGACTAAAGTATTAAGAATTCCTACAAACGAAGAACTTGTAATTGCACTGGATACGGAAGAAATAGTAAACGCTGAAAAGAAAACAGCAAACTAATTTTTTATTGACTATTGAATCTTGTCAATTGAGTCACTTCGGAAATCTCCGGAGTGGCTTTTTTATTTTTAAGTTTTTGTCTCAAATCTCAAATTTTGGTACTCAAATCTATCTTCAAAGAACCATCTTTATATTTTCATGTCCTTCTAATTTCTGATAAACCAGATTCCTTGTATCTTCATTGTTAACAAGCACTTTTAAATTAATGCTGAAATAATTCCCTTTTTTACTGATGTTTGATGCTGTAATGTCGTATTCCATTCCATCTGCCGCAGCTTCTGCAGCTTCAATCATCTTTTCAACATTGTCGCCAATAATTTTGTAGTCCCAGTAACACGGGTAATTTATCTCAGGTTTTCTATTATTTTTTCCGTCTAAAATCAAAATTATCCCGAACCAATTATGTGTTAATATATAATGAAAGATACAAAAAATACGTAAGAATGAAAGAGCGGATCTTTATCTTGATAATTTTGAAACATTGCTAATGTTTGTTATTTTTGTAACCACAAATCAAAAATCTAACTGGAGCAGCGGGTTGAAAAGATAACAACGGATAAAGATAATTTGCAGATTATTGTAAATATTTCCTTTTGCTGAAACTTTTTCGGCAGAGTATCTTTACCCGTTTATTTTCACCCGCGGCTGGTAAAAGCCGCGTGAAGCGGTTTCTTCATTTTAAACCGTAACATCATTTCAAAAATATTTACAAGAGAACAAATTATGAGTAAGGGTTTTTTAGAATTTAATAAAGTTTCGTTTGGTTATGATTCCTCGGTGCAAGATTTATTTGAAGGCATTTCTTTTCAATTATCAAAAGGATGGACGGGAGTTATCGGCCCAAACGGATCGGGAAAAACAACGCTGCTGAAACTGGCGTGTGGTCAATTAAATAATTATTCGGGCACTATCCGGGCTCCTTTAATAAAGGTCTATTGTGAACAGAGAACAGATTATCCGCCGGCAAACATGAACGAGTTTTTTAGAGATCACAGTAAGCAGTTTTACAAGTTGGCGGACAGCCTTAAGCTTGAGCCCGAATGGGCTGAAAGGTGGGGCAGCCTTTCACACGGCGAAAGAAAAAGGCTGCAGCTTGCTGCGGCTCTCTGGAGTAAACCTGAACTGCTGGCAATAGACGAACCTACAAACCACCTTGATGCAGAAGCTAGAGAGATGATTATAAATACACTTAAAAATTATAACGGGGTAGGATTGCTCATAAGCCATGACCGTGATATGCTTGACAGCTTATGCAGCCGTAACCTTTTTATTGATTCATCCGGGGTTACTTTAAGGCATGGTAACTTTACACAGGGCGCTGCACAACAGAAACTGGAAAATGAGTCTGCCTTAAAACAACTTGAAGAGAAAAAGAGGGAGTACGCCAAACTCCAAAAGGAATATAAGCGAAGAAGCCGGATAGCAGATAAAGCAAAGAAAAAATCTTCCAAGAAGAATATTGATGTTAAGGACAGGGATGCAAAATCAAAAATAGATTTGGGACGCTTAACGGGCAAAGACGCTGTCGGCGGAAAGCTTAAAAGCCAGTTGGCAAGCAGGCTGGAAAAAACAGAAAACGAACTTAACAACATAAAAGTAAAAAGAGAATACGAAACCGGCATTATTATGACCGGGACTTTTTCACATAGGAATTACCTGTTGAAATTGGAGCCCGGGCAAGTTGAACTTAACGAAAACAAAAAGCTGGCTCATAAAGAACTTATGATAACTCCTAAAGATAGGATTGCGCTTACCGGTCCGAACGGAAGCGGTAAAAGCACGCTCCTTAAATTGATTGTTAAAAAATTGAATATTCCCAAAGAACATCTTGCATACATTCCCCAGGAAATTTCTATTGAAGAAACAAAAGAAATTCTTGAGGAGGTTGGAAGACTGCCGAACGATAAACTCGGTAAGTTACTTATAATAATCAGCAGGCTTGGCTCAGATGCCGAAAGAATTTTGCAGACAGGTTTCCCGAGTCCGGGCGAAACAAGAAAAATTCTTTTAGGATTGGGAATTTCACGTGAGCCACATTTAATAATTATGGACGAACCCACGAATCACATGGATCTTGTTTCAATTGAATGCCTGGAAAACGCATTGAAGGACATTTCATGTACTCTATTGCTGGTAAGCCACGATAAAAGATTTTTAAAAGCGCTAACTACTAAAGAATGGAAAATTAGGAGGGAATTGAATGGTTATATATTAGTAGAAGAATAATAAGTAATTTCTAACTTGACTGTAAAGTAAAATCAGGGCGCTACCCTTAGGGTTGTTAATTAAATAAGTATTGAGAATTAATTATTCTCAATACTTATAAATATTTTTATATCCTGTCGACTAATCAGGCCGGACTTATAAGCTTCATTTTAATCCAAAAGACTGTCGTAATTTTCATTTAAATAAATTGCTGTTCTAGCGGCCGAACCGGAAATTCCGTCCATATAAAGAATATTAGGGAAAAGGGTTTTGGTTATTTTTTTCTCTTCAACCAATTCATTAATTTGTTCGAATAACCTCCAATGGCACTTACGCAGTAAATCTAAAATGCTATAATGATTAAGGACATCACATTCAACTGCATGCCCGGTACTAAGGGTAAGAGTCCACGAAAGCAAGAAATTAGTTTTCCCCTTATGATTTTCATGATTTAGAAGTTTCTTTACCTGGTTGTTCCTCATAGTCCAAAAATGCTCTGTCTCCGAATATTTATCATAAAGTCTGTAATCTTTAGAATCATCTTTTCCCCCAACAGTAAAAATTCCTTTTGATTTATTTCCGTCTATTGATGTAAAAAGAAGAATAATATTTCCTTTTTTCAAAATTTCGTTTAATGTCATATCCCAAAGAACACAATCATCCCCTTTTACAAGATATTTATCTAGTTCTTTAGCCAAGTTATTTGCGATATTCTCAATTTGACTGTCGGTACAACTGCCGGCTTTAATCAGCCCGGGTTTTTCAGAACAATGGGAAACTTTGAGAATCACAACTTCATCAGCATGATCTTTGTCTTCGAAGAACTTTTTAAGACCTTTCACAATATTACTTTTGCTTTCACCAAGGCAGCCCACATTTGTTTTCGCTTTATGGGCAATATGTCCTGCATCCCAATCTGTTCCGCTGGAGTTTTTAATCTTCGGACGGATATCAAAATACCTCGCTCCGTTTATTAGTTGATCATAAATATCGCCGTATTGAGTAACTGTGTTGCATTCACTTCCGCAAAAACAATCGTGCGCTTCAGACATCCCGGAATCATGCGAACCGGCCAGTGCTATTTGATGAAGCGGTCTTTCCCCGATAATACTTTTTTGACGACCCATCCAATTATTTGTATGTATGTAATGTGTATTGAAATGGAATGGGAGGAAATATTCATAATAACGAGAAAAATTCTCATGATAAGTTTCTGTTCCCATCTCTCCGCTGAATGTTACATGCTGGATAAAAAAGAACTTATCGGTATTGTGTCCGACTAAGTAAAACTTTTTATAAGCCGGCACATAAAATATATTCATTGTTGCAAAATATCTCTTGAACTCCCCGCTATCAGATTCATCACCAAGTTTACAGTCGTCATGAGCTCTCTGGATAAACCAGGGTCCCCTGTATGTAACATGTTCCCAATCATATCTTCTTCTGTGTCCGAAAATATAAGTGTGGTCATCTGCCCGGTATGAACTTAGGACCTGCCAATAGTGTTCCCAATGACCGTCTTCAGTTAAATGAAGAGTGACGGTACCATCATCATGCAGTTTAACATGTTTAATCATCCAATAATTATGATCGGATTTTGTATGTAAAAACAGGCATGTTTTGCCTTTTAAATACACAGGGGTAACAGAGCCGTAAAAATAATCCCAATGACCGCTGTCGCATTCTTTATCTGCCAATTTGCCTCCGGGCAAAATTTCCTGTACAAACCACCTATGATTTCCTTTATTAAAACTTTCCTGTCCAAAAATGAATGTACGGTCGCCAACCTCAAAACTTACCAATTTATCATACCTGTTATTCCACAAACCCGATTTCCCGTCCGAGTCCGTTTCAGGCCCAATTTCCCCGGAAGTATACAATTTCTGGATAAACCATTTATAACCGTTATTATCCTCATCGTAGGCCCCGTGTCCCATAATAAACTGTTCACCACCTACTGAAAAAGAAGTCATTTGATCCCAGGAGTGATGCTTGCTCCATTCTCCGAAAGTTATTTCACCACGGAGCTTGTCCGTAATATGCTGGGTAAAAAAGTGGGAATCTTTAACATCATAGCCGAAAATGGCTATCGCGTTGGTATTCGGGATATTGTTACTATCCTTTTCACCTCCTTCATTTTGTACTCTCGAATAAGAGAAAGAAAAAAAAGAACTAATAATCAAGAGAATTAAGATTCTACTTAAAAGACGCTCTTGAACTATCATAATCGCTCCTTATTTTATTTTGTATTTATTAGAGTTTCTGCAAAATAAAAAGTCTGTCATTTCGAACCCGTTCTTTGGGTGAGCCTGTCCGCCGCCTGTGCGCCTTTGGCGTATCTTTTTGGCGGGAAATCTTTCAATTAGAGCACGATTTCAAAGATTTCTCTCCCGATAAAAAACATCGGGATCGAAATGACAAAACGTTTAGATATCTAATTTTGCAGAAACTCTATTTTAGAATTGAATCATTTTGATAACTATTCACTATTGATTCAATGCTTAGCCGATTTTGACAATTCAGAACTTCATTCTCCGATTAGATCATAAATGTAGGCTCGCATCCTTTTATTATCTTCTACTATCATGAATGTTGTTATTATCTTAATTTAAAGTTCCGGGATGCAATATAGTATGTGGATTGCGGGTTGTAAATGAGTTCCGGAACTCATTTTTTTTCACGGCAGTCGAGAAATATTGTGTATGATTTTTCGGTAGGATACAAGACTGTAAATACAGTTTTGAATTTATCAGCAACAATTAGAGCTTCTTTAATAGAAATTCCGGTACTTGGAATTCTGGTAATTACCGATAGAAACTCGGATATATTTTTTGACGTTATAAAAAATTTCATTGAGTCGTCATTTAGGAGTTCGTGTACGGAATTGAAGTATTTTGATTCCTCATCAATTGCATAAAGTAAAATATTTGTATCAAGCAAAATATTACTCATATGCTTTTTCTCTAGCATTTATATTGTCAAATTGACCTTTCAATTTATAAGTTGGTAATCCCTTGTTCGTTTATCATGATTATATTTGATTAACTCACCTTACGCAGGGAATTCTTACTCTTAATCATAATCCTAATCATACTCTAAAAAAAGATAAAGAAGATTATGATTAAGAGTATGATTACGATTAAGAAGTAGGATTATGATTAATACAATACAATTTGCGTAACGTGACTGATTAATTTCTTCTCACCTAACAGATTATGAGACACCTTTTGTGCTTGACAGCTTTCTCCAGACTCGTCGTATAAGCAATGGATGTAATGTTTTATAGCTCCGGCATTCAGAGTGTGTTGCGGAACTAAAATAATTAATCATAGCCACGACTCTTCAGGTCGTGGACAATAAATCTCAACAAAAACTCTGGGCTTTAGCCCAATTTTCTCTCATATTTGGGCTAAAGCCCGAATTCTATGTGGGTTCTTATTTCCCACGTGCTGAAGCACGTGGCTATTCCAAGGCTGTCGAGGACCACTCCTCGACAAGGGAAATAGCAGATAGCAGTAAAGTAGAAACAGTACATGAATATGAAATCTGTTGTCAAATGGTTCTTGACAACCAAGTAAATACTCCCTGAATCGCTGAATGAAAGAGAGCAATTACCAATTGGTTCCTTATTTTATTATTTTTATCCCTTAATATTTACGGAGAAGGTGATGGACTTAAATTTAAAAGGAAAAAAAGTTTTAGTTACCGCATCAAGTATGGGAATAGGCAGGGCAATAGTAGAAGAGTTTTTGAAAGAGGGGTGCCAGGTTGCTATGTGCTCAAGTAACGAAAACAATTTATTCAAAGCTTATAATGAACTCAAAAGCCTTTACGAAAATGAGCCGTTCTGGGTTGTCTGTGATCTGAATAATGAAAAAGATATTGAAGATGCGGTTAAATCCGTGAACCAGGCTTTGGGCGGAGTTGATATACTGGTAAACAACTGCGGCGGCCCGGAACCGGGATATTTTGAAGGGCTTGACGATAAAAAATGGTACCACGGTTATAACCAGGTATTAATGAGCGCTGTTAGGTTCAACCGTTTATGTCTTCCTTATATGAAAGAACAAAAATACGGCAGGATTATAAATATAACTTCACTCTCCGTAAAACAACCGGTGGATAATTTAATTTTATCCAACTCTTTCAGAAGTGCTTTAACCGCAATGTCCAAAACATTGAGCAACCAATACGGGAAATACAACATAACATTTAACAATGTTGCGCCCGGCTATACATTAACATCAAGATTATATGAACTTGCCGTGCACAGGGCAAAGCAGTCAGGAGTATCGCACGAAAAGGTATTGTCGGAAATGGCTGGTGAGGTTCCGGTGCAAAGGCTTGCAAGGCCGGATGAAGTTGCATCGCTGGTTGTTTATCTTGCTTCTAATAAAGCCGGTTTTATTACGGGGCAGACTATAGCTGTTGACGGCGGTGTGACCAAGTCTACTTACTAACTCACCTTACGCAGGGAATTCTTACTCTTAATCCTAATCATACTCTAAAAAAAGATAAAGAAGATTATGATTAAGAGTAGGATTATGAGTAATACAATACAATTTGCGTAACGTGACTTACTAATTAGATATAAGATTTGAGACGCAAGAGTTTGTATTTTCTTTAGGTGAAGGAAATACAAAAGAAATTTACTTATGGGTAAAACGGGGTGAATATGAGAAATATCCCGAAGGAAGAGAAGACAACACACATTTTTCAGTTAAAGGTGCAACGGCAATTGCTAAACTTGCCGCTAAGGAATTAAAAGAGGTAATCCCGCAGTTGAAAGAATTTATCAAGATTAATTAATGTAAATCATATTTTGATTTGAATAGTAATAAATTTTAAATTCATTTCAATTAACCGGCATAATACCGGTTTTAAATACAATAATGCCCCTAAATATTAATTAATGCGTAATTGCAATCAATAAATACTAATTTACACTGACACAATGTCAAAAATGAACTTCTAAATGCCCGGTTTATCTTGTTAAAAGTCCATTTCATTTCATTAAATAAATAATGTAACGGCTAAATAATCAATTCAACTTGATAAATGAGAAGTTGATATTCTTAAATAATCAATTAAACTCAATAAATGGCGGAATGATTCTTCTAAATGAGTTCTAAAACTAATAAATAACCAATTGACCTTATTAAATAATCATTTCAACTGCCATAATGGCAGAACAAGTTTTAGATAAATCATTTTTTATCAATAAATTTCTATTTGGTTTTGTTAAATATTTGTTTTAGCCGGTTTGGTTGCTGGTTAAAGCACTCGTCGAGAAGTGGTTCTCAACGAGCAATGTAATTAAAAAAGTCATTGGTCAATAGAGAATAACTTTCAGTGAGATCAATGACTGTCTCCCCCCGGTAGACGATTTACTGAACTAATACTCTTTTCAAATCCCCGAAATCTTCAAGAGTCAGTTGCAGAAGTATGCTATAGGGTCATTGCGAATCCCGATTTGGGGGATGAAGCAATCTCATTGCTAATGATATCGCATAAATTGAGATAGCTTCGGCGATAAAACTGCCTCGCTATGACAATGCTGGTGTTACGCAACACGCTCTCGGGGATTGGTTATTTTTTGTTATTGGTTTCATTAAAAGTGTTTGATGAAATTTAAGACTTCTTCTTACAATCCAGTTTAGAATTTTACGGGAATTGTTATTTCTGCTGCAATTTTGTTCCCGCTTTTGTCTTCCCCCGGGATAAATTTTGTTTTTTCAATTGCATTGATTGCAGCCTTTACTAGAAGTTCGTTTTCACTCTTCAGCAATTCCGTTTTAACTACATTCCCTTCTTTGTCGATTACTGCTTTAACCAGTACTTTCCCTTCAATCTCGTTTTCTTTTGCTTCTTTAGGATACTCCACGTTTTTCATTATTGCTTCAATTCCGCCTATAGGCGACGGCATTTTCTCAACCTTCTCTTGTGAGTAACCAATGCTGATAATGAACAACAAACAGAATAAAATTTTAAGGATTTTCATTTTTCCTCCATGAATATTTAGTTTTTTTTGCCTTCTATAAAAGACTCAAGTATACTTGTTGTAAATTGGTTTTGGTATTTTGTTTTTTTAGAACTCACCTAAATCCTCTCTTAAAAAGAGAGGGTTTTACGGCAAAATACCAAAACCAATTTGGCTTGTGTATATAAAGATGAAATTGACTGCGAAATGTTGTATCAAATAATTATTTATTTGGGGAATTGATTATTATTACTTTTTTTGCATGTAGGATTAAACAGTTAACGAAATTAAAATTATTTCCAACTATGATTAAAGAAATAGAACTATCGATTACGCCGGATAAAATTAAAGATTATTCTTTTCAAAGAAATCTTGCAGCTAAAAAGTTGAAATTGAACCCGGAAGAAGTTACAGCCGTGCAAATAACCCGCAGGTCAATTGATGCAAGAAAGAAACCTGTCTTTAAGATCCGGGCAAATGTTTATATAAATGAAAAAGAAAAAGCTTTGTTCAGGCCGGTAAACTTTGAAGAAGTTAAAGGCGGCAAAAGAGTTGTTATTGTCGGCTGTGGGCCTGCCGGTATGTTTGCCGCACTGCGGTTAATTGAACTGGGGATTAAGCCCATTATTATTGAACGGGGCAAAGATGTACAGACAAGAAGAAGGGATTTAAAGAGTATTCAGCAGCAAGGAATTGTAAACCCCGATTCAAATTACTGTTTCGGCGAAGGGGGTGCCGGCACATACAGTGACGGCAAACTTTATACGCGTTCGGTTAAAAGAGGAAATGTAAAAAGGATACTGGATTTATTCGTTCAGCACGGAGCACATGAAGAAATACTGATTGATGCCCACCCGCATATCGGTTCAAACAAATTACCGAAGGTTGTCCAGGCAATAAGAGAAAATATTATAAGCTGCGGGGGTGAGATTCATTTCCAATCAAAGTTAACGGATTTTATTTTGCCGGACAATAAACTGAAAGGCGTAATTGTAAATAATGAAAAAGAAATTTTTTCAGACGTTGTAATATTAGCGACCGGACATTCTGCAAGAGATATTTTTTATCTATTAAATAAACACAACATTTTAATTGAACAGAAAGCATTTGCAATGGGTGTACGCATTGAGCACCCGCAGCAGTTAATTGATTCTATTCAATACCATTCCAACAAAAGGCATGAAAATTTACCTGCATCAAGTTATAATATCAGCTGCCGGGTTGATGGAAAAGGAGTTTATTCATTCTGCATGTGCCCGGGCGGAATTATAATCCCGGCGTCCACTGATAAAGATGAACTTGTGTTAAACGGAATGTCCGTTTCACGGAGGGATTCAAAATTTGCAAACTCGGGCCTGGTTGTTTCAATTGATGAAAATGATTGGAAAAAATATAACGAGCACGGGGTATTTGCCGGGCTGGAACTGCAGAAAGAAATTGAAAGATCGGCTTTTGAAGCAGGCGGCAGAACACAAACCGCACCTGCACAAAGAATTACGGATTTTGTGAATAATAAAATTTCTTCAACATTACCGGATTGCTCTTATATTCCGGGAATAGTTTCTTCGCAATTGCACGAAATTATACCTCAAGAGATTTCTAATAGACTGCAAAAATCGTTAAAGATTTTCAGTAAAAAATTAAAAGGATATTTCTCCGAAGAAGGCCAGGTATTAGCAGCAGAAACCCGTACGAGTTCTCCCATAAGAATACCGAGAGATAATGCAACATTAATGCATCCGCAGATTGAAGGTCTGTTTCCTTGCGGTGAAGGTGCAGGCTATGCCGGCGGGATTGTGTCCGCAGCCATAGACGGGGAAAAGTGTGGAGAAGCGGCTGTGAAGTTCATCTTATAAATAAAAGCTGTATTAATACCGGTAAATTTTGAATGTAAGGCGGTGGTAATTACTGTCTCGGGTTCTTAGTTAAATATAAATTAATACGTATCTATTTAATAACTAATATTATTGTTGTATTTTGAATCTGACAAATTTGTCAGTAGATTTAGCTGGAAATTAGTTGACTCTAATTTTCAACTAAATAAATACATATATTCAATTCAGTATTATTGCTCGATTGAGGTTGAAATAAAGAAAATTGAAAATAATAATTTACGGTATTAGTGGCTTACCTGACTGGGCTGTTTCCCCGCAAAAGAACTGCAGGGCAAGTGGGTGGGTTAACAGCAAGACCTATTAAACACACATATATTTTTATATGAAAATTCTAATAACTCTTTGGATAAGTCTAAACTTAGTAATACTTGCTCAAACTGATTGCGGAAGTTTTAGAGTATTAATCAAAAAAATTGATAAAACATATTCAGAATTATCTCAAAATCAATTTCAAAATTATTTTAAATGCACAATCCTACAAAAGGATATTTGTAAGATTAGCCTTCATAATATAAATGGAGAGCTAGTGTATGAAGAGAATTTTGGAATTCTTGAAGATGGCACTCATTTGATAAAAATATTTAATCCTAGGTGTCCCGGCGCTTATTTTGCTTCAATAGAGAATGGGAATAGTAAGGCAGTTAAGGCTATTATAATTACTACGGAAGAATTTCCATCAGATGAAGTAGGAATTTATGTTGGACGTTCATCTCCAATAATAGAAGGTATTTGGATGAGAAATTATTCTGAAAAAATTATTGCTGAAAATCTGATTGAATCCAAACCCGATAAAACTGCATATCTTTATAATTTTGATATGCAAATTCATTTTTTAAAAGATACTTATAAAATTGTAGTAGAAAAGAGTGGTGAAGGTAATCTTGAAAAAGAAACTAAAACTTTTGAAGGGAAATTTATTGTAAATGGTGATACCTTAAAAATGTATGAAAACTCAAAATTAGCTAAAGTATTTCAATATAAGATTGAAAAGGATAGCTTAGTAATTTCTCACTTTTTAGTTAAGGACATGAGGAGTGGAGCTATAGCTATTCCAATGGAAATGAACTTTTATAATAACGGAATTAAATTTGTAGGGAAGTATCATAAATAATATTCTTAACCAGCCGTTAGGCTTCTAAAATGAGGCATATATGAAAAAATTTATATTACTATTAGTGGTACTACTATCAAATCACCTTAGTTATGGGCAGGATAGTAATGGTATTCAAATTTGGGAATTGAACTTAACAACTAGTAAAGATACTATAAAAATAAAAAGTCGTTATATAATCCGTAATATTTATACAAATAAGGCAAGCAGTAAATCAAAAGTAATAGGGAAAGTTACTGCTTTAGAAAATGGACAAGCTTTACCCGGTACAAATGTTGGGTTTATTGAAAATGAATTAGTTGTTGTTGCAGATAGTACGGGGAATTATTCGATGGAAAACATATCGTCCGGGAAATATACGATTATAGCATCATTTGTAGGGTATCAAAGGTTAGAAACTCAAATAGATATTAAAGAAAATGAAGTAACAGTTATTGATTTTCAATTAGCTGAAGAAATAATTCCTTCTTCAGATTTTTATGCACTTCCAGTGGTACCTCCTTTTTCAAATGATACGAATCTTGAATATGAGCTTTCAGCTACTTCACAAGTAGATATAAAAATTTATGATATACTGGGTAATCTTTGTAGAACTTTGGTTTCGGAAATTCAGGACAAAGGCAAACATAAGGTCAATTGGGATTACGAAGATGATAATGGAAGTACAATGAAAAATGGGACTTACTTAATGCGGCTAGAGATTAATGGTAAAAAAAGTCATCGGGGTAAACGCATTTTTTTTAATAGTAATCCTGATTGATATTCGTAATAAAGCATTAAATGTTTATCGAAATATATTTCTAAAAGACTGCAAAAATCATTAAAGATTTTCGGCAAAAAATTAAAAGGATATTTTGGAATCCCAAGGCTGTCGAGGACCACTCCTCGACAAGGGAAGTAGCAGATAGCAGTAAGGTAGAAAAAGTACAAGAATAAGAAATCTGTTGTCAAGAAAAGCTTATCCCGTTTGTGGGAGTTCTTGACAACCCAGTAATTAGGGATTGCTGAAGTTCTCAGATGCAAAATTCAAACCTATGTTGCTTATGGCACAAAGCTCTCAGTGTATAAGCCATTTTTCTAAGCTTTAGAGAATTCTTGATAAAAAGAAAATAAAAAAT
>JASFMY010000017.1:0-71376 GCA_050117315.1 Ignavibacteria bacterium
CTTTTGACAAACCTACCGGTTTTCTTATTTTTCGTCCCTTATTTAATTTAGTTTTTGACACTAATATTCAATATTATTTCCTGAACGATATAATAGGGAATCTTTCTTAGCGAAGGAGGAGCATTTTCTTTCTGAATATTTTCGTTCGCCGGAATTTGTTTCGGCTATTAACCGGCAGATATATACTCCACTCGCAAATTTCGATGCATTCCATTGTTGCTTGTAAATTCCCGCCTCTTGCTCTTCTGAAACTAATGTCTGAACCTCTCTCCCAAGTATGTCGAATATTTTTATTGTTACTTTGGACTCTTCAGGCAGTTGGTATGAAATCGTTGTTTCCGGGTTGAATGGATTTGGATAATTCTGATTGAGCGTAAATTCTTTAGGCAGTCCGGCTTTTACGGTAATCTGCTTTTCCCACATCTCGCCATCTGTTGACGAGACAATAAATTTTATTGTTTCTTCTGTACTTAACGGCGCTTCGCTATCCACACTAAAAACAAATGTTACCGGCAATCTTTCTTCTGCATTCAGGGTATCAATTGTTTGCCATGCTTCTTTGAATTGTATCCATTCAGGGTATTCAGTTGCCGCGACTTTAATATCCTCGATTTCTGTACCGGAAGTATTTGATATTGTTAGTTTAATAACATTCCCCTCTGAATTATACGGCAGCTCATAAACTGTCTGGGCAAACAGTGATGCTTGAAAAATTGTCAATATTAGTACTGCTTTCTGTAATCTATTCATTTTATTATCCTAAAATTTTATTCCCTTTTTATTGAACTAAATAATCCAGCCGTTCTTTTATGTATTCACCGTAATATCTTAAAAATTTGTACGCATCATCATTTATTGCATTTTGTGATAACGCATTTTCAACGTACTGTAAATAATCATTTGTTTTATTTAAGGCATCTGTCCATAATTGAGTATCAATGTCTACCTCAATAGAAGCTAACCTTAACGAAAGTGTGTCGTATGTTAGGGTATCCGGTATCCAGCCAAAACTGTAACTCTGATGGTTATAAGAGATTAGGCTGTCGATCATTTCGGTTTCTGACACTGTGCTGTCTGGTTTGAATGGTTTGTAAGCTCTTAGGTAAGATAATCTTCTCAAATGCACATCATTATTAGTGAGTTCGACATTAATTAAAAAATTAATAAATTTTGGTTCGAGATAATGGTTTGATCTCTTTGCCTTTTGTATATGTCTTGGGTTCTGAATATACCTGCCTTGTAAATATGGATCTGTTTCTATCGGCAATACATACATTGTACGTTCTGGTTGGCCATGTTCATCATAAAAATATAGTTCATCGAAATAAGTGCGGCGAACTTTACCAACTGTTTTGCGGAAATATTCATCTAATAATGACAGTGCATATTGCTTATCTAAATAAGAAATTGATCTTATAAGCTCCCTTACTTGTATATGATCATCATCTAAAGCACGTAACTCATTCTCAATAATATAAATTACTTCCTCTTTATATATGCTGTTGTAATATCCGTAAGTTACTAAATGACCCAATGTAATGTTATTTTCTTTATTTATATAACTATCTTTTACATAGTCATAAAATTCAAATATTCCTATTTCTGCTAAATCATAAATTGCTTTTGATTTTACATATGTATCTGTGGAGTATCTAGCCACAGAATCCATTCCTGTTATTGCGGTTAAGTTCCCCAATAAACCAAGGAAAAATTTATCGATATAAAATTTCGCCCATTGACTCTGTAATTTTGTTGGACTAATTGCGGTATCAATTATAGTATTTAAGTTTTCCAGCAAAAATTGTGACTCAGTATCTTTATGGTATAAATATAGGTATTCAACTGCAATTGAATACTCAACAGATGAAGCACCCACACTATCATTGGTAATTACTTCTCTTAATACATGAAGGCTATCACTTCTTGAATCCTTAATAAAACTGTCTGTAAAAGGATTAGGGCTGTAGCTCCAAATATCCTGGCTTAGTAGTTTGGCCGTTATTGTAAAGAATAATAATGTACTTCGTATTAATGTATTCATTTTATAATCTCCTTAAAATCAAACTTTTTACTCAAAAACTTCATTGCAAAGTATATCATTTGTATCCCACCAGGGTTGTTCTTTCGCCCATACAATTATACGTTCCCTTATATCTTCATACCTTGACTCAGCAAATTCATCTGCTTTTAGTTCTATATAATCTTCCTCTGAAATTCCAGTTGGAATTTCTTTGTAAAACCCTTTAAGATTACTACCTCTTTTTAATACCTTTTTAAGTAAACTAATTATTTCAGTTTTCTTTTCCTGAATTGCATCCTCGGGGCAAGGGTATTGATTAATATCTAATTTAAACTCATCTACTCGTAACTTCTGCAGGCCATCTTTACTATTAAAAATATCACTAATATTCTGTGCTAGCTGAAGCATGTGCCCCTTTTCATGTTGATAAACACCTTTACTAAACCAAAATTTCCCAGTATCAGGAATAACATATTGTAGGCCTTTTAGTTTCAATTTCGTTTTATATTTCCAATAATAGTCTATCACAAATATGACATCAGAAAAGCTGGTGCAATCTTTTATATATGTACTAAGAATATTATCATCTGACCCGTCTCCTAAATCTTTTATCCAACCATCAGCTGTCATTTTGTCTTCACAAATATCGATTATTATTGGCATCCTTATATTACCTATATCAAATTGCCACTTCTTGTTTGAACTATCCCTATTATCTATGCAAGTATTTATATCAATATCTTCAAATGTCTTATAGATAGAGAGCCCCTGTCCAGAGTATTTCCCTATTGTCAAAGCAGCAAAGGTTAGACCAGCAGGAAAACCAGATGGTGGGATTCTATAATCACATGGAACCCCTGTATTAGTAGTCTGTAAATTACCTTCCTCATCCGTCCACTGCCACTCTTCGTTTTCACCAAGAACTACAAAATTGGATGAATCAATTTCCTGAGGTTCATAATCTGTACACTCAACTATCTCTTCTTCACACTCTTTTTCCTCTAATAATATTTTAAATGAGTTAAGGCCATAATGATAACTATTATTAGTTTCAACGGCTTTATTTCCAATTTCAATTGCATCTGGATCGGCTAGATCAACATGCACTTTTTCATTCGGTCCGATACCTAGAGCTGTAACTGTTATTGTAGAAGAACCGGGGCCGACATATTCTAAAATATCTCCTGTAATAGAATGCCCTAACGTTGTACGATGATGATATGTACAAAAGTACATTCTCAAATTGGATCGTACTTGAGTTTCAAATTTTATATATCCGTCGTGAGAAACAACATATGTCCCGGTATCCCAGGAATGTTTTCCTTTAAAATTAATCGCACCTTCAACGTAACCAGTCCCATTGGGTGGAGACGGGTAACTACCAGTGCTATAATGCATTTCAATAATAACATCAACTAATCTATAGAGCTTTTTATTCAAGCTATGTTGAGTCGAGCTGCTTGTATTCTCATTTGTACCAATCTCAATCTCCTCTTGAATAACAACTTGTGCATTTAATGCAGCACAGAGCAAAAGGAAGAAAAGAGCTGCAAGTATCTTTTTACAGTAAACCGGATATATTATTCCCATAAATCACCTTGAATTAGTGTTGTTGTTATAACTCATTGAAAATGCGATTACATATTAAATAGAGCGGTTATTAATTACAATTTATTTTTACCATTTAAATAAGAAATAATCTAAGAGGTTTTATCTGCTTTTTTAGTTATTAAGAGAAACCGTAATGCAGATTGCCAGCAATCTGCATTACACCAATTTACTTCATAAGCACATGTCCTCCGAAGTCATCCTACGACGTGTCGCTTTTAAGATTTCTCACCCCCAAAAAACGGGGGATTCGAAATGACAAATCTTGGAGTTTACGATACTTTATTGTTGCCATAATCCCAGCCGTTCTTTTATGTATTCACCGTAATATCTTAAAAATTTGTATGCATCATCATTTATTGCATTAAGGGTTAACGCATTTTCAACATAAAGCAAATAATCATTTGTTTTGTTTAACGCATCTGTCCATAACTCTGTGTCTATGTCTGTTGCTATTAAACTTAGCTTTAATGAAAGTGTGTCATATGTTAGGGTATCCGGTATCCAGCCAAAGCTGTAACTCTGATGGTTATAAGAGATTAGGCTGTCGATCATTTCGGTTTCTGACACTGTGCTGTCTGGTTTAAGGCATTTGAAGTTTCTAACTTCAAAATTAATTAAATTTCTTTCACTAGAATCAGCTTCTTGTTCTACAACTTCTTTCAAAGTCATCAAGTCGTTAGGGAAACCGAATAATTCTACTAATTTCAAAACAAAAGCGTATCTATGCATAAGATTTGATTCATTAATAATTCTTTCCCTTAAAAAGGTGTTAACTTCTTCATTTCTATAATTATTAAACAACCTATTCATAATAAGCTGCGAAACAGCAAAAGTACTATCACTTATTATTAAGTTCTTGAAATAATCGAACAATTCAAATCCATATAAATCGATCAGGTCAGATGTTGCACGGTTTTTAATTGAATGCAGGTAACCATTTTCAGCGGCATACATTAACTCTGTTTTTGCCTGCGTTTCATAGCTGGGTAAGTCCAGGATAATTTCTTTCAAAAATGGTATTACAAATATATTTACATCAGGCTTGTCTCTTGCAATTAGATCAAATACCAAATCAACATTTTGATAATTCCCATAATTAAATAATATCCCGGTAGCCCTTACTTTGTATTCAAGCCAGTATTCAGCTAATTCAGGACTGGTTGAGACAGAATCTAACGATACGATATAATCGATTGTATAATCGTAAGTAACTGATGAATTGATTGCATAAAGTGCCGTCAAATAATGAAGTTGCATATCTAATGAATCCGACCAGATTTTTTGTATTAGAGAGTCTTCGGCTTCGGTTATTTGAAACTCTTCAATATTAAATAACACACCTAATCTTGTGGAGGCACTTTCGTCATTTAACGCATTGATAATCCTTTCTTTGTCCTGTTGTGTAAGTACTTGAGAGTAGTTATTTATTTTAAGTGAGAAAAGACAAAACAATAACATCATTATATTTTTCATTTTTGCTCCAAAGTTTAATTACAATTATTGTTCGGATGCAAATCCTCAAGAATTCTAATATAATCCTTAATTACATAATTGCTTCTTTCTTGAGTATAATGTTCATTCTCAGGATCAACATTACTCTTCCACAGATCTTTCAATATTTTCGAAAAACTTTTAAGAACCATATTAAAATTTTTTTCAGAATTGCTTTTAATTAGATTATAATTAATTGGCTCCGTGCAATCAGCTTCAATCAAATTAAACGAATCCAAATATTTTTCATTGTCGCCAAAAATATTATCTGGGGATTTCATTTTGAGAGCATCCTCAATTAACTTTTCGAAGTCCTCTTTATGAATTTCTTCATGCCTCTCAATAGCCTCAAGAATCATATACTCATTATCATCCTCCGGTTGAAAGCCGTAAGTAAATTGTTTTTTAAAGTCCTCTAATGCTTTACAAACCATATCATTTGGAATAGTTGATAGTTCGTTTTTTGAATAGATTAAGTTTGGGAACCTACTTTCAATAGTATTCATACATGCCCCATTTACAACATTCAATTTAATTTTTCCTTCGTCTACAGTATTATGCCATTTACCATCATTTGGGTCATAACAGATATCGAAATTAAAGTCCGGTATTAATTCATCTTTGATCTCGCTTTCCTCATCATCAAATAATGGTTTATTTATACCTAAAGTACTACTCATATTACAAATTTTAGCATTGCCAGTATAATCCTCAGGTTTGATAATATTTAATTCGAATTTGGGATTATCAAATCTGTCTTCTATATCTTCACATGCATAATCTTCACAAGTAGGTGGTTCTGGGATTTCAATATTTTGCCAAGTATAAAATCCACTACATTTCCTACCACAGACAGAATCTATCACAGGAATATCATCAATATTAATCCTAATTCTCATTGTATTTGTACAATGGTCCCCCTGTGAATCTCTAACAAAAGAGAAAGTAGTTTTAAACGTCCTTTCAGTAGTAAAAGTACCGTTAATTGCTATAGGTGATGAAGATTTACTAGTGTAACCGATTCTAATATAGTTGTAACCCCTCTTAGCCCATAAACCGAAGTATCCAAAATCTCGCTCTCATCCCAGCTCAGAGTAGCTGTTATCGTATGTTCCTCATCGCTTGTAGTCATATTAAGCTTTTCAAAAACTTTAATCTCAATCTCCTCTTCTATTACAACTTGAGCATTGTACATGCTGAAGGACAAAAGGAAGAAAAGAGCTGCAAGTAGTTTTTTACCGTAAACCGGATATATTTTTCCCATAAATCACCTTGAATTAGTATTGTTGTTATAGCTCATTGAAAACGCGGTTACATTTTAAATAGAGCGGTTATTAATTACAATTTATTTTTACCATTTAAATGAAAAATATCTCCTAACTATTACAACCATTTTTCCTCACGTAAGTCTAAATAAATATCAAAATTTTGGTTGGGTAAAAATGTTTAAAAATCACTTTCTTATCGCATTAAGAAATCTTTCCCGTCAAAAGTTATACTCACTTATTAATATTCTCGGTTTAGCTGTCGGACTTGCCTGTACAATCTTGATTTATCTCTGGGTAAATGATGAGTTAAGCTACGACAAATTTAATGAAGACGGTGAAAACATTTACCGGGTCGTTGAAAACCAATTTTATGCCGGGGGTGAAATTTTCCCGGTTGCGGTTACTCCCGGGCCTCTCGCTAAAACATTAAATGATAATTACCCGGAAATAGAGAGTTCGTTGAGAGTAAAATACAACGAAAGAAATTTGAGATACAAAGATAACATTCAAAATGAACGTGTTTTATTAGCGGATTCTAATTTTTTTAATTTCTATTCTTATCCTTTAATAAAAGGTGACGAAAACAAGGTACTTAAAGATTATTATTCAATAGTCCTCGGTGAAGAAACAGCTTTAAAGTATTTTGGTAACGAAGACCCTGTCGGAAAACAAATGCAGCTTGACGATTTTAATGTAATTGTAACCGGGATAATGAAAACTGTTCCCTCCAATTCTCATCTTCAGTTCGACATTGTTGTGCCTTTTGAATTGCTAAGAATTGAGGGAAATTATCTAAACTGGGGAACTAATTCTTACTATACTTATGTGAAAACAATTAAGAATGCCGGCATCAGTATTCTAAATGAAAAAATTAAAAATGTTATAAAAGAGAATAACGAGGGATCATCGATTGAAATATATCTACAGCCGTTGTATGATATTCATCTTTATTCGGGAAATAAATTTGCCGCAGATATTCAGGGAAACGGTGATATAGTTCAAGTAAATACTTTTTCAATAATTGCTCTTTTTGTATTGCTAATTGCCTGTATAAATTTTATGAATTTATCCACAGCCCGGTCTACAAAACGTGCAAGAGAAGTCGGGATGAGAAAAGTTGTGGGGGCATACAGGCATCAAATTATAAGACAGTTTTTTATTGAGTCAATAGTTACTGCATTCATTTCCCTTTTCTTTTCAATTCTGATTGTTTATTTGACGTTGCCCTTTTTTAATGATCTGTCCGGCAAAGAAATCCTGTTCAATGAAATAAATGTAAATATGTTTTTAATATTTTTTGTTTTAGCCCTTGTTACCGGGATATTTTCCGGGGTTTATCCTGCGTTGTATCTTTCTTCATTCAAACCGGTCAAAGTTTTGAAGAATACCGACGGTGCTTCAAAAGGCGGAGCAATTTTTAGAAAAACTTTGGTAATACTTCAATACTCGCTTTCCATAATATTGATAATATCTACAATAACGGTTTATAATCAGCTTGAATATATGCAGAATAAAAAGCTTGGAATAAACAAAGAGAATATAGTCTATTTCCGGATTAGCAGCGATATTCAAAATAAAAAGGAAACATTAAAAACAGAGATGCTGAAAAATCCCGGTGTATTATCACTTGCTGTTTCTACGGAAGTTCCTACACATTACGGAAGTTCTACTTCAGATTTTGACTGGGACGGAAAAAACCAGGATAATGAAGTGCTGTTCCATTTTACCGGTGTTGATGAAGATTATCCTGAAACTTTTGGTGTAGAAATTACATATGGAAGATTCTTTGAAAAGAACCGGTTATCGGATACTTCGGGAATAATAATTAATGAAGCGGCATTAAAAATAATCGGTTATGATGACCCGGTCGGGAAGAGATTAAATATGTGGGGAGATGATTTTACAATAATTGGGGTAACAAAAGATTTTCATTTCAAAAAGCTTAATAAAAAAATTGAACCCTTAGTAATGAGAAAATTTAAGGATTGGGACGACAATACAATGTTTGCTAAAATTTCCGGGAGCAATATTCAGCATACATTGAAATTTATGGAAAATACTTTTAATGAATTCGCCCCGGAAGATCCGTTTGAATATATATTCCTCGAAGAAAGTTTTGACAATCTTTACAAGGCTGAAATGAGATTGGGTAGATTATTTACTTCGTTTTCCGTTCTTGCGATTATGATTTCCTGTCTTGGACTGTTTGGACTTGCCTCTTTTATGGCTGAAAAAAGAACCAAAGAAATAGGCGTTCGCAAAGTTCTCGGCGCAACAATTACAAACTTAACAATGCTGCTGTCAAAAGAATTTACAAAATGGGTAATTCTATCAAATATTGTTGCCTGGCCTGTAGCCTGGTATTTTATGAATCAATGGCTCCAGGATTTTGCATATAGAATTGAATTTCCGTTGTGGATAATGCCGTTGTCCGGCTTGGCTGCGCTTGGCATTGCCGTGCTCACTGTTTCTTTTCAAACGGTTAAAGCCTCTTTATCAAATCCGATAAAAGCAATTAAATACGAATAAACGGGAGTAAATAATGTTTAGTCATTTTTTAAAAATAGCTTTAAGAAATCTCAACAAGCAGAGAACTTATTCTTTTATCAATATAGCCGGACTTGCTTTGGGAATGGCCTGCTCGGTTCTTATTCTTTTATGGGTAAATGATGAACTTAGTTACGATAAGTATCACGAGAATATAGATAACCTTTACAGGGTTGAAGAAAATCAATTTTATACCGAAGGTATATTTCACGTTAACGTAACACCTTATCCCTCTGCACCGGTTTGGAAAAGTGATATACCTGAAATTGAAAATACGGCACGCTATACTTTTCCCCAGGAAACTTTGTTTAAATACAAAGACAACTCGTTTATAGAAACTGATCTTCATTTTATTGATCCCGAATATTTTGAAATGTTTACCGTAGAGATTCTGCAAGGGAATATTAACACCTTTAACGAAAATTTATATTCAATAATTCTTACGAAAGATATAGCGGATAAATTCTTCGGAGAAGAAAACCCTATTAGCAAAACAATTTCGGTTAACAACGAATATGATGTTACTGTTGCCGCTGTTATTCAAAACATTCCTTCCAATTCAACGGATCAATTTACTCTGGCAATGCCTTTTAAGCTGCAGGAAAAGCATGGTAGATGGAACAGGCATTGGGGATCAAATTCAATAAGAACATACGTACAGTTAGTGCCCGGTTCATCCATTGAGGAAGTGAATAAAAAGATGACGGAAATTGTTCATAAAAATGTTGAAACCAAAACACAGTTTATGCTTTTTCCGTACAAAGATATTCACCTTCATTCATACGGCGGGTTTGAAAAAAATATGGGTAGAGTCCTGAGCCTATACATTTTCGGAGTAATAGCGGTGTTTGTTCTTTTAATCGCCTGCATTAACTTTATGAATTTATCAACCGCTAAATCAGCAAACAGGGCTAAAGAAATTGGAATGCGTAAAGTTATCGGTGCAAATAGAATTGGAATAATAAGGCAGTTTTTAGGTGAATCTATTTTAATGTCTTTTCTTGGATTGGCTTTTGCTTTGCTTATCGTTGCGGTTTTGTTAAATCCGTTTAACCAAATTACCGGGAAAGAAATTTCGTTTTCAATTTTTGCAAATTTAGATTTGATTGTCGGTTTGATAATTATTGCTTTTTTAACAGGCCTAATTGCCGGCACTTACCCGGCTTTATTTCTTTCCAGGTTTATTCCCGTTAAGGTTTTAAAAGGTGATTTAAAGTCCGGAACAAAAGGCTCGTTTTTTAGAAGGGTACTTGTTGTTTCGCAGTTTACAATTTCAATTGTTTTAATAGTGAGTACACTAATTGTTTTTAAGCAGCTTGAGTACATGAGAAATAAGAGTCTTGGTTTTGATAAAGAACAGGTGCTGTATATTAATTTAAGAGGGGAATTAAGATCAAGGTATGAAACCGTAAAAAATGCTTTGGAAAATACACCCGGAGTAATAAGTACTTCCGGCGTTCAATCAGAACCCGGATTTGTTTACAGCAATTCGGGAGGCGCTGATTGGGACGGAAAGGATCCTGAGATGAGTGTGCTGGTTTCTCATACTGCAGTTGACTTCAATTATATTGGAACAATGAAAATGGAAATGGTGGAAGGGAGAACATTTTCCAAAGAATATTCGGGTGATTTGTTATCGGATTCATCGGAGACCGGTAACTTTATTATTAATGAAGAATTGGCAAGAATTATGGGCGGCGGTTCAATGGTTGGTAAACGATTGGATTTTTGGGGTATTAATGGAACAGTAGTAGGTGTAATGAAAAATTTTCATTTTCAAAAAATAAATAACAAAATAGATCCCCTTGCTTTTTTTGTTTACAAACCTTACATGAGAAATATTGTTATCAGAATTTCACCCGAAAATATTCCCCGAACAGTGAATGCTATTGAAGAAAAGTGGTCTTCTGTTGTTCCCGATAATCCTTTTGATTTCAAATTTCTTGATGATGATTTCGATGAACTATATAGAACCGAAGAAAGAATGTTCGACCTTGTTAAGTACTTTTCCGTACTCGCTATTGTTATTGCCTGTCTTGGACTTTTCGGGTTGGCATCTTTTACCGCGGAACAAAAGAAAAAAGAATTAGGAATAAGAAAGGTATTAGGCGCTACCGAAGTAAACTTAACTTTTTTGCTTTGTAAAGAATTTTTCTACTTGGTTCTGCTTTCAAATGTAATAGCATTACCGGCTGCATTTTATGTAGCGGAATGGTGGCTTCAGGAATTTGCTTATAAAATAAGTATGCCTTATGAAGTATTTGTAATGTCGGGTATATTGGCGATTGCAGTAGCTTTGATTACAGTGGGTTACCAGGCGCTTAAAGCTGCTTTAAGCAACCCTGTTGAATCTATAAAGTATGAGTAAATTTTAAATTTGAAAACCTTGAAGGTTTTAAGACCTTCAAGGTTGATATGTTATGCCGGCTTCATTTCACTGAGACACTCCAAGACACATATATATATCTTTCAAACTATCATTCAATTCTCTGCATCATTTGGATTTTTTTATTACTGATGACTGAACCTTACTCAATCGTTTTAACAAAAAGTACCGCCGAAAAATATTTTGCCGATGAAAACCCGATGGGTAAAACAATAAAGGTAAATAACGATTTTACGTGCATGGTTACAGCCGTGCTTGAAGACCTTCCTAAAAACTCATCAAATAATTTTAATTACCTTATTTCATTTTCTACTTATGAAAAAGTTATAACCCCGGAATACCTGGACAATTGGAATACTATCGGGTGTTATACTTATGTCCTTTTGCAGAATAGTATTTCGTTACCTGAGCTTAATTCTAAAATTAAAGATTTGTTGCGAACATACATATCAAAGGATTATCCAAGTCACGTATACCTAAAACCGTTATCTCAAATTCATTTGTATTCAGACATACTGGGCGAACACGGTCCTTCGGGTGATCCTGATACAATAATAATTTATTCGGCAATTGGTGTTTTTATCCTGTTGATAGCTTCAATTAATTTTATGAATCTATCAACTAAGCAGGTGGAATCCTAGGTTCATAAACAGGGAAATGGAGCTTTCAATAAAATTGTCGCCGGCAAATAAAGAAGCAACTATTGATGAAATAAAAACACGTTTTAACGAACATTTCCCCCATCAAATATTTGAATATAGCTCAATGGAAGAAAACTTTGAATGGCTTTTCAGAAATGAAGATACAACTGCCAAAACCGCAGGATACTTTTCAATTCTTGCAATATTTATTTCATGTTTGGGTTTGTTCGGGCTTTCGTCATTTACGGCAGAACAAAAACGAAAAGAAATCGGGATTCGAAAAGTATTGGGCGGTTCTGTTTTGAATGTTGTTTATCAACTTGTGAAAGAATCGTTACGCCCTGTTGTTGCGGCGATTATAATTGCATTGCCCGTAGCATATTATTTCATTGGTAAATGGCTTCAGGAATTCGCGTACAGAATTGAAATCTCTTATATAGTTTTGATTATCTCAAGCTTATCGGCAATAATTATAGCTTTAATTACGGTTGGATACCAATCGGTAAAAGCAGCAATCGCAAATCCGGCTGATACACTTAAGTATGAGTGAATTTTGTAATTCATACTTGTCTGTTCAACAAAGGCTACAGTAAAATGTAGCCTTTGTTAGTTGACCATACTCAGCATAAACCAATAAATCATAACACATCCGTTTCATATGAGCTATTGCTCCGGCAATAATATATGTTGCATTGTTATGGTGTAAATTTGGTTTCGGATTTTGTTTTTTTTTATGAACTCTCTCTTATCTCTCTTACAAAGTGAGATGTCTATGGAAAATTCCGTAACCAATTTATTGTTACTTCATTATTCTTACACTATACTTTTGCATTGTTTATTATTGTCAGGTTAATAATACAATACTAATCTTGCTAATGTATCATTACGGCAATGGGGGACACAAAGAGGTTGGACACATTAGTCTGAAACAAGTGCTTATACAAGTTGGATCCACAGGGCATGAGAGATCACAAGTATACTCTCCCCCTTCGGGAAATGTTGGAAGATTACCCTGTACAGTTCCTTTTGCTTTAGCGTCAGAAAGGGCAAAGTCAAATGAATCGACTTTTAAATTTTCGATATTCAGCTTCAACTTTTTCATAAATGCTCCAATTATGTGATTGAATAATTTTAATTTAGATGACAAAAATAAATTAGAATTATTAATATCAATAATAAAGTCATATTTAATGGTACATATTTGTAGAATAATTGGTGTTGTTATAGATCCGAAAATGCTATAAATTAAAAATTTTTTATTTAATACTTTATCGAACAGCTTATTTATTTTTCGTTTCAATACCTCCGGAGACTTATAAAACCAAATGAACTTTTTTGAGTAGACATTGCGAGGCGTTTTTTGCCGAAGCCTGTCCGCCGTACAAAGTGTACTTTGGAAGGCGGGCAATCTTTCGTTTTTAGCTCAAAATAGAGATCACTTCGCTTCGCTCGTGATGACAAGAATACTTTTGAGACAGCCTCTTGGTCATTGACTTATGTCTATACAGTAACTTAAGACCGGCAAACCTTTCGACTATAGCTGATTAAAATGTTCTAAATTAATTAATATCTTGATTTTTTATCAACGATTTTTATAATTTTATTTAAAAATTTTTTGCTGTTGTTTAACAATTTTAGTTTCTTTCAGCCTGCTTCGGAGAGGGTCACCCGCGTAACGGAAGGCTTTATCGGGACAACGGAAAGGCATAACGAATCGAAGATGATAATTACCGCAAGGTGGAGAATAACGCCGTCCAGAAGTCATCATCTTTTGGTCTGATCGTGAGGACGCGGGAATCAAGACCTGGAAAGTAGGGTTTCGGCTATAATTATCGTTATTGGTAAAAATAACAGCAGCCTTCCACCGGAATTATATATTGGAAATCCGGCATCTCTTAAGTGAGTGTAATTTTTAATAAATAAACGTATATAAATAAGCCAGGGGAGTTGAAATGACAAAACCAAACGGAATACGCAGGAAATACAATATCCCCCGACGCTGAAATGATACAATATTCCAGAACGTATTAAAATATGTTAAACCAGGATTCAGTCCAAACTCGACGAGTGTTGAACACTTTTTTTTAAGGATTTAGTATTTCGTCGAACAGGCTTTCCCGGATGATAAAACCATGGAATGAGTATTCTGTTTCGATAATTTTGAAATAATAATATTAACAAATACAAACAGCCGGTATTAAAACAATTCATAGGAGATAATTATGAAAAAAATAATCGTAATTTCATTTTTTCTTGTATTTAGCTTAAATCTATCAGCAGAAAGCGCGGAAGTACATAAAACAGTGACTAGTGCAACTCCAGAGGTATATTCTGATCGTTTACATAGGTATTTTGCAGCAGATTTCTCATGGCATGTTTATGCTATCGCTGTTGCAACTAATTATGAAGCATATGCAAAAGTTGAAGCACATGCTGCTAATATCCCGTGGTCAAGGACGGCTTATATTGATGAAGATATATATGATCGTGATGAATACAGTGGAACGTATCGAGTTAATTACGGTGTCAATTTGTCTTACAGAATTGAAGTGAAAGATAGTGCATCTGTATTGGAAATCTACACTTTAGCTGAAATTTCATGGTAAACAAAAAATTGCAACTTTAACAATTTAATACCGGCTAAAAAAAGGAAAAATGATGATCTCAAATTCAAATTATAATTTCCTAAATTTTGTTATACTTCTTCAATTTTTTGCTTGCGGTAATAATGCAAATAATAATATCGACACATCTCTGGCATTCAAGGTAGGATCAATTTCCGTTACACGTTATGAACTGCAAAAAAATTTAAAACCAATGATAGATAATTATATCGAAGAATTTAATGCTCCTCCCCCGGATGATTCAATTAAAACCTGGAAGAACAAATTCATCAACAAATTTTATTTTGCCGCTGATGCATACGAAAAAGGATATTATCAAGATGAGATGATTGAAAACATAGTCAATGATATGGCTTGTTATATGCTTACTAAAAAAAGAGGACTTGTTCAGCAAAGATTAATTAAAGATGAAGTAAATCTTGATGAATGCGACCTACCGCAGCTTTACGAAAGACGAAGATATAACTATTATTTCGATTTCATCAAATTTAGAAACATGGACCAACTTAAAAAAATGCTCGGCGACACATTAAAAATAAAAACAGCAAAGCAGTTTTCTTCGCTGATGGACAGCTTAAAAGCAGACCCGGAGATTTTGTCAAAATCAGTTGACGGATTTCCATGGCCTTACGCGCTTGTTTGGGATATATGTGATGAAATCTATGAAATGGAAACCGGTCAAATTTCCGATTTTATTCAAGCAAAAACGGGTGTTTACATCGTGCATTTAAAAAAGAAAGAGTTAACTGAACAGGAAAGTTATGAAAAGTTCAAACAAGAATTTCCACGCTTTTACGAACTGGCAAAAGGTCATTGGTTAATAAATCACAATGAAAACAGAATTATAGAAAAATCGAAAATACAAGTAAATGAAGATAACTTTAACATACTCTATAATTATATAAGCAAAATGGAAAACAAGAATCAAATCAACAGGGATTCCATAAAACATATCTTGAACGAACCAATTCTAGGTTATGAAATTGAATCCAGAAAGGTGGAGAAATTCATCTTGGATTTTCTAAACTTTTACGGAAGGCAAGTTTTAAAGAGCGCCATTGAAAGTAAAGAAATCTTAAAAGGTTACATCACACGCATGGTTATAGAGGATTATCTTCTGTTTGAAGCAGAACGTTTAGAACTGGCAAAAGAAGAACAATTTGTACTCGATCGAAAGAATTATAAGAATAGTCTAGTTTATCGTAAATATGAACAAAATGAACTCGGGATTGATCCTGTTACGGAAAATGATATAATTAACGAATATCAAAAACAAAAAGGAAATTTCCTAGAGCCAATCAACGGCGTTTATACGGTACTCGAGTTTGATGATGACAAACTTGCATATAATGCGCTTGATGAACTAAAAAAATTAGTCAAAGAAAAATCTATTGAGCAATTTAAGCCTAATGAATTGTCTGGATTGGTATATCATGTTTTAAATGATACGATTAATTATCAATCTTGTGAATTTCCGGATATGATTAAACGAGAACTGCAAATGTCAAAATCAGAAATTATTGGTCCGGAAAAAATTGACGACACGTTTAAATTATTTTGGAGGCTAAAACACCTCGAAACCGGATATAAGCCAATTGAAGAAGTATATGACTATCTTTACCGCTCAATTCAGAAAAGGATGCATGATAGGGCAAAAGCAAAATTATTACCGGGACTAAAACAGAAATATGACCTTACAATATATAATATTGACTAAATGCATAAGTTCAGAGAACCTTGAAGAATGAACAAAAAAATACTGCTTACATATACACAAGCCAAATTGGTTTTGGGATTTTACCATAAAGTCCTCTCTTTTTAAGACCTGCCCGCCGTACGAGACTTTGGAAGGCGGGGAGGATTTAGGTGAGTTCTAAATAAAAACTAAATCCCAAAACCAATTTGTAACAAGTATACTTGAACTTGTAACAACAATATGAACAAATACAAACAGCCGGTATTAAAATAATTTATAGGAGGTAATTATGAAAAAATTAATTGTATTCTTGTTGTTATTTTTATTTGTATATAGCTCAAATCTGTTGGCAGGGGACGACCAACTATATAAAACAATAAGTTATCAATCAGCTCCTTACTATTGGCATGATACAAAAGATGTAGAATTTTCGGGTGATTTCGATTATCATATTTACGTGATTGGCATTGCGTCTCCTCTTTGGAGAGCATTGTCAATGATTTATACTCTGGATGAGGATGAGTATTGGAGTGATGTAGTTGCGGTGCAGGGTAGCGGGTATTTAAGAAGCGAAAAATATGCCAATTATACTACTGATGAAGGTGTAATGCTGTTTTGTAAAATTGATTTACCATCAGGATCGGCATTGGAGATTTATACGATAGCAGAAGTGTCATGGTAAACATGATATAAGTTAATTCATATTTATAATTTATAAAAAATAATACCGGCTGTTAAAAGAAAAGGAAAGAAGATGCTCTCCAAAAAAATATGCAACGATTAAAATCTAATTTTGCTTTAGCGATTGATGCATAAGGGGTTTTAGAGCACTAATTTGCATGCCCTTTTTTACCTACCTTGTCACCTGGATGCATTCGTAGTGCGTAGAATAATTACCTATTCCCTTTCTATCGCAAATCTTTCATTTTCTCTTAAATCCGGAGGGATTGAAATAAAAGAAAGCATTTTTAATTCCCGAATGATATCGTTGGAACCTTTTAGAATTTTACTCGACTAATTTATTCGGAAAACCGAACAATTAACTTTTACGTCGTTTGGATATTTTCTATTTTCCGAATAAATAAATTTCAAATCCAGAGGAAATAATGAAAAAGATACTTTCACGTGCCGATGAGCTGGTTCTTTTAACAGTTTGGCGGTTAAAAGATAATGCTTACGGTGTTACGATTAGAAAAAAGGTTATTGAAGCAACAGGGCATGACTGGTCCGTTGGGGCCATTTATGATTCCCTTGAACGCTTAACAAATTGGGAGTACTTAAAGACATACCAGGGTAACCCGACACCCGAAAGGGGAGGAAGAAGTAAACGATATTATAAAATAACCGAAGACGGAATGACGGCGCTAAATGAACTGCGTAAAGTTCAGGATTTACTTTGGACAAGTCTTCCCGATTTGGGCATAGGCACAAATTAATAAGAATGAAAAAACCGCCACGTATAGGTCGATGGATTTTATCCGTCATAAACAGGAAAAGCAACCGTGAAATTGTACTCGGTGATTTTGAAGAGTTTTATAATGAAATTAGATCAGATAGAGGCGGATTATATGCTGCCATCTGGTTTTATGTCCAAGCATTTAAATCTATTCCAAGATTTTTGTTGACAAGCGTTTATTGGGAGGTAGTTATGTTTAAAAACTATTTAAAAATTGCTTTAAGAAATATTCTTAAGCATAAAGGTTATTCATTTATAAATATCTTTGGTTTAGCACTGGGCATGGCTTGCTGTATATTTATTTATATATGGGTACAAGATGAATTAGCTTACGATGAATATAATGAAAATATAAAAAGTATTTACAGGCTTGAACAGGATTATTATTATTCCGGTGAAGCTTACCATATTGCGGTTACACCTACTGCAAGCGCTCCATACTTTAAAGAGAAAATACCTGAAATAGTTAATTCTTGCAGATTAAAAAATGTTGAAGTTCTTGTAAGCAATGGAGAGAATAAATTTTATGAATCGAATGTTGTTGGTATTGATTCAACATACCTGGAGATGTTTACATTTGAATTTCTAAAAGGAGACAAGCTTTCCGCACTTGATAATCCGTTTAGCATTATAATTAACGACGAAATTGCTCATAAATATTTCGGGGACGATGATCCTTTCGGCAAGACTCTGACAATAAATAACAAATATGACTTTATTGTTACGGGAGTTTTTAAAAAGTTTCCCCACAATGTTTCTTACTCATTTGCAATTGCCTTTCCTTTTAGTTTTTGCAAAGAAGTGGGTGAATATTCCAAGGGATGGTACAGTAACTATCTTACTACATTTATTCAACTAGCATCCAATGTAAATGGTCAAGATGTAAATAGGAAGTTAACAGCCGCATTAAGGGAAGTTAGACCGGAATTTACAAACGATTATATTGCAGCCCCTTTGAGCCGTTTACATTTGTATTCTTATTTCGGCTTCGGTCATTCAACCGGGGACATTCAGTATATTTATATATTTTCTGCAATTGCCGTTTTTGTCTTGTTGATTGCATGTATAAATTTTATGAACCTTTCTACGGCAAAGTCGGCTAATAAGGCTAAAGAAATAGGAATGCGAAAGGTTGTTGGTGCCATGCGTTCCAGTCTGATTAAACAATTTTTTGGTGAATCTCTGCTGTTGTCCTTTATCGGATTAATCTTGGCATTGGGAATCGTAGCTTTGTTATTAGGTGAGTTCAATGAACTGACCGGAAAGGAAGTGCAGTCATCAATTTTAAGTAATAGAATTTTTCTTGTCGGAATTATCGTGATTACGGTAGTAACCGGAATTTTAGCAGGTATTTACCCCGCACTATATCTTTCATCATTTAAACCTGTTCTAGTTTTAAAAGGATTAAAAACACTCAGAATTAAAAATTCTAGTCTCAGAAAAATTTTAGTTGTTACTCAATTTTCACTTTCCGTATTTCTTATAATTGCTACCATTGTGGTTTACAAACAAATAACATTCATCAAAGAAAAGGATTTGGGCTACGATAAAGAAAACTTGGTTTACTTGGAAATGAGAGGTGATATAAATAAGAATTATAATGTTATTAAGTCTGAATTTGAACATACTCAAGGAGTCGCTTCTGTTTCAGCCGCCATTGATCCTCCTTATAATATTGGAAGCAACGCAGGTGGAGCCGAATGGGATGGGAAAGATCCCGACCAAGAAGTTCTGGTTGGAATAAATTTTGTCGACTACAATTATTGCAAGACTATGGGGATAGAAATATTAGAAGGGAGAGAGTTCTTAAGTGAGTTTCCAGCCGATGAAATCTCAGATATTGATACTATTGGTGGCGTTCTCGTAAATGAAGAAGTTGTAAAATTAATGGGGCTTGATAACAAATCCGCTATTGGAGCACGATTCGATTTTTTCTCGCAGGGGAAAATCATAGGAGTAATGAAAGATTTTAATTTTACTTCAGTAAAAAAAGTAATAGAGCCGGTGGCTATGGGGCTTGTTCCCGGTAATTTACAATACATAATCCTCAGATTAAATCCGGGTAATTTACAAGAGACAATTAGTAATCTTGAGAAGTCATGGAATTCTGTAGTCACTGATTACCCGTTTGAATGCAAATTCGTAGATTCCGATTTAGATAGAATGTATAGACGCGAGACCAGAATGCTCGGATTGCTGCGTTACTTTTCTATTCTTGCGGTTGTAATAGCATGTTTGGGATTGTTCGGACTCGCTTCATTTTCCGCAGAGCAGAGAACAAAAGAAATAGGAATTAGAAAAGTTCTCGGTGCTTCGGAAATTAAACTTGCCTATTTGCTAAGCAGGGAATTTATTGTGCTCATAGCTATTGCCAATGTTGTTGCCTGGTCTTTTGCATACTACGGCTCAACTAAATGGCTGGATGATTTTGCCTACCGGATTAACATAAGTCCCGTGTTTTTCTTAGTCGCAGGTTTGTTGTCTCTCGTAATAGCCATCGTTACCGTTAGTTATCAGGCAATTAAAGCGGCGCGTGCAAATCCGATAGATTCACTTAAGTACGAATAAATAAAAATGAAAAAACCACCACGCATAGCGCGATGGATTTTGTCCGTCACAAACAGGAAACGTAACCGTGAAATTGTACTCGGTGATTTTGAAGAGTTTTATAATGAAAGACTTTCAGATTACGGCTGGTTGTATGCATATTTTTGGTTTTACACTCAAGCATTCAGATCAATTCCAAGTTTTCTATTTACAAGTTTATATTGGGGAATAACTATGTTTTCAAATTACTTTAAAATTTCATTTAGGAATATCTTTAAGTACAAAGGATACTCATTTATAAATATTTTCGGGCTGGCAACAGGACTGGCTAGCTGCATTTTGATATTTCTATTCATTACTTATGAAACGAGTTTTGATGAATTCTATTCCAAAGCCGATAGAATCTATATTGTTGCTAGGGAGGAAAGGCATCCGTCACAGACGAGAAATACTTTAGGAAATCCATTCCCTTTTACAGAAGCAATGCGTAATGATTTCCTCGAGTTGGAAGCCGCCACACAAATATATGGTGTTGAGGAAACTCAAATCACAGTTGACACCGAATTATTTACCCAAAACAACATTTTATTTACCGAACCGCAATTTTTTAAAATGTTTGATGTTGAATACATTATGGGATATCCCACAAATAATTTGAAAGATCCGAACTCAATTATTATCACGGAAGGAATAGCAAAAAAATATTTCGGCAATAACTCTCCTTTAGACAAGAATATTAAGATAGATAATCTTATTGATCTAACAGTAGTCGGAGTAGTAAAAGATCCTCCTCCTAATACTAGTCTGCCTTATACTGCTATTGCATCCGTAAAAGCTCTTACAAAGATTTTCTGGGAATGGATATGAATCGATGGAACGTTACATCAACTGCGAACGCGACTTTCGTTTTACTTCCACCCAATATAAAGCCACAAAATATTCTAAGTGGGTTCGATGCATTTAAGAAGAAATACTTGAGTGAAAAAGAAATAGAGACTGACAATTATTCACTTCTTCCTTTAACCAGTTGGCACAATGATACACGTTATGAATACATGACTTATACAACGGGCGAAGACACAATATTAATTTTTGCACTTATCGGTCTGGTGATATTGATTGTCGCAAGTATAAATTTTGTTAATCTCTCCGTCGCACAGGCGGTCAAGCGGTCAAAAGAAGTGGGAGTTAGGAAAGTACTTGGCGCTCACAGGTTACAGTTGATACGCCAGTATATGAGCGAGTCCATCAATTACACACTAATTTCGATTATTCTGGCATTTTTGCTTGCATGGTTGTTAGTACCGGAACTAAATAAATTTCTTGCCAATGGCATAAAACTTTCGTTATTCGATTCCCGTTTCGTCCCTATATTTTTAGTCGGTATGTTTGTTCTGGTTTCTTTGTTAACCGGTATATATCCCGCCGTTTTTCTATCAAGATTCAATCCTGTTGAATCGTTCAAGAATAAACTCAACACTAAAAAATCAAAAGGCTATTCGGTTCGGGACAGCCTTGTTGGAATTCAATTTATTATTGCGCAGGCATTAATAGTATCTGTGCTTGTGATATCAAGTCAACTTAATTTAATAAAAAATAAAGATCTGGGTTTTTCCAAAGAACAGATAATAAATGTATATATTCCAAAATATGATGAATCCAAATGTGAAACTTTAAGAAACCAACTTCTTGCCAATCCCAATATTCAAAATGTTTCATACTCTTTCTCACCTCCGAGTTCACAACAAATTATGCAGACTTATGCAGCGTTTAATGAAGGAGGTGAAAGAGAAAGGGATTTGGTACAGTTAATTTTTATAGATGAGAATTTCCAGAAAACATTTGACATAAAACTTTTGGCAGGCGACTTTCTACCGAAATATATTGAGGGTGACACGTTATATAAATTTATAATAAATAAATCTTTCCTAAAAAAGATGGGCTTTGCAAATCCTATGGAAGCAATCAATCAACCGATTGAGGTAAGTAGGTATAAAGGTAATATAATAGGAGTTACAAAGAATTTTAACGTTCGATCTTTGCATGAAACCGTTCCGCCGGTAATACTTACTAATTTCGGAACAAATTATTTCTCAAATATGTCGGTTAAAATTTCTCCGAATAATGTTCCGGCTACATTGGATTATATAAAACAAAATTGGGAAGCAGGTTATCCCGAATATATTTACGATATGCAGTTCTACAACGAGTATCTCGGAAGTCAATATGATGCGGAAAATAAAATTTTTACAATCATAGAAATCTTTGCTGTTCTATCAATAATTATCGGATGTCTCGGTTTGCTCGGATTGATGTCATTCATCGCCGCACAAAAAACAAAAGAGATTGGAATAAGAAAAGTATTGGGAGCATCCGAAATTAATATACTTGTTTTACTCTCAAAGCAATTTTCAAAAGTCGTGCTTATTGCCAATATTATAGCATGGCCCGTTGCATGGTATTTAATGAATAGATGGTTGGAAAATTTTGCATATAGAATTGAATTAACTCTTTGGATTTTTTTACTCGCAGGGATAATCGGATTAATAATTGCAATTATCTCTGTGAGTTTACAAGCAATCAAAGCTGCACTGGCAAACCCAGTAGATTCATTAAAGTACGAATAAGAGAAAAATGAAAAAACCGCCACGCATAGCGCGATGGATTTTATCCGTCACAAACAGAAAGAGCAATCGCGAAATTATTCTTGGCGATTTTGAAGAGCTTTTTAATGAAGTCTGCTCTAATAGAGGGCCTCTGTATGCGTACATGTGGTTTTACATTCAAGCGTTTAAATCAGCACCAAGATTTTTATTCACAACCTTTTATTGGGGGATAGTTATGTTTAAGAATTATCTAACTATAGCGTTGAGAAATATTAAGAAGTATAAAGTATATTCGTTTGTTAATATTGTGGGACTTGCTGTTGGTCTGTCATGTTGTATCCTAATTTCAGAATTTATATTTAATGAACTTTCGTATGATAAGTTTCATAAAAATGCTGACAATATCTATAGAGTAGCTACTGATGGCAAAATAGGAAATAATCCTATTGAGTTGTCGATACTTGCAGCACCTGCAGGTCCTGCGTTAGTTAGTGATTTCCCTGAGGTGCTGGATGCAGTGAGAATAAAATATCCGGATAACAATTTGTTTAGTTACGAGAACAAACATTTTTTTGAGTTTGCGCCGCTTTATGTTGACAAATCGTTTTTCAATGTTTTTTCATTCAAGCTTATAAAGGGAGATCCTAAAACCGCACTAGAAACTCCCTTCTCTCTAATCCTAACACAAGAACTAGCTGAAAAGTATTTTGGTAACGAAAATCCTATTGGAAAGGTTATTACAATAAATAATGACCAAGATTATACAGTTACAGGAATTGTTGAAAAGCCGCCGCAGAATTCTCATTTCACTTTTGATATTCTGGCATCATTCGAAACATTATATAAAACAGTGCCGGAGGAAGTTGAAAATTGGGGATTCCTGTACTACCAGACATATCTCTTGCTTCAAGAAGGAACAAACTACCAAGACCTGGAAATGAAGTTGCCGGACTTTATAGAAAATCATGTTGGTGATATGTTAAAAAAAATAAATGCAGAATATACATGGAATCTTCAACCACTATCTAAAATTCATCTTTACTCACATTTTGCGCATGAGCTGGGGGTTAATAGTGATATCCGTTATATCTATATTTTTGCTGCTATAGGTTTACTTATTTTATTAATAGCGTGTTTTAATTTTATGAATCTTTCAACTGCTTGCTCTGCAACACGTTCAAAAGAAGTAGGTATCCGTAAAGTACTTGGCGCAGGCAGAGGTAATCTTATTCATCAATTCTTGAGCGAATCATTTTTGTTTGCTGTGTTATCTTTGATACTTGCTATGATAATTGTTGCAATCGTGTTGCCTTCTTTTAATAATCTTGTTGGGATGAATCTAAAAATAGTAGACTTTATAGCATTAAATCGGTTAGGTATAATGTTATGTATTACCCTAGTAGTAGGATTATTTGCAGGCAGCTACCCTGCTTTTTTTCTTTCAAGGTTTGGAATTGTAAAAGTATTAAGAAAGGAAATGTTCAAAAATTTTAGAGGTGCACACTTTCGAAGTCTGCTCGTTGTTTTTCAATTTGCAATCTCGATAATATTGATCGTTGGGACAACAGTTATTAACGATCAATTGTATTTCATGAGAAATACAAAACTCGGTTTTAATAAAGAGCAGATGCTTGTTATTCCTCTACGGGATACCACTACGCAAAATAATATCAAAACTACGAAATATGAATTATCTAATATAAAAGGCGTAATTCATTGTTGCAGTTCACTCATGGTTCCCGGGGAGAAAGAATACTGGCAGCTCACTTGCTTGCCGGAGGATCATGACCAAACATTCCAGGTTGAACGTTTTAGTATTGATGATGATTTTTTAGAAACATATGGAATTGAAGTTTTACAGGGGAGAGGATTTTCAAATAAAATGGAAACAGATGAAGATGCTGTCCTTATAAATGAGACTGCCGCTAAAGGATTGGGATGGAAAAACCCAATTGGTAAAAAAATAAGATACCGGCTCTATCCTGAAGAACCAAAAACAAGAACTGTTATTGGAGTTATAAAGGATATACACCACAAATCACTTCATGAAAAAATAGGCCCGAGTTTGATTGATTACTCACCGGATTCTGCAAGCAGACTTACTTTAAAGCTAAACACAGCAGATATATTAAATACTATGAAAATGGTAAAACAACAATGGTCCGAGCTGGCACCAAATCATCCCTTTGAGTATTTCTTTCTTGATGAGTATTTTAATAATATATATAACGCTGAAGAAAAGCTGGGCTTTATTTTCGAAATATTTTCCTCTCTAGCAGTATCCATCGGTTGCATGGGACTTTTAGGTTTAGCCTCTTTTATATCAGAACGACGTAAAAAAGAAATAGGCATTAGGAAAGTTTTAGGAGCTAATGTTACCGGCATATTATTTTTACTGAATAAAGAGTTCACTAAATCTGTGTTGATTGCTAATATAGTTGCCTGGCCTATAGCCTATTATTTCTTGAATAATTGGCTGCAAGATTTTGCATACCGTGTAGAGATTAACATCTGGGTATTTTTTATCGCGGGAATTTTTGCACTGCTTATTGCTATAATTACGGTAAGTTTTCAGTCAATTAAAGCAGCAACTGCAAATCCCATTAACTCGATTAGTAACGAATAGTAAATGAAAAGGACGCCACTTATAGCACGATGGATTTTATCCGTCGTAAACAGAAAAAGTAACCGTGAAATTATTCTCGGCGACTTTGAAAAATTTTATAATGAATATATTTTGAGAAAGGCTGGTTACTCGCGTATCTCTGGTTTTACATTCAAACATTTAAATCAATTCCAGAATTCTTATTTACAAGTTTGTATTGGGGTGTAGTTATGTTTGGTAATTATTTTAAGATTGTTCTAAGAAAGCTCCTTGAGCAGAAAATGTATTCTTTTATAACCATTTCAGGCTTAGTCGTAGGATTAGGAGTATTTCTAGTAATATTTGCCGTTTTCATTGGGCAAAGACATAAATTGATAAGAATGAAAAAACCGCCACGCATAGCGCGATGGATTTTATCCGTCATAAACAGGAAAAGTAACCGCGAAATTGTTCTCGGCGACTTTGAAGAATTTTATAATGAAATATATTTTGAGAAAGGCTGGTTACTCGCGTATCTCTGGTTTTACATTCAAGCATTTAAATCAATTCCAAAATTTTTATTTACAAATTTGTATTGGGGTGTAGTTATGTTTGGTAATTATTTTAAGATTGCTCTAAGAAAGCTCCTTGAGCAGAAAATGTATTCCTTTATAACCATTTCAGGCTTAGCAGTAGGATTAGGAATATTTTTAGTAATGTTTGCCTTTTTCATTAGGAAGATGACTGCCGATTCATTTCATAAAGATATTGACAGAATTTATAATGTAGTTCAGGTACTGAATTCAGGTAGCGGAGAGAAACATACTGCTTATATCCCGTTTCCCTTAGTATCCTCACTCAAGGACGACATCCCTGAGATCGAAGATTTTACCAGGTTCTATGATCCGGGTAAATCGATAATTAGTTATAAGGAAAAAAAGTTTTATGAAAGTCAGGTCCTTTTCACCGACACAAATTTTTTCTCATTTTTTACTTTCAATATAATCGAGGGTAATGTTGAGACAATGTTTTCAAAACCCAGATCAGTTGTTATAAGTGAAAAAATTGCTGAGAAATATTTTGGGGATAAATATGCTATAGGTGAAGTAATGACTCTCGAAAATGAAATGGATCTTGTCGTGACAGGAGTTTTCAAAGAGTTGACTGAGCAACAATCTATTTCATCTTTATACGGACAAATTATTGTTCCCATTGAAGCCGCGAAAAGTTTATATGGTTCACTGGACAACTGGGATAATAACAACCTGACCGGATTCGTAAAACTACAAAAGGGAGCAAATCTAAAACAGGTAGAAAATAAGTTAGAATCATTACGTGCAAAATACTATGACAACTCTATCACTTCACCTCAGCAGCTATATCTCTTTCCGACGAAAGGGTTAATTAATACGGCACCTCACATACAGAGATTTGCTAATTATTCCCCTACTACCGGGGCTATCATTTTATTGTTTATTGGATTTCTTTTCCTTTTGATAGGAATTTTCAATTATGTGAATTTATCAACAGCCCGTTATACTGAACGTTTAAAAGAGCTGGGTATACGCAAAGTTATTGGTGCAGGCAAATTGCAACTAACGAAACAATTTTTGATGGAATCCGTAATTACAGCTTTTATTGCATATCCTATTGCAATTATAGTATATAATCTGGTTACTTCATTCTTCAGTTCATTAAGTCCCTTGATTCCTTCTTTTCCCTTTTGGGATAATGAGAAAATAATATTTTTTTCAATAATAATATCTCTTATTACCGGATTTGCTGCTGGAATTTATCCGGCTGTTTTTCTTTCATCATTTCGTCCGGTCCAAATATTAAAAGGAATATTTGTGCAGGGAAAAGGACAAAATAAGCTTCGAAAAATATTGGTTATTCTTCAATTTTCCATTTCTATTGTTTTTGTTGTCTTAACGTTGGTATTTCAAAAACAATCAGAGTTTATCATAAATAGTGACTTAGGCTATAATAGATCAGGAGTAATCGCTATACCTCTCACTAATGAGATAAAAAAATCTTACCCAATTATTAAAGAAAGATTAAGGAATTTATCGGGTGTTCTAAACACTACTGTATCAATGTCTATTCCCGGAAATTGGCAAACAAAAAAAAATGTCCTTCCGGAAGGGTTTGATACTGATAACTCATTAACTGCCTATTACTATGGTATTGATTACGATTTTTTTAACACTATGGAAATGCAAATATCTCAGGGAAGACCATTTTCAAAAGAATATCAAGAAGATGATAATATAATTATTAACCAATTATTTGCTCATCGACTTAAATGGGACTATCCAATCGGGAAAACTATAAAAATTGGAGAAAAGAAATGCAAGATAGTAGGTGTTTCAAATGATTTTCTTTTTGACAATACTTTCTGGCCTATCGCTCCATCTGTTTTTTATATTGAAAAGGATAATCCGGGTTATATTTTAATAAAAATCGGAGACAAGAATAAAGAATCTGTAATTACTGATTATGTTAATAATATATGGAATGAACTTTCCCCCGGTACCCCGTTTACTTATTACTTTTTAGATGAATATTTCAGAAATGTTAATAGCTATACATGGATTTTACTTAAAGTTATGGGGATGCTCGGTGTATTGGCGTTGTTATATTCTTGTTTGGGTTTATTTGCTCTTGCTACTTATTCCGTAAGAAAAAGAAGGAAAGAAATCAGCATACGGCAAGTTATGGGGGCTACTTTGCCTGTAATTCTTACAATGCTGTCGAAAGATTTCTTAAAGTTCATTATTTTGTCAAATATTTTTGCCTTACCGGTTGCCTATTGGGCAGCAAATAGTTTCTTAGATTTTGTATCTCCTATTCATACAAATGTTGACTTCGGTATTCTGATAATGACAACCGGTATTACATTGTTGGTATCTCTAATTACTATTACAATCCAGACATATAAAGCAGCTACAGCAAATCCCGTAGATTCGTTAAAGTACGAATAAGGGGAAAATGAAAAAACCGCCACGCATAGCGCGATGGATTTTATCCGTCACAAACAGAAAGAGCAATCGCGAAATTGTTCTCGGCGACTTTGAAGAATTTTATAATGAAATATGTTTTGAGAAAGGTTGGTTACTCGCGTATCTCTGGTTTTACACTCAGGCATTTAAATCAATTCCGAGATTTATACTAACAAGCATTTATTGGGGGGCTGTAATGTTTACAAAATACTTGAAACTTACATTTAGAAATATGGCGAAGCACAAAGGTTATTCATTCATTAATATATCCGGCTTCGCAGTGGGATTGGCTTGTTTTATTCTAATATCGATGTGGGTTGCGGACGAACTAAGCTACGATAAATTTCACAAAAATATTGACCGAATATATAGAGTAAATACTATTACCGGTAATGAAAAAATCATCACAAGTTCATCTTTGCGTTTGGGTGAAGAGATGAAAGACAAGTACCCGGAAATTGAAGCTTATACCAATTTTATTCCCTGGGTGAGATCGTTGTTAAAATACAAGGACAGAGTTTACGATGAATGGAATATCTATTTAGTCGACCCGGCGTTTTTCAAAATGTTTACTTTCGATTTTCTCGCGGGTGATCCGAACTCTGTTTTACAGGACAGATACTCAATTGTAATTACGGAAGAAACTGCAAGAAAATATTTCGGTGATGAAAATCCGATCGGGAAAAGTCTATACTCGGATGTCTATCAAAGGGATTTCAAAGTAACGGCAGTCGTAAAAAAAATGCCCGCAAACTCGACACTTCAATTTAATATTGCCGGTAGGATTGATTTAATGACGAAGCAAAGAATGGAAAGCTGGGAGTTTTCGGGCTGGACGTACATTGAGCTGAAATCAAATACTTCCGAAGAAGCATTCAACCAAAAGATAAAAGATTTCTATAAGATCAATGTCGCCCCGGAATGGGAAGCTTACCCGGAACTTCAGCAGTATTCGTCCATTCATTTATACGAAGACGGAAAACCCGGCTTGGTTAAACTTGTTTACCTTTTTTCGGCAGTTGCAATTTTTGTGTTGATTATCGCATTCGCGAATTTTTCAAATCTTTCAACAGCGCGTGCAACAAAAAGAGCCCAAGAGGTAGGAGTAAGAAAAGTATTTGGTGCGCATAAAAGACAGTTGGTTTATCAATTTCTAGGCGAGGCGATAGTTGTTTCATTTATCTCCCTAATATTTGCTGTTGTGCTTGTAGCTGTGCTGCTTCCTTATTTCAACCAATTCACGGGCAAGTCCTTAGAGTTGTTGAACGGAAATGTATTTATTAAAGTTGTTGAACTCTTAGCTTTGGTGCTTATCTCCGGGATTGCTGCGGGCAGTTACCCGGCATTTATTCTTTCTTCATTTAAACCGGCTGCTGTGCTGAAAGGGAAATCGGGTTTAATCAAAAACGGTTTATATTTTAGAAGGATTTTAACAATCGGACAATTTGCAATTTCAATTGGACTAATTGTGTGCACTTTAGTAGTATCAAAACAAATGAGGTACATTCAGGAAACAGACAGCGGAATGGAAAGGGATCGCATTATTACAATAGCCAACAATCCGGAATTGATGAAGAAATTCGACGCTTTTGAATCCGAGTTAAAACAAAATCCGTTGATTGAAAATGTTACCGCTTCGGCAACGCGCCCGTTTGATGTTGGTCAGTATATTGAGGTTAACTGGGAAGGGCATATGAATGAGCCGCCGAGAGGCATGCAGTACACCATGGCTGATTATTATTTTCTTTCGACATTTGGGATGAAGTTGGTGAAAGGACGGTTTTTCTCAAGAGATTTCGCAACGGATTCAACAGACGCTTGCTTAATTAATGAGACCGCCGCCTCGATGATGGATTTTGATAACCCGGTTGGCAAATCGCTTTACTTTGGTCATCCTGCCTTTCCCGAAGAAAAAAGGAATTTGAGAATTATCGGAGTAGTGAAAGATTTCCATTCAAGATCGCTGTATAGCCCCATTGGCCCGTTCGTATTTAAAATGTACCGTCCGTGGCATACATATATTTTTATCAAACTGAAAGAAGATGAAACTCAAAAAGCCGTTGCCGCCGTTGAAAGTATTACGAAAAAGTACGCTCCCGACTACCCGTATTCTTACGAGTTTTTAGATGATTCATATAATAGATTGTATTTAATGGAAAACAAAATGAGCAGTGTATTTAACATATTTGCCGTTATTGCAACTATTGTTTCTTGTCTCGGTTTATTTGGACTTTCCGCTTTTACCGCAGAACAGAGGACAAAAGAAATCGGGATTAGAAAAACTTTGGGAGCCTCGGTTTTCGGTATCGCAACGATGTTATCAAAACAATTTGCGGTATGGATTATCATAGCAAATTTAGTTGCCTTTCCGTTTACTTATTACTTTATGAAAAAATGGCTAGCTGATTTTGTTTACCGTATCGATCTGAATTTGTCCCTATTCATTGCTGCTGGGTTTATTTCATTGGTAATAGCTGTCCTTACGGTTGGATACCAGACAATTAAAGCTGCTTTAAGCAACCCTGTTGAATCAATAAAGTATGAGTAGATTTTAAATTTGAAAACCTTGAAGGTTTTAAGAACCTTCAAGGTTGATATGTTAAGCCGGCTGAACCACTCCAAGATACATTTATATATCTTTCAAACTATCATTCAATTCTCTGTATCATTTGGATTTTTTTATTGCTGATGACTGAAAAAAATAATCCCGGATAGCAACATTTCTATTCTTTATTCATCTTTATAAATGATTGATTTTTTATCAAACTCAATAAGGCAGGAAGATGATTAAAAATTATTTAAAAGTTGTAATGAGAAATATAGTCCGGCACAAAACATATACATTTCTCAATGTCTTTGGATTATCGCTGGGGTTATCTTGTTTTATTTTAATTCTATTATATGTTCGGTTTGAATTCAGCTTTGATAAATTCAATGAGAACTATGATAATATTTACCGGGTAGAGTTAGATTACGGCGGGCGCGGGCAGTTTATAGCACTAACAAATAATGCCATAGGTACGGCGCTGGTAAAAGATTACCCGGAAGTAATAAACCAGGTACGCTTCCGTAATATGGGCAACGGTGTAATCCTCGATGCCGGGAACAACATGAAATTTTTTGAAGACTTCGGCAGGTGGGCCGAGAATTCCTTTTTTGAAATATTCACTTATAGATTTATTGCCGGGAATCCCAAAACTGCTTTGGCTGAACCGTACTCAATCGTTTTAACAAAAAGTACTGCCGAAAAATATTTTGCCGATGAAAACCCGATGGGTAAAACAATAAAGGTAAATAACGATTTTACGTGCACGGTTACAGCCGTGCTTGAAGACCTTCCTAAAAATTCATCAAATAATTTTAATTACCTTATTTCATTTTCTACTTATGAAAAAGTTATAACCCCGGAATACCTGGACAATTGGAATACTATCGGGTGTTATACTTATGTCCTTTTGCAGAATAGTATTTCGTTACCTGAGCTTAATTCTAAAATTAAAGATTTGTTGCGAACATACATATCAAAGGATTATCCAAGTCACGTATACCTAAAACCGTTATCTCAAATTCATTTGTATTCAGACATACTGGGCGAACACGGTCCTTCGGGTGATCCTGATACAATAATAATTTATTCGGCAATTGGTATTTTTATCCTGTTGATAGCTTCAATTAATTTTATGAATCTATCAACGGCGCGCTCAATGAAAAGAGCAAAAGAAGTAGGTATGAGAAAAGTCTGTGGTGCCGGACGCAGAAATTTAATAACGCAATTTATAGGCGAATCAATTGTGATGACTTTTATTTCTCTTTTTATTTCAATTATTTTTATAAACTTTTTTATAACGGAATTTAATGCAATTGTAGGAAGACAGCTTTCGTTTGATATAGGCAATAATTTGTTACTTGTAATTGTATTAATAGTAATTGGATTGATAGTTGGGGTTATATCAGGCAGTTACCCCGCTTTTTATTTATCGAAGTTTAACCCGGTTGGAGTTTTAAAATCCGCTATTAAAACCAAACACAAAAAATTTTCCGAAAGAAACGTACTTGTAGTTTTCCAGTTTGCGACTTCAGTATTTTTGATTGTATCAACAATTATGATTTATTACCAGCTCAACTACCTGCGCAGCAAAGATGTAGGTTACGATAAAGAAAATGTTATTGTAATCGGGTTCAAAAATTCCGACTCATTAACTGCAGCTAAATACGATGTTTTAAAAGATGAAATTAAAAATTTTGCCGGAGTAAAAAACGCAAGCATCTCCCAGTTTGTACCCCACTTTAACGGGGCATCTTTTCAAATTCCATATGAAGGCGCGCCCCAAGAAGAAACAATTTATACGAATATAAACTTTGCCGACAAGGATTTTCTCAAAACCTACAGGATAAAATTATTAATGGGCAAGGACGAATTAAATACCGGGACGAACAGCGACAGTACTTACGAGTGTTTTATAAACGAAGCATTTATGAAAGAGACAGGCTGGGATAACCCTATCGGTAAAAGAATAGGTTTTTTAAGAGTAGCCGGGGTAATTAAAGATTATCAATTCACTTCAATGAAGAACCTTGTGCAGCCGATAATTCTTCGTCCCCTGGACGGATGGGAACCGAGATTTATAAACAGGGAAATGAATCTTTCAATAAAATTGAATCCTGGAAATAAAGATGCGGCTATCGATGAAATTAAAACACTTTTCAGCAGGCTTTTCCCTTATCAAATATTTGAATACCGTTCAATGAAAGAAAACTTTGAGTGGCTTTTCAGAACAGAAGACACCACTGCAAAGACAGCGGGATACTTTTCAATTCTTGCAATATTTATTTCATGTTTGGGATTGTTCGGACTTTCGTCATTTACTGCAGAACAAAAACGAAAAGAAATCGGGATTAGAAAAGTATTGGGCGGTTCCGTTTTAAATGTTGTTTATCAACTTGTGAAAGAATCGTTACTGCCTGTTGTTACGGCGATTATAATTGCATTACCCGTAGCATATTATTTCATTGATAAATGGCTTCAGGAATTCGCGTACAGAATTGAAATCCCGTATGTAATTTTGATTATTTCAAGCTTATCGGCAATAATTATAGCTTTAATTACGGTTGGATACCAATCGGTAAAAGCAGCTCTGTCCAACCCTGTGGACTCCATAAAATATGAATAGTACTGAAGTTTTACCGGTCTTCAGAATGTAAAAAAAGCTTATCTTCTTAAGCTGTGGAATGTATAATAATTATTTATACATTCCACAGTGTTAACCAATAAGAATTATTTTCCCGTACTTTAAATGAATTAACACAAAAACGTTCTATTGTACAAGAATAAATAAAATTTGTTGAAAATATTTATTATAAGAGTTATTATAAGCCTTCTAATGCATGGAGGTAAAATGAGCTGGTTGGTAGTTTTGACTTATGAACTATATAATGCTGAAATTCAAGATTATGAATTAGTAAATAAAAACCTTGTTAAAATAGGCTTGATAAATGAAATTGTTTCACCCGGGGGAGTAAAAAGTCAACTGCCTTTAAGAACCTTTGCTGCCCAGTTTAGTAAAGATATAAACAATACATCCCAAGATATAGTGGATTACATTGAAGAAAAAGCTTTAACCGTTTTGAGAGAATATAACCTGGAAGGAAAAATTTTTGTTTCTGTAGGTGATAATTGGTCCTGGAGTGAATCGGTTATATAAAACATCTTAAGATTTTGTTTATCAACTTGGGTTAAAATTATACCTAGCAACTTCGATAATAAACTGATCTTTACTTAGCCGACTTAAGATCGTTTTACATGTTTCAATAGAGCAATTTCTAACTCACATAAACACTCACAAAAACAAAAGGAGCCTTTGCTATGGTTAAGAAACTCTCTTTTTTTTCATTCATTATTGTACTTTTTGCATTAATCTTTACAGGCTTAGGATGTGAAGAGGAACAAGACAGCATTAATTCACCAAGCGCTACAGTTCAGCTTGAAAACGCCGGAAGCCTCCAGCTTTCTTTTAACAAAACTAATGCTCTCACAGCTACAGAGGATATTGACACTGTTACGGCAACACTCACAAGATCGGGTTACGAGTCCGTACAAGAAAATATTGCAGTAGGAGACGGTTCTGCAAGCGGAACAATGTATAACGTAGCCGAAGGGACCTGGCATCTCACAATAAACGCCAAGGACTCCATCGGCACAGTGCTTTACAGTGGCAATACTGAAGTAGAAATAGTAAGCGACCAAACAACCTACGTAACAATTGAACTCTCTGCCGCCGCAACATCGGGCAACCTGTCAATAAACGTCACCTGGGAGGAAGGCGACGGGATTAATTGGACGGTTTATGACAATAATCCGGTACTTGATCTCGGTTCCTCCGGGGAGTGGGATGATGTCTATATAACTAGTCCTTCTGTTATCTATAATGGAACAACTTATGAAATGTGGTACGCGGCCTATGATGGGACCAACTACCGGATTGGTTACGCATCATCCTCAGATGGAATAAACTGGTCTAAATACTCAAACAACCCGGTGTTGGATCTAGGGGCTTCTAATGAGTGGGATTATTATAATGTTTCCCATCCGACTGTTATCTACAATGGAACGAGCTACGAAATGTGGTATAATGGTTATGATGGAAGCTACTCTTATATTGGTTATGCTTCATCTTCAGATGGAATCAACTGGACAAAATATTCAGGGAATCCTATTATAAAAGGAAACGCATCATGGGAAGCAAATATGGTTGGTCATCCAAATGTGCTTTTTGATGGAACAACTTATGAAATGTGGTATTCTGCATCTGACGGCACAAACTATAGAATTGGATATGCGACATCGTCTGATGGAATAAATTGGTCTACATATTCAGGTAATCCAATACTAGATCTTGGTGCAGATGACTCTTGGGACGACCTACATGTATTTGCTCCTAATGTTATACTTGATGGAGAAAATTATAAGATGTGGTATACAGGAAACGATGGTACAAGCTATAGAATTGGATATACGGCATCGTCTGATGGAATAAATTGGTCTACATATTCAGGTAATCCCATATTAGACCTTGGTACAGACGGCTCTTGGAATGACATTGGGATATTAACACCAACTGTTTTATATAACGGAATAAGCTACAAAATGTGGTTTGCTGGTATAGACGGAACAAAGTACAGCATTGGTTACGCAACTTGCCCATAGTTTTTTTACATTTTTTCAGCCCTCATATGCCGGGGGCTATATTTTTTCTTCCTTCGCCAAAGTTTACCGACCATAACTTTAGTGGCGGTTGGGCTTTGAAGGATAGATAATTTTTCCTTCGTTGAGGCTACGGAGAGGATGGATCCATTCTCCGTAGCTTTAGCGAAGGAGAAGTTAATCCGTACTAATCACTAGAGTTTCTGCAAAAATAAAAAAAATTGTCATTTCGAACCCGTTTTTTTGGCGGGAAATCTTACAATTAGAGTACATACAATTTCAAAGATTTCTCTCCCGATAAAAAACATCGGGATCGAAATGACAAAACGTTTAGATATCTAATTTTGCAGAAACTCTACTATATATCTAACAAAGCGCTTATTTTATTTAGCGTTTCTCTTAACAGCGGTTCCGGTAATTTACAGATATATACTTGTTGCAAATTGGTTTTGGTATTTTGCCGTAAAATCCTCTCTTTTTAAGACCTGCCCGCCGTACGAGACTTTGGGAGACGGGGAGGGTTTAGGTGAGTTCTAAAAAAACAAAATACCAAAACCAATTTGGCTTGTGTATACTCAGCTTCTCCGGTTTTCCAATCAAGATTCTTAGTCTGATCGGATAATATTACGCCGCTAATTTCTATATCACCGGGAAGTTTTACTTCGAAAGGGTATCCTTTAACCCGGCTTGTTACGGGATAAAATATCGCAAGATTTGTCTTGCCGTTATACACTGCCGGAGATATAACCAAAGCAGGCCTTCTGCCTGACTGCTCACGACCGGGTTGCGGATTAAACATCAACCAAACAATATCTCCGCAATCAGGGATATACTGCTTTGGCTTTACCATTGTTCTGCCCCGGCCTTCTCCCCAAAATCTATTTCTTTATGAAGATTCGACTTTTTATACCGGAGACTAATTCATCCAAACTATACTTTTCCCCTTCAATTGGTTCAACTATAATTTTAACCCGTTGTTCGAGATACTTACGATCATTACAGTCAATAGTTATACAGATATTCTATAATGAGTTAACACAGCAACGAGCTGGATGACAAAGAAAAGCTAAAAAAAGTGTAAATAAAAACCTCCGAAGTCTTCCCGCAAGGCGCTCACAAGAACACGCAAGACGTCTGGGGAACCCCCGAACGCATCTGGGGAATCCCTCAACACATCGAGGGAATCCCCTAACACACCGAGGGAATCCCTCAACACACCGAGGGAATCCCCCAACACACCGAGGGAATCCCCCAACGCACCGAGGGAATCCCCCAACGCACCGAGGGAATCCCGTAACGCACCGGGGGAATCCCGTAACGCATCGAGGGAATAACAAACCGCAGTAGCCATCCCGCATGCGGGATTGTTGGCACACATTCAGGATTTCCATTGTCATATGAAATTTTTCCCGGCAACACATTCGAAGGAAAGACAATGCTGCCAATCATAGAAAAACTCATAAGGCATTGGTAGCTTCTACCGCACTAATTGTCAAAAGTCAGGTTATAATGATGCTATGAGTAGGAAGTATTTTGCAATGGCAGAGAAAGCAAACAAAAAAAGAAATTAAAATTTATATCCTATCGAAAAGTAGAAGAAAGTCTCACCCCAGCTTATCGATTTATCCGGAAGCAGGTTTCTAAAATCAAAACTTTTGCCAACAGAAAAATCAGCCGGTCCCACGGGAGTATCCAAAGAAAAGGTGCCGCCTATTCCGTGCCTGAAATCTTTGAACCGGATCTGTTCGCGCTCAGTCCAAATTGACCCGGTATCATACCTGAATTTCAAGTAAGAATCAAAAAATATTTTTACGGGAAGATCAAGCCTATATTCTAAACCTGTTTGAAAAATTTGTCTACCTCTAAAATCATATTCTCTAAACCCGAAAAAGTTGCTTTGCCCGCCGAATGAAAACTGCTGGCTTAACGGAAGGGTTTCATCTGCAAAACCAATTGTAAATTTAAACCTAAGTGTGTGTGTTGAATTTATAGAAAAATAAATCTTGTAGTCGGCAAAAAATTTAGTGAAGTTCGCCTCACCTCCCAAAAAACTTTGGGCAGTCTCATAATATGTATTCAACAGAAAGCCGTCGGTTGGGTAAGGAATTTGATCCTGGGAATCTAAAGTCAATCCGAATTTGATCGCGGAAACATTTAGCTTATATTCGTCAACGGTATTACTGTTTGTATTTTCTATTTCATCACGTGTAAATCTTCCTTCAACAAATAGTTTGCCGTATTTCTGAACCTGGGTTCCCAATGCTGCAGAAACGCCATACCTTGATTCCTCATACTCGCCAATCTTCTGTCGTAATATTTCGTTTTTACTTGTGGTGGAGTCATCAAGGTAAGTACTTATATCTCTAAATTCATAGAATGCTCTAATGTTATAAGTAAAGTAAGTATTAAAAACCCTATTGGCTTTATGTTCAAAAATTACAGATGCATTTCTTGAACCTGCCGAAAGAATGGTCCCAAGCTCAGTTGCCGAGCCGAATATATTTTCATCTCTCAAATCAATAGAAAATTGCGTAAAATATTCGTTGTCAACTCTCAGCCCGAACCTGATTAGAGCAGAAGGCTTTTCTTTTATCTTTATATATAATTTATTTTCATTGTTTTCTTTTATTACAAATAACTCTACTTCTTCAAAAAGATTTATACTTTTTAGATTATTCAGCGCCTTTTCAATTTCATCGTATTTAAAGTACCCGTTTTTCTTAAAGTCAAACTCTCTTCTAATTATAGATTCATTGGTTTTTTCGTTTCCTTCAATAATAATCTCCGATATTGATCCTTCATCTAAAGTAATTTTTAATGTACCGTCTATTTGATTGAAAGATATATTCCGAATATTTGCAAGTGAATACCCGTTGTTCCGGTATACTTTTAGTAATTCAATTAATTGATGCAAAAGAAGATTCGCGTTGTAAGGTTTATTAAGCAACTTATTAATAACAGAATAAGCCTGTTCTTCCGGTATTTTATTAATTCCCGCGAGTTCTATTCGACTGACATCCCTGTTTAATTCCCCGTGAACAATCAATACAGACTGATCATTTTCTTCAATTATTTCAGCGCCGATTTTCTTGTGATTCCCAAACTCGTATACCTTGTTTAAGTAATAAAGAATTTCATTTCCCGTTACTTTGTTTTTGTCTATAATTTTTGAGTAGATTATCTTTTCTAATTCATCAGCATCCTTTTTTAAGCGAAGATTATTAAATACTTTTTCCTCCCCAAAACTCTCTTTAAGAGAAGATTCATAAACTGATTTAATGCTGTCTGCAATTAACTGTGTCGATTCATAACCTGCTTCAATTAAATTGTTTGCATACGAAAAGCTTGTGTTTTCATATTTACCTATGGGTGGATCTAAAATAAAATCGGCTTCATCCAATTGACTGGAATTTAGTATTTTCATTGGAATACTTATTAGCTGGTCTGCAATATCCCACGGGTAGCTGAGCTGTTCCTTTGACTTTAACGAGCTTGTTGTATTTACCGCGACAGTGATGTTAGGGTCAAAACTTTTGGCAATTTCTACTGGTATGTTTGCTACCAACCCCCCGTCAACTAACAGCAGCGAATCAAGACTTACAGGGGGCAGAAAAAAAGAAACGCTGGAACTTGCACGCATAGATTTACTTAACGATCCCGAATTTAGGACAACCGGATTTCCGTTTACCAGGTCGGTACAAACAGCCCGAAATTTGTAAAGCATATCATCAAAATTATGCGTTAAATTAAGAGGTGCATTTAAGGTTAAAAGTGTTAAAAAAATAGAAACATCTTGGCCTGTATTTATTGATGTTGGAATCACTAGTGAAAGACCATCCAGTCTTAAAGCAAAAATTGCTTTGTCTTCGGTTATCTTTTGCTCAAGAAAAAGTTCGGTTCTATCAGTTTCTTCCAATGAAAAAAAATCGTTCCAGTTGGTAGCGCGTACAATTGAATCGAGCTCATTAACACTGTAACCTGCCGAATATAGACCGCCGATTATACTGCCCATACTTGTTCCAATTAGATAGTCTATCGGGATCCCTTTTTCTTCAAAAGCTTTGAGAACGCCGATTTGTGCAAAACCCCTTGCCCCGCCGCCGCTTAAAGCAACTGCCAACCTGGGTTTATTTTTTATTTCTTTGGTTGATAAGTTAAAGGGAAGTTTTTTTTCAACCAGATCAAGTTGAAGGGTATACTTTTCCTGTGAAAACAAAAAAGAAAATAAACAGAAAAACAACAAAGCCTTTTTGAAGAGGGCCAACATGTTATCTAAAATTTTTTTTTCTTAGGTTTCTTCTGTGCATCTTTTTGAAGTTTCTGCTGTTTTTCCGCCGCATCCATCATTCGCTGCATAAACCCTCCTTTTTTCTTCGGGTTTTTCACCGGAACCAATTCACCGTCAGATTTTGACCTGTTAATTAAATTCTGCTGAACTATTGAGAACAAGTTGAACATGAAGTAATAAAGATTTAATCCCGAAGGAAAGCCCATAAACATAAATGTAAACATTATAGGCATCATATATACCATTGCTTTTTGACTTGGGTCTTTCATTGTCATTTTTTGCTGAAAGAACATTGTAATTCCGAGCAATGGCGCTAGCCCCGTAATTTTATCTATTCCAAACAGTGGAATTTTAAACCCGATATCATAAATAACATCAGGGGCAGATAAATTCGTGATCCAAAACATGAACGGCTCATGTCTAATATCTATAGCAACGTTGAATAAACTCCAAAGGGCAATAAGGATAGGCATCTGCAATAACATAGGCAGGCACCCGCCCATTGGATTTATGCCGTAAGTTGAATACAGCTTCATTGTTTCTTTTTGAACCCGCTGCTGGTCTTCTTTGTATTTTTCTTTTATCTCGGCAATTTTGGGTTGAAGCTGCTGCATTCTTTTCATTGATTTGTAGCTCTGCTTTGTAAGAGGATAAAGAGCAAATTTAATTATCAATGAAAAAACTATTATTACAAAACCATAATTAGGAATAAATGTATGCAAAAATTTAAATAGAGGTAGAAGAATGTATTCAGAAATCGGGCGGATAATAAATTTCAATCCGAGGAAACTGCCAAAATCAAATAAAGCTTCGTAATTTCTTCCGTATGACTTAAGTAAATCATAATCAATAGGGCCGATGTATAAATTATAAGTATTTTTCTGAAAATGGGTATCGTTAAAGGGAACTTTCAAACTTGCGCTGTAGTATTCTCTTTTCCCGTACTGCGGATGCATTACAGTACGCCCTTCAAGTATTGCTCCGCCCCTATCGCTAGGTACATCAGGAGAAACAATAACTGCGAAGTATTTATTTTTAACCCCTATCCAATCAATTTTACCGTTAAATTCTTTTGATTCTTTTTCACCGTCACCCGGCGCATCAAGTATAATTTGTTCTTCGCCCGAGTAAACACTTGCACTGGCATATTTTGCTTCATCTTCGGAATTCTGTTCAACAAAATTAATCCCGTTTGACCATTCAATATCGTACCTGTAACTACTAATAACATCATGCATGTTTTCTAATTCAACATCAATTTTTGATGCATATTTGTCGCCGTAAAAAGTAAATATTTTTCTAATTGATTGATTTAGTTCGTTTGTATATGCATATGATATTTGAAGAGAGTCTTCGGCATCAACTTTATAGTGGTAATTCTTAAGGTCGGATTCAAAATCAACTTTTGCCGTGTTTACATATTCACCCTGCTTTGTAACAAAAACAATATTAAAATCGCCGCCGTCTTGAGGATTAAGTAATTGAACATGTCTATCATAAAAATTGGATGTATCTTTTATACTTCTATAATACCATGTTTCGTACTCTTTTAAATAATATTTTCTAATCCGGGCTCCTTTGCTCGTCATTTCAATTTTAGCAAGCTCGGTATCTATTGTTATTATTCTTTCTTTTTTGTTCGAGACAAATGAATTTTCATCTTCACGGATATCTTCTTCCAATTCTTCCGGCGCTTGCTCTTGTATTTCCGTAGAGACATCAGCGGGTTCCGGTTTTGAAACCTGAGTTGTATCTGCTGTTTGTTTTTGTTCCGGCTGGGGTTCCGGTGAATTAATATATAACCATACGACTAAAATTACTCCGATAAGTATAAAAGCCAGTGTTGTTTGTTTATCCATATAAAATCCGTTTTTTAGATAACCTTATTGACGTCAATCTTAATTTTTTATTTCGATTTACAAATCTGATAATAAAATTCGGTAATAAATTACGGGTGGAAATATAATTAATATCTTCAACAAACATGAGATTAAATAGCCGGCCTTATTTTTTGCAGTAATTCTTTTATATCAGGCATAACTTCATTTAAAGTTATTTTGGGACAATCTTTTTGATTTAAATACAACGGAGACAACACCAACAGCAGGGTGTTGTTTCGGGCTGTATTTTCTTTTAAGAGCATTTTTTTATTTAACCTGAAAGCTTCCCTCAGCAATCTTTTTACCCTGTTACGCCAAACAGCATTCCCGGCTTTTTTTGAAACAGCAAAAGCAGCTTTGTATCCAAATCTGCTTAATTCATTTTTTATAAAAAAAGTGGCTTTAAATTTTTTACTGACGGAGTGAATTGTTTTGCCTTGAGAATAAACTATAATAAAATCATTTTTTCTTTTTAGCCTTTCAAGTTTTGAAAGGCCGTAATTTTTGAAATCTATTATTCGTCACTCACTGTTAATTTTTTTCTGCCTTTAGCTCTTCTGCGTGCCAATACTTTTCTACCGTTTTTTGAAGCCATTCTTGCTCTAAAACCGTGCTTGTTTTTTCTTTTTCTATTACTAGGCTGAAATGTTCTTTTCATAATTATCTCCACTTTTTACCAAAGAACACAAAATTAACTAAATAGAATTTAATAAACAAATAAAAATGGAATAGTAAGAGGTTTATTTAAAAGGAAGATGGCGGCTCATTTATCCGCAGCCCAGCCACTTTCTGCAAACAATTTCACCGCCATAAACCTATAAAGGGTGTACCTATAAATCGCACATTATATGCCAAAAAAAAGATGCATTTTTCAGCGTTTTTCGGACAAAAACAATAGACAAAGTATCTCAAAAGTGTTTCGTTCTGGGACGCAATCTCAATAAAGAACAATTACAGGGGCATTTGCATACCCCTGCAAAAATTTATTTCATCAATACCTGTCCGCCGTAGTTTTAACGGAGGAGTACCATTTTCTTAACTAGATTTACATTGTCTCCAGCCAATTGGTAAATGTAAATACCGGATGCAAAATTAGCAGCATTAAATGTAATTTGATGTGATCCAGCTATCATTTCTTCATCCAGTAAAGTTGTTACTACCTGACCGAGTATATTGTATATTTTTAGAGTAAATCTGCCGTTTTCTTTTAACTTGAATTTGATGGTTGTTGAAGGATTGAACGGATTAGGATAATTTTGAGAAAGTTCAAATTCAGTCGGCAGCTCTTCCGTGTTTTCAACATCCGTAATTGCTTCAAAATCGGTTTTCAATATCTGGCCGCTTGATGTACCGGCATATAATGTCCCGGTTTCTTTATTGAGTAATATTGAACTTACTTCCGTACCTGCTAATCCGGCAGTACTCCATGACAGGCCTCCATCATTAGTTGTATAAACGCCGTTTGCCCATGTGCTTATATATGCATTGTCATCACTATCAATTGATAGTGAATAAACATACAATGCAGGCAAGCCGTAATTTGATTTATACCAGCTTGCGCCGTTATCGTCTGAGTAATAGACACCGTCACCGTAAGTTCCGGCATATATTTCATCATTGGATGTAATTGCCAATGTCCAGATATATGCATATCCGACATTTAACTGAGACCAGTTTGATCCGCCGTCTGTTGATTTATAAATTCCTCCGCCAACAGTTGCAACAAATATATCACCGCTTGAATTTATAACCAGATCATTTATTGCCAGGATATCCAGTCCGTTGCTAACGTCTGTCCAAGTACTTCCGCCGTCTGTTGATTTAAATACTCCCGTTCCCCAGGTACCTGCATATACATCTCCGTCAGGTGCAACTGCTATTCCCCTAACATCGTATCCTGTTAGGCTTGTTAATGTCCAGGTACTTCCGTTATCATTGCTGAAGAAAAGTCCTTGTTCTGTTCCTACATAAATGTTGCCTGTTGTTTCATCCGTAAAGATGGACCAGATAAATGCAGCGTTCATTCCGTCGTTAATTTTAGTCCACGTTTCGCCGTCGTCGGTTGAGCGGTAAATATTACCACCCCAGGTACCGGCTAAAATATTTTCGTCAATATCATTTGACAGGGAGTAAACTATTTCACTTAACCCGAATGAACCGGCACTGTTCCATTCCTGGCTGCTTCCGCTATCACCGCTTGAACCACCCGAACCACTGCTTCCTCCAGTTCCAGTATTTCCGATCGCAACTATTGCCGTGCCGTAATCGTCTTCCTCATCATCGCCGTTATTCGGAGTTGAATCGGGATCATCCAAATCGGATGAGAATATTTCCGCAACGTTAACAAGTGTTGTATCAACAGGTATATTTCCTATGAAATCACAAATATTGAACTGTGCTCCGCCGCTTCCTTCAAGATTTTTACAAATCATTTGACCGCTTTGAACACCTCCGATCATGTTTACATCAGCATACGGTGCCAGTATTGTACCTGCAACACCTACCTGGTTGATTACCAAATTTTTAGCATTGTAAAAGTTATATATCAGATTTTCACAACCATCCTGAACATTACCGGTTTGGCCGTTGAGGTGAATACCGCCGCTCCAGTCATCAACAGTTTGACCGTCAATATTTATCAACACAACTGAACCGTCAGGATAATCAACAACCAATGAAGTAGCATTTTCCAAATCTTCAGCATCTACTAAAAATACATTTAAGAAAGGATCAGTACCTTCTAAGAATAATTGACTGTATTCAAATTTAGTAGTACCGGTTGTTGCTTTATTTTTTATTTCGTTTGATAAGTTTTTCAAATATGTATCAGCCGATGCAAAATCTATTGGTTTACCGTTTTTTAAATCACCGTCAATAGATACTAAGTTTATCGGCAAGTTAGTTGAATTGCCGTAAACTACATTACCGTTGAAAACTCTACCGCTTTCATATGTTAAGTTATTATCAACTATCAACACATCTTCACCGGTTGTTGATAATTGATCTCCTAAGCTGTAGTTTGATAAATATGCGTTTCTGCCTACCGCCATTTTACCTTCCGTGTCTGAAGAAGGCATTGTAATGTCGTTTAATACAAAGACGTTGAAGCCTTTTGCCGGGCCGATATTCAGCGTAGTAGTGTTTGCAGTTTCAACATCAACAAGTACGGTTATAGTTAAGGATTTTGTTGCACCGCTAGCAATCTCGCCTATTGTCCATATTCCGGTGTTATCGTCATATTCGTTCGATGGTGAAGCTGAGATGAAGTTTAAGCCTTCAGGTAAAAAGTCCTGAACTTTTACGCCTGTTGCTTTTTGTGGACCGCTGTTTGTAACTTCAATTGTAAATGTTACTTGATCGCCATCTTCGGGGTTATTATTGTCTACAGTTTTTACTAAACTAAGATCAGCTTCTTCAGGATCAGGAGGATCGCATACATTTGGATCCCATGAATATTTTTTAGTTACTTCTTCGCCCAACTGGTTATCGTTGCAATCATAAACTTTAACAAAAAATTCCAACTCTACCAACGTATCTGTAGGGCTAACTCCAGGCCATTGGCCTGTTATTGAGAATGACGTATCTCCGCTTATCCAGAATTGTTCATAGTGAACTGAGTTGTCGGTATTATCGTCTTGCGGGTTAAGAATCTGCCATCCTGTTACTACTCTTGCCCTGCTTGGATCAGGTGTAACATCAATAGATGTGTTTACAGTAACATCGACTTCGTTATGTTCACAATATTCAACATCTGCACCTAAATCCAATAGCCAGCTTGTTGTACATGCATTAGGATCTTTTCCGTTTTCAATTATATGTAATCCGTATTTATCATCATCGTTATAAGGATTTGTTGCATATCCGCCGGGAACTTCCGCCGTAAATGTTCCGACACCTTCCAGCGAGATGAATCCGGTTGGTAAGTTTTGTTCTTCTACTGTATATTCGCCGTTGACAGGAACCCATAACCCGTCGTTATCAAATCCCGGGTTGTTATAAGTAAATATCAAATCACCGTTTGTGTCATATTCTCCTACGGCCGTTCCGAAATCACTAGTAACCGTTATTTTGTAATTCCCCGGCAAGTCGTCGGGAACGTCCGTTTCATCCCCGTTTTCATCAAACCATTTTTTATCGAAATAAATATGTTCCGAGCATACTTGAGAAGAATCATTAATAGAAGCAGTTGCTGTTTTACCGTTCAAAGTCCAAACCAAATCAGACGACCCATCCCAGGTAACTGTGAAATCAGCATTGGGGTAGTAATCGGTTCTGCCCGGATTAAATGTTGTAGTTTGTCCCCTGTCTTCGGGCGCAGGTGAAAATTTGTTATCTGATCCAACCGAAATAGTTACTTCAACATCATTCGAATTCAAATAACCGAAATGAGCCGTATAAGTGTTATCATTATTCTTAACTACACATTCCAAAATCGGGGTTATTTTATCCAATTCGGGAGCACATGTTAAGTATCCTTCGTCAACAGAACCGTTATCAAAATTTTCATTAACTGCAGTAGCCGCATCGTTAAGGTCACTTATTGAAAAAGAAGTTGAACCTCCGCCAAGAGTTGTGTCTGCTAATTCCAGTAACTCTTCAACTGTTTTATTTGCCAAAGGACCGGTTGTTATAACCAAATCTTTTAGTTCTCTGTTATTATTGCCAAGAACACCTGCTGCATCGAATTCAACATTTAATTTTAGTGCAGCAACCTGCCCGGCAAATACGGATATTTTGCTGGTTGGGTCTGTATAACTTTGACTTAAGGCTGAGGACGATCCTCCCTGAGGTAAGAAATCTTTAACTGCAAGAGCTGAAGTTAAAGTAATGGTATTACCAATTCCAATTACCATACCGGACGGGAAAACATTAGCAAAATTGTTATCTCTAATTTGTCCCGGAACTGAATTTGACGAAGAACCCCATCCGCCTTGAGTAAATGTTGTGAAACCAGTTAAATCGCATTCTCCCTGAGAGTTTTGACTCCAGTTAACAATTCCTTCAACCGATTTATCGGCAGTAGTCGGGGTAGCCAATACCAATTTTTGATATGTATCCGGTTCAATGCAGTGAACATATCTTGTTCCCTGCGGTATTGTTACCTCTGCTGTTGCCGTAATTGTTGATGTATAAATGTTATCCTCCGGGGTTAATGTTACCGGCCCGGCAACACCTGTAGCATCAGTTACAACTGTAGTTGAACTTAATGTGCCTGCTGTAGCGGATAAATCAATACTCAAGTTATTAATTGGCGTATTATCTTCGTCCAAAGCTTCTACGGTAAATGAAGCATCTTCTCCTAAATTCTTATATTGAATGGGAGGAATAATAGCTAATGTTGGAACCGGGGTCGAGTTACCTGCATTGGCATCTGCGTCGGCAACAATTTCAATAGCCCTGTTCTTTATTGTTGTGTTGTTTTCAATTGTAGTTACATCAACACCGTCGGAGAAATGCCAAATTGCCGCTTGAACAGCAGCGGCTTCTTTTGATTCATCCGATAAAGAACCGGAGTATGGATAACTCTTGTAAGGCACATAATTGTTTAAAATATAAGTAATTTTAGACGGGGTTTGTCCGTCAGCTGTATAAGTATGAGGATTATCATTTCTGTAAAATGCTATTTCGTTGGCAATATCAATACAATAAAATTTGGCCTCTTGACCCGATATCTTGCCAGTAAAATACCCGGCATTTACATTAATTTTTTTCCATGAATTATAAGGATCTGCAAATTTGATTTTTTTTGATTTATCTAATCCAGTAACTTTTGTATCGCAGCCATCACCCCCTTGTGTTTTTTGAAGAAAATATGAGGCCGGTTTAATTTCAGCTTTTTGTGTTGAGCTTCCATCACTGCTTACTACTGATGAAGCAAATGAAAAATTTGAAACAAAGAATAGTGTTAGAAGTAATTTTGTAAAGAGTGCCCCTCTCTTTCTCACGCTTCCTCCTTATGGTTATTAAAAAAAATCTTTCAGCTACGCTGTGGGAATCAATATAGGTGCCAAAAGCATAAATGTGATTTTCGGAATATAATCGAATAAATTTGGTATTAATTTAATTCTGAGTGTGCTTCATAATGGTACAAAAAGGTAGAATGGAGTCTGCGAAAGTTCGGCTTTAATTATATTTTTTACAGATCGTTATATTGAAAAAAATCAAAAGCATTTTTTTTCTCCATAACAATCGATCAAATGATTTATTTTTTGAGATTTTTTTACAAATTTTACAAAAATATTTATTCTTAATTATCACATTTGTCTATTGTATCTTTTTGAGACGAATTAGACTTGAATCAATAGCGCAACATTTTCTATATGATAAGTATGCGGAAACATGTCTACTGGCCTCATTTTTTTTAACTTAAATCCATTTTCAACCAGAATTTTGATATCACGGGCTTGTGTTGCCGGATTGCAGCTTATGTAAGTTAATTTTTCCGGTTTAAGTTTTATAATATCATTTACGGTTTTGGGATTCATGCCGCTCCTTGGTGGATCAGCAATTATTAGAGTCGGCTTTTCTATTTTATTTTTTTCGATAATAGGTAGAAATGATTTGTTCAAATCAGCTTGAAAAGCTTTTACATTATATATATTGTTTAATTTGCAGTTGATTGCCGTATCAGTTACTGCAGATTCAACACTTTCAAATCCGTAAATCTTTTCAGCATTTTCAGAAATAAAAATTGAAATTGTACCGGCACCTGAATAAAGATCATATACAATTTCGTTCCCTTTTAATTCTGAAAAGTCAAGTGCTGTTTGATAGAGTTTTTCTGCCTGCAAAGTATTTGTTTGAAAAAACGAATTGCCACTTATCCTAAATTTGTAACCGCCAATTATGTCATATATAAATCCTTCCCCGAAATAAACCTTTTCATAATCACCAATTGCAACATTGGCTTTCTTTTCATTTATACTATTAATAACTGTTGTAATAGAAGGAATTTCGTTGACTAATCCATTTGAATATTCAATGAACAAGTGTTCGTTATTTTCCGAAGTGACTAAATTTACCATCAGATCTTTTGTCTTGAACCCACTTTTAATTACAAGATTTCTTAAATAACCCGTATGTGTTTTAGTTGAATAGATCGTGGAATATCTATTTTTAAAAAAATCGCGCGTAAAATTCAAAATTTTGTTACTGATTTCGGATTGTAGAAAGCACTCATCAATATCAAGCACTTTGTCAAAAATTCTTGGAATATGCAGGCCTAAAGCAAAATTTCTGTCAGCAACTTCATTATTATGAGAGATTTCTCCTTTTGTAAGCCACCTCTTATCCGAAAACGAGTATTCCATTTTATTACGGTAAAAAAATATATTTTCAGAAGGAATAATTGGAAGAAATTCAAAATTGCTTATTCCTCCTATTCTTTCAAAAATCTCTTTTACCTGCTCCTCTTTATATTTTAATTGGAAAGAATAATCCAGATCTTGCTGCTTACATCCCCCGCAGGTGCCGAAATATTTACATTCGGCTTTTACACGTTGATTTGACCGGTCGATTAATTCTTCAACTTTTGCTTCAGCATAACTTGACTTTTTCTTTTTAATAACTGCCTTTACTTTATCGCCCGGATACGAATTATTTACAAAAATCGTAAACTTCTTATCCGTATTTTCTAAATTAATTTTGCTAATTCCTTTTCCTTCAAAAGCATAACCGGTTATTTCCAACTCAATTAAATCACCTTTTTTCAATTATTTTTCTCCAGTATTAATACTTCAAATCCTATAAATTTATCCCCGCCCATTTTCAGGTAAGCATTGCTATGGTGTCGTATTTTAGAAATCAATTTTTTATGATAACTCCTTTCTCTTTCGGATAAATTCCCGAGAACATCTTCCAGTTTTAATTTCCCTAATTTATAATACTCACTCAAAGATGTTGAAAAATCTTTGTGAGCGATAACTTTAAAATTTCTCTTTTCATAATACCCAGCTATTTCGTTAGTATTGAGGGGGTTTATATTTGATGTTTCGAAAATGTCTTCAACAAATTTAGGAACGATGTTTTCCTTTTTTGTTATTTCTCCAACACAAAAAATCCCGTTGGGTTTCAAAATTCTTTTTATTTCTTTTACAATTTTGTTTCTTCTAAAATCAGATATTGAAGCCTGCGCGTAAATCAAATCAAACTCGGATTTGCTGAAATCGGTTACTTCATAATCCATTAACCTGGTACTAACATTTTGATTTTCTAATAATAATTTTGAATTAATTAACGAATCGTAATCTTCTACGATTAATTCTACATTATTATTGGTTTTATTTAAGGAATTTACAATAAATTCACTGAATGCTCCTAAAACCAATATTTTTTTGTTTGTAAGCTTTGTAAACGACAAAAGCATTTCAAGCTGGTTTGTTGATCCGGGTATAAAAATTTTGCTCATTGAAAACATAATTATATTCATCTTTTAAGAAGTAAAAATAGAGAATATTTGATTTAGATATGTAACAGTGTTAAATTATTGTTAATAATTCTCGATAATAAATTGCTTACTGGTGACATATTCAACTTATTAAAATGGTTAGTGAAAATATAAAAAATATCGAAGCTGAAATTAGCAAATATTTTCAAGACCAGTATTTGCTGAAAGTATTAATGGAGAATACTCCCGATTCAATTTACTTTAAGGATCTGGAATGCAGATTCATAAAAGTAAGCAAAGGAACATTACAGAAATTTAATGCCGATAATGAAAAAGAACTAATCGGCAAACGGGATTCGGATTTCTTTGAACCCGAACATGCCGATGATGCCAAAAGTGATGAGCTTGAAATAATCAGAACAGGTAAGCCCCTTGTTAACAAGGTAGAATTAGAAACATGGTGTGACGGTAGAAGGACATGGGTAACTACTTCAAAATTACCCCTAAGAGATAATGAGGGAAACATAATAGGGACATTCGGTTTAACAAGAGATATTACCGAATTAAAAAAAGCTGAAAACAAAATTAAAAAATATATTGGCGAGCTCGAATTTAATAAAGCTTTAGTTGAGGAAAAAGCAATTGAATTAGAAAAACTAAATGATAAGCTAAGCAAATCAGAAACAAAACTAAAAGAGACAAACGCAAATAAAGACAAATTCTTCTCAATTATTTCTCATGATTTAAGAAGTCCATTTTCTTCATTACTTGGATTTACCGATTTCCTTAAAAATGAAGTTAATAATATGGATATGGATGAAATCAAGCAATATGTTGAAACTATCAGCAAAGCTGCACAAGGGATATATAAATTGCTGGATAATCTTTTACAATGGTCAAGTCTGCAAACCGGAAGATTAGAATACAACCCCCAAAAGCTTGATATAGAAGAATTAATCATCAGTATAATTTCATTGTACAATAATAAAGCCTCTGAAAAAGGAATAAAGCTATCTACGGAAATTAACGGATTTACTCTTGCATTTGCAGATAACAACATGATTGATACAGTTATCAGAAACCTTTTGAATAATTCTATAAAATTTACAAGAAAGTGCGGCTGTATAACTTTAAGGACTCAATCAAATAATAAAGAAATAATTGTATCCGTTTGTGATACCGGAGTGGGGATGTGTGCTTTAGATCTGAAAAAGCTGTTTAAAATCAGCGAACACCTTTCACACGTTGGCACTGCAAATGAATCAGGCACCGGATTAGGCTTAATATTATGTAAAGAGTTTATAGAAAAAAACGGCGGAAAAATTTGGGTTAAAAGTGAGGAAGGAAAAGGATCAATTTTTTCATTTTCACTACCTAAATTCAAAGAAATATAATCCCCAAATATTTCCGTGCTTTGTCAATCCGAAATACCGATTTTCTTTAATATATCTCCCATCAGACACCATTTAGTAAATGATGATTGGAGTAAATTCAATCCTACAAAAGCAGTAAATAAAAACCAGTAAGGGCTTATAAAATACCCTAAGGTGGTGCTTCCAAGAATAAATATTCCTGCAATTGCTCTAATAACTCTTTCTCTCATTTTATGCCTCTTTTAATTAAATTCTTTTGTTGCAACACAGAGTTTAAACCTGCCCGACCAGCAGACAGGCCGATCTGTTTTACCTTTTACATAAAATATTTTTCAACAGATAATTGGAAAACTCTAATGGGATTGTTGCATTGGCAATCATTAGAGAATTCTCTAATTGCTTCTACCAGGTTCCCTGCAATTTCATCTGTCATAAATGTGAAAAACAAATGACCGTCCATAGAAGATTCATGGTTGCCAAACCAGTTTTCACTGTCATCACTGTCTTCAAATAATTTAAAGTTTCTTACATCGGTTTCACTATATGAAGGAACTTTATTTTCGCGGAAAATCTTTCTTAACACATCCGCATATTCTTCAATTGTAATAACAACAAGTAGTTTCATTTCAATCTCCTTTGAATAAATTGATTAAGAGTAAGATTAGGATTAAGATTTTAACTCAGAATCTTTTCTCTTCTTACTCTTAATCATAATCTTAATCTTTATTTTCGTATTTACTTTTTTCAGTCATATAATAAATAAGCGGAACCATTATTAGAGTTAACGCTGTTGATGCAATTGAACCGCCCATTAATGATAACGCAAGTCCCTGGAAAATCGGGTCGAAAATTATTACAAATGCGCCTATCACAACAGTACCTGCGGTCAATAAAATAGGGGTTGTTCTCACCGCACCCGCTTCAATAACTGCCTGCTTAAATGCTACACCTTCGTTTAATCTTAGGTTTATAAAGTCGATTAATAATACCGAGTTACGTACCATTATACCTGCAAGAGCAATCATACCGATCATTGATGTTGCCGTAAAGAAAGCGTTAAAAATTAGGTGGCTGAGCAATATTCCCACTAAAGAAAGCGGGATAGCAATCATCATTACTATCGGCACTCTAAATGATTGGAACCATCCGATTATCAGCATATAAATTATTACAAGCACTACTGCGAAGGCAGCTCCCAAATCTCTAAACACTTCATAGGTTATTTGCCATTCTCCGTCCCATTTAATCGCAAGGTTCTCTGTGTTTTCAGGCTGGTGTGAGTAGTATGTTTTAACCTCAAGATTTTCTTTTTCATTCAGCTCTTTAATCTTTTCATCAATATCTAAAATTGCATAAACAGGGCTTTCAATTGAGCCGGCTACTTCGGCAGTTATATAAACTGCTCTCTGCTGGTTTTTTCTATATATTGATTTGTCTTGAATCTGCTCCTTTATATAAACCAATTCCGAAACAGGAACAAGATTTCCTGTTTGCGACATCACTTTTATATTTTTTAGATCTTCAATAGACGATCTCTTATCAACGGGCAGTCCTAATTTTATCGATACCGGCTCAATATCCTGCGGCTGATACAGTGCCGACACATCCATTCCGTAAAGTGATATTCCCATAACTCCGACAATCTGTTCGGCGGATATTCCGGCTAAAGCTGTTTTCTCCTTGTTGATTTCCAGTTTATATTCAACCTGGTCATCTTCAACCATCCAGTCAACATCAACAACACCTTCGGTACTTTCAAGGATTGCTTTTATCTTTTCTGCGTATTGTTTTTGTTCATCATACGACGGCCCGTAAATCTCAGCAACCAAAGTTGAATTTACAGGCGGACCAGGAGGCACTTCGGCTATTTTAACATTTGCATTGTACCTTGATGCTATCTCCTGAACTCTTATTCTTATTCGTTTTGCAATGTCATGGCTTTGGTCGCTTCGCTCGGATTTATCGACAAGGTTCAACTGAATATCCGCAACGTTGGATCCTCTTCTTAAATCATAATGCCTTACAAGTCCGTTGAAATTTATCGGGGCGGCAGTACCGACATAGGTTTGATAGTTAGCAACTTCAGGTACCGCTCGCAGATAACTCGCGATATCCTTTGTAACAACAGCGGTTCTTTCAAGAGTTGTTTCTTCCGGCATGTCGATTATTATTTGAATTTCATTTTTGTTATCAAACGGCAGCATTTTTACTTCAACAAATTTGAAGTATAATAAACTCATTGAAGCCAGTAAAAGAAACGTAACCGTCCCGATAACAATCCATCTTAATGTTACTCTTTCCAATAAAGGATTTATAGATTTTTCATAAAGTTTGTAAATCAAAGTTTCCTGAAGAACGTATTTTTTCTCTTCACTTTTCTCTTCATCTTTTAATGATTTTAAGGCTACGTACGGAGTTACAATCAATGCAACCAGCAATGAGAAAAGCATCGCAAGCGCAGCCCCGATAGGCATAGGTGCCATGTATGGTCCCATTAGTCCGCTAACAAAAGCCATAGGCAGAACAGATGCAATAACTGTAAATGTTGCCAAAATTGTCGGGTTGCCGATTTCTTCAATTGATGCAATAGCTGCTTGATGAAAGGGAAGCTTTCTCATTTTAAAGTGGCGGTGCATGTTTTCAACAACAATGATTGAAGCGTCAACAACAATACCTGTAACGAATACTAATGCGAAAAGCGTTATTCTATTAAGTGTGTAACCCATCATATAATACACGAACAGCGTTAAGGCAAATGTTATCGGTACTGAAGCAAATACTACCCATCCGCCCCGCCAGCCGAGTGAAAGCGCTACGACAATAGATGCGGCAAAAATTGAAAATATCAAATTCATCAATAAGCTGTTTACTTTTTCCGATGCAGTGTCCCCGTAGTTTCTTGTAACTGTTACTTCAACATCCGCCGGAATTAATTTTCCCTTCAAGAATTCAACTTTATCTTTAATCTTGTCTGCAATTAATTTTGCATCTGCACCTGTCCTTTTTGCAACTGAAATAGTAACTGAAGGAAATTCAACTCCTTTTTCGGGGACATAGTTGTCGGAATTAATTGATAAACCGAATGACGTATAGTTTTCCGGCTCCTCTGATCCGTCCTTTATTTCCGCTACATTTTTCAAATAAACAGGACTACCCATGTAAACACCGACAACTAAGTTTTCAACATCATAAACATCCTCGAAGAAATTGCCTGTTTCAACCAAAAACTCTTTATCGTTGTTGCTGAAACTGCCTGAAGCGCTTTGTTTATTTGCACCCTGAAGCTTCATCATTATCATCAAAGGATCAACGTTGTATGAAGCCATTTTGTTTTGATCCAGCAAGACATTTATTGTACGTTTTCTTCCGCCGATAACATTCGTCTCGGAAACATCGGTAATCTGTTCAATTTCCGCTTGAAGCTCTGTTGCCAATCTGCGCAACTGATAATCATCATAAGTCTCCGACCAAAGTGTTAAACTCATTATCGGAACGTCGTCAATCGATTTGTTTTTTACTAGCGGCATGGAAACGCCCTGCGGCATTTTATCCATGTTTTTCATTATCTCATTGTAAAGTTTGAAGATACTTTCTTCGGTATCTTCGCCAACGTAAAACCTCACTATCAGCATTGCCATATTAGGCATTGAGGTTGAATAAACGTATTCAACACCGGGAATGTTTGATACCATTTTTTCCAGCGGCTGCGAAATCCGGTTTTCAACTTCTTTAGGGCTTGCGCCGTTGTACATCACAAACACGTCCGCCATCGGTACAATTATTTGCGGCTCTTCTTCACTTGGTGTTAACAAGGTACTGTAAACGCCAATTGCAAGAGCTGCAATAATCAAAAGCGGGGTCAGCTTGGATGTTATAAACGCTTTTGATAAACTTCCTGCAATTCCTGTCTTCATAACGTCACCTCTACCTTTTGGCCTTCACTTACGTTTGCATTGGCATCTATAATTACTTCACCGTCTGTTAAGCCTGATAAAACTTCAACTTTACCGTTAGTTTCTTTTCCCAATTTCACCCAGCGAAGCATCACTTCGTTTGCTTGGTTCAAGGTATACAAGCCTGTTAACTGCCCTCTCTCTATAACCCAATCCATTGAAATTTTTATGCTGTTCTTTTCACCTTTTTCCAAAATTACATTTGCGTACATGCCTGATTTTAATCTTGAATCGGAGTTGTTAAAAATTACATCTAGTGAAAACTGACGGCTTGCAGGATGTGCGCCGGCATCAATAGATTCAACCGTACCGTTGAATACCTGCCCGGGAACTGCATCAACTTTTATTTTTACCTGGTCGCCTTTTTCAAGTAGATGTATTTCACTTTCGGAAACGGAAGCTTTGACTTTCATTTTATTCAAGCTTTCTATTGTTACCAACGGCATTCCCGGGTTAGCCATATCTCCTTCCTGCAAAAACTTCATTGTTATATAGCCGGTGAAAGGAGCTTTAATATTTGCGTAAGTTAAAAAATCGTTAATCTCATTTTCCATTTCATCAACTGAATTCAACTTTGCTTTGATCATTTCAAAGTGCATTGTTATGTCATCCATCTCTTTCTGAGTGGCGCTTCCTTTTTCGTATAATTTTTTAATCCTGTCATAATTCTTTTTTGTATTTTCATAAGCTGCAGTTGCTTCTGCCCTGCCGGCTTGTACCTGGGCCTTTTTTGCAAGGAGGTCATCGCTGTCTACTTTAATGATTGTCTGCCCTGCATTTACTTTGTCCCCTTCTTCAAAAGGAAGGTACGACACCCGTCCCATCAGCTTTGTGCTGATTGTTACTTTTCTTTCGCCTTCAATATTGCCGGAAAAAGAATAAGTTTGTGCAGCCTGCTGCTGAACAACTTTTTTGCCTTTTACTTTTACTGCTGTTCTATTATCGGTTTGATTATCATCCGAACCGCAGCTTATAAACAAAGCAGTAAATAGAATAAGTATTGCAATTGATGTGAAATGTTTTTTCATTTTATTCTCCATTTATTTTCAAACTTTAGTTCGTTGCTAAATTTTCTTCCAACAATAATTCAAGATGAAAAACAGTTAAGTTGTAACCGTAAACGGCTCCTAAATATTTTAATGCGGATTCGGAATTTTTCGCTTCGGCAGTTAGTAAATCAGCCGTTCTTTCCAAACCTTGTTCGTACCGGTCTCTTATTATCTTCAGACCTTCTTTTGATTGCTCTTTAGCTTTGCTTGCAAGTTCAACCGTCTGCTCCATAGTTTTTAACTGTCTCATAGCAGATTCAATTTCAACTTTGTTTTTATCCGCCGCTTTGTTGTATTCAAGCCTTGCATTATCCAGGTCTGCGTTTGCTTTTTGAATTTCGGCTATATTGCCGAACCCGTTAAATATATTCCATTGAAGATTCAGCCCTATCATCCAGCTATCTGCATTTGTACCGAATAGATCGCTGTCGTTATATTCAAAAGAACCAAAGGCATTCAATCTCGGCAGAAATTTGAGTTTATTCATAGTGCTCATTTTTTCCATTGAGCTGATCCTATATTTCATAGCAAGCATATCGGATCTTCGTTTATTTACATTTCCCAAGCTGTAACCAACTTCACCGACAGATACCTTCGATAAATTATCGGTCGGTTTTATAATTCCCTCTTCTTCAATTCCGAGCAAAAATTTTAAATTCCCGTTTGCGGTTTTGTAATTATTCACTGCATCGAGTTTTTGTCTTTGAACATCATTCAGCATAACTTCAACCATCAGCAAATCGGACTTGTTAATAAAACCTTCATCATAAAAATCTTTTGCCGTTGTATAGTGTTTCTGCACAGCTTCAAGCGCTTTATCAATTACGGCAATACTTTTTTCGGCAAGAATAAGCTGGTAGTAATTTTGCTTAATCATAAAAACGACGTATTCCTTTGTACGTTTTAATTTGTTCTCCATAGCGCTTAATCCGTCTGCTGCTGCTGCCCTTCCAAAGAATCCGTCAACATTAATAAGCGGCTGCGTTACTTCAAGTTTTGTAGTAAAATTTTCAATTTCAGGCGGATCGTTTAGTAATGCAGGATTAAAATCTGCTTGAGTAACAATTTCCTGTTTCAGCTTAAACCCGAAAGAATTAAGCGGATCGTTGGTTTTTACAAATGTCTCAGACAAAGTTATCTGCGGCAGGAACACTCCAAGTGATTTGTTAAAGTCTCCACCCATTTTGTCAACTTCAGTCTGAACCAGCTTGATTTCATAATTATTTTCCTTGGCCAGCTCCAAAGCTTCATTAATAGATAACTCAATCACATTTTCCTGTGCGTGAATTACCATACCGGTAAAAAATAACAGTAATAGGAATATTTTGCTTCTCATTTTCACTCCGTTTATTTTACAAACTTACCTATCCGCTGAAAACGAACATATACATATATAGATAATTATATATGTCAATTAAAAAATTTTTATGCCTCGCAGCATTCTATAACGCAGTCAATTACCTGGTTTAATTTTCCTTTTTTCATAAAGTAATACGTGTTTTTGCCGTCACGTGTATAATCGAGAACATCCCTGTCTTTCAAAATTCTTAAATGATGTGATACAACAGCTTGCTCAATATCAAGATTACAGAAAATTTCACTAACAGAAAGATGTTTGCCCTTATCCAATAAACACATAATTTTTATTCTTATCGGATGCGCAATTGCTTTCAAGGTTTCAGTTGAGATGCGCAGTTTATTTTCGTCTAGATCTTTTACTTTAGTTTTCATCAAAATTCCTGAAATATTTCATGATTGATCTGATTCAAAAATAACGAAAAAGTTTCAACTTTCCTTCGTGTTTCTTTGTGAGGCTTCGTGTAACATAAAATAAAACTTCTCGAAGAAGGCACTTCCATAGGGACGACCATGTCGGAAGTTAAACAAAGAATTGTTATCTTAGTTTTATTAAAAAACACAAGACTATGAAATATTTGCTAATCGCATTGTTATTTTCTTTAATGGGTTGCGGAAACAATTTATCAATTGAAGGGGATTTCGGAAATAAACAGTTTGATCTCCTTACTCAAGACGGTGAAATGATTGAATTCCCGAAATTGATTGAAGGAAATATAGCAATTGTCGGCTACATCTTTACCAACTGTCCCGATATCTGCCCGCTCACAACAAACAACATGAAAAGACTACAGGACAAGTTAAATGAAAAAAATATAAACGGCGTTGAGTTTGTTTCAATCTCTTTTGATCCGGAAGTTGACCGTCCAAATGTTTTAAAGAAATATGCGGAGTTAAGAAATTTGGATGAAAGCAACTGGACTTTTTTAACAGGCGAAAAAGAAGACATAAAAAGATTAATAAAAGCAGTTAACGTTGTAGCTGTTGTCGGCGATTCAACAGTGACTCCGCAAAACGAAAAAATTTATTACTACGTCCACACGGATAGAATTTCACTTGTGGATAAAAAAGGCAACATCAGGAAAAGTTATATCGGCAGTAATGCTAATATCGAAGAAATTTTTAGAGATGTTAAATCGTTGGTTGAATAATTTCACAATGTTACGCTGAGCATGGCAGGCGAAGTCGAAGCGTAAAAAAAATGATGCGTCATACTTCGACTCTGCTCTATATGACAAAATTTTGAATTCAAGGCGAATAAATGAAATTACTAATAATAACTTTCATATTATTAATTACTTTCACAGCTTGCAAAAAAGAAGTGGAAGAAACAAAACAGGCCGAAGGGAAAAAGATGAATCACAGCGGGTTAATGATACGCGACCCGTGGATACGCCCGGCATCGGTTGGTACAAACACAGCTTTCTTCGGGATGATAATGAATCACACGGACGCAAACGATACACTACTCGGCGCTTCATTCGATGGAGCCGAAGTTGTTGAGATACACGAAACATACATGAAAGAAAACGACATGATGGGAATGCGCCGGATTGATTTTGCCGCCGTTGATGCAAATGATTCCTTCGAGCTAAAACCCCGTTCATTTCACATCATGCTGATCAAATTAAAAGAAAACCTCGCAGTAGGTGATAAAAAATCAGTTACGCTAAATTTCCAAAATGCAGGCGAAGTAAAAGTTGAAGCTGAAGTAAGAGATATACCGAATATGGGCGGAATGGAGCATCAGCATTAAATCTTTATTTCGAATTCCCGGATAGTGTCGGGGTAGAAAATTAATTTAAATGTAACCAATACACCCGCTAATCCATCTAAATTGAACAACTACATTATGTTTATTTAGCTTTAACCAAGGGGGAATAATGAAACGGGTAACAACAATTCAATTATTGGTTATTATTTTCTTATCGTTAACAGCATTTCAAAATGCACAACAACAAAACGGATATTTTACTTACGAAGTTGATTTAACAAACCATTCGGATGATGTTTTTCATGTAAAACTATTTACCGGGCAGTTATCGCCCGAAAACAAATTTTTCAATTTTGTTGCTTATGCGCCGGGTGTACACCAAATACTGGATTACGGCAGATTTGTAAAATGGCTAAAAGCTTATGACAAAGATGAAAATGAAATCTCATGCGAAAAAATTTCAACAAATGTTTGGGAAATATCAAACCCGGAGAATGTATATTGTATTCAATATGATATTGACGATTCGTTCGATGCAGAAATTGAAACGCATGATATTTATTCCATGAGCGCAACAGGAATTGAAGATGACTTTATAGTTTTAAATACCTTTGGCGTATTCGGTTATTTTAATGAACACAAAGAGAAACCGATCAAATTAAAAGTAAATTATGATAATAGTGATTGGCTGGTCGGAACCTCTCTTGATTTAAATGACAACGGCTATTACTACGCCGAATCTTATTATGAATTAGCAGATTCACCGATATTGATGGGAGATTTAAGTTACACATCAACAAAGGTAGGTGGTATAGATGTAGAAGTATTCTGCTCGTCACCCGATACAGCAATAAATGCAAACTTAATAATGGGATTAGCGGAAGACGTTTTAAAGTCTGCAGGAGAATTTTTAAAATTTGATCCTGTTGACAGGTATTCTTTTTTAATGTACTTCTTTGACCAGGAAGCAATAAAACGAAATGAACTCAGGGGCTTCGGGGCATTGGAACATTCTTACAGTACAACGGTTGCAATGCCTGCTGTAAAAGATCACTTAGAAAGCTTATCGGGCACAATGGCTCATGAATTTATGCATATTTTAACACCGTTAAATTTGCACAGCGAAATTTTAGCAAACTATGATTATTTGAATCCAACAGTTGCCGATAAGCATTTGTGGCTTTATGAAGGGGTAACCGAATGGGTTTCAAATATAATGCAGTTCAGAAACGGCTTAATTAGTATGGAAGATTATTTGCAAAATATTTCAAGGAAAATTAGGGTTTCACAGGATTTCAGCAGCGATTACAGCATTGCCAGGTTAGCTGCCGAGTGGAATACGGAAGAAGGAAACAAACAATACGGAAACATTTATTTTCTAGGTGCATTAACGGCATGCATGCTTGATATTAAATTGCTGGAATTGTCAAACGGCGAAAGAGGGCTGCGTGAAGTTTATCTTCAACTAATAAATAAGTACGGCAAAGATAAACCGTTTGAAAACGATACTTTTGTTGATGAAGTAGTTAAAATGACTTATCCCGAAATAAGAAATTTTTTTGATAATTACATTTTTGACAACAAGCCGCTTCCGGTTGAAGAATATTTTTCTAAGCTCGGTATTAATTATATATTGGAAAGAGAGTCCCCTGAAAAGAGACCTGTGTTCGGGCTTGGCCTTGGTACAGAGGATGGGGAACATTTATATATCACAAATTTCTCCGAAAATCACAAAAATTTCGGATTGGAAATTGGTGATGTAATTCTTAAAGTATTCGGGGAAGAGATGAATATATTTACTTCAGATCAACTTCTTGAAAAAAAGAATAGTATGAAACCCGGGGACAAGTATGAAATTACTGTTAAACGTGGGGACGAAGAAATAACTCTTGAAGGAATTTTGTTTGTAGGCATTGATAAAAATGTTTTGGAAGTCGATCCCGAAGCTAGTGAAGAGCAGAAAGCCTTATGTGAGGCCTGGAGCAAGAACTTGTAATAAACTGTTTTATTTGTAATCCTTAAGGATTGTCATTGGAAGACCCGGATTTGGGGGTAAAGCAACCCGTCCTTCCGTGGGCAAAATCACGGAAGGACGGACTCGCTTGTAATTACAATAGAGTTTATTTCTTAGATTCGTAATATTTCTGCAATGTATAGAAAGCTTTCTTCTTTTCACCTTTATCGTTAACCAATCCTTTCCTGTTCCAGAAATCTTGAATTTTAGCCAAAGGTCTTCTTGGTGATCTGAAATCTTTTGATATCCACGGGCTCATTCCTTTTACAAATTAAACTTTATCAAACATTTCAACAGTTCTTTTATAAACTTCGTCCTGGTATTCTTCGCTCCATCTTGTTAGTTCATCACCGTGAAAACCATACAAAGCACCTGCCCCGAATTCACTTATTAATACCGGTTTTTCATAAATGGATTCCCATTTTGTAGCTTCTATAATTGACCGGTAATTTAAGAAATTAGTGTCTCTTTTTTTCTTTGAAATATTTATCGTACGACTTTTTAATTTCTTTCCACTTTTTCTTTTCTTCCAAATAAGCATTATGATCAACCTTTCTTTCAAGGTACCGCAACTCTTTCTGCAGTTTTAAATAATTATCATATTTGCTTTTTGGCAGAGTCCCGTTTTCAACAGCTTCTTTTACGGCACACCCTTTTTCGTGAATATGCGTGCAATCGGAGTAACGGCAGTTTTCTGAGAGTCCTTCGAATTCATCGAATGTATTTGCAAAACCTTCGTCACTTATCCACAGTTGCAGTTCACGCATTCCCGGCGTATCCATAACAATTCCGCCGTTCGGCAAAACAAACAATTCACGGCTTGTGGTTGTGTGTCTGCCTCTTGAATCCGATTCACGAATTTCAATTATTTTCTGTTTTTCTTCACCGACTAATTTATTTATCAGCGATGATTTACCCACACCGGAAGAACCGACAAAAATATATGTCTTACCTTCCTCAATAAAACGGGAGAGTACTTCAACGCTTTTATCATCATTGATATTTGTAATTATTATTTCAGTGCCGGGGAAATTGTTTTTTATTTCCGCAATTTTTTCTTCTATTGTATCGCAAAGATCCGCTTTGCTTAAGATAACAACAGGTTCTGCCCCGCACTGATTAATCATAACGAGATACCTCGAAAGCCGATTAATATTATAATTCTCATTCAAACTTTGAACAATAAAAGCATAGTCAATATTCGCGGCAATTACCTGCTCGGATGTTTTTTTATCAACCGATTTACGTGACAGCTTGGTTTTTCGCTGCAGTACTTCGTGAATAATTCCTTTCTGCTCGTTTTCAAAAACATTCATTACAACCCAGTCACCTGTTTTGGGCAGCTCAGATTGTTCGTTTGTAAATAATAATTTCCCGGTAACTTCAGCAATTACAACATTTTTTTCAATTACAACTAAATAATTTGTTTTATTTTCTTTGATTACTCTTCCGGCAATAAAGCCGTTCTTTTTGAATTGTTCAAATTGTTTCTCAAAAAAGGGATTCCACCCGTATTTATATAACTTTTCCAATGTTATTATTCCTTAAAATTTTCTAAAATTTAAACTAATATGGTTTCTCTAAAAAAAGAGGTTGAGTGAGATTCAACAAAAATGAATCTTTATCGGACTCTGGCGGCAATTATTGATTTGTTCATAAAAAAAGCTTAAAAGCTCCTTAAAAATTTGTGGAATAAATTTAACTCATTTTTTAGTAAATTGAAATAAAAATTTAACATACTTGACATAATGGTATATGGGACATCATCACTACCATCATAATATAAATTCAACTTCGGGCAGATTGATAATTACAATGATTTTAAATTTTGTAATTACAATAGCCGAAGTAATAGGCGGAATATTATCCGGTTCGCTTTCGTTAATTTCCGATGCTCTTCATAATTTCAGCGACGGAATCAGCGTTATTTTGAGCTATATTGCAATTAAATTAAAAGAGCGAAAAAACTCTCATAAACATACATTCGGGTTAAAAAGAGCGGAAATTCTTGCTGCAGTAATAAATGCATCCGTACTGGCAGTTATTTCGGTTTATCTTTTTTATGAATCAGTGGTTAGAATTATAAATCCAACCGAGATTGAAGGACATATAATGACAATTGTTGCAGGCATAGGGCTTGCAGCAAACGTAGCAGGAACCTTGCTTCTTAAACGGGATGCTCACACCAGCATGAATATTAAGTCGTCTTATCTTCATTTACTTAGCGATGCGGTTTCGTCAGTTGCGGTAATTTTAGGAGGACTCGCAATAACTTACTGGGATATTTACTGGATTGATCCTATTCTAACTATATTGATTGGTTTATACATTCTGCGTGAATGTTATTTTATTATCGGGGATGCAGTTCATATTCTAATGGAAGGTGCTCCGTCAGATATTTCTATTGAAGAGATACAGAAAGAAGTTGAAAAAATAAATGGTGTTGAAGATATTCACCATATTCATATTTGGTCTGTAGGTGAAAACGATAATCATTTTGAAGCACATGTAAATGTTGAGGATATGAAATTAAGCCAAAGCAATAAGTTGCTGAATGAAATTGAAAATCTTTTAAGTGAAAAATTTTCAATTAATCATGTAACTATTCAGCTTGAGTGCGATAAATGCTTTGAACCCAATTTAATTGAGCAGCATAAAATATCTTCGTAACTTCTTCATACCCTTTCCGTCTCAAACAAAACTGCTACGCGAGCGTGAAGCAAAAGTTAAGTAACGGAAAGAAACACTTAACTGGACGTAAAGTTAGCAGGAGAGCAAAAACTAGTCTCCCTTTGAACTTTTTAAATGAATTTTGTCTTTATGGAATAAAGTAGATGTTTCTTTTGTCTAATTCTTTTTACTTTATTTACTAACCAGATGAAAGCAGATGTATTATGAAAATTAAGATTACTACTCTTGTCATTTTGATAATTTTACCGGTTTTTCATATTAAAGCCCAACAAAAAGAAAACGGGATTAAAAATAAAATTTCCGGTAGAGTATTGGATATTGTTGATGACAGCCCTCTCCAATATTCAAATGTTATTCTTTTTAGTTCTTCAGACAGTTTACAGGTTCGAGGTACTGCAACCAACGAAAACGGGGAATTTACACTGGAAAAATTTAAGCCGGGACAATATTATATTAAAGTGAGTTTTATCGGCTATAAACCCAAAATAATTGATAATATAAATATTACTAGGGGACAGCATCTATCACTTGAAAACATTTATCTTGAAAGAAACGAGTTTAATACGGAAGACGTTGTAGTTACCGACGAAAGATCACCGATCTCTTATGAAATAGATAAAAAAGTAATCAATGTAGACCAGCAGCTAACGGCTTTATCCGGCAATGCAGTTGATATTCTTGAAAATGTTCCTTCAGTTTCGGTTGATATTGAAGGCAATGTTTCACTGCGCGGAAGCAGTAGTTTTCAATTATTGATTGACGGTAAACCTTCAATACTTGATGCAAGTGATGCTTTACAACAATTACCTGCCAGTTCTATTAAAGATATTGAAATTATAACCAATCCTTCAGCCAAATACGATCCCGAAGGTACTGCAGGAATTATAAACATAATTATGAAAAAGGATGAAATTAACGGGCTGACAGGAATTTTAGATTTGAACGGCGGATTAGATGATAAATACGGCGGAGAATTATCATTACAATATATTAAAACTGGCTACAGACTTTCCGGCTCAGTTGATTACAACAAAAGGCATATGGACGGAAACAGAACCGAAAACAGCTGGACTATTTATGAAGGGACTAAATCCTATATTGATAATATCGGGTCGTCAAATAGAGGAAGAGAGTCATACGGTATTAGAGGGGCAATTGATGTTGATCTCTGGGAAAACGGGACAATGAGAATAGGTGCCAGATGGGGTGATGGGAATTCCAAAAGTGCATCCAATCAAAATTATACTGAGTTCTCAGATAACTCAACTGGTATTTATAATTATATAAGTACAACAAACCGGGAAAGATCAGGCGATAGATACTCTATTAATTTCAACTTTGACCAAACATTTTCATCAAAAGAGCATAAACTTTCTTTTGAGGCATTTTATAATAATAGAAATTCGGAAGAATATACCTTAACGGAACTAATGCAAGGCAGCTCAATTATAAGCGGACAAAAATCAACTGAAGACGGGCCCGGTGAAAGGTTTAATTTTAAACTTGATTACATATTACCGTTAACAACCTCTCAAAAATTCGAGGCCGGTTATCAAAGCCAGTTTAACTCGTCGGAAGACTTAACCAGCCTGCTTGAATATGATCTTACAAAGAAAGAATACATTTTACAGGATCAATTCAGCAACAATCCAATTTATGATAAAAATATACATTCGCTTTATTCACTTTATTCAGGGAATGTTTCCGGACTTGGTTACCAATTGGGCATCAGGTCGGAATATACGGATAGGAAAATTACAGTAGAAAAATCTAATCAATCCTTTGTTATTGACAGATGGGATTTCTTTCCCACCGTTCACTTTTCATATAAACTGCCTAACAATAACCAGGCAATGGCAAGTTATACAAGAAGAATCAATCGTCCGCGTGGATGGGACCTTGAGCCGTTTGATACATGGATGGATGCTTTTAATTTAAGAAGAGGTAGTCCCGGCCTTGATCCTGAATATATAGATTCATATGAACTTGCTTACCAGACATTTGTAGGAAGTGTTGTTTTATCAATTGAAGGATATTATAGGGTAACTGATAATAAAATAGAAAGAATCAGGTCGGTTTATGACGACAATATTACATTGCACACCGTTAAAAATGTTGGAACCGATTATGCTCTCGGTACAGAGATGATGCTGAACTTTGATATACTTCCAAACTGGAATATTAACCTTCTAGGCAACTTGTACAGATACAAAATTGAAAGCGAAAAAAACGGGCTGCCATACGAGGCTAAAAGCAATAACTGGTCGATGCGTTTTAATAATTCAATTAAATTTGCAACCAATACATCTCTTCAAATAAACGGCCACTACCATGGTCCTTCCGTTACTTCTCAAGGTAGGTACGAAGGGAATTTTATGCTTAACTTAGCTGTGCGGCAGGATTTGTTTGATAAAATATTATCAGCCACGCTGCAATTACGTGATGTGTTAAGTACAAGGTCAATGGAGTTTACCACAGAATCCGCAACGTATTACAGCTATACGTTTATGGAAATGGAAACCCCGATGATTATGCTGAACTTAAAATACAACTTTAACCCGATAAAGAAGCAAAACGGCGATAGAAGAAACAGCCATGAAAGCGATTATAACGGAGATGATTTCGGTGGGGGCGAAGAATTTTAATCTTCGTGAAACATAAAGTAGTATAAAGTTAGATTACACGAAGCAAAATCTAGGCAATCGTTTTATAAGCAATAGCAATTCTTTGAATTTCTTTAAGCATTGAACCAAGCCCGTTTTTGCGTGTTGGTGAGAGATGACTTGCAATTCCGAGTTTGTTCAAAAATTCCGGCGGAGTCTTTAAAATTTCATCGGGAGTGTGGTTTGAATATACTTTTATTAGAAGTGCAATTAAACCCTTCACAATCATTGCATCGCTGTCTGCTTCAATAATTACTTTGCCGTCTTCAAGTTTTGCATTTATCCATACCTGCGACTGGCAACCTTCAAGTTTATACTTTTCATTTCTTACTTCTTCGGAAACGGGCGGTAATTCCCTGCCAAGTTTAATAATATGCTTGTATCTGTCTTCCCAATCCTGGTACTCTTCAAACTCTTTTATTAATTGTTCTTGTGTTTCTTGTATAGTCATAGCATATACCCCAAAATTCAAATAAGGAAATGCAAAATGAAAAAGATGAGTTTAAAAAGCAAAAGGAAGATTATTTAATAGATTAACTTACAGAAACCAGGTTAATATGATTTGTATTATTGTAAAAAGCCAAACCTAGTTGAAATGTACCGATAACTACTTAGTCGATCCTGAAAAAGGTTGACTTTTTTGGTCAGCCTATTTCAACTTCTATAGTTATTCAGCTTTTTTCCCAGCGTCTTCGTTTTTTAACTATTTGATTGTTATCATTTATTATTTGGGCAATTATGTTTGCAAAATTGCCGTAGGTTTCTTCATTTGCCTGCACCATTGCGCGCAGGTAAACAATTAGTTTGTTGTTAATAATTGATTTTACTTCTTTTTTAATTTCAGTTGCCGTTTTACTTGTTTTCTCTTTTGCCTTTTTCTCCCGGTAAAGGAGTACAGCATCGGTGAATGCTTTTTCCGCTGTTTTTAATTCATCTACTATAGGGCTTAAACCGGGCAGACTCTCTATTGCGGCCTTAATTTCCGCTTCTGAAAAATCTTGAAGCAAAGATTTAACAAGCGAGCTTTCCGTTGAATAACTCTTCCTGGTTATATCAACCCCGTAATGCTTGAATATATTTTCTACTTTTTCGGCGGCGGATCTTATTTCTTTATCGGGATGCTGTAAAAATCCCAATACAAGATGATTAACAGCTTAATCCTTATCATCTCTTATTTTATCTTTTTCTTCAAGAACGCTCTTAGTTTTTATCCGGTTTATCGCTATAGTTAATTTTTCCGAGGAGGGTCTTAATAATCCGAATAGACCGGTTAAATAAGTATCCGCACTCCAGTCTGCTTTATCATATTCGGCTATAATTCTGCCGGAAACAGCACCAATTTCCGTAGCTTTGCATGTACCTATTAGTTTGTTTAATATTGCCATTGCCCAACTATTTTTTAGTTGCCTTAATTGTTTTGATTAATTTTCAAATCATGTTCTTTGTACTACGATTTAATATTGACCAACATCACCTCAATTTATTTTTTATTTTGTTCACACTAACCACAACCAAACTATTTTGTTTTGTCAATGGTCAGTTATGACTAATTTTACTTTTAAAATTCTTGCTTATGATTAATCATGACCATATTTTATTTTTTTAATACTATTATAATCAATTATGACCATTCTTTATACAAATTATTTTATTCATGGTCAGTTTTAATAATGATAATTTTTTTGCTTTTTCTCTATTTATATATACACGCCAAATTGGTTTTGGGATTTTGCCATAAAATCCTCTCTTTTTAAGACCTGCCCGCCGTACTAGACTTTGGGAGGCGGGCAGGATTTAGGTGAGTTCGAAATAAAAGCAAAATCCCAAAACCAATTTGCAACAAGTATATATGTGTTCATTACCGCAACTTTTTATTATTCATATCGAAATAATTTACAAGATTTATTATTACGCAATCAATAGTGAAGATTTCTTACCATCTTTTTACTGTCCCACGGAGCCGGATTTCCGCCGAGATATTTATGAAACCATTCAAGATGAGCATTATAATAAAGCGGCATAGACTTTAATCCGCTCGGCCAATGTCCGTCGTTATCAAAAACAATAAGCCTGCTGTCTATTCCCTTTGTTTGTAACACTGTGAAGTATCGTATACTATGAATGTAAGAAACGCGATAATCCTTTTCGCCGGTGATTATTAAAGTAGGAGTCGAAAAATTTTCCGAATACTCGCTTGGCGACATTTTCTGAAAATCTTTATTCCCCAAATCCCAATTCGAAAACCATAGTTCTTCGGTATCTTCTTTAAATTCACGCAAGTCATAAAGCCCCATCATAGAAGCCAGGCATTTGTAGCGTTTAGCTTTTGCCTGCAGCAAATTCATAAAGTATCCGCCGTAAGACCATCCCATCGCACCGATTCTGTTTTTATCAACATAAGGCAATGTTTCAATATAATCCGTTACTTTCATTACATCTTCAAAAATTTTTCCATCCCAATCTTTTGAAATAGCGGCGGTAAACTTTTGCCCGTACCCCGTTGAACCGTGCGGATTAGGATAAACAACAACATAACCGCTACCGGGATAAACCTGCCAGTCCGAACGGAAAGAATCCATCCATTGCATTTGCGGACCTCCGTGAACATTTATAACTACAGGGTATTTCTTTGCCGGATCAAAATTATGAGGTTTTACAATAAATACATGAACCGGGGTGCCGTCTGCTCCTTTAATCCATTCCTGTTCCGAAGGACGTACATCTACACTGTCCGTAAAATCTTTATTGAAAAAAGTAATGTCCTTCATTTCTTTTTTAGAAAAATCAAACCTGGCTGCATCAACCGGTTTATGAGTATAAGAATAAGTAAATACAACATAATCGTCCGAAGGAGAAATTTCGAATCTTAAAACCGCAACTTTGTCAATCACTTTTTCAATATTAAAATCATTCGTTGAAATTTTATAAAGAGGCAAATAGCCTTTTTCCTGAACCGTGAAATAAATTGTTTTTGAATCGGAAGACCACTTGAAATCATTTACCCAGTTATCTATTGATCCGGTAATAATTTTGTTCATACCTGTTGAGCGGTCGTAAAGAGCCAGCCTAATTCTATCCGATTCATACCCCGGAGTTGTTTGAGTAAGATATGCAATGTACTTTCCGTCCGGTGAGTATTTAGGATTTGAATCCGAACCTTTGTTATCTGATGTAATATTTTGCAGTCCGGTGCCGTCGGTATTAACAATCCAGATATCATTATTAGTTGAAGCTTCCGGGTCTTCCACACGTTTTGAGTCAAAAGCGATTTCTTTACCATCCGGTGAGAACATATAATTATCGCTTCCCCCGGCAGCAAATTCTGGCGAGTTGTAATACCCCGGCGTTAAATCGGTTACCTTTTTAGTTTGTAAATCATACATTAAAACATGTGTGTATTGCCCGTCTTCGTATTCCGTCCAATGACGTACAAACAAACTATCAGCCAGATGAGCATGTATAGGACCGTTTTCACTTGCAGTGCTAATCTCCTCATTGCATCCGGCATCGGCGCCGCACTCCGGGTAAACTTTTGCAGAGAATATTATTTTGTTTCCGTCGGATGATAATTTTGGGGATGATATTCCTAAAGCATAATCGGTTACTTGAACAGGATCGCCGCCGTCAAGAGGCATTGAATAAACCTGTGCCGAACCCTTACGTGTTGAAACAAAGTATAAAATATTTCCGTCGCTGCTCCAAAACGGATTGTAATTTGAGCCGTCGGAATTCGTCAATTGTTTCATTGCCGAACCGTCGGAATTCATAATAAAAACATTCGTTTTGCTTTTTACCTTTTTCAAATTCGATTCTGAAACAACAAATGCGATTTTATCTCCGGTGGGAGAAACGGCAAGCGAACTTACACCTTTGATTTTATAAATATTTTCAATAGTAAATGCTTTCTTTTGAGGGAAAACAGTAACTGTTGATACAATAACTATGAATACTAATATTATTTTTTTCATTTCTGCTCCAAATATTTTAGTGATAAAAAAACAAAAATGGCTTTGAAAATATCCGATTTAAAAAATAAAATGTATACTCTCCCCGTCAAAAAAAGTTTAATAAGTCATGACTACTTAGTGTCTGGTCGTAAAGAGCAATTAATGCACGACTCACCCAAAATTTGACAACCAACTTGGTGGTCCTACTTCTTATGCTTTTAATTTAGTTTATAACAATACATATAATTAACAAAAATTCGACATCGCGGGCGTTATTATCCCTTTGCTTTATTTTTTGTTTTTCCGTTTTTTCGATTGTTAGTAATTTTACGCCGCTTTTCGTCTTTGCTTTTTTATTTCTTCTTCTTGTAGTAGTTTTCCC
>JASFMY010000018.1:0-70351 GCA_050117315.1 Ignavibacteria bacterium
TAAGATTTATAGAAGCCCAACAAGATAGAATGATATTATCCTATCAAGCAGAAAAGGCAAAGTATATAGAAGAGTTTAAGCAACTACGGAAAAAAATACCGGTAATAGATCAGATGTGTAGAATAAGTGGGATAGATACCATAAGTTCGGTAAAGATATACGGGATAGTCATAGATGCAAGAAGATTTAAGAATAAGAACAAATACTGGGGCTACAGTGGGTTGGCAGACCATCAGAAGACCAGCGGAAATAGGAATTATGGAAAGAGAAGAGTAAGACATTCGAGAGTATTAAAGAGAGTATATAAGACAGCAGCCTTAGCGGCAATACGAGGGAACAATGATATAAGCGAATATTATGAACAACTAAAAAGCAAGGGTATGAGTGATTATAAAGCAAGGCATTCAGTAGCACGTTATATATCCAAGGTCACCTATGCAATGATGAAAAACGGAACAGAATATAAATCATATTCATGGAGAAAAGAAATGGCAGCATAGAGAAAAAAAAGAAGAAGTATGCTGTCGTATGAAAAGCAAAACCAACAGAAAAAGGCAAATAACTAAAAGAGAAAGGGGAATAGGTTCAATCGAAATGATGCTACAAAGAGAGCCAAGTAATGTCGAATAACCATTCCCCGGTATTTATACTCAAGAATTTACCATAGCCCTAAGAGAGTGAATAAATCAGCTTCATAGAGGCTCAAATAGACGCGTAGAAAAAAACTCAAGAAAAAAATAAAGTAAAGAAAGTTATCTAAAAAGCCGGACTGTTGAAAAAGATAAAAACAAAAAAAAGACAGTGTATAAATTGCCAGAAAGTGAGCCCAAAAGCAGAGAAGTAAAAAATTGCATTTTTTTTGCTAAGGGGGAGTTATTTTCTCTTGACTTTTTTCTTAATAGACTTTTCGATCCCTCTCTTTTTAAGACCTGCCCGCCGTACGAGACTTTGGGAGGCGGGGAGGATTTAGGTGAGTTCTAAATAAAAACTAAATCCCAAAACCAATTTGCAACAAGTATATATAAACAAATATAAAATGCCCCAATACTGCCCGGACAGCCGGTTCATTTTCATTTTGTAACAATTCGAATAAAGCCGGCATTGCATCCCTAACACCATCGCTGCTTAACGGAATATGTGAAGACTTGCCGATAAACCCGGCGAGACCTGAACGCTTTAACAAGCCGGCCGTAACACTTGGAGCAAACATTTCCCTGTACCAATCTCCATGATCTGCATCTGCTATTTTCCCGGGTTTTTGACCTTTGAAAACTTTTTCAATGCTTTTTTTCACCACTTCAAAAGCAAGGTAGTAACCCCTCGCTGCCATAGCATTTTTCTGCTCTTTATCTTTCGGGTTCCAATTCCCGCTGTGTATTGAAATTGATTGCTCAGGTGAAATACACCAATCCTTCCCAAACCTGTTGTTTAGATATACTTCACAAAAAAGCCAAAATGCTGCATATCATGAAGTGCTGTCTCCCTTAGTTTCTTCGGGGCGACTTGAAACATACCATCCCCTCATTACTTCCCGGATAAAGCCGTTTTTAAGAAGGCGGTCTTTGTGAGTCCGTGAAATATCACCGGATTTTACAATTGATGTTCCGTTATTATTCTGAAGCTTTTTTAATACTTCAAGCGATTCCGCTAACTTTTCTGCCGGTGTCGGCATGGATCAGTTCCTTAGTCTTTATAATTTGTGTGCAATTTATCGTTTATTCTGTCGTGTGATATATCGTCTATTACGCTGTGTAATTTATCGTTTATTCTGTAAAACCATTGTTTGGAATTAAAAAAGCAATTAGAATAAACCAACTTCCTTGAAGGAAGTTGGTTTATAAATAGGCGTAAGAGAAATCCAACTTTTTTTATTTACCCCGTCCAGCGGGGAGAAAGTTGGTCGTTTCTTGCGGGACATTCCATTTAACAACTTAATTGTGCCATCTAGTCACTCGACTATGCCATTTAGTCATTTGATTATTCCATTTAACCATCTTATCATTCCATTTAACAACATAATTGTGCCATCTAGTCACTTGATTATGCCATCTAGTCATTTGATTATTCCATTTAACCATCTTACCATTCCATTTAACAACTTAATTGTGCCGTCTGGTCACTCGATTATGTCATCTAATCATTTGATTATTCCATCCGGCATCAAGTTTTTTTCATCCAGCATCAAATTCATTTCGTCCGGCATCAAATTGTTTATGATGTATTTTGAATATGTCAAAGGAGGAAAAAGGCTGCGTGACAAAATATTTTCTCCTAATTTTCCGGAAATTTCTAAAAATAATTTTCTATCTTTATTTTATTTGGGAGAAGCATGAGTTCATTTTCCTGTCAATATATTGATTTAAAAGATGGTTACTGCCTGCGTTTAAAAAAGGAATGTGTCCCGGGAAGACCGGGCTGTGTTCTTTACGGCAAGGTTCAATTTGCTGTTCCCGCTGAGCAAAGAATTAAAGAGAAGTCAAAAGCAGAAGAATGCTCGATAAAAGAAAAGTATGGAAGGAAAAATAGAAAGCAATAATAAACCCATGCCTTAATTGACTTATAGTAAGAGCATTCATTCGATTTCCCTTTTGGGGGAACGACAATACATCTAAAGATTATTTCTTTTATACGCTTCTATTATTTTTAACGAAACCTCTTGCGGACCGATATTATTTAACAAAGAATATTTTACCACATCTTCCGCTGCGGGTTTTATTTTTAATTCGCCGTTACGATTCTTTGTTACTTTTATCTTACAAACTCCAAAAGCGGTTTCAACTTCAACAACTTCTCTTGTCAACTCAAATCTCTTGGTTTTATAATACCGTATGCCGATGGTTGGGGTTAATGAGAAAATCGTATCCGTGATATCATTCAGATTTTTTTCTTTGCAGAGTACAGTTAAAATTAAACCCGGCCTGCCTTTTTTCATTATTACCTGGCTGTAATAAAAATCAAGCGCCCCGGCATTTAACAATTCTTCTTGAAATTCTATTCCTAGAAATTCGGGCTGGTAATCATCAAGATTAGTTTCAACAACGAGGACTTCATTTTCTTCGCCGGCTTTTTTGCAGATTGACAGCCTTAACAAATTCGGCGTTTCAAAATTTTTCTCTCCCGAACCGTAAGCCGTTTGTATGTCTGTAAGCGGCGGTAAATTAAAATTTGGGTTGAGATATTTTATAATAGCCGCGCCTGTCGGGGTCAACCGTTCGCCTTCTTCCGGGCCGGGAATGCATTGCAAATCTTCGGCAATCAACTTAGTCGCGGGACAGGGAACAGGCAGTTGACCGTGGGCCGTATTTACAAACCCGTAGCCGGTCACAAGAGGTGTAGAATATGTTTCTTCGATCTGGAGGATATCAATCAACCATGCCGAACCGACAACATCAATAATTGAATCAAGCGCCCCCACTTCGTGAAAATGAATTTTCTCAATTGTTGTACCGTGCACTTCGGCTTCTGCCTTGCCGATTATGTTAAATATTGAACGGGCAATTTCTTTTGCGTTTTCGGTCAGCCCGGAGTTGTCTATAATTTCAAAGATATGTTTTAAATGCCGGTGCTTATGTTCTTCAACTTTGTTCTTTACAAGAACCTGTTTGCAGGCAATCCCGTTTTTTTTGATATCTTCAATTACGATTTCAACTTTATCATCTAACCGGAGTACAGCAGGAAGTTGCTTTAATTCTTCGTATTTGTCGGCCAGACCTGCCAAAGCTCCAAGCATCATGTCTCCGCTTGCACCGGAGAACGCTTCAATTTTTAGTATACTCATTTTATTTTTTCTTTTTGTTAATGTTTAATATCCTGAAAGCCGCTATTGCAGCCCCGTAACCGTTATCAATGTTTACAACAGATAAACCGTTTGCACAACTCGAAAGCATTGAGTTCAACGCAACATTGCCTCCTTCGGCAACGCCGTAGCCAACACTTACGGGCACACAAATTATAGGTTGGGAAAATAAGCCGCCGACAACAGTAGGCAGAGCCCCTTCAAAACCGGCGCAAACAATTAACACTTTGAACTGTTTAATTTCGTCAACACTGTTAAGCAAGCGGTATATACCCGCGGCGCCTATGTCGACAAAACGTTTTGAGCTGATACCCAGGAATGATAAAGTGTAATGTGCTTCGTTAACAACAAACTCATCGGATGAGCCTCCGGAAATAATTGCAACTGCAGGCTTTGTTCTGTTTAACTTTGGGAGTTTACCTATAGTAAATATTTGTGAAACTTCATCGTAAAAACTATTCTTAAATTCATCTTTTAAAGTTTCATATTTGTCATGCTGCAGCTTTGTTACAAGTACTTTTTTCTGACGGATTAAAATATCTTTTATAATATTTCTCAAAGTATTTACATCTTTGTTCGAAGCGAATACAACTTCGGGGAATCCGATCCTGCTCACCCGGTTAAAATCGATATTGTAATTTTTACTCATAAAGCTCTGTTTAGTTTTCCCGAAATAAGTCCTTCATCGTCTATAGTACACGAGGTGAACCCTTCCATAAGTATTTTTTCTTTTATGTGTTCGAAGCGGTCTTCCAGTTTATTCATCATGTTTTTAGGAACTTCAATTTTAGCAGAGTTATTGATATTTCTTACGCGGACATCTTCAAAACCGAAGTCGTTTAATATTTTTTCCGCGTTTTCAACCTGCTTTAATTTCTCTTTTGTTATTTCCTGTCCGTAAGGGAAGCGGCTGCTTAAACACGGACTCGCAGGCTTATTCCAAACCGGAAGTCCGAAATACAAAGCCAGTTCACGGATATCGTTTTTTGTAATTTCACAATTTATAAAAGGGCTTGCTGCATTTAATTCTGCCGAGGCTTTCAAGCCCGGCCGGTAATCTCCTAGGTCGCTGTAATTGTTACCGTTGATAATTTTATAATCTTTATATTTGTTTGCAGCAAGTTCAGTCATCAAATTATATAATTCCGATTTGCAGAAGTAACACCTGTTAGCCGGGTTAGATGTATAATTTTCATTTTCCATTTCACGCGTATAAATTATTTCATATTTAACATCATATTTTTTACAGAAGTTTATAGCAGTGTCAAAATCTTTTTGTTTTAAACTGGCAGAGTTTGAGATGACCGCAACTGCATTTTCTTTCGTCAAAAATTTCCGCGCAAGGTATGCTGCAAGGCAAGAATCAACACCGCCCGAAAGGGCAATCAGTACCTTGCCGTGGCCTATTAATTCCGTTTGAAATTTTTCTAGTTTGTTCAGGATATCTTTATTCAAAGTTTTTTACTTTCTTAAACTTTAACGTAGTATTATAAAGTTGAAATACAATATGCATTAAAAAATTTTTTTACTCAACATCAGCCGGGTTGCCAAACTAACTTAACTAGAGTTTCAGCAAAATTAGATATCTAAACGTTTTGTCATTTCGATCCCGATGTTTTTTTATCGGGAGAGAAATCTTTGAAATCTAATTGAAAGATTTCCCGCCAAAAAGACGGCGGACAGGCTCACCCAAAAAACGGATTCGAAAAGACAGACTTTTATTTTGCAGAAACTTAACTCATTATATCTCTATTACCTGGTGCTTAAATTTATCGATCTCAATACTAAAGAATATATCATCAAGAATATGTTTACCGTATTTGTTTGTGAAGTAAATATAATTTAATTCTCTTTCCTGCAAGTTGTCGTTCGGGTAAAAAACTAATCTTGCTTTGGCAATCTGCCGAACCACCGTTTCATGTAACCGTTCCTGTGCTTTCACGGATTTGCTTTTAAGCTGGTCAAGCGACTGAATGATTCTCTGTTCCGTTTTGTTTGCTGTTTCCGGCAATGTTTTATCAATGTTTGACAATTGTCCGGTAAGTTCATTCATTGTTTTTGCAATGCTTTCATTTGAGTTATCAAATAGTTCATCCAGGTTTGTATCGCTTATACTTTTAATCACTTTTGAATTTAATTCGGATTCTTCGGTAAATAAATCGCCGTACTTTAGGTTATATTTTTCAAGTAAGGAAACCACGTTTTTTTCAGAGATTGAAACCGATGCTCTCGGGTAAATGATCGGCTGCGCTATGTTGAAAAATTCATAAAGCGGAAGCACCTGGGCGAAATAACTTATCTCGCCGGGACCTGCAATATAAAAAGCAGTAGACAACAAATAATCCTGGCATATCGGCCTTAACAAAACATTCCCGCTGAATTTTTCTGGGAACATATAAAGCAGCTCGAGAATTTCATCTTTGGTAAATGATTTTCTTCTGCCTTTTAATTTATAATTATTTTCACTCGGTTCAATTAAATACCTGCCGTTATCATCGGACATAAATAAATTAATCGGTTTTACTTTTACCTGTGCATGGTAAAGTTCCTCAAGCTCAGCGCTTCGTTCAACTATTTTATCCGTATGATCGCTGTAGTTTTCCAGTTCTTTTTGAAAGATATGGATCAACTGTTTTTTTACATCTTCGTTTTGAGGATTAAAAATTATCAGTCCGTATTTATCGAAAATTGAAAACATCAAAGAGAAAAATGCAGATGAAAACGATTCGCCTTTTTTATAAATAGATTTTAATTCGTTAATTATCCTCTCAGTAAATTCCGTTTCGCGTAAGTTATTTTTTATATCGTCAATAACCTGTTCAATATCTTCGTTAAAAATTAATTTACCCACACTTTCTTTTTTATCATCGTCATCCTTTTTTTCCAGGTAGCCTATATTTGACAGGCGGTTTTCATTGTTTATAATATTCAGGCTGCGGACTTCGTTAAAATCGTGGTCGTCGCCTTCAAGCCAGAAAACAGGAATAAAATTATAATCGGCATATTCATTGTTTAATTCGTCTGCCAACTTAATCGCAGTGATGGTTTTATAAAACGTGTAAAGCGGTCCGCCAAACAAACCGAGCTGCTGTCCCGTAACTATTGAAAAAGTATTAGCCGATTTAAGCAGTTCAATATTTTCTTTGGTTTTTGATGATACGGTTTTTCCTTCGTACTGCTTTTTTATGATCTCAACCAAAATTGATTTATCAAGTCTATCATATTCTGAAACCTTATTAAAGAAATCCGGGTAACCGGCTTTATCTCTGAAGTTTCTTTCAAAAAATTTTTCTACATTTTCAAATTCATAAAGGTAGTCTAAGTATAAATTTTGGTTCCCGGGTATATCGGAAAAATTTATAAACATTCTCACCTCGATTGGTATGTTTCGTAGTATTTTGCTTGCAAAGTTACAAAACCTTTAGATGTATTAAAATCCAAATTATTATTACCGCTAAAGGTGTTGTTTTTACTATATATTGATTAATACCTATCTTTTCCATGTTTCTCAAGAACCTGTCCGCCCAAATATAATCAGGGCCAATGTGCCTTACGGTTTTATGGAGAACAACCGCAATAACAAAATCGTGAACAAGGGTTCTGAAAATTATCCCGAACAAAAAGAGTTGAATGCAGAAAATTAAATCCTTTGTGAAAAGGTAAACGAAAACCAGCATTACGACCTTGACAATAATTTTTTCAACGGTATCCCAATATTTCCACTTTAATTCGTATTTTTGGTGCTCTGATTTTAGTGAATTAATTGTTGCGGTATCTAATTTGTCTTTAAATAAATTTACTTCCTTTATAAAAGCAACATCGTGCAAACTTTGGACTGCGTAATAAATAATCCAGAATAATATTAAAAAAAGAAAGATTGATATTTCCATTATTCAGTTAGTTGTTTAAGAAATATTTTAAGGTGCCCTGATAAAACTTAAAAAAACAAATATAATCTATTTGATAAAGTTATTAGTAGCAATAAGTATAATTTTGTTTCTTATATATTTTATTGAAGCAGATAAAATTCTAGAAGTATTGAAAAATGCAAATCCGGTGTTTTTATTAGCGGCCTTAGTATTACTCACGTTAAATATCTTTCTTCAATTCCGGAAATGGAAATTGTTGTGCAATAATATTTTATCTGTTTATGATAAAAAGAAAATTTTAAAATCGCTGCTTATCGGGATTGGGGCAGGTATGTTTACTCCAATGAAATCCGGCGAATACTTTGCAAGGTCACTCGAACTGAATGATTCAAGCGCTGTCAGTGTAACTTTGGCAACAGTTGTTGATAAATCTTTCACATTTATAACAATTTTTCTTATTGGGGGAATAACTTTTATTTTTTCTCTTGAAAAGTTTATATCGGGAAGCACTGTTTTGTTTTATTTATCGCTTTTAACTTATGTGATAGTAGCTGTTTTCATAACAGTTGTAATCGGGTATAGAAAAAGAGTAAAATTCAATTTTAACAATAAGAATAAGTATAAAATAGTTGATAACTTTAATGAGTTTATCTCGTCAATTAAAACTCTTCCGTCAAATATTATTTTAAAGACTTTTATATTTGCAGCATTTCATCTGGTAACAATATGTATCCAATTTCTATTTTTACTAATAGCATTTAACGGGGAATTAAATCAATACTTTTTTCAAATACCTGTTTTAATGTTTTTTATACAAATTTTTATACCGCCGTTGGTTTTGGGTGAAATAGGAATTAGAGAGACTGCTTCGGTTTTTTTAGTTGGTAAAATAGGAATAAGTCCGGCAGTCGGTTTTAACGCTGCTATGTTTCTGTTTTTAATTAATTTTATAGTTCCGTCGATATTAACTTTATTTTTTATTTTAAGGAAAAAATGATGCCTTTCCTTCTCGTGATTTTTTTATTGCTGTTGTTGAGTTATATCAACTTCACCCTAAGCATATATTGGGGAATTAGGAGAAAAGAAGAACCGGATGAAAATAAGAACTATGAATTTATTTCGATCATTATTCCTTTTAGAAACGAAGAAGAAGTAATTTTAAGGAATCTGCAAAGCCTCAAAAACTTAAAATACCCGGAAGAATTTTATGAAGTGATTTATGTTAATGATTCTTCCGATGATAATTCGGTTAAAATTTTAGAACAAGAAGGCTTACCTGAAAACTTTTCCATAATTTCAATGAACGAGGGGGAAATAAAAACAGGGCATAAAAAGCAGGCGATTGAGCTCGGGATAAAACACGCAAAAGGGGAAATAATTACTGCCTCGGATGCAGACTGTACTTACAGCCCGTTGTGGCTCAATATTATTAATAATATGTTTGACGAACAAACCGGTTTTGTTGCCGGGCCTGTTGATTTTGAAAATGACGGGAAATGTTGGGACGGAATTCAGCAGCTTGAACATGCAAGTTTGATTATTACCGGCGGGGGACTAATGAGTATTAAAAACCCAATCATTTGCAGCGGCGCTAACTTAGCTTTTAGAGTAAAGGCTTTTAATGAAGTAAACGGGTACAGCGGTTATAAAGAATATTCTTCAGGTGATGATTCTTTTTTAATGACAAAAATTTTTTATGACTCGAACTATAAAATAAAGTTTTGTTTTGATAATGATGCAATGGTTAAAACCAGAGCTAATAGAAATGTTGCAGAGTTTTTCAGGCAGAGGAAAAGATGGGTAGGCAAAGCGTTTTTTTATAAAAGAAAAAAAATATTATTCCGGTTAACTTTGCTGCTGCTTTTTTTTATAGCCCTGGTATTGCAGTTATTTTTAGGAATATTTGTTAACATTGTTTATCTATATTCTTTTTTAATAAGTTTTTTTGCGAAAGTACTATTTGATGTTTTAGTTATGAATGAAGGCCTTAAACATATTTATGAAAAAAGAATGTTGAAATATTTTTTGGTCGCTGAAATTTTCCATGTCCCTTATTCTCTTGTCTCGGTTGTTATGGGAGCTTTCGGTAAAAAGAAATGGAAGGGAAGGGAAGTAGCAAGATAAAATGAAATGGTTATTTGATCCGCCGGCTGCGGTGAAAAAAATATATTCCGATTTTATCTGGAATTCAAAAACCGGGAAAATCCTTTTAACGTTTGACGACGGGCCTGTCCCGGGAATTACGGATAAAATTCTAAAAAAGTTAAACGAACATTCAATAAAAGCTATGTTCTTTTGTGTCGGAAATAATATCGATAAATATTCGTCTTTAGCAGAAGAAATAATTTCCGAGGGACATTCCCTGGGGAATCATACTTTTAATCACGCAAAAATAAACAAGATTGGTAATGATAAACTGGACGACGAGATTGAGAGATGCTCGGAAGTTATTAGAAACAAACTTAATTATGATACAAAGTATTTCAGGCCGCCTCACGGTAGGCTAAAATATCGGCTTTCAAAAAAACTTGAACGCTATAAATTAAAAAATATAATGTGGTCGCTGCTTACTTACGATTTTAAAAATGATTTTAACCTTGTTAAAAAAGCGGTGGGTAATTATTTGCAGCCAGACTCAATAGTCGTTTGCCACGATAATAAAAAATCTGAGAAGATTATTGTTGACTCAATAGATTTTCTTGTAGAGAAATCGGATAATAAAAATTATAAAATCGGAACCCCTGAAGAATGTTTGAAATAATTTTCATTACAGCGCTGAGTTTGTATTTTCTTCAATTTGTAGTTTATTCAATAGGATTAAACAGAAAACTAATTGACAAAAAGCAGGAAAAACCTTTAACCGTTTCCGTAATTGTTGCTGCAAGAAATGAAGAGAAAAATATTCTTGACTGTATGGAATCATTAAATGCTTTGGAATACGACCCGGATAAATATGAAATCATAATGGTTAATGATAACTCTACCGACAGCACAAAAGAAATTATTGAACAATACATTCATGATAAACCCAGGTTCAGGCTGATCTCAATAGATAAAAAAGCCGGAAGGTTGGAGGGAAAAACAAACGCATTAGCCCAGGCAATAAAAGTATCAAATGGTGAAATAATTATTACCACTGATGCCGATTGTATAGTAAAACCAATGTGGGTAAAAACCATAGTATCGTATTTCGACGACGATGTGGCAATGGTCAGCAACTATACTGTTCAGAGGATGAACAATACTTTCGAAGGTATGCAGTCTATAGATTGGTTGTTATTGCTTTCAATTGCAGGCGGTGTAATGAATTTAGGCAAGCCATTAAGCTGCATCGGCAACAATATGGCGTACCGTCGTTCGGTTTATGATGAATTAGGCGGTTACGAAGGGATACCGTTTTCCGTCACCGAAGATTTTATGTTGATGCTGCAGATTCATAAACTAAAAAAATATAAAATCATCCACACAACTGAAAGCGATGCGCTGGTAGTGAGCAAACCCTGCCCGGATGTTAAAGCACTTTATTCACAAAAGAAAAGATGGGGAGTGGGGGGATTAGACAGTGATATTACCGGGTTTTCCGTAATGGCGGTAGCATGGGTTCTTCATTTTATGATGTTAATATCTTTTATGTTTTTCTCTTCCACCATACTCTACTTAATAATATTTAAACTGGCTGCGGACTATTTCTTTATCAAACCTGCAGCGAATAAACTTGATGTGAAGTTTTCCTTATTACATTTTTTCGCTTTTGAAATTTACTTATTAATTTACGTTATTTGCCTTCCGTTTATTGTTTTGCTGAATCCAAGTATAAAATGGAAAGACAGGCCTTATATAAGAAACAAATCAGGTTAAAAAAATATGTTCAGGAATTTTTGTTTAATAATTGTTCTATCTATAGTTTTTTTAAGAGCTCAGAGTGAAATCATTTATTTCCCGGACGATTTAAACGTTCAGCCTTTTACTGCAAATATTTTGGAACCAAAGTTGGGTTTCCTTTTTCAAGTAGGTGACGATGAATTGAGATTGGATATAGGAAATTCCATTGACGCCGTAAGGATAAATAAATCAGATAACGAAACTATGGCATTAGGTTTTGATCTTTTTACTTATACTTTGCTGAGAGGAGAAAACGATTTCCATTTTCCTGTTGATGCGGTTGATTATTTATTCGGGCTTAATTTCAGCTACAAAAAAACTATTGATGAGAATGAATACGGTGTCCGCGTAAGATTGAGCCATATAAGCGCCCATTTTGTTGACGGACATTTTGACAACACTACAAACCAATGGGTAGACGAACAGCCGCCGAGAGTATATTCAAGAGAATTTATAGAAATATTTCCGTTTTATAAATTTAACGACGTTAGAGTTTACGCCGGTTTTACATATTTATGGCACGTAGACCCGCAGGATTTGGGGAAAGATAATTATAATATCGGGTTCGATTATTTTAATAGTGAGATAAGTGAAATATTTTCTCCTTTTATTGCATATGATCTCAAAGTAGTAAACTTAGATGAATATACAACAAACCATTCCATTGCTGCCGGGCTGAAGTTCGGGAATGTATTTGGCAGGGGAGTTAGTATTTATTATAATTATTATTTCGGTAAAAGTATTCACGGTGAATATTACGATTTTGATAGAACTTTTAGTGCAATAGGAATTAATTTGGATTTGTAAAGTGTCAGAGAATTACAGTGAACCGACATATTCTATGAATATTAATCTTAAGAAAAAAAAGAATAAGCATAATTACATTCTTCACTCGGGATTATTTCTAGTAACTTTTGTTACTACTTTAATAGCGGGTATAGCATGGACAACGGGTTCACTGGGCCCTTATACGGTTGATGATTTAATTGCCGGCCTGCCGTATGCAATATCGGTTTTATTTATTTTATCTGCTCACGAGTTCGGGCATTTTTTTGCGGCGGTTTACCATAAAATTCATGCCTCTTTACCTTACTATATTCCGTTCCCGCCGTTGCCGGGTTTTTTTAATTTTGGGACGATGGGAGCAGTAATAAGGACAAGAGAAAGAATTAATGATAACAAAGCAATGTTTGATATAGGCATTGCCGGGCCGATTGCAGGCTTTATTGCATGTTTAATTGTTTTGATTTACGGTTTTTCAAATCTGCCGCCAATAGAATATTTGTTGAACATACACCCGGATTTTCTATCCCCGGAATATGGGACTAATTCAATTGGCCTCGAATTTGGAGATACTTTACTTTTTGCATTATTGAGAGAAATATTTACAAAGCCGGGTGATTTTGTCCCTCCTATGAGTGAAGTGTATCATTACCCGTATCTGTGTGTCGGCTGGTTCGGTTTATTTGTTACGGCAATGAATATGGTTCCGGTAGGTCAGTTAGACGGAGGGCATGTTGTTTTCAGTATGTTCGGGGGAAAAATCCACGAAGCTGTTGCAAGTGTTTCATTGATAATATTAGGCGTTTTGGGCATACTCGGTTTACTCGATAGTTTTTTGGGGTTGAATTTAGGAGTTGGCTGGACAGGCTGGTTAGTCTGGTCTGTGATATTATTGTTGATTATAAAGGTCAAACATCCCCCGGTTACTTTATTTCAACCGCTTGATAAAGGCAGGATGATTTTGGGCTATATCAGTTTAATAATACTATTACTTTCATTTTCCCCTTCTCCTTTTATCGTATCACTTAGTTAATTTTATTGACTTGACTTTTTTATTAAAAAAGTTCTAACTTAATAGTCAAAATTAAGGGGAATTTATTCGGGATAATTTGCTACATTTTTAATTTTTATTTTTCTTAATATGATTCCATAAGTAGGCAAATTTTCTCAATTTAGGTTTCCCGTTTTTTGTACCTAAAATTAACTTGCCTGCCGAAAATATTTCTTATTAAACATAGTGATTACATGAGATATTTATTAGTAGTTTTTATTCTAATGTTTTTTATAGGCTGTGAAGAAATACCAGATGACGTAATTAATAGTACAGCCTATAATTATAACGTTACGAATATTGAAGCGCCTGAATCTTTTATCTTTTCTAACTCGGATTCAAGTTTTGTTGCTGCTGTTGAAATTGACAATACTGAAGTAATAAACGAAGTTTGGCTTGATGTTGTATCTCAAGACGGGAGTGAAGAAATTATTGACAACTTGAGTATGGCAGATAACGGCGATACTGAAAATAACGGTGATGAAGCCGGCAAAGACAGTAAGTATTCTGCTAAAGTATTTCTCGGTAAAGATATTGCAAGCGGCAACTATGAAATTCAATTTTATGTAAGCGATAACTATAATGATGAAGATGATAATGTTAGGAAAGCGGCCGTACATGTTTTTGCTTATGATAACGGGGAAAACAAATTTGAACCCGTAATATCTAATCTAATTATGCCCGATACTATTTCTACCGGGGTGGAATTTGTATTTACCGTTGATGTTACAGACCAAAATGGTTTGAGTGATGTTGATGAAGTCTATTTTGATATTTATAGGTCTGATGGTGCTTACCGCGGCAGAGTAGTGATGCATGATGACGGAGATTCAAATTATGGAGATGAAACGGCCGGTGATGGTGTTTATTCTTTCAAAAATTCCTTTGAAAGCACTGCTTTAAAAGGAACATGGCGTTTTGTGTTTCAAGCCGTAGATAAAAGCGGTTTAGTAAGTAATGAAATTACTCACAATATTGAAGTGATTTAATGTATAGAATATTTATTTTATTTTTAGTTTCAGTTAATTTTCTCTTTGCTCAACTGCTGCCTTCCGAGCTTAGGTTAAGCACCGGCTCATTATCTAAAACCAACGATGTTTTGCCCGAAAGCAATAATATCGAAGAAATACAGGTTGTAAAAGATACTATCTGGCTGGCAACCGGGAACGGGTTATCAAGGTCGACCGATAACGGTGAGACGTGGACAAATTACTATGGTACCGAAGAATTCGGAACAGAGTCCGTGGCAACCGTTACTTATAAAAAAGGTGTAATTTATGCCTCTGCCTGGCATTCAGAAGATGTACTTGGATCAAGTGTGCCTACAGGCGCCGGGTTGAGATACTCAACGGATGGCGGTGAGACATGGACATCAATCAGCCAGCCGCTGGATGATGAAGCCGATACTTTAATTTCATACGGCATAAATACACTTAAAACGGAAGCACAAGTTGTTGAAAATGAAAATTATATTAGGTCAATAGGCGTAACAAGTGATGCTATATGGATTGCTTCTTATGCAGCAGGCTTAAGAAAATCAACAGACAACGGTCAAACATGGCAGAAAGTAATTTTACCGCCCGATAATTTAGATTCAATAAGCCCCGAGGATACATTAGATTTTTTCGCCGGTCCCAGAAGAGGAACTACCGGGCATGCAAACTACATTGTTACTGCTATACAGGTAATTAGTGATTTAATACTATATGTTGGTACTGCCGGCGGAATAAATAAAACTACGGACGGCGGACAGAGCTGGATTAAGTTTAGTCATACAAATCAACAAAATCCTATCAGCGGAAATGCTATCTGGAGGATCCGGTACAACAAGTATGATAATTCAATCTGGGCCGCAACCAATAAGCAGAACGGTGATACTGAATTCTATGCGGTTAGTCGGACCGACGATGGCGGGCAATCCTGGGAAACTTTTTTACCGGGGGGTCAAATATTTGACATCTCGTTTCTCCCGCAGACGGAAGGCTTCGATATTTTGGTTGCATCCGATAACGGTGTTTATAGGTCGGATAACGAAGGTTTAACATGGATTGCAAATCCTGAAATAATTGATGATGTATCCAACATAAAAATTGTTTCCAGACAATTTAGGTCTGTTGCAGTAACTACCGAAACAAATTCAAATATAATCTGGTTGGGCTCTAAAAGTGACGGTTTGGCGAAATTGGAAGAAGAGTACGGAGATTTTTGGAGCGGAAGCTGGAAAGTATATTTATCGTCTGATCCCTTAGAAGACGGGATTGAATCTAAAGCATTTCCAAATCCTTTTTCACCTGAAATTACCCAGTTGAAAATTGAGTATACAACAAAAGGCAATAGTGCGGACGTTACTCTGAGAATTTTTGATTTCGATATGAATTTAGTTAGGACTTTACTGCAGAGTGCACCGCGTGACGGCTACTTAGATTCTTATACGGAATTTTGGAATGGCAGAGATGAAAGAGGCAACATTGTACCTAACGGGGTTTATTTTTACAGGATTGATCTAAACTCGGATGAACCCGAGTACGGTAAAATTATTGTTTTAAGATAAAAATCGGTGATTTAATTGAAGAAAATTTTCTTAGCATTATTCATATTATTAAGTCTAAACATAACCGCACAACCTGAGTTTTCCAGTATCAGCAGTAAGCCGGGTGCATTCAGCAGGATGGGATTTGGAGCCAGAGGAATGGGTATGGGAAACGCAATGTCTGCAATAACCGACGGTAATCTTGTTTCTTATTATAACCCTGCATTAAACTCTTTTCAAAAAGGGAATTCGTTTCAGTCTACTTATTCGTTCTTATCATTGGACCGTAGTTTGAACTTTATAAATTTCACAAAAAGTTTTCCTATGGGAAGAAAACAAAATGAAGACGGAACTTATACTAAACCAAGGTCTGTTGCAGGTCTGAGTTTGGGGATAATCAATGCGGGAGTCAGCGATATAATTGAATACGACAACAGCGGTAATAAAACCGGTGAAACATCAACCTCCGAAAACCAATTCTTCTTAAGCGTTTCAAACCGTTTCTCGGATAAACTGGCATTGGGTATCGGCTTCAAATATTATTATTACAAGTTATACGATGATGTTACTTCTACGTCGTTTGGTGCAGACATCGGGTTGCTCTATATACTGAATAAAAATGTTAATATAGCAATTGCGGTTGTTGATCTTCTATCAAAATATGAGTGGGATACTTCAGAAATATACGGTCAGAGCGGGCGCAATACGGAAGATAAATTCCCGTTGCTGAAAAAAATAGGTTTGGCATACAAATCAGATGATAGGGATTTAATTCTTTCGGCTGAATTGGAAGGCAGTAATGCTGAAACAACTTTCTTGAGATTCGGCGGCGAATATAATATTTTTGAAAATCTGTTTTTAAGAGCAGGCCTTGATAAACTTAATTTACAGAATAGGGATTTCCCGGCAAGGCCTTCTTGCGGGTTTTCTTATTTTCATAATTTGAGAAGTACGAAAATAGGAATTGATTATGCTTTTGTGCTTGAACCGTATTCATCGGCAGATAGACACATTGTAGGGGTTAACATAATTTTTTAACATTTGAATACAGATATGAAAAAGATTTTAATACTATTTATAATTTTTGGACATGCTGTTTTATTTGCTCAAAGTGCTGGCAGTACCGGATTGTCTTTCCTTAAAATTGGTTTTGGTGCAAGAAATATCGCAATGGGTGATTTAGGCGTTGTTACTGCAAATGATGTTACTGCACTTAATTACAACCCGGCTTTAATATCGCGTTACAACGGAACACAGTTGTTTGTTACTCATAACGAGTTAATAAGCGATACCCGTAGCGAACTGTTTGGTTCAGGTTTTGAATTGTTCGGCATCCCTTTGGCGCTCGGAATAAATACAACGACTGTTTCGGATATTGAAGTAAGAACACGCCCGGGCGAAGCTCAGTCGACTTTTAATGCTAATTATTTTTATACAAGTTTGTCGACCGGTTTTGATTTAGCTGATTCGATTTCGGTGGGATTCACCGCAAAGTATTTATATGAGAATTTATTTTCAGATGAAGCCAACGGGTGGGGTTTTGATTTTGGATTGTTTTATTCAAACATAATAAAAAATGTCGACTTCGGTGCTTCGCTAAAAAACATCGGTTCAATGAACGAATTAAGAAACGAAGCTACGGAACTGCCGGTCGATTTAAGAGTTGGATTAGCTTATAATACTTTTGTAAGTGCAATAGATTCAAAAGTTATTTTGCTAAGCGGGGTGCAGAAGTATACTGCTACCGACGATACACATATTCATTTCGGTACGGAAATTCTTTACAAAAACTACTTTGCTTTAAGAGGAGGATACTTTACCGGGTATGAATCAAAAAGTTTTACTGCAGGTATCGGGTTAATCTGGAACGACTTAAACTTTGATTACGCGTATACTCCTTTTGATTTTGATCTGGGGACTTCTCATACGATATCGATTTTATATAACTTATAAATAAAGATATGATTGAATTTATTCCTTTCGCAGATTCCGGTTTAAGTAACGATGAATGGGACGAATTTGTAGACAACGCAAACGGCGGAACCATTTTTCATAAACGTAAATTTTTGAATTATCATCCCGAAGGAAGATTTGTTGATAAATCAATTGTTGTAAAAAAGAAAAATAAACTTCACTCGTTATTGCCCGCAGTTGAAATAAATAGAGAAGGCAAAAAGATTTTGTCGTCACACTCCGGAGCATCTTACGGCGGTTTTGTAACTAAGAAAGACCTGAATGTTAAAGACTCGTTTACACTTGTGAAATCGCTTGAAGAATATGCAAAAGGAAATAATTTTGATGCTGTTCAGTTAACCTTCCCGCCGATCATTTACCAGGATAAATATAACAACTATATCGAATTTGCTTTATTTAGGAACGGTTATAAGTATATAAAAAGGGAAATCTCAAGCGTTGTGCAGCTTGATGTAGAGAAAGAAAAAATTCTGTCAACCTTTAAAGCAGAATCGCGAACTGCAGTTAAAAAGTCTATTGCGCAGGGAGTGGAAATAGCCGAGACTGAAAGGTTCAAAGAGTATTACGAAATCTTAAAGAAGAATCTTAAGTTAAGGCACAATGTTAATCCGACACATACACTTGATGAACTTTTATTGTTGAAGAAAATTTTCCCGGCAAAAGTAAGACTGTTCGGCGCTTTTTTAGACGACAAACTTATAGCCGGAGTCTGTAACTTTTCCGCAAATAAAGAAGTTGTTTTAGCCTTCTACATAAGCCACGATGAAGACTACCAAAAGTACAGGCCGGTTAATTTATTGTTCTTCGAAATCATGAAAAGATATCACGAAGAAGGATACCGTTTTCTCGACTTCGGTATATTTACCGTAAACATGGACCCGAACTGGGGATTAGGTAAATTTAAAGAGAGTTTTGGTGCGCGGGGTATTTTTAGAGATACATTTTATAAAGAATTTTAATGTTGAAAATTCTTCATATTGCACCGGAAAATTATGCCGGTGTTCCTTACAGCTTTTATCAAATGCACAACCACTGCGGCGATTATTCGAGGGTAATCACACTTCACAAATGTCCGCTGGATTTTCCCGAAGATATTTGTTTAGATTTGCCTCTGCCTAATTTTAATCTTGCTAAAAGGTGGCGCAAAACTAAAGTCAATTTTAGAGAGAGTGAACAAATAACTGCCGCACCGTATTTCAAATCGCGCAACATTGTTGAAAAGATTTATTTCTCGTTAAACGACAGACTTAGAAAAAAAAGAATCGACAGTTTAATTAATGAATTGAATCTTGACGAGTTTGATATTATTCATTATGACGGCGGTTTGGACTTTTACAGAAATGCATCGCAGGCGGTAAAATGGAAAAATATGGGCAAAAAAATCGTAACCTGCTTCTTTGGAAGCGACTTGCGTATAAGAGGCCTGATAAAAGAGATAGATGAAATTTCCGATTTAAACATTACTTCGGAATTCGACCATCTCGTGCTTAAGAAAGATTTGCATTATTTATTTTACCCGTATGATATTTCCGAATTACCAGGAAGAACTCAAAACGATTCCGATAAAGTTAGAATTGTGCATTCACCCACTAACAGAAAATATAAGGGCACGGATTTAATAATTTCCGTAATTGATAAAATTAAAAAAGAAAGAAAAATTGACTTTGTTTTGATTGAGAAAAAACCGCGCGAATTTGTATTAAACGAAAAATCAAAGTCCGATATTTGTATTGACCAGGTCGGAGGAACAATGGGGGGAACGGGTTACGGCAAAGCCGGCATTGAGTCTCTCGGAATGGGAATTCCGACAATTACAAACATGACAAAAGAATACAGTGAATGGTTTCCTGAAAATCCGTTTGTTGTTTGTAATAATGAAAAAGAGTTGTATCATAGTTTGATTGAATTGATTGATAATAAAGGGCTGAGAGAAGAAGCCGGCACTAAGGGCAGGGAGTGGGTAATAAAATATCACGGCTTCGGAAACGTAAACAAAAAATTATATCAACTTTACAAAGAGCATAATATTATTTAATGTCTTCTAACCGGAGTGTAATAAAATCCACAGTTTGGTATATGGCAGGGAATTTTATTCTTCGTGCCGTTCACTTTCTATTACTTCCTCTTTACTCACAGGTAATATCAACGGAAGAATTCGGCAGCTATGCTTTGATAACTGCGTTTTATACTGTTGCGGTAATTGTTTACCAGGGCGGCTTGCAGCAAGGTTTAAGCAAATACTACCTGGAAACTGACGACGGAAAACATAAAAAGGAAATTTTCTCATCTATTTTGAATACCACACTGATTGTTTCTGTTGTTTTATCTGTTATAGGCATCCTCTTTGCCGGGAATATTTCACAGTTGATGTTAAGTACGGTGAAATATGATAATATAATTGTTATTGTTTTTGTCTCATTATTTGCCGAAAACTTTTCTTATTATTTACTTTATTTGCTGAAGACGAAAGAACAAGCTAAACAAGTTGTTATAGTTACTTCTATTGCTTCATTAATAAATTTTTTACTAAATGTTGTTCTTGTTTATGGTTACGAATTTGGAATATCCGGGATATTTATAGCGCAGTTAGTTTCAAATTTGATACTTGTTATTTTGCTGCTGCCTTTAATCAAAAAGGATTATCAGTTTTACTTAGATAAAATATTGATAAAAAAAATCTTCCTTTTTTCTTTCCCGATATTTATCAGCGGTATCTTTTCAATTTTTGTTGAAGTAGCCGACAGATATTTGATAAATATTTTTCTTACCAAAGATGATGTGGGTATTTATACTTTCTCTTATAAAATAGCAATCGCAATGAACCTTTTTATGATGGCATTTAGAACAGCATGGATCCCGAGGGCGTTAAATCTGTTTAGAGAAGGAAACTATGCCAAAGAGTACGGTCGGATTTTCTCAAGACTTGCGGCAATCATCATTTTTGTGTTCTTAATGATTGTGTTATTAATAAACGATATTTTTAATTTTCAAATCGGTGATGAATTTATAATCAAACAATCTTATGCGGCGGGAATGTCAATAATACCCTTTGTTTTATTAGGGTATGGGCTTTACGGTATTGCCGGCTTTTATTCTATTTATCCTTATGTTAAAAATAAAAGCTACCATTTCTTTGTGTCGGACTTTATAGGATTCATTTTTAATATTTTGTTGAATATAATTCTAATACCCATCTATGGCATAGTAGGCGCTGCAATTGCTACAATGGTAAGCTTTTTATCAATTTCTGTTTATCTGTATTTTATTTCAAGAAAAAGCGTTCAAACTAGTTATGAATACAAATCGTTGGCAGCGTTAGTCTTAAGCGGGATTATTTTAACAACTGCCGGTATTTTAATAAATATAATTTGGCTCGATGTTATTTTAATAACGGTTTTTATTTTACTGGTTATGAAGATTTTAAAAATCGATGTATTTGAATTTATGCGTCTCTTAAAACAGTATTAATAAAATCAAGCAACTTGTTTTCAACTACTTCCCAGTTGTATTTCGTTTCGGCAAGTTGTCTGCCGCATTCGGAATGAGTTCTTAATAATTTTTTATCAGTTAAATAATTTTCGATCTTATTTGCAATTTCTTCTTTATTAAATGGATCAACGAAATACCCGAATTCATTGCTCTGAAACTCGTCTAATATTGCATCGATATCTGAATAAATAACAGGCTTTCCGCATGCCATGTATTCAAAAAGTTTTATGGGCAGAGAATTGTTAAAGAAAAATTTTTTGTTCCGTAAATCAAAACAAATATCAACATCCGAAAGGGCAGAAGAAATATTTTCGTAATCAAGCCATTCAATAATCTTTATTTGAATATTCTTCAAACCGGCAATTACTTTTTTGAAATTATTTTGAGTAACATGAGAATCGAATCTACCGATAAGTTTTACATTGAAATTTATCTCCTGGTGTCTGGTAGCAAGCAATTTTATAACTTCTGCAAATCTTAAAATTCCACGCTCTTCATTTAGATGTCCCGTAAAACAAAATGTAATTTTTTCACCTTTAAAAGGCGGCGGTGAATAGTTAAATAAAGATAACGGCGGATAGTAAGGGATAATTGTTTTAGGTTTTGATTGGGCAAAAAAATCAATCCTTTTTAATTTCCTTTTTTCACCAACTATTACAGCATCTGTTTTTTTTATTAAATAAAATGAAGATAAGTAAAGGAGAATGTATTTTATGATCTTTTTTATGCCGGTTAAATTACGCGTCATGTTTTCCGGGTACCATTCTGTTACATCGTAAATAATTTTACATCCGGGATTATTCTTTTTGAATTTTAAAGCCGGTATTATCGGCAGAATTTCTGCGCATAAAATTAAACCGGGTTTTATTTCATTAACATGCTTGAAAAACAAATTTATTTTTTCTTTTCTCGGTAAATTATTGCCTGTAAAGCCAGTGAGTTTTGTGTTATTTTTAGTTTCGTTTATTTTATAAAGTGATGAGACAATGTGTACTTCAAAATTATTGTTTGAAAGGCTTCTCCCGATTTTATAAAACAGCCTTTCGTCCGTGCAGTAATGACCTGAAGTAAGTATAACAATTTTATTCATCATGATTAATTTTTATGAAGCAAAAAAGAATTTTAATAATGCGTCCCGATAGGATAGGTGATGTTGTTTTATCCACACCAATTCCAAGAGAAATAAAAAAAACATTTCCCGGTTCATTTGTTGCAATCTATTTACGATCGTATACAAAAGATATTTATTTAAATAATCCTTTTGTTGACAAGATTATTATAAACGATTATCAAGGTAATAAAATCTCAGATTTTTTTGAAAAAGTAAAAGAGCTTAGAAAATATAAATTTACCCATGCTTTAATGCTTTTGCCTACAGAGTATAATAACTGGCTTATATTTTTTGCGGGAATAAAAAACAGGATTGGTGTTGGTCATAAGTTTTATCAGTTTATTACAGGCGCTAAAAGCGTGAACCGGAACAAATATATTCCTTTAAGGCATGAAGCAGATTACTGTATGGATTTGGCAAGAAAAATAGGGGTAAAAACCGATAACCTTGATACCGAAATCTTTCTAACGGAAGAAGAAATAAAAAAAGCTGATGAAATAAAAAAACAATTGCTGGGTGATAAGAAAATTCTTGTAGGTATCCATTTTTCAAGCGGTAACTCGGCGCCGAATTGGAAAGAGAAAAAGTATATTGAGTTAATTAAGTTGTTGAACGGGTACAGCGAAATACAAACAGTAGTTACAGATAATAAAATTTCCGGTTTAATCAAAGAAATGGAAATTGCTTGTCCAAATGAAAATAAAACCCTGCGTGAGTCAATAATAAATATATCGGCATTGGATTACTTAATTTCCGCAAGTACAGGCCCGATGCATATTGCTGCTGCATTAGAAGTAAAAACCGTGTCGTTATTCTGTCCTTTAACTGCATGTTCACCAAAGCTGTGGGGCCCTATGGGAAATAAAAACGAAATTATATTGCCTGCAGAGAATTACTGTCAGAGCAAATGCCCCGGTGATCCGAAAAGATGTCGCTTTGAAGGTGAGGGAGGAATTGAGACAAAACAAGTTGCAGAAAAATTAATTCAATTCATCGAATCAGAATAGTATTTCCTCTTTGCCTTTAAAGTATTATATTTGCATCTCTTTTTGCCAAGCACTAACTAACAGGTTGGTACCCAACCCCGTCAGGTCCGGAAGGAAGCAGCGGTAAGTATTTAATTTGTGTAGTTAGCTCGCTTGGCTTTTTTATTTCTTTTAATTTTTGTAAATCATTATTAAATTTGAAAACAATCAACTAACAGCTATCATTTCTTGATTAAAAAAATAAATTTAATATTTCTTGTTTTTTGTTTTACATCTCTGGTTTCTTCCCAGGAGATAAGTTTTCCTAAATTTGTTTTAAGCAATGTTGAATTTCAAATCTCACCTTTAAGTGGAAATGATTCAACTATTTACAATGTTGAGTTTTTTGATACCGGTAATTCATTAAGTTATGAGATCAATGGCGGAGCAGAAAGCAAAATAAAAATTCCCAACTCGGGATTATATCAAATAAAAGTTAATGGCGAGGTAACCGGTTCAAGGTTAAGAGTAATACCCGGGTGGCTGAGCATTCTCCCGCCTCTTCTGGCAATATTTTTGGCGCTGTTGATTAGACAGGTATTGGTTTCCCTTTTTGCCGGAATTTATCTCGGCGCAATTTTCATTTATGATTATAACCCCCTTTCTGCTATTCTCAGGCTCTCGGATACAATAATGATTGAAACTCTCATCGATAAAGACCACATGTTTATTATTGTTTTTACATTGCTGTTTGGCGGGGTAATAGGTGTAATAGCAAGAAACGGCGGTACGGTTGGGCTTTCAAACTTAGTAACAAGATTTGCTAAAACGGCACGCACAGGGTTAATCTCAAGCTGGCTGATGGGGTTAATAATTTTTTTTGATGATTATGCCAATACTTTAATAATCGGCAACATGATGCGCCCTATTACGGATAAATTAAAAATCTCAAGAGAGAAACTGGCTTACATTGTTGATTCAACTGCAGCGCCAATGGCGAGTGTTTTTATCATAAGTTCGTGGATTGGTTTTGAGATAGGTTTAATTGATGCGGGATTAAAAGCAATCGGTTCAGAAAAGAATGCATATGAACTTTTGCTTCAAACTATTCCTTATAGATTTTATCCCCTTGCTGCGTTGTTTTTTGTATTCTTGACTTCTTACTTAAGAAGGGATTTCGGAGCAATGTTTAAAGCAGAGTATAGGGCACGGACAACAGGAGAACTTTTTGAAAATACCGCAAGTGCCGGCGAAACGGGTGAAAACCAAATTGAGTATAGAACGGAAAATGCGAAATGGATTAATGGGGCTCTGCCCATTGGAATAATACTACTTGGTACAATAGTAGGGCTTATCCTTTCAGGAATCGGAGCATTACAGGAACAGAACATAACCGACTATTCGATTAGGAACATTATTAATAATTCAGATTCTTTTTCATCGCTTTTGTGGGCAAGTTTCGGTGCATGTCTAGTGGCTATTATTATGTCTGTATCACAAAAGTTACTAAAGTTAAGCGAGTCTGTAGGAGCATGGACAAGAGGCGTACAGTCAATGTTGTTTGCATGCATAATTTTAGTTTTTGCATGGGCTATAAGCAAAGTGACGGTTGATCTTCACACAGCAGATTATTTAATATCAATATTAAGCGGCGTGATTAACCCGAGATTATTCCCGTTGATTGTATTTATTATCTGTGCTTTGATAAGTTTTTCTACAGGAACAAGCTGGGGCACTATGGGAATTATTATGCCGTTGGTTATTCCTCTGTCTTATAAGCTATGTCATTCAACAGGATTTAATCATGAAGATACGACACTTATAATTTACGGTACAATCAGCAGCGTGCTTGCGGGCTCAGTTTTCGGCGATCATTGTTCGCCAATTGCGGATACAACCATTCTAAGTTCAATGGCGTCGAGGTGCAATCATATAGATCATGTGAAAACTCAACTGCCTTATGCCGTTCTTGTGGGGATGGTCTGCATGCTGCTTGGCGATCTGCCGACAGCATACGGAATGAGCCCTTATATATCACTTATATTAATCTTTGGAATATTAACAGGTCTTCTATTGTTGTTTGGGAAAAAACTTCCGGTTGTAAGGGTTGATTAATTTTTGCTGCTGAAGTATTCTTTTATGATTTTTGCTTTTGCCTCGCCGACTACACTTGCTATTTGCTCTTCATCTGCTGCTTTTATTTCATCGATACTGTTAAAATGTTTTAACAATTTTTCAGAGATTGTTTTGCCGATGCCTTTTATTTCCAAAAGCTCGGAAGTAAATGTTCTTTTATCTCTTCGCAACCTGTGAAAAGTAATAGCAAAACGATGAGCTTCATCGCGAATGTGCTGAAGTAATTTCAAACTGGATGATGTTTTCGGAATTGACTGCGGCTCGCTGATCCCTCTCAGGTAAACCTCCTCCAGTCTCTTTGCAAGGCCGATAATTTCATAATCGTCTTTTGCAAGATTATCAAGAATTTTAATTGCACTGGAAAGCTGTCCTTTGCCGCCGTCTACCATTATTAGATCAGGCCATTCTTCGTTCTCTTCATTTAATCTTTTATATCTTCGCTCAATTACTTCCATCATGCTTGCAAAGTCGTCAGGACCGTCAACACTATTGATAATAAACTTCCTGTATAAACTTTTTTTTGGTTTCCCATCTACGAATACAACAAGACTTGCAACTGTATCCGTACCTTGCAGGTTCGATATATCGAAACACTCTATCCTGCTTGGAATTTTTTTCAATCTGAGATCTCTCTTTAATGCTGATAAAACATAAGGAACATTACCCTCCCTTTTCATTCTTTGAAGCTGAATTTCTTTTAACTGAAGTATAGCATTCTGTTTACACATATTTAGCAGGGACTTTGCTTCACTTGCTCTTTGAGGGATTATAAATTTTATTTTGTGTTCGGACTTTGTATCAAGCCAGTTCTTTAATGATTCGTTATCGTCCGGTTCTGTTTCAATTACTATTTCTCTCGGTACTTCAACATATTCGTTATAATAAAATTTTATTATTGACGAATAAAGAGTTGCCGGCTCATCACTGTTTTCCGATTTCATATTAAAAGTTCTTTTCCCGACGAGTTTACCGTTTCTGATGTTCAGTATTGTTGCTGCAACGTCTTTCCCTTCTGCGGCAGCGGAAATTATATCCTTATCTTCAAAATCATTTGTAACAACAGTCTGCTTTGCGCTGTATACTTTTAGCTGTTCTATTCTGTCCCGTATGTCTGCTGCTTTTTCGAATTGCATATTTGCGGCGGCTGACCGCATTTCATTTTCAAAATCTTTAAGCAGGTCATCCGTCTTCCCGCGTAAAAGTTTTATTACCTGCCTTACCATTTTGTTATAACCATCTTGAGAAATTAATCCTTCGCAAGGGCCGTCACATTTATTTATATGGTAGTCAAGACATAGTTTAACTTTTTTGTTCTTTATCACTTCGTCGTCAATGAAATATTTACAGCTCCGAATTTTGAAAATTTTATTTATAAGTCTCAGAGATGCTCTCATATTTTTAACTTCAGTGTAGGGTCCGAAGTAACGGGAGCCGTCTTTTACGATATTTCTTGTCGGGAATATCTGTGGGAAAGGTTCGTTTGTAACTCTTATGTATGGGAAAGATTTATCATCCTTCAGGTTTATGTTGTAACGCGGTTTTTTATCTTTAATTAAGTTGCTTTCAAGAACCAGGGCTTCAATTTCGCTTTCGGTAATAATCAACTCAAAGTCCTCAACCTTTCTTACCATAATCGCGGTTTTAGGGGAATCAACTGAATTTTGAAAATAAGTCCTAACTCTGTTTCGTAAGTTTTTTGCTTTGCCGATATATATTACTTTCCCGTTTTTATCTTTAAATTGATAAACACCGGGGTCAACCGGCAAACTCTCTAATTTTGATTTTAATACCTCTTTCATTCAATTAACAATAATAATTCAGTAAACAAATATAAATTTCATTTTCTTTAAAATAAAAAAGGGCTGGAAAGTTTCAGCCCTGTAAACAATATTTAACGCCAAGTCTAAAATTGATAATTTTTAGGAATTACAACAATCCCGGTCTCAGTTATTTTAAACCTTTTTTTGTCTTGATCCGGGTCAAAACCTATTTCAAAACCTTCCGGTACATTGACGTTTTTATCAATGATTGCCCTCCTAATTTTTGCATGCCTTCCTATGTTGCAGTTATCAAATATAATTGAATCTGTTATATATGTATAACTGTTCACTCTTACACTCGGGCCTATTATCGACCGTTCAACCAAACCGCCGGATACAATCGTACCGTCTGTAACAATTGAATTAAGTACTCTGCCCACTCTTTCGCCTTCGTGGGATAAAGTTTTAGCAGGTGGAGCTTGAAGAGGCTTTGTTCTCATAGGCCAGCCGGCATCATACAAATTGAATAAAGGATGAACACTTATTAAATCCATACTTGCTGCAAAGTAACTGTCTATTGTCCCTACATCTACCCAGTACGGTTCATCTTTTTTATTCTCATCTTCAAACCTGTATGCTCTTAAGTTAGATTTATTTTCGAGCATATACGGAATTACATGTTTTCCAAAGTCTATATTTTCAAGCTTTTTTTGTTCCATTTCTTCAAGCACGTCAATAAGTACCTGTGACTTAAAAATGTAGATACCCATATTAACAAATGAAAATCCCGGCCTGTCCGGGGCTTCAGGCGGATCGCTTGGTTTTTCAATAAACGATTTAACCTGGTATTTATCATCAACCCGGAGTATCCCAAACCTGCTTGCCTGTGATTTAGGGACAAACAAACTTGCAATTGAAAGGTCGGCATCTTTTTCAACATGGTACTGGAGCATTTTTAGGTAATCCATTTTATAGATATGATCGCCGGAAAGAATTATTGTCCATTTATGAATATTTGCCTTAATTAAATTAATATTTTGATAGATTGCATTAGCTGTTCCAAGGTACCAGTTGTTGCTTCTCTTTTGTTGAGGAGGTATCGAGTAAATAAATTCACCCAGCTCCGGATTAAAAATATTCCATGCTTCGTACAAATGCTGATTTAATGAATCGGATTTATATTGGGTAAGTACGTAAATTTTACGTAAACCCGAGTTCAGACAATTAGACAAAGTAAAATCAATAATCCGGTATTTACCGCCGAAGGGTACGGAAGGTTTAGTCCTTAATTCCGTAAGCGGCTTTAATCTTTCACCCAAACCCCCGGCAAGTACCATAGTTAATGTTTCCCTGATAAGCGATGATCCTATAAATGGCATATTCTTCTCTTGATTGTGTTATATAATATATTTAAATATACTTATACCGACAATTAAAGAAATTATTAATTTTGATTATGTAGAATAAAAATTTAATATAAAATTACAATCATGAAAAGCAAGTATAGAAAATCTTTTTTTACATTTTCTTTGTCATTTGTATTATTGATAGGCGGGATAGTTCTTTTGAGGGTGCCTATAGAAAACATATCGAAAGCCGATACAAGGCTCCGAAGTTTTGTTAAACAGGCCAATCAAGATTATGAGGACCCGTTCGAAAATTATTTCAATGAGGGTCAATTTAACCTAGATATTCAGCATTACAATATCAGTGTAGAGTTGGATCATATAAATGAGATCTTAGCCGGGAAAGTTATCCTTAAAGGAAAATTTACAGGGACACCCGCAAGAATGATTTGTTTGAATCTTCATGATAATATGAAAATCTCTAAAGTGAAGTTAAATACCGAAGAAGTAAATTATAGCCATGATAACACGACATTGGAAATTGAGAATGAAAAACTATTTACGGAATATTTTATAGAAATTGTATACGAAGGTCAACCGAAGAGCCTGGGTTTCGGCTCTTTTGAGTTTGGTAATTATGAATCAAAACCTGTGATATATACTCTAAGTGAACCAAATCATGCTTCAACATGGTTCCCGTGTAATGATCTGCCCGACGACAAAGCTACATTGGAGATGAACATAAAAGCAGACAGTAATTTAACTTCAATTTCAAATGGTGTGCTGGATTCGGTAACTACTTACAATGATAAGCGTATATTTCACTGGTCTACAAAATATCCTATCTCAACTTACCTGGTTTGTATTAACACAGGGTATTACAAGGAGTTCACACAAAAGTATATTACGGATGAGCACGAAATGGACTTAGAGTTTTACGTGTTTGAAAACCATTATGAAAAAGCCAGGAAAGATTTTGATGACCACGTCTTATATTTGGATTTTTTCGGTAAAACATTCGGCGAGTATCCTTTCATCAACGACAAATACGGAATTGTTGAATTCCTTTGGGGCAGAGGTGCAATGGAGCACCAGACAATAACAGGGTTCAGTTATAATTTCATAACCGGGCAAAAACGCTTCGAACGTATTATGCTTCACGAGCTTGCCCACCAGTGGTGGGGAAACGCTGTCGGTCTTAAGAGCTGGAAAGATATTTGGCTCAATGAAGGTTTTGCTACTTATTCCGAAGCTCTCTATTACGAAAACCGTGACGGCCCAAAAGCATTGCAAAGATATATGAAAAATTTTTTCGGTTACTATGAACACAGTACCCTTTATAATCCGGAGGGTAATTTATTTAGTGCAACGGTTTATAGAAAAGGGGCGTGGGTGCTGCATATGCTGCGCAAAGAAGTGGGCGATAATATTTTCTTCGAGATATTACGGAACTATTACGATACATATAAGTATAAAAATGCATCTACTTATGACTTTAAAGAAACAGCGGAAAAAATTTCTGGCAGAAATTTAAATAAGTTCTTTGATCAATGGGTGTTTGACGGAACGGGAATAGTGGATTTAAAATATAAGTTGAATTATGCTGAAGATAATAATATCTATAATGCTAGTTTGTTATTAAAACAGGTACAATACAGATACAAAGAATTCCATTTTCCTCTGGATGTGAAAATTAATGATGAGATTTATAATTTCTATATAAATACGAGTGATACTGTGGTTGAAATTAAATTAAATGAAAAACCTGCGGATGTAAAATTAGATCCGGACGTTTGGCTTTTATCAAACATTACCCGGCTTGAAGAAACAGAATAAAAAATCATTAAATTCTAAACAGCACTTATAAATTCAAAAGATTATTTATAAATTTGTCATGATAAATTAAAACAGATTTCTCAATTGACTAAAACAGTTTTTTTTATTTCGGACCTTCATTTGGGATTAGAGTCGCCTGAAAAAGAATTAAAAAGAGAATTACTTTTCGTAAATTTCTTAAAGTATTCTAAAAATAAAATTAGCGATCTTTATATTCTAGGTGATTTATTTGATTACTGGTTTGAATACAAAAAAGTTTTCCAGAAAGGATACTTCAGAACATTCAATGCTTTAGCCGAACTTGTTGATTCCGGTACCAACATCCACTACATAATCGGCAATCACGATTTTCTGCACGTAGACTTTTTTGAGAAACAAATCGGCGCTAAGTTATATTTTGATCCAATTGAAGTTGATATCAATAATAAGAAATTCTATTTGGCTCACGGTGACGGCCTTGTTAAAAATGATATCGGATATAAAATTTTAAAGAAAATTTTGCGGAACCCAGTTGCTCAAAGATTGTATTCGATGATTCATCCCGACCTAGGCATTAAAATAGCAAGTTCTTCAAGTAAGAAAAGCAGGGAGTATACCGAGAATAAAAATTATGGTAAAAGGAACGGTCTTTTTGAAACAGCAAAAAATAAAATCGACGAAGGCTTTGACTACGTTTTATTCGGTCATTCCCATAATTTAATCCAAAGGCAATATAAAAATGGTTTTTACATAAATCTTGGAACATGGCTGAAAAAACCTTATTACGGTAAATTTGTAGATCAAAAGTTCGAGATAATCGAATGGAAATGATATGAAAGAAAGAAAAGTAATTCCTCAAAAGAAAAGATCAAAAACTAAAAAAATATTTTTATCAATTGCTGCATTCTTTTTCATTGTTTTATTTGCAGCAGCCTTCTTCTTTTTTCAATATGTAACAGAAGGTCTTCCCACTTTTGAACAATTAGAGAATCCAAAACAAAGGCTGGCAAGTAAGGTTTACAGCGTGGACGGTATTGAGATAGGTTCTTTTTTTAGGCAGGCAAGGTTTGAAACAAGTATCGACAGTATCCCCAAGCATTTTATCAATGCTTTAATAGCTACAGAAGACAGGAAGTTTTACGATCATTGGGGGGTTGACCTTGAAAGATTTTTCAAAGCAATGGTGAAAAATCTTTTTCTCTTTAAAAGAGAAGGGGCAAGTACTTTAACCCAGCAGCTTGCCAAAAATATTTATGCTTTGAAAATCTCCGACGAAAATATTTTTGATACGATAGTTAGAAAACTCCGCGAATGGATTACTGCAGTGCAGCTTGAAAAATCGTATACGAAAAATGAAATTCTTGAAATGTACCTTAACGAATCCTATTTCGGAAAAAGCGCATACGGAATTGCGAGTGCTGCGGATGTTTATTTTAATAAACGTGTTCAGGATTTAACAATCACAGAAGCGGCACTGTTCGTAGCGTTGCTTAAATCTCATGTTTATTATGATCCTGTTAAAAGATATAATAATGCAATTCAGCGAAGAAATCTTGTAATGTATAACATGGTTCAGACCGGGTATTTGAGCAGTGAAGCGTATCAAAAATTAAAAGAAGAACCGATTAAACTTTCTCTTGACAGGATAAAAAACCGCTTTAAAAGTAATCTTGCACCGCATTATGTTGAATACGTCAGGCAGCAACTGGAAGACTTAAGCGACCAATACGGTTTTGATATTTACGAGGACGGGCTAACAATTTATACTTCGCTTGATACAAGAATGCAGAGAATTGCGAATGAATCCGTAACCGCCCATCTCGATGAATTTCAACCATTTTTTGACAAGAGATGGAATTGGAACAGACACAGGGATTTACTAAACGACCTGCTGGACAAAGCAATAAAACAAAGAGGAGAATATTTACAAGCCGAAACAAAAGAAGAAAAAAAAGCCGTATATGAAAGGCTGAAAAAGAATGTGGCTTTGGTTGACTCAGTACAGCAAGTAGCTCAAACAATTGAAGTAGGATTTGTTGCTTTGGATATAACCAACGGTCAAATTAAGGCTATGGTTGGAGGTCGAAACCAGGAGTTTGCTTACGGTTTGAATCATGCAGCTCAAATAACAAGGCAGCCGGGCTCATCCTTTAAACCAATAGTTTACATAGTTGCCCTTGATAACGGTTTATATCCTGCTTACCCGATTCTCAACCAGCCCTTTAATTATGAAGGATGGGAACCTAAGAATTTTGATAAAGCTACAAGCGGTTTTATGACTTTACGTGAAGGGCTTCGTCATTCGGTAAACTTGGTGAGCGCAAGATTGATCATTGAAGGCCATGTTGAACTATGGAAAGTAGGAAGATATGCCCAGCAAATGGGAATAAAGACAAAGCTGGATTTGGTCCCGTCAATTTCTCTTGGAACTGCTGAAGTATCGCCCCTTGAAATAACTTCTGCTTACGCCACAATTGTAAATAGGGGAATTTATAATGAACCGATTGCAATTTTAAAAATTGAAGATAAGGACGGGATTGTTATTGATAATTTTTTCCCGGAAACCCAAGAAGCAATTTCAGCAGAGACGGCATTTTTAATTACCGATATGATGCAGGACGTTGTAAACAGGGGGTCCGGTGCCAGAGTACGAATGTATTTTAACAGACCGGCTGCCGGAAAAACCGGAACAACCCAGGCTTACGGAGATGCCTGGTTTGTAGGATTTACCCCGCAATTAGCTGCCGGTGTATGGGTTGGGTTTGATGATAGAAGAGTTGCATTTACCGGTAATTACGGTCAGGGTTCAAGAGCGGCATTACCTATCTGGGCTTTGTTTATGAAAGGGGTTTACGAAGAAATTGATATGCCTATTGAAGATTTTTATAAACCCCAAAACGGCGATATAGCACGGGTAAATTTTTGTAAAAATTCTATACTTGAACTCGGCAATCCGAAAATTGTATCCGATGATTGTAAATCAGGTGTAATTTCAGACTATATAAAACTGCAGGATATCCCTTCTCCATTCAATGCGGAACGGGATACATCGGTTAGAATTTTTGAAAGGTATCTAGCCATTGACAGCACCGCCCACGAGGCATTTGAAATTGTTGACGAAGGCGGGTTATAATATTGCAGAATAATTTACAAGAAAATATTAAGATACATCCATTTGTACTACAGACTCTAGATATTAATGCAGCTTATGTAAAGGCGTTGAATCTTGCCGGGTCTCATTATGAAAACTTTCCGGTAATTTCGAAGTTTTTACCACCGCATCTTAGAAAACATGTTGCAATTATTTACCAATTTGCACGACAGGCTGACGATCTTGCAGACGAAGGCAACGAGAATAAAGAACTAAGGCTGAGTAACCTTGAAAAATATGAAGCTATGTTCAATGATTGTCTTAACGAAAAATTCAGCAGTAACTTTTGGGCTGCTGTTCATAACTCAATTAACGAAATGAAGTTATCACCTGGAAATCTTTACAACCTGTTGAAGGCATTTAAACAGGATGTTGTTAAAAGCCGGTTTAATAATTTTGAAGAGATCTTATATTATTGTTCCAATTCGGCAAACCCAATCGGCAGATTGTTGCTGGAATTGTTTGATACAAGAGAAAAGTTGGCTTTTGAATATTCCGACAAGGTCTGTACTGCTTTGCAGCTAGCAAATTTTTACCAGGATATTTCGGTAGATATCAAAAAAAACAGGATATACATTCCACTGGATGAAATGAAGGAATTTAATGTTTCTGAAAAAGATATTTTGTCTGAAAAAATAAATGATAATTACAAACGTCTAATCGAGTATCAAGTTAATAGGACAAGAGAATTATTTGATGTTGGCAAAAAAATAATTAAATTTCTGCCGGTTAGACTTAGATATCAAATAAAGTGGACTATTTTAGGCGGCGAAGAAATATTGAGTAAAATAAAAAGTAACAACTATGACGTTTCTTTAAGGCCAACTATAAATAAATCCGACATCTTAAAACTTATTGTAAAAGCTATAATTAAATGACATCGGAAGCACAAGAAATAGCAAAAAAAAGCAAAAGCAGTTTTTATTATGCTTTTAACCTCCTTCCTCCTGAAAAAAGGGAAGCCATGAATACTGTTTATGCTTTTTGCAGAAGAACAGACGATATTGTTGATGAAAACGACGACCCGAACGAAATTAAATATCAAAATCTGAGAAAGTGGCGTTTAGAATTAGAAAGGGCTTTAAAGCAGAAGTCGGAATTTACTTTTCTCAATAATCTTGGAAGAATAATTAGCCAGTTTAAGATCCCGATAGATCCGTTCTTTGATTTAATTAAAGGAATGGAAATGGATATTCAATCGAAGAAATACTTTACCGCAGAAGACCTTCTTGAATACTGTTATTACGTAGCATCAACCGTAGGATTAATGTGTATTGAAATTTTCGGATATAAAAATAAATCAACAAAAGATTTTGCCGTTAATCTTGGCCTGGCTATGCAGCTTACGAATATTTTAAGGGATGTTAAAAAAGACTCGGATAATAATAGAGTTTATTTGCCGGAACAAGAACTAATAAACCACAACTACTCGCTTAATGAACTCAAACAAAATGTTTACAATAATAATTTTGTATCCCTAATGTCCCAGGAAGCCGAACGTGCAAAATATTATTTTAACAAAGCCACAAGCTCATTAGATATTGAAGACAAACCGTCCATGTTTGCCGCAAGAGCAATGCAGCATATTTATCAAAAGTTATTAAAAAAACTTGAAGCCGAGAAATTCAATATTTTTGAAAGCAATATAAATGTTTCAAAATTTGAAAAAGCTGGAATTGCCGTTGGAGTTTGGGCAAAATATAGCTTAGTTTATTAATGATCAAAGGAATTGTAATTGGCGGCGGACTTGCCGGTTTAAGCGCGTCCGTTTACCTCTCCCAAAAAGGAATTAAAGTAACTTTACTTGAAGCTTCCCCGAAACTCGGTGGAAGGACCTACTCTTTTCTTTATAATAATAGAAACACAATAGTTGATAATGGTCAGCATATAATGATGGGCTGTTATAATTACACACTGGATTTTTTGGAGACTATAAAAGCTAAAGATAAAATTGAATTTCAAAATAATTTGAAAGTATTGTTTATAGAACCGGGCGGTAAATATTCCGAGTTGAATGCAGATAAATTTATTTATCCGTTTAATCTGCTGTTTGGAATTTTGAAATACAGTTCTATTAGATTCCGTGACCGTCTGCTCATTACAAAATTGATGATGAAACTCCCTTTGATTGACCTGAAGTATTTGAGAAATAAGACTGTAAAGGAATGGCTTATTCAAGAAAAGCAGTCTGAACTGGCAATAAGAAAATTTTGGGCAATCATTGCTGTTGGAACTTTGAACTCCAAATTAGAAAATGCATCTGCTGAAATATTCTGCAGAATTCTAAAAACAATTTTCTTTTCGGGAAGTAAATCAACGAAAATTGTTCTTCCAAAGGAAGGATTATCGCAAGTATTTAGTAACAATGCTGAAATTTTTTTAGAAGGAAACAATTCGGAAATACACTGTTCCGAAAAAGTAACCGGGTTTTCCTTGGAAAATAATTTAATTGAAAGCGTTCAAACGAACAGTGATTGTTATTCTGATTTTGATTTTGTAGTATCGTGTATTCCTGAATACAGGTTAAAGAAAATTCTCAACTATAGTTCATATGAATCTACATTTGAATATTCCCCGATTGTTACTATACATTTATGGTTAAAAGATAACCCGTTCAGGGAAAGATTTTATGGCTTGGTTGATTCAAAAATACATTGGTTGTTCAATAATAAATCGCATATTTCCGTTTTAACAAGTTGTGCTTTTGACCTTGTAAACATAAAAAATAGTGAATTATTTGAAATTATATGTTCGGAATTGGAAAATTATTTTCCTATATTCTATACAAACCTTATTTCAGATTACAAAATAATAAAAGAGAAGAGAGCTACTTTTCTTCCAACCGTTGAAAACTGTAAAGAGCGATTAAATATAAATACTTCTTTAGGGAATTTGTACTTGGCAGGGGATTGGACGGTAAAAGAATTGCCTGCAACAATTGAAAGTGCAATAAAGAGTGGCAAAATCGCTGCCAATAATGTTATTTTAGATTTCATTAATTAAACTCCTTAAAAAGGTAAAAAGAAGGGAGGCGAAATGTCTAAACTACTAAAAGAAAAGTTATTTTCTAAAATTGAGGCTTGGAGACCTAGAACTACAAAATTACTTAAAGAACACGGGGATACCGTTGTTGGTAACGTTACAATAGCTCAGGTTATAGGGGGAATGAGAGGCGTTAAATGTTTAACAACAGACATCTCTTATTTGGATCCTATGGAAGGTATAAGATTTCGCGGGTATACAATTCCCGAAACTCTTGAGAAACTTCCCAAAGTACCTGGGGCTGAAATGCCTTATGTAGAAGGTTTTTTCTATTTGCTGCTTACCGGTGATATCCCTACTGAAGCCGAAGTAAACGAAGTTGCAGATGAATTCAACAAAAGGAAGCATGTGCCCGAGTATGTTTTCAACATGCTTAAAACCTTACCTGAAGACACGCATCCGATGGTTATGTTTTCTCTCGCAATAGTTTCCATGGAGCGTGAATCGGTATTTGCAAAAAAATACAGCGAAGGTCTCAGCAAAATGGATTACTGGGACCCGACTTATGAAGATGCTTTAAACTTGCTGGCTAAACTTCCCCAAGTTGCTGCCTATATCTATAGATTGAAATATAAAAACGGTGAAATAATTGATCCCGATCCTCAACTTGATATGGGTGGTAATTTTGCACATATGATGGGAATAGGTAAACCTTATGATGATGTATCCAGGTTATATTTCATTCTTCATAGTGATCACGAAAGCGGGAACGTAAGCGCTCATACCGGGCATTTGGTATCTAGTGCTTTATCTGATATGTATTATGCTATTTCCGCTATGATTAACGGTCTTGCAGGTCCTTTGCACGGGTTGGCCAACCAGGAAGTTTTAAGATGGATTCAAGGTGTTATGGATGAAATGGGCGGGGAAGTTCCGACAGAAGAAAAAATGAAAGAATTTGTTTGGAACACACTAAATTCAGGACAGGTTGTACCGGGATTCGGGCATGCCGTATTAAGAAAAACCGATCCCCGTTATGCTGCTCAAAGGGATTTCTGCTTGAAACATTTACCCGACGACCCGATATTCAAATATGTGGACGTACTTTATAAAGTTGTTCCGCCAATTTTACAGGAACAGGGCAAGGCAAAAAATCCATGGCCTAACGTTGATGCACAGTCCGGGGTTATTCAATGGTATTATGGACTTAAGGAATATGATTTTTACACAGTACTATTCGGTGTAGGTCGTGCACTTGGTGTTTGTGCAAACATAATTTGGGATAGGGCCTTAGGCTATCCGATCGAAAGACCGAAATCATTAACAACCGATATGCTTGAATCAATAGCTGGCATAAAGTAGAAAAATTAAACTATGAAAAAGAAGGGATGTCGGTGGGCATCCCTTTTTTTGTTTAGGAGATTTTTTTATAATTATCTATCAGTAAAAAATAGTTTCGAAAGCGTGATATGAAAAACCCAAAAGACTTTCTTAATATACTGCTCGGTGGTAAGGCTTCAATTGAAGAAGAAAATATAAAATCTGTCTGTACTGATTTTGCTATTACATTAAAAGAAGCAATTGATAATAATTTTATACAAAGTGAATCTCATTTAGAAGCTATTCAAAATATACTTGAAGCCGTTATTCCAAGTCAGTTGGTACGGGCACTGATGAAGGAAATATCAACTGATTTGTATTATGATTTTGGTATTTATTTGAAAGAAGGCTATGCTAAAAAAATCGATCAAGTTATTCACCATTATCTGGATCTATTTAGATATTCTGAATTTTTAGAAAGAATTTATGGTGAAAGAAAATGGGATGATTTGATTTACCGGCTGATTGTTTTAAGTAATTTTACAGTTGATAAACTTTTTAAGCAGAGAACAAATAACTACGGGAATAAAACATTATTCAAAATTCTCAAAGGCTCAAAAGAAACCAATTATTCATGGGATTCAATTTACAAAGAAGTAGAAAAATATAGAACAGCTCTCGTTTCACAAATGAAAGACTGCCCCGAAGAAAACTTCAAAACAGCCTTTCTTTTGGAAAACAGCTTGACAATGGTAAAACTTGATCTTGCCTGCTTAACTTCTGGAATTGTAAACATAATGATTCCCGCAAACTCTGTTCCTCATCATATTGTATATATTTTAAATAAAACAGAAGCCGGGGTGCTCTTTGTAACAAATGAAAAGCAACTTGCTAAGATCAAAGTAATCAAAAATGAATTACTTCATTTAAGAAAAGTAGTTTTGCTAGAGGGTAAAAGTGCCGAGGACTGGGTAATGTCTTTAGATGAATTCTTAAGTCCTGTTTCGGATGGTGCTAAAAAAATCTTGGAAAATCTAAGAAACAAGACGACAGCGCTGTCTACTGCTACTATCATGTTTACATCCGGTACAACAGGCGAACCTAAAGGGATAATTTTCTCTCAGGTTAATATTGTCTATAAGAGATTCTGCCGTGCAATGGCTTTGCCTAAAATAAATGACGATGACCGTTACCTTGCTTACTTGCCTTTGTTCCATACCTTCGGTCGTTATCTCGAAATGACGGGAGCAATATTCTGGGGAGCTGAATATGTGTTTATGGAAAATCCTTCAGCGGAAACGATGGTTGCAAATATGCAGCAGGTTAAGCCGTCAATTTTTATAAGTGTTCCTAAAAAATGGATGCAGCTTTATGAGAGAATTACTTCCGAAGTCGATATTGAATTCGACGACGAAGAAACCATTAAAAATAAAGTAAACGAAATAACCGGCGGAAATCTGAAATGGGGACTTTCGGCAGCAGGTTATTTACCGCCTGATATTTTTATGTTCTTCCAAAAGTATGGTGTTGAAGTAATGAGCGGCTTTGGTATGACCGAAGCTACCGGCGGAATCACCATGACTCCGCCTAATCAATATATTGAAAATTCCTTGGGTAAAGAACTGCCCGGTATTGAAATTAAAGTTGCCGAAGACGGAGAGCTATTAATCCGGGGGAATTATGTAATGAAGGGGTATTACGGTGAAAGTAGCGAAGAAACTTTTGACGGTGAAGGATGGTTCGCTACCGGTGATATCATGAAAAGAGGCGAGAACGGTTTTATTGAAATCATCGACCGTAAAAAAGAAATTTATAAAAACATAAAAGGGGAAACAATTGCCCCGCAGAAAATTGAAAATCTTTTCCGTGACTTCGATCTGGTAAAACAAGTATTTCTTGTGGGCGATCATAGACCTTACAACACTGTGTTGATTTACCCGAATTATGAAAGTGAAAAAATAAAAGTATCAGAGTTTGACGAAACACAACGGCGTGATTCTTATTCATCGGTGGTTGCAGCAGTTAATAATTTCCTTGCCCCGTTTGAAAGCATTGTAGATTTCAGAATTATTGAACGCCCTATTTCAGCCGAGTACGATGAATTGACTCCAAAAGGAACCTTTAAAAGAAGAGTTATTGAAAATAACTTTGCCCGGGTTATTGATACAATGTATGAAAAAGATCACATCGACCTTTACATTAGCGGGCTTGATATAAGGGTTCCCAACTGGTTTTTGAGAGAGAAAGGTTGCCTAAGCGGTGACATTAAAGCGGCGGAAGGTAAAATCGTAATTAAAAAGTTAAACTCGGAACTAAAGGTTTCGGTAATTGATAAAGATAAACATTTGATAAGAATAGGGAATTATATTTACAAAATTACTTCAAGATATATCGACTTACAAATATTTCTAACCAACCCGATATACTGGATAGGGAATGATTCATTGCTTAAGTTTACCGGGGATTCAATATTTCAGTGGTATAGACAAAGCGCTCCCGACGGAAAGATTGAATTTTATAATACCGATGAAATAATTGCTCCTAACGAGATTGATTTTTTAAAGCTGCAAAAAATAGATTCTGAAGATGAAGCTTCATTAAACGGGTTGAATACGGCTGTTGTCCAATTGCAGAGCGGACAAGAGAAATATGCGTTGTTTGCGGCAAGCTATTTGAATAAGTTGATGCTTGATGATACGCTCCAGATTTATAAGCTTACAAAGAATATTCTTTTGCGTCCGCAGTTGACTACCTATAAAAGTGTAAGACGCAGAATGTTTTTAATAGCTTCGAAGTATTTGAAAACATCCGAACGAAATTCTCTTTTTGATATCTACCTGGCGAGAGATAAAAAACTCTTGAACAAAAATCTAATAAGAGAGTTTGTAAAAGACGGGAAAGGGATCGAATATTTGGAAACAGTAGAGTTTCAAATTCAAAAAACCTTTAAAGAAAGATCAAGGAACAGCGACTTTAAGAATACATCTTTACAGGGATTACTTAATTTACTTTGCAGCCTTGGAATAAGACACCCTGCACGTTACAAACAAATCCGGCAGATATTTGTGCGTTACCAGTTAACAAACGATTGGGAGGAGTTTTCAATTTTGGCCGGGGATTTACTAACAGAAGTTAGAACCGGGTTCAGAGAATGGCTTGGTGAAAATAAAACTGTGGCGGTTGATGTTGAAACCGGAGAAGAATACGGCTGGGAAGATGTTTTAGCTTTTGAGCCGGATGTTTTGCCTGAAGATAAGGACGCTATTACAAAAGCAGTGATTGAAACACCTTTAATCCGGGAGGCAATTTTTCTTTTTTCCAAAGGAATGATAATTCAACTTAATAATATTTTACCCTCGGGAATTTGGATAAGTCATATAGGGGATTTGGACTATATGACAAGTTACCGTGTAACTGTTCAAACAAGGTATCAAGGCGCTTTCGAGTTTGTCATTAACATAAATAAAAAATTAAGTCTTAATGAAGTTCGGGAAGAAGTTAACTGGCAGATACTAGCGAGTTCAAAAGTTTCAGGGCAGATTTTAGCGGGTGGTTTTGGCGGACTTTGGGACACTTACAATATGTGGACTCGGGAATATGTTTCAGGCGGCACTGTGTATAAATTTATAAAAAGAACATTCAGAAAAAAAGACTTTCAGGAAAAACGCTTATATCATCTGTGGCCTTTTTTTGTTTGGAATGCAGCCACCGCGTATTATAATTTCTGGAAACTTACAGGCTACAAGAAGATGATTGAACGACCTTCTTATGAAAATATAGTTATACCTGTTCATGATTACCAGACCGGGACAAGGCTTGTATCTATTACTTATAGAACTTCATCGGATTCGATTCATGAATTATTACAAAAATTGGACGAATTTTTTATCAAAGCCGGAGAAACCAAATTCCCGTTTCTTCGTAGAAATACAATTTGGAATTATGTGTTTTCAGGGATAATAAATGCCGAGGGAACAGAAAAAGGAGTACAAGTTTTAGCGGAATTATTGCAACAAAAAGAGAAATTATATGAAATTGAAAAATCAAACCGTCTTGAAAACAGCTTAAAGGAATTTTTGTCAAATATTGAAAAGAACGGATTTATTCCTAAACGCTTATACTTTGCAATAAAAAGATTTCATCGCTGGTTTAGGTTAAATAAAGATGCAACTGCGAGTGCGCAGGCAGAAATGATTAATGAATTATATGAAACTTACAGGCTTTCCTTTCTTGAGTTAAGCTTTCCCGCTACAAGAACAAGGTTCTTTTATGAAACGGTTTTCCTGAATTCGTCAAAAAATTTACGAAGCATATTAAAAGAAATAATAACAGAACAAAGAAGAAGGGAAATATCGAACGAAGATGCGTTATCTAAATTTTCCAATATTAAGAATGAACTGGAAATTTCAGGGGACGAAGAATACTTTATTTCACGTTTAACCTATCCGTATTTAAAGCCTGCGGACTTTGCAGAATTAATTTATTCAGAATCGGAAGGTGCACCGCCGGTAAATCTTGTTGTCCAGTATCTCGATTATGACGGGAATCCCTTTTCAATTAGAAAACCGGTTTCGCCGAAAGAAATTTCACGTCTTCATCAATTATTCCTTGAAGAAAATTTAATGGTGACTTTTAAAGCCGAACACCAATTTTTGGTTGCAATATCCGACAGGGGATACATAATAGGAGGTTTATTTTACTATCGTTCATCTGAAAGTACAGTACACATGGACAAAATTGTTGTATCGGAAAGATATAGAAGACTTGGGATAGGTGATAAGTTAATGAATGAATTATTTAATCGTCAACTTGCGGAGAAAATTGATTTCATAACTACCGGTTTTTTCAGACCGGAATATTTTTATAAGTTCGGTTTTAAAATTGAAAAAAAATATACCGGCTTGGTGAAGGAATTAAAAAAATCTTAAAAAATTGTTAAATAATTATAGAAATATTCTTTTCTCTATAGACATAAAAATTTTTTTTATTATCTTTGGAAATTATTTTTTCACGCTATGGAGTAAATGAAGAGTAAAAAGAAAGTCAAGTACATTTTTATAACCGGCGGTGTGGTATCTTCTCTCGGCAAAGGCATTACCGCCTCCTCACTTGGCCTTTTACTCAAACTTCGAGGCTATAGTGTTACCATCCAAAAGTTTGACCCTTATATAAATGTTGATCCTGGTACAATGAATCCTTTTCAGCACGGTGAAGTTTATGTTACAGACGACGGCGCTGAAACCGATCTCGATTTAGGTCACTACGAAAGATTTCTCAATGTAAATATGTCCAAAGCAAATAATACAACCACCGGGCAAGTTTACAACGAAGTTATAACGAAAGAGAGAAAAGGAGACTACCTGGGTGCTACAGTACAGGTTATCCCTCATATTACCGATGAAATAAAAAGAAGGATGAAACTGCTTGGTGACAGCGGCGAATATGATATTGTTATTACGGAAATAGGCGGTACTGTGGGTGATATTGAAAGTTTACCGTTTATGGAAGCTATGCGTCAGTTGATGGTAGAACTCGGCAGGAAGAACTCCATGTGTATTCATGTCACCCTGGTGCCCTACATTAGTTCCGCCGGGGAAATGAAAACCAAACCAACACAGCACAGCGTTAAAAATTTATTGGAACTAGGTATTCAGCCTAATATGCTTGTATGCAGGTCGGAAGAATCTCTTTCGCAGGATATTAGGGATAAAATTGCTTTATTCTGCAATGTTGAAGCCGAGTCGGTAATATCTGCATACGATGCAGCTTCAATTTATGAAGTACCGTTGGCGCTTCATCAACAATATATGGATCTGCTGGTTTTAAATAGATTAAAACTGCCCGACATTTCGATTGATTTAAGTAAGTGGGAAGGTTTTGTTGAAAAAGTAATTGAACCTACGGGAGCTGTGAGTATAGGGGTAGTCGGTAAGTATACCGAAGTTCCCGACGCTTATAAAAGCATCCTTGAATCATTTGTGCATGCCGGGGCTGAAAACAACGTAAAAGTAAACGTAAAATATGTAAGATCGGAAGACATTGAAGACAATTGCTGCGATGATTATTTAGACGAAATAGACGGTATCTTGATTCCCGGTGGATTTGGCGAAAGAGGTATTGAAGGAAAAATTGAAGCATGCAGGCATGCCCGCGAAAATAATATTCCTTTCTTTGGAATTTGTTTGGGAATGCAGTGTGCTATAATTGAGTATGCAAGAAATGTCTGTGGAATTAAAAGGGCTAATAGTTCCGAATTTACGAGAACAAAGTATAACGTAATAGATATAATGCCCGAGCAAAAGAAAGTAAAAATAAAAGGCGCTTCAATGAGACTAGGCGCATATCCTTGTGATCTGGCTAAAGGCACAAAATCAAGGGCTGCGTACCGCAAAGATAAAGTGAGCGAAAGACACAGGCACAGGTACGAAGTTAACAATGAATACAGGGAAATTCTAACGGAACACGGTATGATTATAAGCGGTGTTTCGCCCGATAATAAATTAGTTGAAATGATTGAATTAAAAGACCACCCGTGGTTTGTGGGATGCCAGTTTCATCCTGAACTTAAATCAAGGGCTACCAAAGCACATCCGTTATTCAGAGAGTTCATAAAGGCTTCACTAAAGTATTCAAATTCACAAAAGAAGTAATGCGGGTTTTACTATTCGTATTATTATTGTTTCTCCCTTTTAATCATTTATACCAGCAGAACTTAGATTCACTCATTACAAAAGGTTTAAAAGAGTCTTACAATTTTAATTTTGAATCGGCAGAGAAAATTTTCGATGAAATAATTGAAGATAACCTGGATTTGCCGCACGGGTATTTTTATTTATCACAATTGAATTTATGGTTTTATATCGGCAGCAATGATTCTCTTTATCTAAAAACCTTTGATGATTATTTTCAAAAGACACAAGAATTATGCGAAAGACAAATTGAAATAGATGGAAATGAACAAGAAGCAGAATACTACCTGGGTTCGGCAAATGTTTTAAAATCTCTGTCACTAATTTATACGGGGGAATACTGGCAGGCTTTTAGGGCTGCAGATAAAGGAGTTTCTTTCTTAAAGGATTGTATTATTAACGAAGACCCAGAATTTACCGATGCTTATTTTGGGATTGGAATTACCGGTTATACCTTCAGTTTTGTCCCTTCCTTTTATAGATATTTAATCGGTTTGTTTGGCGTTCCGTCAGATAAGGAAGAAGCGATCGGATTTTTGCAGAGAACTGCAGAAAAAGGAAAGTTTACAAAACTTGAATCCCGGTTTTATTTATCAAAAATGCTGAATGATTATTCCGCAGATTATGAAGAGTCGTTAAAAATACTAAAAAAACTCTCAGGGGAATTTGGCGGAAATCTTTTAATCAAATACCAATTGGCTGTTACAAATATTCACCTTAATAATTATAATGATGCTGAAGTAAATCTCTCGGAGATTATTAAGATCGATAATAAAAGATTTACCCAGACAAAAGCTTTATCGTATATGCTGATGGGTGACATCCTTTTTGGGCGTAATGATTTTAAGAATTCCATAGATTATTATAAATCTTTCATTGAAAATACTAAGTCGCTGGAATATAGCGGTTACGTAAATTTTCAGATGGCTTTGTGTTACGCGATGCTGCAAAACGAAATTGAAGCAAAAAAACATTTGCTGCTTGGACGAATCGGAAATCATGACATAGATGAAGATGTATATGCCAAAGCTAAATGCGAATATTTTTTTCAAAACGGTTTTAACAAAAATATACTCTTGCTGACTCAAGCAGAAAATTACTTAAAAGTAGGTGAAATTGAAGAAGCAAAAAAACTTTTGGGCAATGTTAAAAAATCATTAACAAGTTCAATAGAAAAAAATTATTCGAATTATCTATTTGCTGAGTTAAATTTTAGAGAAAAGAACTATGGCAGGGCTTTAGATTATTTGCAGAAAATTATTGAAACGGACCTGAAAATATTCAACTGGATAATTCCCAAATCATTTTTATTGCGTTCCAAATGTTATCTTAAGCTTAAGCAATATAACAGGGCAAAAGAGATACTGGATGAAACTGAATCAAGAAATGAGTTCGAATATGAAAGAGTGATTCAATCTCGAATAGTTAAATTAAGAGAAACGCTTCAAAAAAAGTGAAATAATGGGTTTAATTCAAATTATTCGCTTAATAAGATCGTATTTATTTATTATATTTATTAGTTAAAAATTTACTACAAATAGTTTTTTATGTATAGGATTGCAGTTTTCGTTTCAGGCAGGGGATCAAATTTAAAATCGATCTACAATTACATAAAGAAAGAAAATCTGCGTATTGAAATTTCGGCTGTTGTTAGTAATAAATCTGATTGTCCGGCAATTACATTTTCAAAAGATAACGGTATCCCAACATTTGTGGTTAACCAAACTTCAAATGATGGAAATGTAACTTACTCTGATTTGATAAAAATATTTAATGAAAAAGAAGTTGAATTAATTATTCTAGCCGGTTATTTGAAAAAAATTCCCGAAATATTCATAGATTCATTCGAAAATAAAATTATAAACATTCATCCGGCACTTTTACCCTCATTCGGTGGAAAGGGAATGTATGGTATAAATGTACATAAAGCTGTTTTCGATTCATCTGCAAAAGTATCAGGGGCAACTATTCACTTTGTAAATAGTGAATACGACAAAGGAAAAATCATTGCTCAAAAATGTGTTGACTTAAACGGTGTTGCTTCGCCGGAAGAAATCGCCGGGCGGGTACTTGAAATTGAACACGAATTACTTCCGTTAGTTGTAAGACAATTTTCGGAAAATAAAATTGAAATAGCGAATAACAGGGTATTGATAAAATAATTAATGGAGAGATATTGAAAAAGTTTGCTCTTATTAGTGTATCGGATAAAACCGGCGTTGCAGATTTTGCAAAGAATTTAGTTGGACTTGATTATAATATTTTAGCTACGGGAAATACTGCGAAGCTTATCAAAGAAAACGGGGTTGAATGCACAGAGATTTCCGATGTTACAAATTTCCCGGAGGTGTTCAGCGGAAGAGTAAAAACTCTGCATCCGTTAATATTCGGTGGAATATTATTTCGGAGAGATCATCAAAGTGATATTGATGAAGCCGCATCAAACAGCATTAGCCCGATTGATATTGTCTGTGTTAATCTTTACCCATTTCCGCAAGTTGTAAATAATGCGGATATTGATCTCCAAACAAAAATTGAAAATATTGATATAGGCGGACCCAGTTTAATAAGAGCAGCCGCAAAAAATTACAAGTATGTATCTGTATTAACCAACCCCAACCAGTACGGCTCTTTTATTGAAGAACTTAAAAGCGGTAGTTTAAGCCTAGATACGAGAACCAAACTTGCAAGCGAGGCCTTTACTCATACTTCATTTTACGATACTATCATCGCGGATTTTTTTGAATCGGAATTTGATTTACCGAAAGAATACTACAGGGTAAATCTCCCTAAAAACAAAGAACTAAGGTATGGTGAAAATCCCCATCAAAAAGCTTTTATCTATGGAGATTTCGAAAAATATTACCGGGTAATTCACGGGAAAGAATTGTCATATAATAATATTATTGATTTGCATGCTGCCGTTGAATTAGTTAAAGAACTGGATGAATTTTCTTGTACGATAATAAAGCATACAAATCCTTGCGGTGCCGCTACTTCCGATTCCGTAATAAGTGCATATGAAAAAGCTTTATCGTGTGATCCTACTTCATCTTTCGGGGGTATAGTTGCATTTAACAATAAAGTAGACAAACAAACGGCAGAAAAATTAAACGAAATATTTCTTGAAATAGTTACTGCACCTGATTTTGATGACGATGCTCTGGAGATTCTGCAGAAAAAGAAAAACAGAAGGCTGGTAAAGTATATCAGCTCCAGACAAGATGACAAATTTATAATTAAGAACATCCCCGGGAGCTTAATTGTTCAGGAAAAAGATAACTCAGTTTTGAACGATATTGAATTAAAATTGGTTACAGAAAAAAGTTATTCTGAGGATGAGTTAAAAGACTTAAAATTTGCATGGGTAATTTGCAAGCATGTAAAATCGAACGCGATTGTTTATGTGAAAGATCAAAAAGCAATAGGAGTAGGGGCAGGGCAGATGTCGCGGATTGATTCTTCGAAGATTGCAGCTATAAAAGCTAAAGAATTCGGGCATGACTTAAAAGGAGCTGTTGCTGCATCGGATGCATTCTTCCCGTTTCCGGATGGAGTAATTGAAATTGCGTCTAGCGGAATAACAAGTATTATTCAGCCCGGTGGTTCTGTTAGAGATAATGAGGTTATAGAAGCCGCTAATAAAAATAATATCTCAATGATTTTTACCGGAATCAGAAATTTTAAACACTAAGAGGTTATATGGGAATTTTTGACATTTTTACTTCAGATGTCGCAATAGACCTTGGTACGGCAAATACTCTTATTTACGTAAAAGGGAAAGGTATAGTGTTAAACGAACCTTCAATAGTTGCCTTCGACAGAAATACAAAAAGAATAATTGCCCTTGGAAATGAAGCAAAAGAAATGCAGGGAAGAGAACACCGTGAAATAAGGGTAACAAGGCCCATGAGGGACGGTGTAATTGCAGATTTTGAAATAGCCGAGGGAATGATAAGGGCTTTTATCAAAAAGGTTGTTACAAGTGCTTTAGCAAGCAGGAGAATTATTATTGCAGTTCCCAGCGGGGTTACCGAAGTAGAAAAAAGAGCTGTAAGAGATGCGGCCGAGCATGCAGGCGCAAAAGAAGTTCATTTAATTGCCGAACCGATGGCGGCTGCGATAGGAATCGGGATTGAAGTTGATGCTCCCGTTGGCAATATGGTTATAGATATTGGCGGCGGTACCACTGAGATTGCTGTTATTGCCCTCTCAGGCATTGTTAATGAAGAGTCAATTAGAATTGCTGGCGATGAAATGAATAATGCTATAATGCAATTCTTCAAAAAAAGTTACAATTTATTGATAGGTGAAAGAACAGCGGAATCCATTAAGTGTGAAGTTGGTTCAGCAGTCCCATTAAAAGAAGAAATTACAATTCATGTTAAAGGAAGGGATCTGGTTGGCGGTATTCCCAAAACAGCCGAAGTAAGTTCTGTTGAAATTAGGGAAGCCTTAAATGAAAACATAACACAAATGGTAGAGTCCGTGAAACAAACATTGGAACGTACTCCCCCGGAACTTTCAGCCGATATTCTAGATCGCGGCGTTATGATAACGGGTGGAGGTGCTTTGTTAAAAGGGCTTGATGAAAGAATAAGAATGGAGACAAACTTGCCTGTCCACGTTTCGGATGATCCTTTAACTGCCGTTGCAAGAGGTGCAGGTAAAGCTATCGAAAACATAAATAAATATTCAAAGGTATTTATACGTAAAAGAACTTACTAATGTTAAATTTTATTAAGAACTTCTATCAAAACTTTAGAGAATATATTGTTCTTATATTATTGCTTTTAATCAGCCTATCTTTTTTGCCTCTAAATAAAAACCAGTCCGTTCAAAAAATAAAAACATTCGCATTCGGAAGTTTTGCTTTATTAAATTCCGTAGTTTCGGAAATTCCAAGCATATTTTCCAACGAAGATGAGTTAAACAAACTAAGGAAGTTAAACGCCGAGTTAATGCTGCAGCTAAATAAGCTCAGAGAATACGGTATTGAAAATAATAAATTAAGGAATTTGCTTACCTATGTTGATACTTCCGGGACAGATCTTTTCCCGGCAAGAATAATCTCTACTCTAGTTACAAAGGTTCAGGGAAATTTTATTATTAACAAAGGACGGTTGGACAGTATTAAAATTGGGATGCCTGTTATTAATGATCTCGGCTTAGTGGGAATAATAATTAATGTTGCCGATAACTATTCTTTAGTGCGTTCTCTACAAAATGTGAATTTTAAAGTTTCAGTAAGAAACCAGATTACTAATGTTAATGGTGTTTTAAGCTGGGACGGCAATAATCTTGTAATAAAAAATATTCCTACCACTTATGAAATGAACGTAGGCGATAGAATTGTTTCATCCGATTTCAGCACTCTTTTCCCTCCCTCAATTCCTATTGGTGTTGTGCAAAAAAAGGAGGAAACAATATCGGGTATTTTAAGTAACATAGTTGTAAAGCCCTTTGCGGAATTATCAAAAATAAAAAACGTACTTGTAATGGATGTAGTGCCAAGCAGGCAGATTGACAGTCTTGAAATGAATCTACTTATTAGATGAATAATTTTCAAAAATACATATTGCCTCTCATAATATTTATCCCGCTGGGAGTGATTCAATTAACGTTGATTCCACTAATGTCAGTTGACTTTATAGTCCCTGATTTAATTATAATTTATCTAGTTTATCTTACGTTAAAAAACGGGCAGATATACGGCACAGTATACGGTTTTGTCTTCGGCTTTTTATTTGATCTAATTTCCGGCGGTCTGCTTGGCAGTTCCATGTTTGCAAAAACATTATCTGCATTTGTAGCCGGTTTTTTTTACAAAGAAAAAAAACTTGAAGAAAACCTGAATGTTTTTACCCTTTCTTTTATAGTTTTGATAAGTGCATTTATCAATTCGGTTTTTTATTCTTTAATCGGGGCAAATCAAATTCCTGTAAGTTTTTTCAGTATTGTTTTTATTCACGGATTTTTGCCGGCAGTATATACTACTTTTATAAGTTTCCCTTTGAGTATTTCGGGGATAGGTAGAAGATTTATATGATAGTAGAAGAACAAAATATCGGCTCATCGGCACGACACAGAATTTTATTTGTGATAGTGCTTTTTTTTATCTCTATGATTTTTTTCCAGTTGTTCAAAATGCAGATACTTGACAGTGAAAATTACCAGGTTAAATCGAATGAAAATAGTATAAAAAAAGTTACAATTGATCCGCCGAGGGGAATTTTATTCGACAGAAATTTTAGAATTTTAGTTAGCAATAAACCGTCTTATACGGTTGAAATTCTGCCTTCGGAATATGATGATAAACATAACGCTGTTTTAGAGACGGCTTTAAAAGTAAATAAAGGTTTTGTTAGAAATTTATTAAACGATAAAAAAGGATACTCAAAATTTATACCGAGGAAAATTAAAAGGGATGTTGAGTTTTCCACAGTCTCTTGGATTGAAGAAAATAAAAACGATTTGTCCGGTATTGATTACAAAATTGAGTATCAAAGAGATTATTCGTTCGGAATTTACGGTTCCCACGTCTTTGGATATATAAAAGAAATTTCACCCGAACAGCTTAAGAAAGAATCTGATATATATTCAATTGGCGATTACGTTGGTTTTTCAGGTATTGAAAAAAGGTACGAGAAAAAACTTAGAGGAACAGAAGGTGCAAAGTATGTGCTTGTTGATGCAAAACAAAAAACAGTTAACCAGTATTTAAAAGGCAGAAACGATGTGGAGACTGTTAAGGGAAGTGATTTAGTTTTAACATTGGATTACGATACTCAAAAAAAAGCTGAAGAATTATTTGAAGGGAAGAAAGGCGCATTGGCGGCAATAGAACCTGCTACGGGTGAAATAATTGCACTGGTAAGTGCGCCGTATTTTGAATTGTCTGATCTTGGCGGTGTTACTACTACAGACAAATGGAAACAGTTAACCAATGATCCGGATAAACCTTTATTTAATAGAGCAACGATGTCAATATATCCTCCCGGCTCTACGTTTAAGATGGTTACTGCAATTGCGGCTTTGGAAGAGGGAATTATAACACCCGATTATACCATCACTTGCAGGGGATCATTTTTTTATGGTGATCGTACTTTTAAGTGTGACCATGTTCACGGTAAAACGGATCTTATTAAATCAATTGAAGAATCATGCAACGTTTATTATTACCAGTTGATACTTAAACTCGGTTTAGACAAATGGAGTGAGTACGCTAGTAAATTCGGCTTTGGCTCAAAAACCGGTTATGATCTGGGAGAAGAAATTGCAGGGATATTGCCGACTACAGAATATTACGATAAAAAATTGGGCAAAGGAAATTGGACCAAGGGATTAACGATAAACCTGAGTATAGGGCAGGGAGAAATAAGCGCAACACCGCTTCAGTTAGCTCAATACACGGCAACAATTGCAATGAAAGGAGTATCATCAACTCCCCACTTGGTTAAAGGCATGATAGACAGTCATAGCAATAATTTTGTTCCTTTTGAATTTCCCAAGAGTAGTAACAAAATAAGTGCAGAAACTTATGACATAGTTAATGAAGCGATGCTGAGAGTTGTTCATGGTAAAGGAACTGCAACGCGTATAAAAATACCGGGTGTTAAAATTGCGGGTAAAACAGGGACGGCGCAGAATCCGTTTGGTAAAAATCATGCTGTTTTTATAGCTTATGCGCCGTTTGAAAATCCGCAAATAGCCGTTGCAGTTATTGTAGAGAATGTTGGTTACGGTAGTAGCCACGCTGCACCTATTGCAAGAGATATAATCAAAACTTATTTAAGGGTTCACGATAATAAAATTACATCCAAAATAGCTTTAATAAGTAATAATGATTAAAGAATCTGTTGAATATAAAATAAATGATAAGTTTGATTTTACAATCTTCGTCCCGGTTATTGTGCTTATTATTTCCGGTCTTGTTGCCATTTATAGTTCTACGTTAAATCACCCGACTGCATCAGGTAATTTTAACAAGCAGTTGATCTGGTCAATAATTTCTATAGTTGTATTTTTTGCTGTCTATTATCTACCCCCTCTAACCTTTAGATTTTCGTCTCTCCCGATTTATTTGACATCTATAATTCTGTTATTTATAGTTATTTTTATAGGCTCAAGGGTTTCCGGTGCAAAAAGCTGGATTTCTTTCGGCTCTGTCGGTTTTCAGCCTTCTGAATTCGCAAAAGTAGGTTTAATACTATATTTGGCGTATTGGCTAACTAAAAAGAAACGGGATATTAATAAAATCCAAAATTTATTAATGGGTTTTGCAATAGGGCTGCTGCCGATATTATTGATTATGCTTCAACCCGATATGGGAACCGCACTGGTCTTCGGTTTCATTTCTCTTGCAATGATATTTTGGGCCGGTATTAGTTTGTTCGGGTTGTTTATAGTACTTTCTCCCGCATTGGTTATTTTTGCTTCTTTATTCGGAACAGTTGCTCATATTGTTTCACTATTATTTGTAATCTTTGCCCTGGTTCTATTCAAAAGAAATTTATTTATAAGCGGAACAATATTTGTAGCGAACATGGCTGCAAGCTATTTCTTTGATTTTGCAGTAGGTCTTTTACAACCACACCAGCAGAAAAGAATTTTTTCATTTATTAATCCTTATTCCGACCCTCTAGGCAGCGGTTATAATTCACTTCAGGCAAAAGTAGCAATCGGATCGGGCGGTTTATTCGGCAAAGGATTTTTAGAAGGAAACCAAACTCAGCTCAGGTTTATCCCTGCGCAGTGGACGGATTTTATATTTTGCGTTATAGGTGAAGAGTTTGGTTTTATCGGAAGCTTAATAGTTATAACCATGTTTATGATTCTTTTTTTAAGAATGGTAAAATTGGCCTCGAGTGCAAAAGACGGTTTCAGCAGTTTGATTGTTGTGGGAATACTCACATTATTTTTTGCTCATTTTGTAATAAATATAGGAATGAATACCGGGATTGCCCCGGTAATAGGCATTCCCTTACCTTTTCTTAGTTACGGGGGAAGTTCATTACTGGTAAATATGATACTACTCGGCATAACATTAAATATATATAAAAACAGGGTTACACATACATAAAAGGTAAAAGATGAAAGCTATTGACAAACTCAGGAAAAAAATAAAGGAACAGAAGCACATTTGTGTCGGGCTTGATACCGACATAAACAAGATACCGTTACATCTTCAAAGCCGGAAGAATGCCGTCATTGAGTTTAATAAATTGATTATTGAATATACAAAAGAGAACTGTGCAGCATATAAAATTAATTTTGCCTTTTATGAATGCAGGGGGTTAGATGGAATCAAAGAGTTGGAAGCAACTATTAAAATGATTCCTGAAGATATCTTAATAATTGCAGATGCTAAAAGGGGAGATATAGGCAACACCTCCAGGATGTACGCCAGCGCTGTGTTTGATTACTATAATTGCGATGCAATTACGTTGCATCCCTATATGGGGTCGGATTCTATTTCACCCTTTCTCAAATATGAAGATAAACTAAATTTTATTTTAGCGTTAACTTCAAATAAAGGTGCAAACGATTTTGAAAAACAAGAATTGCGAAAAGGTGGAAAATTATTTCAGCTTGTTATAAAAAAAACAGTTGAATGGAACACGAGTAACAATTGCGGTTTCGTTGTTGGCGCTACCCAGCCCGAGGAACTTGAAGAAAATATCGATTTGTTAGAAAAACTTCCTGTTCTGCTTCCCGGTGTTGGTGCCCAGGGTGGCGACATGGAAGAAATAGTTAGAATTTTCCAGAAGAATATTCATAATGATTTTCTGATTAATATAAGCAGGGGACTGATCTATGCGGACTCATCTGAGAATTTTGCGAAAAAAGCAGGTGAATTGTTGATTGATTCTAACAATAAAATAATGCAAATAATCAACAATTGAGATTTGCAATTATTATAAATTTTATCCTATATTAATTAGTATAATCATATCCTTCTTTAGCCAAATACAAAACGCCAGGGTGGCAGAAAATAAATTACGGGTTTTTCTGATGAGCAATTACAAATTCAATGAGCACCATTTATATGATATTTGGCAAAAACAAAATTTTAATAATAGTCTGCAAACATTATCCGGGCTTGATGTAACCGTACTGGACGTTGGCGAACTTGATTGTGATAGTGCCGGTCCCGACTTTAAACACGCCAGGATTAGGATAGGAAATTTAACATATGTAGGCGATATTGAAATTGATACGGATTATAGCGACTGGAAGTCGCACGGGCATAACATTGATAAAAAATATGATAAGCTTATACTTCACGTTTCTCTGTTCAACAGAAATAAACAGCAATATGTTTATACCAAGGACGGAAGGAAAGTCCCCACGTTAAGTCTGCTGAACCATATTGATAAAGGTATTCTTAACAAGTTTAACGGTAATAAAAACCAAGCTGAAAACAGATTAAGCAACCAGTTGAAATGCTGCAGCGAAATTGAACATGTTGAAGAGAACATAAAAAGAAAATACATTTCCCAGTTGGGCATAGAACGGTTTGATAAAAAGTGTCGAAGGATTTTCAACAGGTTAAAAGAGCTTGTCTTTATAAATGAAAGAGAGATTAAAGAACCTGTAATCGGATATGACTTAACCGAAAGTTTTCAGCAAAGGAAGTTTACCCATGATGATTTTAAAGACAAAAAATTGTGGGAACAGGTCCTATACGAGATCGTTTTTGAAGCCCTCGGTTATTCGAAAAATAAAACTATTATGATGAGCCTTGCCCAATCTGTTAATTTAAGTTTTTTAGAAAAGCTTGGGAATGACACTATAAAAATTGAAACCGCACTTTATAACATTGCAGGATTGTTACCGGATTCGGGGAAAATACCCGACGAAGAAACAAGCGACTATACAAAACTATTAAATGAAAACTGGGAGGATATAAAGACTGTTTATGACGGTCAGACTTTCTGCGAAACTCAATGGCACTTTTTCAAATTGCGTCCTCAAAACTTTCCAACCGTAAGAATAGCCGGAGGAGTAATTTTACTAAATGCCATCCTTTATGAAAATTTAATCCCGAAATTAATTAAGAAAGTAAAAGAGATACGGAAACTTAATGTATTAATCAACTCTTTGAGATCGTTATTTGTTATTAAGTCAAGAGGCTTTTGGCAGAAACACTATGTGTTTGACCAGCCTTCGCAAGGTGAAATTAAATATTTCATAGGCGCTTCCCGTGCTGATGAAATAGTAATAAATGTAGTCCTTCCTTTCTTATCTGTTTATTTTGACATTTTTGGAATGGAAGAATACTCTAAAAAAGTTTTGCAGCTCTACAATATTTATGACCAGCGAGTTGACAACAAAATTGTTAAAGACGTAGCGGAAAGCCTCGGTATGGAAGAATATTTAAAGAAAACAATTTATACGCAAGGTATGATTGAATTATTTAGAACCCGCTGTTCAAAAAACAAATGCCTGGAGTGTGAAATAGGTAAAGAGATTTTTGAATAAGCTAGTTATTTTCGCCTTTTAGTTTACTTATTTCGTCCCTTAGTTTAGCGGCTCTTTCGTAATCTTCTTTTTCTATCGCTTCCCGGAGTTTATCCTGTAAAGTTGCCAGATTAGATTCGTCTTTTAAAGGTATTTTTTCTTCATCCCTTTCTTCCAAATCTGGTTCTAAATTTCCTTCAAACTTTTGATCTTCTCCTTCACCGGACGGTACAAAAGAAGCATATTTCATAACTTCTTCGGAAACATAAATGGGCGCTCCTGTTCTAACGGCTAGTGCAATTGCATCACTCGGTCTTGAATCAATTTGATTTTCGATTGAACTTGTTTCAATAATAATTTTAGCAAAGAAGGTATTGTCTTTTAATTCGTTTATAAAGACTTCCACAACCTGTGCGCCTACATCGTTTACAATACTTTTAAGCAAATCGTGTGTTAAAGGTCTAGGCGGTTTTATTCCTTCTATTTCCAATGTAATGGCCTGGGCTTCAAAAGCACCAATGATAATGGGCAGCCGTCTTACCCCGTAAGTTTCCTTCAATAAAAGAGCATAAGCCCCTCCGGTTGAGGGGCTTGATGATAATCCTACTATTTCAACTAAAACTTTGCTCAATATTTTCTATTCCTTTACTTTTTTTATCTCGTCTATAAGTGCCGGGACAACCTCAAAAACATCTCCGGCTATTCCGTAATCAGCAATCTGGAAAATGGGTGCATCTTTGTCTTTATTAACAGCAACAATATATTTGGACGATCTCATGCCCGCAAGGTGTTGAATTGCTCCGGAAATTCCAAGTGCAACGTATAATGTAGGAGAAACAGTTTTTCCCGTTTGTCCAACCTGTTCGTTGTGAGGTCTCCATCCGGCGTCTACAACAGCTCTTGAAGCCCCAACTGCCGCACCTAAACTATCAGCCAATTCTTCAACAAGGTTAAAATTCTCAGGTGTCTTTAAACCTCTTCCGCCGGAAACTATTACTTCGGCTTCTGCTACATCTAGCTTGCCTTCAGATTTTTTCAGCTCAATAACCTTTGCATTTAAATTTAGTTCCGATACTTCTTTTGTCTCAACTTCGGCATTGTTACCGGATAGTTCTCCTACTTTGTAAACATTCGGTCTTATTGTAAATACTTTGTTCGCGGATTTTATTTTAACATTGATAAGAGCTTTACCTGCATAAACAGGACGCATTGCAATTATGTCATCACCGGATAAATCAATACTGATACAGTCCATTGCAATACCGGCATCAAGCTTAACGGCTACTTTGGGAGCCAGATCTTTTCCCAGCGCAGTATTGCCGAAAACTAGAATATCAGCACCGGTTTCTTTCGCATAATCTGCAACAATATCACCGTAAGCGCTCGATGAATAATTTTCAAGATTTGTGTTTTTGAAGTGTACTACTTTATTTATCCCGTAGTTTCCAATATTAGATAAATCTGAGATTTCATTGCCAATAGCAACTGCAACGGTCTCACAGCCGAATTTGGATGCAATATCACTGCCGGCTTTTGAAGCTTCGAGAGAGGCTTTTTTTATCTGCCCGTTCCTTTGTTCAATAAATACTAAAACTTTATTTGCCATGATAACCCCTTAAATTACTTTTGCTTCTTCTTTAAGTAAACGTATTAATTCAGGTACCGCACTTGCGTCGGTGCCGATAATTTTACCCGCTTGTTTTGGTGCAGGTTTTTTCATTTCTACTACTTCAATATAACTTTCCGGAATTGCCGCATCTTTTTCTTCTATGGTTTTTCTTTTTGCTGCCATAATTCCTTTAAGTGAAGCATAGCGGGGTTCGTTCAACCCTTTTTGAGCAGTAATAACAGCAGGTAGAGAAGTTTCAACAATTTCTCTTCCGCCTTCAATTTCTCTTTCGGCAATAATTTTTTCACCGTCGAGTTTAAAATCAACAACCACCGATACACAATTGTATCCCAGCATTTCTGCTGTTAATTGACCGACTATAGAATTATCGTAATCTACAGATTGTTTTCCAAAGAAAACAAGGTTGGCTTCCTGTGATTTTATTTCTTCGGCCAGAGCTTTTGCCACTGAAAACGAATCCGATTCTTGTTCGGTTTTCAAAAGCACTGCACTGTCGGCACCCATGGCCAGAGCTTTTTTTATTGTTTCTTTATTTGCATCGTTTCCAACACTAATAACAACAACTTCACCGCCTAAATTTTCTTTTGTTTTTAATGCTTCTTCAATAGCAAATTCGTCGTATGGATTTACAACAAATGTAACTCCGTTTGGATCAATAGACTTATTGTCACTGCCCACAGTAATTTTTGCTGCTGTATCCGGCACATGACTAACGCAAACAACTATTTTCATTAATCCTCCTTAGGTTCATAGGAATAATAATATTCATAATCAAATTGTGTGTGCAATATATTAAATTTTATTTTTTATGTACAATTTTATAAATTTTAATGTGACTAATATTGTGAATTATTATGAGCCAAGAACAAACTACAGGAATTGTAGAGCCGGAAATTAAGGATGAAACAACTGTCGGTCTTCCGTTAAGTGTAATTTTATATAACGACGACTGGCACACTTTTGAAGAAGTAATTGCGCAGATAATAAAAGCAACAAAATGCTCTTTTGAAAAAGCAAGAGACTTAACTTTTGAAGTGCATGTTAAAGGCAAGGCAAATGTTTTTACGGGTGAAATAAGCGCTTGTTTGAAAGTCTCAGCAGTGCTTGAAGAAATTGCTTTACATACTCAAATAGAATCTTAATTTCCTTACTAACCTCGTATTTAATTACTATATTTATTTTTTATTTCAAAAATTTTACGAGATTATTTCTATGCAGATTGGATTGGTCGGATTACAATTTTCAGGTAAAACCACTTTGTTCAATACACTCGCTGGACACGAGTTTGACCCGGCACATGCAATGAAAGAAGAAGCAACTTTGGAAGTTGTAAAAGTGCCGGACAAAAGGCTTGACAGGCTAACCGAAATGTTTAACCCCAAGAAAAAAGTAAACGCAACAATTGAAATTTTTGACACGCCGGGTTTGCGGATGCAGGATGACGGTAAAGTTAAAATCACGACCCAGTTTTTAAATAACGTTAGAAATAACGATGCTTTATTCTACGTAATCAGGCAATTTGAAGAAGAAACCGTTCCGCACCCGATGAACAGCATCGATCCTGCAAGGGATATTGAATTTTTAGAATCGGAATTTCTTCTTTCGGACTTAGCGTTTCTTGAGAGCAGGCTTGAAAAACTCAAAAAAGAAGTGATGAAATCCAAAGATGAAAAAATAAAAAAAGAACTGCCTATCCTAGAAAAATGCTACGCATATATTGAAGAAGAAAAGCCTTTGAGAATTTTGAATCTCGATGAAAGTGATCTAAAATTACTTTCCGGCTACCAGTTATTGACTTTGAAAAAACTAGCCGTTGCAATTAATTTTGATGAGAGCTCAATTACTGAAAGTGATGAAATAGTGAAGGAGATTGAAAATAAATTTTTGGGTATCGGGGCGTATATTATTCCTTTCTCTGCAAAGATTGAATACGAGCTTTCATCTTTGGATGAAGAAGATAAAATAGAATTCATGGCTGATTACGGAATTACCGAATCGGCATTGGATAAGATTTTGCGGACTTCTTACGAAATACTGGGGCTGCAGTCATTTTTTACAGTGGGAGAAGACGAATGCAGGGCATGGACAATCAAAAAAAATTATACTGCCCAGCAGTCTGCCGGGGTAATTCACACAGATTTTTACAATAAATTTATAAGAGCAGAAGTTGTTAATTACGAGGATTTTGTAAAATACGGTTCATTTGCAAAATGTAAAGAAGAAGGTGTTTGGAGTTTGGAGGGTAAAGAATATATCACTAAAGACGGAGACATTTTAAACATCCGTCACAGTTAATTTTATTAATTTTTTATAAAAACTTATAAGGTGTAACATGTCAAAAGAAGCGATAGCAGGTTTAAAACCTGAACTGATTTGGGAGTACTTTTACGGGATATCTCAAGTGCCCAGGCCTTCAAAAAAAGAAGAAAAAATAAGAGCACATGTTAGAGAGTTCGCAAATAAAAACAATTTTCAATTTCAAGAAGACAAAGTCGGCAACATTGTAATAAAAATACCGGCAACAGAAGGAAAAGAAAACAGTCCCGTAGTTGTTCTGCAGGGCCATCTTGATATGGTTTGTGAAAAAAATAAAGGAACCGAGCACGATTTTGAAAATGACCCTATAGAGCTTATTAAAGATGGTGAGTGGATAAAGGCGAACGGTACAACTTTGGGAGCGGACAACGGAATAGGTGTAGCTGCTGCTATGGCTGCTGCAACTGATAAAGAAGCTGTTCACGGTCCCCTTGAAATTTTATGCACGGTTGACGAAGAAACGGGTATGACCGGTGTTAGTGCACTGCAGCCGGGATTTATAACCGGCAGAATTTTGCTGAATATGGATAGCGAAGAAGACGGAGTCTTTTACATCGGCTGTTCAGGCGGTCAGGACACAATTGGAATTTATGAAATTCAATATACTGACCCAAAAGTTAATTTATTGCCTTACAAGTTGATGGTTACCGGATTAAAAGGAGGACATTCAGGACTGGATATACATCAAGGCAGGGCAAATGCAATTAAGTTATTAGCTCGCTTGCTATTAAGACTAGAAGAAGTAAAATATAAAATTGCAGATTTTGACGGCGGTTCTTTAAGGAATGCAATTCCGCGGGAAGCTGAAGTTACCTTTTTAATAAATCCCATAGATGAAAATGAAGTAAAAGAGATTATCCAAGAATTCATTGCCGATTCATTGCTTGAATACAAAAATATTGACGGCGGCTTGCATGTGAATTTTGAAAGAAAAGATAGTAAAATAAAAAAAGTATTCAGGAAGAAGTTTGCAAAAAAAATAATAAACACAATCCTTGCAATGCCTCACGGAGTTTTGTCAATGAGTCCTGATATACCCGGTTTGGTTGAGACGTCAACAAATCTGGCAACAATAAAAATAGAAGGCGGTAAATTAAGACTGGGCACGAGCCAGCGAAGTGCTATTGATGCTGCAAAGATGAATGCAGCCTATTCGGTAGCGGCAGTCTTAAGTTTATCTGACGCAGAAGTGGTTATAGGTGATGCTTACCCTGGCTGGCAGCCTAACATCGATTCGGAATTATTAAAAATTTCAAAAGAAGTTTATAAAAAAACATTCGGAAATGAACCTGAAATAAAGGCTATACATGCCGGACTTGAAACAGGTTTACTTGGTGCTAAATATCCGGGGATTGATATGATCTCATTCGGCCCTACTATACAAGGTGCTCACTCACCGACTGAGAGGATTAATATAAAAGATGTTGAAAAATTTTATACACTTCTTAAAGCAATACTCGAAAAATTCGCATAAAAAAAGGCAGGTAAAGCCTGCCTTTTCGCTTATGTGTTAATCTGCGAATAATTCGCGCAAAAGCCTTTTGAATTTTCTCCAGAAAAGTAGAATAAACACCAGCATCGTTATCCAGATTGTAAAAGTTATCATATCCAGCCTTTCATAAATTTTAACATATTATCGGAACAAACTGGTCAAAAATTTAACAAAAAATAATTAACTAAAGTTCACAGTTTTAGTAAGTTTTAACACATTAATTATAATATATTCGCATATTGATTTTTAAATAAAGTTCTCTTTTGGGCATATTGTAACAATAAACCAATTTTGGTAATTACAAATTAGAATTAAAATTATAATTGAAAGTGATGTAGAGCATGCAAAGTATTTTGATAGTAGATAATAATGAGGATTTTTTAGCGGATTTTTCAAAGGCCTTAAAAAATAAATTAGATTGTGATGTTTCTTTTGCTCCGACGGGCAACCAGGCACTTGCAAAAATTAAAGTGCAACGTTTTAGTATAATAATAATTGAAAATTCCGTAAAAGATATTCCCGGCTTCGAATTAGTCGGTGTATTAAAGTCAAGCGCAGCAACCAGGTCAATTCCGGTTATAGTTTTATCGGAAAATCAAGACCCTATAATTTTAAAGAGATATGCAAATTTGGATATTGACGAATTTATGTTTAAACCTCTTGATATGGAGATTGCTATTTCTAAACTCGAAAATATACTTGCCAAGCAAACTAGCAAGGTGATGATAATTGACGACCATACGGGGATTCAGACATTTATCCAGAGAGTTATCAAGTCCAAGTTTTTTAGGGACACAATTGTTGCAAATAACGGGAGGGAAGCTTTTGAGTTATTAAAATCGGAAAAACCGGTTTTAATTATTCTAGATATTGCCATGCCGGAAATGAGCGGTGTTGAATTTGTTAAAAAACTGCGTAATGAAAAAAAATATGGAAATATTCCAATAGTTATATTATCAAGCAATACCGACCCGGAAATTATACAAGAAGTTGTTAAATTTAATATCAGTGAATATCTTGCCAAACCAATTTCAATCCAGGAATTAACCGTAAAGTTGAAAAAATATTTTGAATGAAAAATTTTATACTGTTCAAGTCGCTTGAAGTACTGTTGAATTAGATTTTTGTACTGTTCAAGTCGCTTGAAATACTGTTGAATTAGATTTTTGTACTGTTTAAGTCGCTTGAAGTACTGTTGAATTAGATTTTTGTACTGTTCAAGTCGCTTGAAATACTGTTGAATTAGATTTTTGTACTGTTCAAGTCGCTTGAAATACTGTTGAATTAAATTTTTGTACTGTTTAAGCCGCTTGAATCCGGATTATGCATTAGCGAAGACGAAAGGTAAGATATTTTATTTGATGAAAGATGCCGTCCATCCATTTTCTTTTTACCGGTAAAGCAATTTTTAGGACTTCTCTGTTCGTGTGATTACTTGGGCAAGCTCCTAATGCAAGAAAACCCGCTTAAGCAATAACCGGGTTATGTATATTATTAGAGGCGGCGGTCGGATTCGCCCGGCAACAGCCGGGTAGCAGACCTTCGCCTATTTATTTATCGAATCAAGAAAGTTTCTACCGGCATGTGTCTTTAAAAACTTCTCTCTTTTTAGAGCATCGGATTTGTTATTAAATTCTTCGGTATAAATTAGTTCAAAAGGTTTTCTGAATTTTGTGGATTTGACTTTACCGTCATTATGTTCTGAGATTCTCCTATCAAGATTAGAAGACATCCCGATGTATCTTTTCCCGTCTTTTATGCTTTTAAGTATGTAGACAAAATATTGCATAAAAAAGAAAACCCGCTTAAGCAACAACCGGGTTATGTATATTATTAGAGGCGGCGGTCGGATTCGAACCGACGAATAAAGGTTTTGCAGACCTTCGCCTTAGACCACTTGGCCACACCGCCAAAATTTAAGCAAAAAAAATCCACTATTGTGGATTTTTAACTAGAGCGGGAAACGAGACTCGAACTCGCGACATTCACGTTGGCAACGTGATGCTCTACCAACTGAGCTATTCCCGCATAAATGTCTAATGAACATTCAACAAAATTGAGATTTCAAATATAAAATTGTTTTCACTTTTTAACAAATAAAAAATGTACTTTTTTATTTTCTGCTTCCGTGAATATATCCCCTGTATGGTCTTGAATGCTGAACAGAAATAAAACATTTGTCATCAACTTCTTCAACCAATTTAATAACTCCCCTTAAATCCTTTCTCCTAACAATTGCTATAGCAACAGATGAGTTACCAAACCCTCCCTCTGTCGGAATTAAAGTACATGCAAAATCAGATTGACGCAGCTTTGCAGCAATTTCGCGTGTTAGTTTTTGGGAAATAATATTTATTTGCGCATATCCCAGACCAATTTTCTGTTCAAGTGTAATTCCCGTTAAATTTCCCAAACCGAAACCTACCGCATAACCTATCAGGTTAATGGTGTTATCCAGGTTAAGCATAATATACCTCATCGCAAATATCCAGATCAATACTTCAAGGGAACCTGTTATTGCAGCGTAAATCCTGCTGCCGTGAACAACAAGAATAGTTCTAAATGTGCCGAGAGAAACGTCGGCAATTCTCATACACATGATTAATAATGCACCGATAATAGTTTCAATCATAAAAATTTTTCCATTATTTGTAGTTAAAGAACATTTATTTTGTCCGGCAATTATAATAATAAAATAACAGTCTTAAAATTGTTTTTAGATAAATTTGGTAACAACGCGTAGTCTTTATTTAACAAAAAAGTTTTCGGTATAATGAAAATAAATAATAGAGTTTCTGCAAAATAAAAAGTCTGTCGAACCCGTTTTTTGGGTGAGCCTGTCCGCCGTCTTTTTGGCGGGAAATCTTTCAATTAGAGAATGATTTCAAAGATTTCTCCCTCCGGTCGAAATGACAAAACGTTTAGATATCTAATTTTGCAGAAGCTCTAATGAAGTGAAAAGCCGGTGAGATTCGTAAAAAGGCAAGCTCTAAAGCCCGAGCACATAAACTACGTAATCTTGAAGAATTAGTGGGTTCGAAGAACTATCTAGAAGTGAGTAACTGTAATCTGAGCAACTGATAAGTGCTGTTACAAAAAAGTAGCAAAAATAATCTTTGCACAAAGTCCTTCATTAATTTTTTACTGGAGTAAGTTAGGTTTTAATATCATATTCCTAATGCTTATGTACATTTAAACAATTTTAATTTATTTTCCAAAAATATTGACAACATCTTTTATTCATATATTTTATCTTTGTTATTTTCATTTTGGAGAAGCATTGTTTGATCAGGAAAGAAACGAATTAGTAGAAACTATAAAATCAAAAGGCATTAAAGACGAAGCGGTACTTAAAGCCGTTAATAGTGTTGAAAGACATTTATTTGTTGAAGATGCGATGAAGTATCATGCATATAAAGATGTTGCTTTGCCCATTGGTTTCGGGCAAACTATTTCACAGCCTTTTACCGTTGCTTATATGACACAGTCGTTGAATTTACAAAAGGGAAGTAAAGTTCTTGAAATAGGTACCGGTTCGGGTTACCAGGCTGCAATACTTGAAAAAATGGAGATGCGTGTTTTTTCGATAGAAAGGAACGATAAACTCTATAACAGGGCACTTAATTTGTTCGATAATCTGGGAATAAGAGTAGCTGTGCGTTTGGGCGACGGAACAATAGGCTGGGAAGAATATGCTCCTTTTGACGGAATTATTGTAACTGCCGGAAGCCCGGATATTCCCGAAAGGTTGAAAAAGCAACTCGCAATAGGCGGGAGAATGGTTATCCCGGTTGGGGATAAAAATACCCAAACAATGAAAATTATTACAAAAAAAGATGAAGAAAATTTTTTGATAACCGATAGTCCCCGATTTAAGTTTGTTCCACTAATTGGTAAAGAAGGTTGGAAAGAAGGGTAATAGTAATTACCGGCCCTACATGCAGCGGCAAGACATTTTTAAGTCTAAAATTAGCTGAAAAATTAAAGTCTGAAATTGTTTCTGCTGACAGCAGGCAGATTTACAAATATCTAAACATTGGAACTGCAAAGCCTGCGAAAGATGAATTGGCGCAAACCAAACATCATTTTATAAATTATCTAAATCCTGATGAAGATTACAATGTTAGTTTATATGAAACCGAAGCGTTGGAGATTTGTAATAACTTACTGAAAAACGATAAAATCCCTATTGTTGTTGGCGGCTCAGGGCTTTACGTAAAAGCACTGGTTGACGGTTTATTTACCGAAATTGGTGTTGATGAAGATTATAGAGAAAAGTTAAACGGCATAAGAAACAAGCACGGCAATGATTACTTATATGAAGAGCTGAAAAAAGTTGATCCGGAAAGCGCTTCCAAAATGCTGCCTCAAAACTGGAAAAGGGTAATGCGGGCTTTGGAAGTGTATCAAATTAGCGGTAAGCCGATTAGTGAGTTTCAAGAGAATTTTAAGCGTGAAAATGATATTAAATTCATACAATTCGGATTAAACTGGAAACGCGAAGTCCTTTACGAAAATATTGAAAAGAGAGTTGATGAAATGATGGAGAAGGGTTTGATTGAAGAAACAAAAAAAGTTCTAATGATGGGTTATAATAAAAATTGTAATTCCTTAAATACGGTTGGCTATAAAGAAATGATTTCGTTTCTGGATAATGAAATTACGCTGGAAAGAGCTATTGAACTGATTAAAAGAAACACAAGAAGATATGCAAAACGTCAAATGACCTGGTTCAGGAAAGATGAGAGAATAAAGTGGTTTTATATAAATTCCAACGATGATTTGGGAGAAGCTGCGGTAAAAATATTTGGAGAGATCAAATCTGATTTGTAGAAGTATTTCATAATAAATATATTCCTTTATGAATAATGAGTTTCAACATAAATGAAAGAAAAAATTAGAATAGCTTCTGGCCAGGGTTTTTGGGGCGATCTAATTGATGCTCCTTATCACCAGGTAACAAAAGGTGAGGTTGATTATTTAGTGATGGATTACCTTGCTGAAGTTACAATGTCGATTTTACAGAAGCAGAAAAATAAAAATCCGGAACTCGGATATGCTAAAGACATTCCTCTTTTGATGAAAAGGATTTTGCCGGTTTGTAAAGAAAGAGCCATAAAAATTATTACAAACGGCGGCGGGATAAATCCAACAGCATGCGCAAACGAAGTTCTAAAAGTTGCCGGTGAACTAGGGATATCCGGATTGAAGGTAGCGGTAATTCTCGGTGACGACATCAGAGAAAGAATAAACGAAATAGTTGATGCCGGATGCGAATTGAACAATATGGAAACCGGTGAATCAATTGTACCGCTTAAAGATAAATTGCTAAGCGCTAATGTTTACTTTGGCGCTTTCCCGATTGTTGATGCTTTAAAACAAGGAGCAGACATTGTAATTACAGGCAGAACAACGGATACAGGTTTAACGCTTGCCCCGATGATTTACGAGTTCGGGTGGACGAATAAAGATTACGATTTGCTTTCGGCAGGTACTGTAGCCGGACATATTTTAGAATGCGGCGCTCAGGCAAGCGGCGGCAACCTGCTTGCAGACTGGCAATCCGTAGAAAACTTCGCCGGGATCGGTTTCCCTATTGCCGAAGCATTTCCAAATGGCGAAATAATTATTACAAAACATGAAAACCTCGGCGGTAAAGTTAGCATTGAAACAGTGTCGGAGCAGCTTGTTTATGAAATAGGAAACCCGCAAGATTACATAACACCTGATTGCATTGCGGATTTTACTTCAATTCATCTGGAGGATTTGGGAAAAGACAAGGTGAAAGTATACAATGTAAAAGGAAAGCCGGAAACAGAGTTTTATAAAGTGTCCTGTTCTTATGTAAGCGGATACAGTACCGTGGGGTCATTAACTTATTCTTGGCCTCAAGCATTAACTAAGGCAAAAGCCGCAGACGAAATTTTACGTAAAAGATTGGAAAATCTTAATCTGAATTTTGAAGAAATTAAAACCGAGTATGTTGGTTATAATTCATGCCACGGCCCTTTGGCAAAAGAACTTAATGAAGATGATATTAACGAAATTATGTTGAGAATAGCTGTCCGTTCATATGACAAAAATGCAGTTGAAAGATTCGGTAAGGAAATTGCGCCGTTGATTTTAACGGGACCTCCAAGCGTTACGGGGTTTGCAGGTGGGAGACCGAGGCCGAGTGAAGTAGTAGCATACTGGCCTGCTCTGATCCCTAAGAAGTTGGTTCAACCCGAAGTAAAAATTATGGAGTTGTAGATGAAAGTTAAGTTAATAGATATTGCACACGGTAGAAGCGGTGACAAAGGTGATGCTGCAAATGTCGGAATAATAGCTTATGATGATAAAGGTTACAAAATAATCGAAAAATATTTAACAGCGGAAAAAGTAAAAAAACATTTTGAAGGGATTACGCTTGGCGATGTTGAGCGGTATGAACTTCCCAATATAAGGGCGCTGAATTTTATTTTACACAATACCCTCGGAGGCGGGGGGACGGTTTCTCTTAAACACGACGCGCAGGGAAAAACCCTCGCTGCAGCCTTGTTAAGGATGGAATTGGAAATTGATGATTAAAATAAGGAGACAAGAAAATGTTTGACGAACAAATGAAAACACTAAAAGAGCAGAAAGAAAAAATCGACAGCTTAAGAGGTTATCTTTAAGTTAGATGAAAAAGAAAAACAAATAAAAAAATTACAGGAAGAAAGTGAAGCCCCGGATTTTTGGAACGACCAGAAAAAAGCGCAGGTAACTTTGCAGAAACAAAAATCCCTCCAGTTGTGGGTTGACGAATGGAATGACTTAAATGAAAGCAGCAACAATCTTTTGGAATTTGTTGAATTAGCTCAAGCTGAAGAAGATGAATCTCTAGAACCGGAAATTAACAACGAGCTGGAATCACTTATAAAAATTGTTGGAAATGTTGAATTAAAAAGTATGCTAAGCGGAAAAGATGACGACAAAAACTGCATCCTTTCCATCCATTCCGGCGCCGGCGGTACCGAAGCACAGGACTGGGCTGAAATGCTTATGAGAATGTATTTGAGATGGGGAGAGCAGAATAATTATAAAATGACAATAATTGATTTGCTTGAAGGTGACGGCGCAGGTATAAAAAGTGCTGATATTGAGGTGGTCGGAGATTTTGCATATGGTTACACAAAAGCAGAAACCGGTGTACATCGACTTGTAAGAATATCGCCTTTTGACTCCAACAAAAGAAGACATACATCTTTTGCGTCGGTCTCGGTTATTCCCGAAGTTGATGACTCAATTGACATTGATGTCAATCCCGCCGATCTAAAAATTGATACTTTCCGTTCAGGCGGTAAAGGCGGGCAGAATGTTAACAAAGTGGAAACAGCAGTGCGTATTACACATATCCCGACCGGGGTTGTTGCTGCCTGCCAAAATGAACGGTCGCAGATGCAAAATAAAACAAATGCATTAAAACTACTCAAAGCAAAGCTGTACCAGATTGAATTGAAAAAGCAGGAAGCCGAGCAAGATGAGATTGAAAAAAACAAAATGAAGATTGAGTGGGGTAGCCAGATTCGCTCTTATGTTTTTCACCCCTATAATATGGTTAAAGACCACAGAACTGATGAAGAAACTTCTAACACTCAGGCTGTTATGGATGGCGACATAAATCAATTTATAAAATCTTTTTTATTAAAATTTGCGCATAATTAATGAAAGCAACAAAATCTTACTTAAAAGACCAAATTATTGCTAAGGAAGGTGATCCAAGCAATAAAATTTATATTTTGGTTGACGGTTCAATCGGAGTGCTTAAAGGGAATATTATGGTTTCCAAGTCAAGTGAGCTTGGAACCCTTTTCGGCGAAATCGGGACAGTTTTAAATCAGCCCAGAACAGCAACATTAGTTGCACTTAGAGATTCGGAAGTGATTGAAATAGAAGGAACTATAGAAGAAATAGTAAGCTCTTATCCTGATATTTCAATCCGGCTTTTGAAAATGCTGGCCAAAAGGTTAGCCACAACAACAGAAGATTATTGGTATATTGCTGAAGAAGTAAGGCTTTGAATAGAAATGAGCAATACTAAGTATTGTAAGAAAGATGAAATATTGGCATATGAAGGAGAAGAAAGCAAAAGTCTCTTTGTTCTCGTCAAAGGATGTCTCGGAGTATTTAAAGGAGATTTGAAAATAACTGAATTCAGCGACAAAGGTACTGTTGTTGGTGAAATCGGGGTAATATTAAATAAACCGCGCACAGCAACAATAAAAGCCCTTGAAGAATCTTATGTGGTTACTATTAGCTCCAATATTGATGCACTGATTATTGAATACCCCGAAATTACAAAAAAGATTTTAAGAACTCTTGCCAATCGGTTAACAAACATTACTGAGGATTATTGGAACCTTGCCGAAAGAGTAGACATAGAAAGCAGATTATAAAGCCCAAAAAGTGAAAAATAAAAAAGATCAAAATTTTTTTGATAAAGTCTACAAAGTAGTTGCAGAAATTCCGTATGGTAAAGTAACAACATATGGAGCAATTGCAGAAGCTTGCGGAATTAAATCTTCTGCTAGGACTGTCGGTTGGGCAATTAACGGTGCTTCATCTACCGGGTTGCCTTGTCACAGAGTTGTAAACAGAAACGGTGAATTAACAGGCAGAATGTATTTTGGAGATCCCTTTTTAATGGAAAACCTTTTAAGAGAAGAAGGCATTGAATTTGATGATAAAGGAAGAGTGGTTATGAAAAGGTATTTTTGGAAGCCTCCAATGTATTAAGTTTCCCTACACTCTATTTATCTTTCTAAATAACCTATCAG
>JASFMY010000019.1:0-67966 GCA_050117315.1 Ignavibacteria bacterium
CTATTCACCGGATGGGACTTATCCGGACGCTGATTATTTTGCTGTTTACGGTGAACCTTGCCTTCCCAAAGAGAACGACACAACAGCAGTTGAGAATGAAATTGTTAACGGGTTTGCCCTTGCAAACTACCCGAACCCGTTCAACCCTAGTACAAATATTAACTTCTCAATTCCCAAAGCACAAAATGTAAAACTGCTTATATACAATCTATTAGGCGAAAAAGTAAAAGAACTTGTAAACAGCAATATGGAAGCAGGCAGCTACACAGTTCAATGGAACGGCGATAACCAGTCTGGTAGAAAAGTAAACTCTGGTGTTTACTTCTCCGTACTGCAGACACAAGAAAAAAGAATTGTTAAGAAAATGATTTTGAGCAAGTAGTTTGGTAAAATAAGGGCAAGAATTGTAATATAAAAATCCCCGGAATCTTCCCGCAAACAGGATAAATAAAGATTTCGGGGATTTACGGCAGCGGAATTTTCAATAACCTAAAGGGTCATGGCTATGATTAATTATTTTAGTTCTGCAACATACTCTTATGCCGGAGGTTAATATTACCCTAAATTCACGGACTTTTCCACAGGTTCGTAGGACTCCTGAGGAGAATCCTTTGGATAGTCTCAAAAAAACTAATGATTTGGGCTATCCAAAGGCTCCCTTACCGGGAAAGTCCATAGTTATGTGTGTCAATCATCCTTTCCCCAACTTGCCCCGGAGGGATTCATTTTGAAAAAGTTGGGGCTATTGTGATTATCTAAATAACCTGCAACAAGTTATTTATAAACTTTATTTTCTTTTAATACTTTCGACAATAAACTTTCTGTGGACGGCGGCAGCAATGGATTGCCATACATCTCCAGAATCTCTACTTGTCCTGTTTATGGATTAATTTCGGGGATTTTATGCTTGTTGCACTCTTCATTCCGTTAATGCAGCAGCCGTTCCGTGAGATTTTGCGCCATTTCATCAACGCAACCAACCTCTCGGTCAATGTAAGTTGTTATTTCGCCGTTTTAAATCTTTATTTGTTAATGTAAGCTGCCGTTTCGTCTTTGCAATTGTCATTCTGTTATTGCAATCTTTATTCTATAAATTCGGTTGTTATTCTGCGATATTTTTTGTCATTCTGTTGAATTTCTTGTTATTCCTTCAATGTAATTTGCCATCCTGCCGATGCAAAAGTTATCCTGTAAATGCAATTGTTATTTTGTGATATTTGTTGTTGTTCTATCAATTGAATCCGTCATTCCGGACGGAAATAATCCATCCCGCAAATTTTACAGTTATTCTGCTGCGGTAGGACCTATTATATAAACGTAATTGTTATCCTGTGAATGTAAGCAATCGTTCCGCATAGGTATAAGAGAATTCAATACAAATATTTGCACTCTAAATAGCTATTACTTGAATTTAACTAAAATTATACATTAGGTTAATTCGGAAATTATTATTCTATAATTTTGTTGGCATTTATTTAGTGCAAAAGTCAAGTATTTCGTGATTGCATATGATACCATCCAATGAACTCTGCTTTTTAACAAAGCCAATGAAAGAACGTCATTGTCCATCTTTTTTATTTGAGTTGATAAATTTCGCCTTATTATATATCTTATTTCAAAGGGTAGGTTATCATTATAATTTTTCATGAAAATTATAATGATATCATGTAAAAAAGTATTTAATAAAATTGTTCCATGATATAATATTTTTTCATTCTCAATTCTACAAGTTTATAATATTTCTGTTAATTCACCGAAACAACTTCATATGCAGTGAGGCATACTTAAAAAGAGGAGAGTGGGTATGAACAAAGAAGAAGGCACAAAGATTCTTGAAGCGGTATATGATAAAAGCGCTCCTAAAGGCTCCTTCCAAAAACTGTTTGAGGTTACCTGTGATGCGCTTACTAATTTTATTAATTACTATAAATCGCGTACTAAAAAATTCCGCAGCTTATCAGTAATAGCGCGTATCATCGCAATAATCGGAGGTGTAATTGGACTGTTGCTCTTGAATCCTTTGGCACTGACTTTAGTGCCAGAGCAGTTCGCCGACTATTTGACGAAGGAAGAAAACAAGGTTTTTATTGCTGGTATCGTCGCTATAGTTACGGGAGGCATACTAACATTAGACTTTACTTTCGGCTATACACGCAAGTATACCAACTGGAATGTTACTCAATTTGAACTTCTTGCAGAAAAAGCCGAGTTTCATGCGGCATTCAGTGAGCGATTCATGGCGAAGTCGCCAGCTGATATGACGACGGAGCTCTTTGAGGAAGCACGGAATTTGTCGTTGGATGTTGTCCACGAATTCGCAGTCAAGAGAGCTGAGGAAACCAGAATATGGGCACAGAACACTCAGTCTGCCATGCAAGCATTGCGGCAGACGAATCAAGCCTTACAGACAAGTGCTAAAACCGCCGCAACGATGATTAGGAAGAAACAAGAGGAGGAAGCTATAGCAACAGAGAAGAAGCAATCAGAAAAAGAAGTTGAGGAGGCAGCACAGGCGAAACCGTCTGGTTTGAGTGTTGAGATCAAAGCAAATGGTAGACAGTCAATTCCAGATTTGCGGCTAAAAGCCTTTGAGATTTCAAACGGAACTTCAAAAGAAAAAGAGCGTTGGAGCGTTGATGTAGCACCGGGTGTTGCTGTTAGCACATTCCTGCCTAAAGGATTCTATACAGTAAAATTGTATAACACAGTTAACCCTAACGTAGAAATATGTTCAAAGGCTGTTACTTTGGACAAGGATGTGGATATTAGTATTTGAATATGATTTAGGTATTTTTATTCTAGCCGTCACGTCTCCATCCCAAGGCGGGTTGTCATTCAGTGACAGCTTATAAAATCATAATCGCACCAACAACGTTGTAATCTTTTTATATTGCAAATCAACGGTAACAGCGGTATCGTTTATTTGAAGCGGTGAAACAATATCTTCAAAGGTATTCGTTTCAAATGCTTCTTTAACTTTTCCGCCGGGAAATTCAATTGTGTAATTTGATACTGATTCATCTAAGTTAATTACACGCAGAATTATGCCGGAATCGTTTTCTGCTTTTTTGATATGCAGCACTTTTAATCCTTCACCGGAAGTTTTAAGGAAGCTGCCGCTGGCGCTTTTGTCTAGAACTAACAAAGGATATGTTTCAACCGGGCAGAATACTTCATCCGCATCCGTGCTTACTTTTGTCTCGTTATAACCGGCGTAGGTTTTGAAGAAATAAGTCAAAGAGATAAACCCGGGCTGCGTAGGTCTGAAGTTTGTATCCCAATAATTGTTAAGGCTCCATGCAGCGAGCAGGGGTTTTTCATTCCTTTCAATAGTTTTGCTTCTTTTACCGAAATTAAAATCGCCGGCCTGGATCATCGGCGCATCGGGGCAAAACAATGCGGCACATTTATTTTTATTATACACGGTTACAAATTTTTCAACTGTAAACCAGTCCTTGCTGCTTCCCGGAAGCTGTTCATCGTCAAGCCTGGTGGACACCCCGGCGGTATCAAACACACAGTCCCAATCTTTTCCCAGGTTCAAAGGAGTAACAAAATAAATTGATTCCGGTGTCCTCACGTCGCTCTTCATTATCTCTATTTTAATTTCAATACCGGCTTTGTGCCGATGCAGAATAAAGGTCTGTTTAAAAGTATCACAACCGGGGACGTCAAAGGAAAGTTCAAGCTCAATGTTCGTTGGGTTTTCTTTGATCTTGTAACCAAGAGTTTTTAATGCAGTACTGCGTATTCTTTTCCAACCAGTGTTCCAGCATGTTATATCAAATTTTTCATTATCCAAAGACCTGGCGTAATAAGCTCTTCTGTCCTCGCGGAAAAGCGGATCGGTTGTTTCTTGCACAAATTGGAAGAAAGTGTAATCACTGTTTGTATCAAGTATTTCCCAATCATTTACTTTGTCGTAGACACGAGTTATCCTGCAATTCTTCGGGTTGAATTCTATCCTGTAAAATTCCGATTCTACATACTTCGTTATAAATTCTTCGATAACGGCATCAAGAACATTAAGCTGTCTCCCTTTTGATTCAACTTTGAATTCCCCTGTTTTCAACGAATTATCTTTTTCTGCTTTTTTCAATTCGTTTAACTTGATTTTGGAATAACCGAACGGGGACAGTTTTACAGGCCCGTACAAAGGAGCGCTGTTGATTTGCTCAACCCTGTTCTGCCATCCGAACCTTGCTGTCCTTCTTCTTTTACCTTCATCAAACCACCAGTCCGGTACGGGCAGGTATTCTGTTCTTTCTGCTGAGGTAGGATTAAAAACAAAAACACCGTCATGCTTATCAAAGTTTTCAGGGTTTTGTGTTATCTCTTCAAGCTGGTCTACAAGCAGGTATTCAGCCAGTTCATGTGCATCGTAAGCGTAGTTGTCTTTTACCGTGAATTGTATTCTTGAATATTCGTTATCCGGGTCCATCGAGTTATACGAACCCCAGGTGTGTTCATCAAAAAGATGAATTTTTTCCCAGGCTTCTTTTGAAATCCTTTTAAACTTTTTATTAGGCTGTTTTGCGCATGCGTTCAAAAAATCTGCTTTATAAATTTTTGACTTTGCAGCTTGATTTATCTTTGTTTGAAAGCCTGTGCTTGCACAACCGAAATTCCAGTAGTCCGTCCAATCCCCTTTGTGAACAGGGTATTTATCAAGCGGGCTGCTTTTAATTCTTTCCAGAAGTTCGTTCGGCGTTATGTAACGGATCAACGGGTTTTTATCAAGTTTATTCCATTCGGTTACAAGCCCGGCAACATCAATATTGGGCGGAGAATTATCCCAGCATACCGGCGCGGCGGCGGTTGTTAAGTAAATAAAATCAAGATCGTATCCAACCTTTTTCAAATGCTCGTAATATTCGTTCAATCCTTCTTCCATTCTTTCAATACTGTTTTCCCATGAATACAAAAGCTGGTCAAACATTGTATAGTGTGCGCCGTTCATCACAAGTATTTCTCTGCCCGATGGCCCCTGCCATCTAAAAACGGACGGACGTTTTGCTACATTGCCGCCAAGGTGTTGATTGACGGCCATGATAAATAACTCAATACCTGAGTCGAGCATCAAATCAACAGCGCTCCAGGGAATGCCGTTTACGTCGTGCTGGTTTACCGTTTTAACCTCCGTACCAAGATTTTCATTTATGTATTTGATATCGTATAACTGTCTTGCAAGCCCTTCGGCATTAGCGAGCGGAGTAGTGTTATACCTTAGCCCGGAAAAACCAATTCTTCCTTGGGCTATGTAGTTCTTTAACTTATCAACCTGTTCCGGGGATGATGTTTCCAGCCAGTTCATAATTTGCGAAGTTACTTCCACCGTCCATTTGGGCCTTGAGTATTCCGGGAAATCTTTCGTATCGTCAAGAAGTTTTAATGCGAGGTCTAAAAATTCTTTCTGCAGTTCCCAAACTATTTGCTGTGTATGTGTATACCCAACGTCAAAATGACTGTGGTGCAGTAATAAAATTTCTTTAATATCCATTAATGTTCCTTCTTACTCTTACTTAATTAGGGAATAGGTGAATATGATTTGAATCAAATTTAAGGTGTATAGTTTGCCCGAGCTCCAGGTTTATCGAAGAATCCACTCTAACAATTAATTTATGTTCTTGAGATTTTAAATGAAGAAACGATTCTTTTCCCATCACTTCTATCAATTCTATTGTGCCCTGCAAGTTTGACTCATCTTTTTCAAAGACAACTTCAATATGTTCCGGGCGTATGCCCATTACGACATTCTTATTAACGCCGGCATTTACATTTTTAATCTGTCCCGGTGAAACAGTTAATTTGAATTTTTCATTCTTGTTTTCGAAAACACTATCCCCTTCTATATTGCCGGCAATGAAATTCATGGAAGGGCTCCCGATAAACTCAGCCACAAAACGGTTGGCAGGATTGTTATAAAGGTTGATGGGCGTATCAATCTGCTGTATCTTACCTTTATCAAGAACTACTATCCTGTCCGCCATTGTCATAGCTTCCGTTTGATCGTGGGTTACGTAAACCATCGTGGTTTTTAGCATACCGTGAAGACGCAGCAATTCGCTCCGCATTTGTGTTCTAAGTTTTGCATCAAGATTGCTTAAAGGTTCGTCAAACAAAAATACTTTCGGTTGCCTCACAAGTGCGCGCCCGACGGCAACCCTTTGTTTTTGTCCGCCGGACAACTGCTTCGGTTTTTTCTTAAGGTAATCTTCCAGTCCCAATGTTTTGGCGGCTTTTCGTACCCTAGCATCGATTTCATCTTTTGAGAACTTCCGCAGCCTAAGCCCGAACCCTAGGTTATCGTAAACCGACATGTGCGGGTAAAGTGCGTAGTTTTGAAATACCATTGCAATGTTTCTATCCTTTGGGGGGGTATCGTTCACGAGTTGATCGTCAATGAAGATTTCTCCTTTTGTAATATCTTCGAGACCCGCAATCATTCTCAGCAGTGTTGATTTGCCGCAGCCCGAAGGTCCTACAAGCACAAGAAATTCTCCGTCAATTATATCAAGGCTCAGGTTTTCAATTACTTTTGTTTTGCCGTCGTACGACTTATCAACGCTTTTGATTTTTATTGAAGACATATTAATACTCGTTAATCGTTTGGATTATTTACCGGCTCGGTTATACCTACCTCTTCTTTTACTTTTACCAACACGAGCTTGCTTTTCTTTTTTGATAAATTTTTGATTTCAACTTTCTCTGCAGCCGCGGGAATAATCATTGATTCAAGATAGGATAGTCTTTCAACCCTTCCGTTTTTGCTTTTTAATTCAATACTTTCGCCTTCAACAAGATTTACCGCATAGGCGAATCCGTTTGTGTTCAATTCATATTCCGATTCAAATTCAAGCCGGTAAATATTGTAAAAGGTAAACGGTTTGTTATAGAGTTCATATAGCTGCCAATCTTTGCCTTCCCAAATTAAATCCGGAACAGCAAGGAGATTTTCTTTTACAAACTTTTCATCTCGCTCGCTGCGAATGTTTTCGAATCCGCGTTCAATATTTATGGGGCGCAGATTTCCTTCGAGGTCGCGTCTTAAGTAATCATATATTTTAAAAGTAAAAATGTACGGTGTTGCGCTTATTTCCAGAACCAAATTCCCTTCACCGCTGCAATGTACCGTACCGTTGGGGATCAAAAACAAATCGTGCGGTTTGCTCGGTTCGCTGTTTACATATTTGCCGATATCAACTTCCGTTTCTTTTTCTATTGAATCTTCCAGCGCGGATTTAAATTCATTTACATCCGTGCTTTCTTTCAAGCCAAGGTAAACTGTTGCTCCCGGTTTTGAATTAACAATATAATAGGTTTCATCCTGCGTGTAAGTTTCCCCGAATTCTTTTTTAATGTAATTGGGACACGGGTGAACCTGTGTTGATAAATTACCGCCGTCAATTGTGTCGAGATAGTCCAGTCTTATCGGCCACTCGTATTTAAACTGGTCTGCGGCTTTTCCCAGGACATCTTTATGGTTTTGATACATCAGCCAGTCGAATGCAAACTCAAGTTTGTTGCCGCTGCTTTCAATAATCACACCGTTTTCCGGGACGATTACTTCGAACGACCATGCATAGTTGGGTTTATCTTTTTCCAGTTCCATATGTCCTTTCATAAATTGTCCGCCCCACGGTCCGGGGAAGAACCAGGGTTTTACCCTGAAAGGAGTGCGGGCTATCTCTGTTAAAGTTTCCCTAAGCTCTTTACCTGCTAATGAAAGCGGGGATTCGACATCGGTGTAATCAATAAAAAGTTCTATCGATGAAAGGATATTTCTTTTCAGCCTGTTTAACGAAGGCCACTCAATAAAGTATGAACGTTTATAAAATTCTTCAAAACCGCTTACGGATTTCCCGGTTATGTTTTTTACTTTTCCTTCTCTGAATCTTTCCTGCAGTATATCCTTCGGTAAATCTACATACCATAGTTCGTCCCATAGTTCCAGCAAAGCCGCACCGGTTCCGTAAAAGATTGTGAGCGCGCCGGATTTCTCGGCTCTCAATATCGAAGCATCTATTCTCAACTTCAGCACTTTAACGGGATCAAAAAAAGTCTCGACACTTAAAGGAAAATGTTTGCCGAAGATTCTGTCATCCCCGCCGAGAAAATCCTTAACGGTTTCATTTATTTTATCTTCGTTGTAAAGACACTCTTCAAAGTCAATTGTCCGGGCATCTATATTTTCTTCTTTTAACTCTTCTGTAAGTTTATTTATAAAATGCTTCCAATCCACACCTTGGTAGCCGTCAATCACAAGAACCCTTAACCCCTTGTTTATTTTGCCGGCAATACTTTCGGCAAGATAACGGTAGCCTTTATTTATTTTGTTGTCACCAATTTTGAAAGCAGGATATTTTTCGTATAATCCTTTCGGGTAATCAAAAGCATTCTCAGGCAGCGGCGCATCAAATGCACTAATCACCTTATCCGTGTTTTCATTTCTCATTTAACATCTCCATATAATATAATTATCAATTTTTATCATAAGAATGCCGCTCCTATAGATGCAGCTTTGTTTCCAAGTTCCGACAGAAGCACTTTGACTTTACCTTTCGGGTACGTCCATGCTCGTTTGTCTACAATCTTTTGAACTGCGGGAATGATTTGCTTACTGCTGTTCATTACTCCGCCGCCTAATATCACTGCTTCGGGTCCGTAGGCATGAATTAGATTGACTATCCCGAGAGCCAGGTTTTCATTAAATTCAGCCAGTGTTTTCTGATATGGCTTATTATGTAAAGCATTATTAAAAAATACCGGCAGAACATCTTTTTCTTTTTCAAGTTCGGGATGGTTTGCTTTTACCTGCTTTGCAAAAGCGGTTGCCGAGCAGTATGATTCAAGGCATCCCCTACTGCCGCAAGGACATTCGGGACCGTTACGGTCTATGCTTATATGTCCGCCCAAAACCCCGCTCAACGGATCGCTGGAATAGTATAGCTCTTTGTTAATAACAGCAGAACAGCCGAGCCCTGTACCGAGCGTCATTACAACAATTGATTCATAACCCTTGCCGGCACCGAATTTATATTCCCCGTACGTATAAGCACGCGCGTCGTTCTCAATTGTAAACGGAACGCCGAATTCTTTTTCAAGCAAGGTTTTCATGTTGGTCCCGGCAAACACGTTTGCAATACCTATATCATTAAACAACCGGCCGCTTTTTCTATCCACCAATCCTTTTATTGCCAGACCTGCTTTGGTGATTTCATAGCCGTCAAAATATTTTTTTAATGTTATCAACAGCCCTTTTTCAACCCCGGTCTCTTCAAACACCTCTTTTAGCCTTGCTTCATCAAAGGCAAGTACGTTTGCATCTTCGTCGTAAAGACCGATTTTCAAATTTGTGCCGCCGAAATCTATTCCTAGTCTCATATTATTTATTACCTGTACTTCTAAAAATTATTAAGTAAAATATTTATGTCACATTGAGCGAAGTCGAAATGTGAAGTTTTGCTCAAGATGTTAATGTTTCGACTCCGCTCAACATGACATGAAAAAATTTTTCAGAAGCTTCTACCTGTTATAAAATTATTTTTCAAAGAAATAAATTAATGCATCGATTAAATGTCTTCTCCAGTTGCCCCATGTATGCCCTTCCGGGTATTCCCGGTAAACAAAGTCGTATCCTTTTTCTTGAAGAACTTTCTTAAACCGCCTGTTAGCCATTAGAAAATCTATTTCGTCTTTCGGCAGGAATGATGCTCCCACCATTCTTTCATAAAGCCCCGTGTCTACATAAAGTTTTATGTCCTTCTTTTCGGCGAATTTATAAGAATTAATTAGTTGATCTTTTTTAAATGACTGATACCCGGATTGACTATAACCGTTTGCAAATACATCCGGGCGTGCAAAAGGAATATATGCTGAAATTAATCCGCCGAACGAATCACCCGCAACAAGACGGTGCTCCGGTTCCGTAATAGTGCTGTAATTTTTATCGATAAAGGAAACAAGTTCGTCAGCAAAAAATTTTACATAATTTTTATTAAGTCCGTATTCCGACATTCTATTTGGGAAATCGGGTTTCAGTCTATTCGGTGGAGTAACAAATACAGTTATTAACGGCTTAATTTTATTCTCGTTAATTAGATTATTTAGAGTTACCGGTACCTGCGCAAACTCAACATAATCTATCCCGTCCTGTAAATAAAATACAGGATACTTTTCTTCAGAGTTATAACCGGGCGGAAGATAAACATGAATTGTATGCGAGTACCCTAAAAATTCGGAATCTATTTCGTGCACTACTAAACTTTCAGCACTCCCTTTTTCCCCGTGGATGTAACTATCAAAATAGGGATGTCTTTTATATTGAGGCATTGCAAGCTCAGAAAGCTCACCCAGCCCGTTGAGAACTTTGTATTCATTAAAAGAATCAATCGCAGGGTAGGGATTATTGTTAAACATAAGCCAGTATTCAAGCCTTGCATCGGGTTCTGCATTGCCCTTATAATAAAACAAATCCGTTCCTTCTATTTTTGTCATCCAGAGTGTCTCTACCCAGTTTGTCATATCTCCCAAAACTCCAGCCGAATCCTGGTCGCCTTTATATAAAAGGATATAAGTTGTGTCGTTTTCAAACAGGGGATATTGTGCTGATTTAACATCCTGCAGGAAAGATTCCGTTAATTCTTTTTTCTCCCCGGGATTGTCCGTATTGTTAATCTTTTCTAAAAAATCATTGAATAAACTCTCCGTATTTTTCTGCTGCATATTTTTATCCATTGAACAAAATGTTGTTAAAAGAAATATTAGTAGTATAAAATAATTTTTCATTTTCATTCTTATTTAATTTTAGTTAAACCATTTTTAGAAACATTATAAACTTCATCACGGTATCTTAAATTATGCAATTCCGCTTTGGGATCGAATTCACCAAACTGCGGTTTACATTTAATTCCGTCATACTTTGTCGCCTTAACCCCGAATAGTCCTTCGATAATAGTTTCAGCATAATTCCCGTTTGAAGAACAAGCCCAGTCTGCACCGTACGGCCATTCATAAAAAGCTTTCAACGCACCGCCGGAATCTGTGTTCATAGCGCTTTCAACAAAATGGCATTGAGCGAACGGTCCTTGGTTTGCAGATTTGGCAATTCCTTTAAGCCATTTGAAAGCTGTATCGCCTTTCCCGATATTATATAAACCGGTAGCCGCCAGCGACGGCCACGCTGTGTATGCCCCGTTCCATTGATGATCGGGTCTAACGCTGAACATTGCATTGTTGTCTTTGGGAGAGAGTGCTCTCATCCAAATCGGCGTTTGAAGTTCATTAACAAAAAACTCAACCATTTCTTCTTTCTGTACCTGGGTTAAATCAGCCGGGATTGTATTTAAGATAGTCATAAAATCGTAGCAGTGTTTTACTTCCACAAGTCTGCCGCCGGGAAAACGGGCGTTCCAGCATCCTTTCCCGCCGCAGTATAATTTCATTAATTTATTCAACAACTGCTTTGATTCTTCCAGCAGCTCCGCCGATAATTTTTTCATGTTATTTTGTGCAGCAATCTCGGAGACTGTTCTCAAGTTAAAAACATTACCTGCATTTAAGCTGGCTACTTCGTGAATATAAGTACTAACACACTCAAGGAGGTTGTTGATACCGCCATAGTCGGCAAGGCCGTAAGGTGTTTTAAATTGCCTGTAGTTTGTAGCAAACTCTACCAGGTAATCAAATATCTTTTTATTCGAGTCGCCCGTGCTTTTGTTAAGCCAATCGAATTTGCCGTTCCATGAGAGGTAATCGTTTATCATCCAGGTTAATGCAAAATCATTTACCGAGTACCAGTTCCCGACTGTACCGCCCGTTAAATATTCCGTGCCGAAATGACTGTGAATATCCGTCTTTACCCATAACTCTATGTTTTTTTTCATAACTTCCGGATCAAGAAGCGTATGTACCCTTGAACTCAAATAATAATCCCAGATAAACGTAGTTCCCAGCCAATAACGCGGCATAAGGGTATCGTACGCGCGACCGTAAACAGAATACGGGTTATCTCTTCTAAAATATATTGTGCCGATGATACCTGTATAATATAGGCGGGAAATGTCTTTATCCTGCGTATCAAGTATTGGCATAAAGCCCGAATACTCGGAGTTGCCTTCCGTAAAGACCGCTTTTATTTGATCATTCCATTGCAATTCATTCTTCGAAAAATGATTACCGATTTTTTCATTCACAATCGAGTCGAATTGGTTTAATACTTCTTCAGTCTTTTCACCTAGGACATTAGTGTAATAAACGATTTCGGTTTTGCCTTCCTCTATAAGAATGGTTCTTTCAACACCGAAGCCGTCAACGCTTCCTGTAAGGGGAAACATTCCCTGTACCGAACAGGCATCGCTGTGCACTGCTTCAAATATAACCGCTTTCCTGGTTTCTTCAATTATTATTTTATTATCTTCTTCAAGAGGCGGGTGATACATTTTACCACAGTTCATATTTTTAGTAATTGTGCTGCTTGTTCCGAATTTTATTTTTACTTTTCTTTCGGCGGCAGTATTATTTGTAATCTCAAGTTTTATTATAACTGCAGTTTTACCGAAAGGAAGAATAGTTGTTGATTTCAGGTATAGTCCGTCAACTTCAGCTTCTCTTTCTATTCTATCCGGGAACCACGTAAAATGGACTTCACGGTTAAGCGACGGGAAATATCGTTCGTTTAAAAATAAACCGGCTGTAACTTTATCGGAATTTGTAAACGGGGGAAAATTAAAACTCCGGATGCCCGTTATATCAATATCCGCCTGGCATGTACCCCAAAAATTGGTTATTCCCGGCGGGTTAAATACATCCCCGAATTTATGCGTAAGCTTATCGCTTTTTAGATCGTTAGTTGTAGGTATCAATTAACTCCTCAAAAATTATTCTAATGTAATCTCAAGCAGATGCGGGTAATATTCTTCGAACTCTATATAAGTTACATACAGTACTTTCCCTTTTTCTCTTGATAAATACGGGTGTTCTTTACCCGCATAGATTAAAACCGGGTAAGGCAGTTCTTTTTCTCTTTCAACTTCAACCCGGAATAACTCAACAGGTTCTGACCATGGACCCCAGGGTTTATCGGCTGTTCTCGCTACTATTTTCCCGGTTAAATCCAGCGAGTGAACAGCGAGATATTTTTTTAAGTATTCATTATATGAAACGGATAATTCATTCGGCATGCCCGTAAACACTGTTGCCGCATCGTTTATGTTTTTCGACCAGGAGTTATTACCGGCGTAATATTCATACGATTGCAAATCTTCTATTTTGTTTTCTCCAACTTTAGCCAGGTAACAATTTTGTGTCCCGTGTTTGTCTTGAACAACACCAAAAAGATATAGGTTATTTTCTTCTTTTAATACAGCGGCCGCAAAATGAGGTTGTTCTGCTTTCCATAAAATATCGGAACCGTTATGATAAACTCTTGTGAATTCCCAGTTATCGGTATCGCCTACAGCAATACCCGAACCGAGAACATCGAAGTTAACGGGGAAAATTCCTTCGTCTTTGGTTCTTACTTTTATAAAAAACAAATAAAGTTTATCCCAGACTTCAACGCCGTGCAGGCACCAAACCCTTATCCAATCCGGGTCTTCGTCTTCCAGTAAAGGTATCAGTTGTTTGATATTTCCTTCATTATCAAGCACATAATTAAAATTTTTTATACCTGTCTCTATGTTTTTGTTTGTCAGCAGCAGCCCGGTATTGTTCAGCATTTTTTCGGTGCCGCCCAGACCGCTCATATCCCGATGACCCACTGCAGTACCGCCGGGATACCAGAGGCTTTCACCGGATACCCGTTTACCGATTATTGTATCACCGAAATAAAAAAGCAATCCTTTAGAAGTAACTATAGAATAAGCGCCGTCCTGCCCAACCATCTTGTGGTTGTTATTTGTGAATTGCGGGCCTAAATCTTTTACACTTTTTACTTTCAACATAACTCCGGGTAAATAAAAAATTTTCATGAATCATTATGTCATTCCGGCAATCCGTTGTTACGGATTTGCCGGAATCTCATTAACTTTAGTATAGATTCCCGCTAGAAAAACATGCGGGAATGACATTGGTATCAAGTTAACTTTCAACACAACCTAAAGACTTTACTTCAACAGAATCATCTTACGTGCTTCAACAAACGACTCGGTTTCCAGTCTATAAATGTAAGTACCACTGCTTAAGTTACTCGCATCAAAATTGAATGTGTTTAATCCCGAAGATAAAGTTTTATTTATAAGTGTTGTAATCTCATTGCCAAGAGCATCGTAAACGGTAAGTTTAACATGTTCTTGTTTTTGCAGTGTAAACGAGATAGTTGTACTCGGGTTAAACGGGTTCGGGTAATTTTGATTAAGCATGTATTCACTAGCAATCGGCTGGTCATCAACTGCCGTAACCTGGGTAACCGTAACTACGTATCCCATTGAAGTATCAGCCCATGCAGCGTCACTGTCCTCGTCGGCCGTGTTGAGACTGGCTAATAAATCGGCGCTGTTTTTTGTAACCATATAACCGATTTCAAATTCGCCCGTCGTTTCACCAACTGTGAAATTCATTGTTGCTTCGTGAACAACATTTGCATCGTTAGTGTATGCTGCGTCACTTAACAACCTAATCCACTTCATATTATCCGGCGGAACCAAAACACTGTCTAAATTTCCGTAAACCGGCACTTCGTTTTCATCCGTGACCAAACTACCTGATCCAACTTCCGAATCATAAGTCCCGGAGTCAAATTCCCAATCCGAGGGAACCAGCACTGCTATGGCACCTTCATGAGCCGTTGCATCTGCAGTAACATCAGTAACCGTAATTGTTGTTGTAAATGTACCGTTCTGCTCAACTTCAGTAGATTGCTCTACTTCGACAATCAAGCAACTGTTTAACAGTACCGCAAAGAAAACGGCCGACACCAGCATTTTAATTGTAATCGTCATCCTTTTCATTATAATCACTCCTTATGTTTATTAGGAAATTTATTTAATTAACCTTCCGTAAATCTTTTTTACGTCTCACTTGTATAAATTTTTTTTCTTTCTCTTTAAAGCCCAGTTTTAGTTTACTTTCCTCCGTTTTATCAACAGTTTTTAATTCCTCCCCCCAAACATTTTGAATCACAAAGGTTTTGTTGTCAAAATATTTTGAATTTATAATCACCTCCTGTTCTTTCATACTTACGTTTTGCAGCACCATAATTATCGAGTTATCTATTGGCCTTACTATCTCAAGGGTTACGCTAGGATTTGATAAGGAAACAAAATTATCAGCCGGGCTGTCGTCGGCAAACCATGTTTTTCTAACTATAGAAGGAGAGTTTACTTCCCGGCTAAATTTTTCAGCGTATAAATTTTCTTTCTTTATATCCGAAGTTGTTATTTGAAAATCATATGTAAGCACTTCTTCATTCTTTTCATTCCTGTTCCAGTGCAAGGGAAAATTGTTTGCAAGATTAATTTCAATAAAACGAAAAGAACCGTCTGCATTTTTCTCCAGGTTAAATATTCTTGCGTCGGGGGAGGCGACGATAACTTCATAATCATTGTTTTGAATTCTTACATAATCTCTTACGGAATAAGAATTATGGTCTATCCACTTTTGCCTATCTGCAGAATCAAATTCACCGCCGAGTAAATCTAAAATTACTTTTGAATCTTTTTGAACAACAGGCAAGACGAGATTATAATTTTCAGTTATCTCAGGCACTTCAAGTTTACGCAGGTCAAATTCAACTTGTAAATCTATACTCTTGGCACCGTTATATAAAGTTAACTCCATTAAAGGAACAAGTTCATACTTGTTTTTTACAACAACCGATTGAAAAAGAGCATTTTTTGTAATCTCAATTTTTACATCATCATTTTTGTTTAGTTTATTGTTTTGTTCAGATTCAAATATATCTTTCGACAGCTCCAGTAATTTAAACTCACCGGGTACAATAATACTTTTGTTTAAGTGTTTATCGAATATATTCTCAATACTGCATGTACTTTTATCAATCTCAATTTTATAAAATTCATTTTCGATAACATTTCCGTCTACAATATTTTCTTTATCGTTTACAGGATTATCATTTATAAATTTGATTTTTTTATATCCCATTGCCGGCAAATCTTTAGCAAAGAACTTGAGAACGGATCCCTCGTAATAGCTTGTTAATTTTTCCCCGGTTGTTAAATCAACCGCGGAATAGTTTGCATTTTCAAGAGCGGAAAATTCCACAGAAATTATTTCATCACGATTGAATGAGAGGGGGTTAAAAACAACAACACCGAACATGGTCAGGCTTTCCATCGGTTTTGTTAAAACATAAGCGGAGCGCTGGAGTAATTCTTCTGTTTCCAGGTATGCATTATCAATATAATTAGCCCGGTACGCATCGGTTATATAATTATCAAACCTGTTCCCGTAGCCGTATTCCATACCGCTACCGTGACCGGTAAAGTAGAGGGTATTTAGAAAAACATCGCTATATAAACCTGGATGAAAAGCATAATCATCATCGGCAAGCCATAGTGACCCGGCAAGCTTAGAAGCAGACGTAATGTTATTCTGTATCCAACGCAGTTTCATATTTCTTCCAGGTTCACCCTGACTTAGTATATCCCATGCAGAAGTGAAATCTCCCTTTATTACGGGCAGTTCAGCAGCATACTTTTCATAAAACTTCTCGGCAAACTCGGATAATGTTGATATAACGAACCTGGGATAAACATATTTTTCATTCCACTTTAAAGCGTTGTTATATTGGTTAAGAGCAATACCTGCATTATCCGTAAAAGCCGCATTTAATAGTATCATATCGTAATCATAATCATCACTGCGGAGTTTATTAATTTTTTCCCAGGTTCTGTTTTCAATTATATTTATACCTCTTACCAGGCCGTAATCTTTGCCTTCAACATAAGACTCGTGGAGGTAATTAATAACCTTGGATGAACCGCTTCCTTCCCATAAAAAGACTTTCGGCAAATTACGCTGGAACTGGTAGTCGCCATAAATCTCGTTTATCCCGTTTGCAAGAAAATATATGCCGGCAGAACTCAGTAATTGCGGGATGAACTGCGATTCCCCGGGCACGTCGTTATAAACCACGGCGTTATATTCTATCCCGTATTTTTTTTTCAGTTCAGCCGCAAAGGATAAACTCTCAATTGCTTCTTCCTCGCTGATCAATCCCGTGAACGGGTTTGCGTAAAGGGGAGATACGGCAATCCTGCCCGATTTAATTAAATCAATTAATTCAAGAAAGTCCTCTTCAGGTTTAGCCTGCCTGAATTGTTCAAGCTGCCAAACCGTTTCTATTGTCCACTTAAAATTCTTATCACTCTTTGCCTGCTTAACTACTTCTTCCAATGTTTTAATATGTTTTTCTTTAACCACAGGTTGAGGATTAGTATAACCGATATCCGTATGCGACAGCAGCATTAAATGCAACTCATATTTTTTCGGCGGTTCAATCTTCAACGTTTTACTAAGCTTGTCTCCGGGGAAAGTAAGTGCAGAAGTGATAGTTTCTGTTTTTTCAGTTACCGGTATAAAAATTTCAAAAAAGTTATGACCGTAATTAACATTAAGCTTTTCCGAAATATTGTTGCCTGCAAAATTCATGTTGAGAGTTGCATTTACCGGCTGAATATTATTTGAAATAACATCAACGTAAGTTTTACGAATAAGCTTGCCTTCTTTTTCTTTTAAGAAAAATGTAGGCGTAATCGTGAAATCGTTTTTTACTTCATTACTCTTTATTACCTGGCTTAAATTGTTTTCATCGGCGGAACTAATTCTGAAATAAAATCCCCATTCATATTTTACCGGGGCAAAAAAGCTAAGCGAATAGTTTTTATGGGTATTAAAGACTTTCAGAAGAATATAGTTTTCTCCCTTGCGTAGCTTTACTTGTTTTTCAATTTCGTCTTTAACTGCATTTTTACTTACGTTTCCTTTGTAAAGAAGTTTGCCGTTAACAGTTACTTTTGAAATTGTATTTCCGCCAAACAAAAGTTTCACATCTTGTTCAGTCTTCGATTTAACAATTGCAAATGCATATGACGCTTTTGCATTCCATATCATACTTGGCGAATCGTCAACAACTCTACCGAAACAGTTATTTATATCGAGAAAATTATTATCATTTATTCCTTTCGGAATCCAATTAACAACTTTATCCGATATTAATTGGTTTGTGTCTTTAAGTTCGTCAATTATTTCTTTATCGCCGGGATCGCCGAAACCTACAAGCGGCTGCTGAAAAGGGCCTGCCAAATACCAGTAGTTTATAGACCCTTCGTTGCCAACGGGTATATCCGTTTCCTGTGTAAAAAGTTCATTTGTTAAAAAAACAAATGCAATTGCAAACCCTAAAACCGTTGTAAATTTTCTTTTCATTTAATTAGTATCATTTTTTTTGTGATTTGTTGTTGAGCGTTCTCCAGCCTGTAAAAGTATACGCCGCTGCTTAAGTTTCCTGCATCTACTTTGTAGGTATATTTGCCGGCATTCAGCCTGACATTGCTGAAAACAGATTTCACCTCTTTACCCAGGGTATTAAATAGTTTGAGTGAGTATACGTTTTGTTTCTCTATCACAAACTCAATAACGGTAGTGGGGTTAAATGGGTTGGGATAATTCTGCATCAACGTGAAAGCCCCGGGAAGGAATTCGGAATTTCCTACGGAAGTACTAACGGCATCATCAATATCAAGGTATATAAAGCGCGGCCTGTAGATATCGGCATTGTTAAGGTTTTCAGCTATATCAATTGTGTTGACATTATAACTCACGAGAATTTTATCGCCGTCGGATAGGGAAGGGTGAGCTTTAGCGTTATATGTAAAAACGTTGCCGGATATTTCTGCTTCGGGACAATTGTAAATCATGTTAAACATTCCGAAAGTACCAACCGGGCTTTCACCAATGCGGTATGCAACCTGGTTCCCCGTCTGGAACATCAAGATATATTTGCCGTTGGGCAGCGGGGAAACGCTAAACTCTTGAGATACATAATCTGTTAGCGACTCACATTCTTTAATATGGCTTCCCCAGCTTTCCCCGTTCCAGTATTCGTATTTTGTGAAATCACTAATATGCTCCGGCAAAACTCGCCCACAGATAAGTTCTTTAGCATTGTTGATCTCTTTGAGACCGTAAAGATATATGTAGCCGTCAGTCACATAATTTTGCGATGAACTGTTTAACGGCATTACTGCCTGCCCGAGTAAATATTTTGCATCATTTGTTTCATCATAGTAATAAAGGGGAGTATCAAACTGACTTACATCAACCACACTGTCGCTTTCGTCTATTCTAAATTTTACCAGGTTAGCACCGATGTAATTAAAACCGAAAACATCATCAGAAATTTTTTCCATTCTTAAGGCAAAAACATAAATTGTATCTTCTACTTTTATACCGTCCATCAGCCAGTACCAATCACCGGCTTTGGATTCGGGAGTGCCCGGTACAAACATAGCGGCTGGATTTCCATTCTCTTCTTTTACTAAAAATTCTATTTGTTCTTTATCAGGGCAGCTTGAATTAAGCAGAGCAAGCGTGTTGTTAACTATTGTTGTATTTTTTCTAACCTTGTTCGAATCAACATTCCCGATAAATGTATCGCTGAAAAGTAAAAGATGTTTAAAATCGTTGCCGCTTGTTTCCACTTCGTTTAACGGGATTGAATAAATTCCGTCAGCTCCTGTCCAGCCGCTGTCCCTGTTAAATAACTCGTTCCACTCTTCCGCTTCCTCTATTGTAAATGAGTCGGGACATTGACCGCCGGTAGGAACCGTTATCCTGTTTGGATAAGACAACGGCGCCCATTCCAAATTTTTGGGAGATAGTAAACCGGGAGAAGCTTTTGTAACGAGAAAACCGAGGTCATAACAGCCATCTGTTTCTCCTACTTTTATGTTTATTACGGCTTCAACATTTATAACCTGGTCGTATGCATATCCTTCATCGGAAATAAAAGCCGTCCATTTATAACCTGCGCCAAAATCTTCAGCGGGATAAACTGCTTCTATTGAATCTTTCCATTCTTCGCTAACTTCCAGAACGCCGCTGCCTATTTCAAAACTGTATTCACCTCCGGTAACTTCCCAATCTTCAGGTATTAATACTCCCAGTAAACCTTTATGCGCATTAGTTTCGGGGATTAAGCTGTCTGTAATATTTATCCTTACTTCAATTACCTCTCCCCTATCTGCTTCCGAAGGATAAAATATTCCCGTTATTTTACATCCGTTTAGAGTCATAGCCAGAGCCGCCGTGTAAATAAGTTTTGCGTAATATTTTTTTAAAGTCATCTTTCCCTGTTAAAAGCCTATACTCACCGTGAATCTGTGTATGTCGTTAAATACCTTTTCGGACTTCACAAAGGAATAGTCAAACTTTGTACTGATATAACTGAATGAAGGTGTTTCAAAGCCAACGCCGAATGACATTTTCCCTTCGTCAACGTTAAGTCTGTATCCCGATCTTAAGAAGAAGTGATTCAATAGTTTTAATTCTGTTCCAATGTTTACCCATTCTTCGTTATCGGTCGGGTGAACTAATTCGAAAGCTAAAGTTAATGCTGCGTCATCAAGATTGATAATTTCATCGGTAGCGCTAAGCCTAAATAACAACGGGGTTCTAAATGTTTGGTCAACAAATTTCATATCGGGACCAAAGTGCTGTAAAGAAAAAGCTAATCTTAAATTGCGCCAGCCGGTAGAATACGAGGCCCCGATATCAAATAAAATGTTGTCGGCTGTGTAATCATCTAATTTCTCATGAACATATTTTACCTGTCCGCCTATTGCAAGTTTATCGGTAAATCTACGTGCAATACCTACTCCGATTAATAAATCACCGGCATTTACCATTCTTCCCGTACCGTCAGGATTTTGAACCGTTGTTTCTTCAAACTCATTTATTGATAGAGATATTGCGCTGAACCCGATAACAAAATTGTTGAAAGGAAGAGCAACTGAAGCGGCCATATATTTACTGTCAACAAGCCAATTATTAAATGAAAATATTGCCTGGTTATCTTCGGCATAAGCAATTCCGGATACATTCCAAAACATAGCATTGGCATCTTTTACGACACCGGTAACAGCTTCTCCCATTCCTGTTTCTCTTGCACCGGCTCCGATTTTAAGAAATTGAAGGCCTGCGCTTCCGGCTTTAGAAAATTCAAAACCCAAATCATATTGTGCTACGGCAACATTAGAAAGAGTAAATATTAATATTAACGTATAATGTAATTTTTTCATTTCGCTTTGATCTGTTTATTTAATTATCAAAAGTGTTCCTTTAGCTGTACCTACTTCGGATTCAACAGTCCAGAAATAAATTCCCGGCGCTGTTCTTTGTCTTGCATTTGAAAGCTGATTCCAAACTTCTTCCCCGGAAGATTGATTATTATGGTCAAGAGTTCTAACCAATTCCCCGCTGCTTGTATAAATCCTTATTGTACATACTGCCGGAAGGTTTGTCCAAACTATTGAATCCTCCTGCCCGCTAACCGGGAAACCTGAAACGTTTTTAAAAGGGTTTGGGAATACTGTTACATCCAGTGTACTTTCGGAAGGTGATCTTGTCGCATAAACTGCATCTTCATTCCGGTTTGTGAACCAGCTTTCCGTTCCGTTACTATCTACACTTGTTACAGTATAATAATAACCCGCGCCAAGACTGATGTCTTCATCTTCATAAACCCAGCGATTTATATCTTCGTCGTAATACCGGGTAACATCCGTACTTCTGGAAGGCCTTATTACTTTTAATTGTTCATAAGGACCGATAAAAGATTTTGAGCTTCGATATACTCTATATTCCTTAAAGTTATTTTTGTTTTCGATAGGATCGATCCAGCTTTCCTCAACCAGTTCCCAGGTAATAGAGATTGATTGATTTTCAGGTACTGCAATAATTTCAATATCCGGTGACGGCGGCGGTACCTCCGTAAGAGCGTAATTATTTTCAAACAGGTTCTTAGCATTTGTTATAGTATTCTTCAACATATCTTCACCTTGCGAAAGTGATGACATAGCATCTACACCTTCAAGAGCCTCTTCGAGCGAAATGCCGTCTACAGCTTCTACTAAAACAATCTTAACGCTTTCACCCGGGCTTAATGTATAAGCTCCAACAGTCATAAGCATAAAGGGTGTTAAATGTTCCTCCTCACTTGCTTGAAGCGATTTGTCTTCACCGTTTAAGATTTTATAAAGATTCGCAATCGTGTTGCTTTGATTTGTAAAATACCGTTCATTGTTCAGCAATTGCGCATATAAAACGTTGGAGGGCTGATCTGAATTATCGTCTACCGGATCATTATACAGTAATGCATATCCGGCATACCCCGGAGTTCTAAGCTCATCCGCATCATCCCAATAGTTACCTACGTCGTACGGTAAGCTGTAGTTTGGTGTATCGTCCCAGGCATATAACAGTTTTAGATATTCGTCATACCTTACATATTCATCTGCGCGGTTAAAATCATCTCCCCATCCGTTATGAACAACATAATCCTGGTAACTGGGTCTTATTAAATACGGGAATCCAATATAAACATCGGAAAGTGTACTGCTGTTTTCATTTGTAAAAGTATATTCCATAAGAATGAAGTTGTTAACATCACTAAAACTCCAGACCCGGCTTACTCTTTTAACGGAAATATTTTCGGTTGTGGTCCACTGTGCAGTAATTTTTTGTTCGGCTTCGGCAGGATCATACCCGGCATCTTCAATAAAATTTTCTTCGACCTCTAATTCTTGAAAATTGCCTTGGTCAACAAAAGAAAAAGGGCCATTTTCAATAAAGAAAATTGAGCCGTCTTGATTTTTACCGCCTATCCAGATTCCGGCGCCGTAGTTATAAGAACGTTGATCATCTTTTGCCAACACCGTGGGGCCGCCCGGCCAGTCCATACTGGGATAATATTCGAATCTATCCGTCGGATCGGACGCGCCGATCGTACCGTCATCTTTCATAGTTTCCCACAATTCGCCCCGGTTATGAATTTCAAATTTAGCACTTCTGGTTTGACCAAAAGCAACACCGGATTGTATAACACAAATGACTAATAAAATTGATTTACACTTTTTTAACATATTTCTACCCGATAAAAATTTAGAATGTGTATTTAACACCGAAATAATACCTTCTATTTTCGTAATAAGTTTGCCAGCCGATATCATAACCGGAGCCATCTACTTCCGTTATAGTCCCATCCTCCACATAATTTTGCGTGGCATCGATGTCATATACTGCATCACCGTAAGATCTAAGGTTTTTAGTATTTAAAAGATTTGCGACCTGCATAAAAAATGATAACGTATGCGTGTCGAATAAAGGGAACCTTTTTTCTACTAACAGATCAACTGTTTGAATCGGAGGATAACGGTGGTTGTTATAAGTATCCGGCGGATCCTCGGCTGTTTTGTATGTAAATGCCTGCCCGCTAATAAAACTATATAATAGGCTTGCACTTGTTCCCTCCAATATTTTGTTTATAAAGTTATTTGTTTCAACTTCAGGGTAAGTTAGGAATAAGTTTGCCCGTAAAATATGCGGACGGGAATAACTTTTTTCAATCGCTATTCTCTTGTTTACATCCCCATCCCATTTATATGTTTCGTTTCCTTCGCCGTCTATGTTTACAACGGCAGGCGTAGCTCTTCCTTGCGTAGCACGTGAAAAGCTGTAATTAGCATCCAAAACAATATACCTGCTGAATAATGTTTTGAATGTAATTTCAAATCCCCTAGAATCCCCATAATCACCGGAAATAAAGGTTTGATAAGAAACATTTATAGTAGTTTCTTCATTAATCGGATCGTATCCGTAAACATGGTGATCGAATAAACCTATACGTTCCTGTGTTTGGTCATAAACGTCTTTATAGAAAGCAGTAACTTCAAGAACTCCGATGTTTTCAAAATTTTGTTTAAAACCGGCTTCAAACTGAATTGTTTTTTCCGGTTCGAGGGCTTTTAACGTATAGGCCGTAACTCTTTCGGGATCACCTTTAGTTGAATTAATATGTCTTTCTTCCCTTCCTTCTTCCTCGGCTAATGCTCTTTCTTCAATTATACTTGTTACTAAATATGTCGGCCTGTAGTATGAAAACTCAAACATTTGATCAAGCGGGGGAACTTGATAAAAGTGCCCGTAATTAAAATGTATCATTGTATTTTCAGAAAATGGGAACGAAACACCGAAACGGGGACTTACCATATGATAAGTTTTTGCAGGTGTCCGCGCTTTATCCAATACGTTATCGAACGAATATTTAACATTCCCATGTGAATCAACCTGGTCACCGTCCGTATCAAGGTCCGGATCAAAATCCGGGTTTACCGCAAGGTTATATAAGTTGGTTTCTTCAAACCAATCGTAATTCGGATTAAACATATCGTAGCGAACACCAAAATTTAATATCATTGTTTCAAATTCCATTTTATCCTGGACATAAAAAGCAAATTGAATCGGATGATATTCTTCCATTAAACCCCTATTAATCCAATAATCTTTATTATCCGTAGAGGAAATCAGACGGTAATTTTCTTTCTCATTAAAGGTATTATATCTAAATTCTATACCGCTTTTTATTAAATTGTTTTTGTCGAACTGCCAATTGACGTTGGATATAAAGGAGATATCGCCGGTTATAGTATTGTTATATAAAGAGGGTGTATATGCGTCGAAAGGTTCGTCTTCATAACCGTCGTATCGATGAAAACCCCAGACAGTAGGATCATCGCTTTCACCCACTCTAAAATATTCGCTCGGCCTTTCATCAAACTCGGACCAATATGTGCTTAGTTTAAATTCGTAAAAGATTTTATCACTCGGGGCATAATTATAGTTTAGAACTCCGCCATATGTATAAACATCAAAAATGGAACCCCATCCTCTATAGTACTTTGCCTGGTTTGTAAAGTCGCCGTTTTCCTGTAATGTAGAATGTGCTTGATGATTATAAAATGCCGTTAATTTCCATTTAATTTTTTCACGATTCTGAGTAAGGTTGAGATAAAGATTCGAGAAATCTCTTGTATCTCTCGGTCTAGGTAAAGTATAAGCCTGCTGCTTATATGAACCGGAAACAAAAAAACGGACAGGATTACCATCCCAATTTAAGAGCGGGCCGCTTAAACTGAACTTTATATCGTGATCCGGAATATCAGTATAATCATATATTTGAGATTTCTTTTCATCGGTCCACCAATTGGGGTCTAATGTACCGTCTTCCAGCGTATGATCAAGAAATTCCTTTTGAGTATTTTGGTCATATAAATAATTACCGAAATGATGCTTACCTGCAAATCCGTAAATATACTCAATGGAGCCGTGTAAATCTTCTTTACCTTCCTTTGTAACAACACTTACAATACCGGATTGGGCATTACCGTATTCCGCGTTATACCCGCCCGTCATAATTTGAATTTCTTCAACGGTATTCATGTTGATATTCGTAAATGAGCCGCCCCAATCTGCCCGGCCTAATATTAAATTAGATATTCTTGCCCCGTCCAAATACCAGACTACCTGATCTTGACTACCGCCCCTAATAGAGTAACGTGGTTCACCCTTTCCGGCAGATCCTAATCCGCCTTGAACGGGAATAGGGCTAAAGAAAACTCCAGTCTGCACAAGCAGACCTTCTTTGGCATTTCGCGTGGGCAGTCTTTGCAATTGTGAAATACCCAGGTTCTGCACACTTGCGGTAACGTCTTTCTGAATCACAGGCTTATCTGCAGTAACAACAACTTCTCCGTCAATTGCAATAGTCGTTTCCGTCATTTCAATTTCAACCGATGTCGTGAGGTCGGTCATTACTTTTACGTCTGTCACAATTACTTCGTGGTAGCCTATCATTGTTGCTCTTAAAGAATAGGTACCGGGTGTTATTCCGATGATAATAAAATCGCCTTCAAGGTCAACAGCCGCTCCTAACTGGGTTCCCAAAATAATAATGTTTACTCCGGGCAGCGGCAGGCCTGTACTGCTGTCAATTACTTTCCCTTTAATTTTTCCCGTAACACCCGCGTTCAACTCAACGGACATTAAGAATATAATTGCCAGTTCCAAGTAAATTAAAAGTATTCGTTTCAAAAATCCTCCGTACTTATAATAATAGCTCACTCCTTAATACCGCTCATCATAAAACCCCTGATAAAATATTTCTGGAACAGGAAAAACAAAATGATTATCGGCAGCATCATTAGTATTGAAGCCGCCATCAGCAAAGCCCATTCCGGCTGCTGCTGGCCTGCAAACTGCGCCAAGCCTAATGCAAGAGTACCTTTTGCTTTATCGGACAAATAAATGAGCGGTCCGAGGAAATCATTCCAAACAAATAAAAATGTTAAAATTGCAACTGTGGCAATTGCAGGTTTTGTAAGGGGCATAACTATTGTTGCATAAATGCGAAACTCCGAACAACCGTCTATGCGGGCGGCATCTATCAAACTTTTGGGAATAGAAAGAAAAAATTGTCTCATCAAAAATATGTTAAAAGCTCCTCCCCCGAAGAAAGCAGGAATCGTAAGAGGTTTAAGACTGTTCAACCACCCGATCTCTTTGAAGATTACGAATACGGGGATCATTATTACCTGGGTCGGGAGAAGCATTGTGCCGAGAACTATATAAAAAAGTTTATCCCTTCCGGGCCATTGCAAAAATGTAAATGCATATGCAACAATTGAGCTGGAAAGTACAATACCGATTATATTTACTATAGATATGATAATCGAATTCTGCATGTAACTCAGGAACGGCATCCGCTCAAATATTTTAGCGTAGTTGCTCCAATCAAATTCCCCCGGTAAAAAATTTGAACTGAATACTTGCGATTCAGGCTTCAACGAAGTTGTTATAATCCATAAAAACGGTATTATAAAGAAGATTGCCGCTATAACCAGCAATGCAAAAACCACGATAGACTTCGTATTTATCTTCTTATTCTTCATCAGTTATTCACCGGCATAATGAACCCATTTTTTACTCGCCTTAAACTGCACAAAGGTTATAACGAGAGCGATTATAAATAAAATCCACGCAAGGGCAGATGCATAGCCCATTTCAAAATCATCAAATGCTTTGTTATAAAGGTAAAGGTTATAGAAAAGGGTTGAGTTTAACGGACCGCCTTTTGTCATAACGTAAGCTTCAACAAAAACCTGCAAAGCAAAAACCGCTTCTATTATTGTCCAGAGAAAAATTACAGGGGACAATGAAGGAATAGTTACATTCCTAAATTTCGCCCACCATCCTCCGCCGTCAATTTCAACAGCTTCGTATAATTGGTTGGGTACACTTTGAAGAGCGGCTAAAAATACCAGCATCCTACCCCCGCCGATTGACCAGATGCTCATCAATATTATTGCCGGTTTCGACCAGTCCGGGTCTATCAGCCATAAAGGACTTTGTATACCGAAATAGCCCAATATTGTATTGAGTAAACCGTATTCGGGATTAAGGAGCCACATCCACAGGACGGACAGTATAACGCCGCTTATAATAGACGGCATGAAATAAACCGTCCGAAAAAATTTAATCCCTTTAACAGAATTGTTTACGAGAACCGCAAGCAGAAGTGAACCGATAATAACCAGCGGGGTACGCAGTAACAAATAGTATAAAGTATTCCAGATTGAGAGCCAGAAATAATTGTCGTTCAAAAGGAGCTCTTCGTAGTTTCTAAAACCAATGTACTGCGGGATGCGCAAAACATCGTACTGGCATAAGCTGTAGTATAACGACATTATAATGGGGTATAAACCGAAAATCAAAAAACCTATTACCCAGGGTGACACAAAAACGTAACCCCAGAAAGACTGTTTATTAATAATATTTTTTATCGTAGCCATCATGTTAAAACTGTTCAAACGGTAACTTTTGCTGCACATAGGTATCGTATTCTACTGCCCGGCTTAAGCTTGATTGTATTGTTTTTTCCGCCTGTGCCAAAGCTTCGTAGGGTGTTTGAATTTTATAAAGCGCTCTTTCTCTTGCCTGCGAATATTCTCTCCAGAAAACGTCGTGAACCAGCGGCAATATTACTTTTGATTCCGTGCTTCGCATTTGTTTATCGAATACGGACATTGCAAAATGCTGCTTCAAAAACGATGAGTCCGTAGCGGCATAAACATTGGTGGGAAAAAGAGATTGTTCATTTACAAAAGTTTCATTTAATTGAATTTCTTTGCTTACGGCAAATTTTAAAAAATCCCATGCGGCTTGTTTCTCTTTTGCCCCGCGGGGAATTGCATACCACCAAGTGCCGGTTGATGATTTGGTATCCGTTCCTTCAAAAGCCGGTATTTCTACAACACCGTAATCCAGACCCGGGTTGTAAACTTTAATTAAGTCAATAAAAGTATTGTCTATAATCATCATTGCAACTTTTTCGGCAATAAACCCGTGTTGATTACCAAAACCGAAACCACCCACAAACTTGTTTATTTTTTCCACGGGAATGTTATTCAGCAGATTTATTTCTTCCTCGAAGGATTTAATAATTTTGGGATCTGTGAGATTAACTTTGCTGCCGTCATGGTTTTTATATACGGCGCCCAATTCTAAAGACATAATAAACGAAGTTTCAAGATTACCGTAATTAGGTATAAAACCGATTTGCTTTAGATCGCCGTCTTCTTCTATTGTTAGTTTCTTGGAATATTCTTTTAATTCATGCCATGTTTTCGGCGGGTTGTCCGGATCCAGGCCGGCTTTTTTAAATAATGACTTATTATAAAACAACGCAAAAGAAGCTGTGTAAGCAGGAAGCGCAAACACATGGTTATTATATTTCATCTCCCGCCAAAGGGACGGATAAAATTGCGTCGAGTCAAAATTATCTTTTTTAATTGCATTATCCAGTGAGACCAACGCCATCCGGGAAGCCCATTTAGGCACTGTGGATGCAAGCATTACAGCATCAGGGGGATTCTCGCTTAAAATTGAAGTGAGGACTTTCTTTTCATGTTCGTTCCACGGGATCGGGGTTGCTTCAACAAAAACAGTATCCTGGGATTTGTTAAACATTTTTACAGCGTAGGGAACATCGTCTTTTTTCCCGGCTACATGCCAAAATTTAATACGTTTTTTCCCGCCGGTTTCTTTTTCATTTCCCGGGAGTACCAGGATTATAAAAGCAGTTATAATAAGCAACGCAGATATAATATTTTTAAGTTTGTTCCCCATTTAATTATTCAGCCTTTCTTACTGACCCCGTTGAATTTCTATGGAATAAGTAAAATCATCCGCGTTGTAATAACCCACGTTGTATTCTATAGGTCTATTACCGGGATCAAAAACAAACCTTTTGCGGAAAAGTACCGGATCACCTTCTTTTATCATTAATTTACCGGCAATATATTTATCGGCAATAATAGCTTTGATCTCTTCGCGTGATGTTGAAGCTACCGTATGACATTCAGTCTCAAGCAAATGGTAAAGAGGCTGCGAAAAATCTTCGTTACCTGTTAGTCCGACACGGGGATGAAAATATGAAATAAAATACACGATGGGACCTTTATCGGCTCCTCGCAGTCTTTTCAGTCTTAAAATTTCTTTTTCTTCCTTGATATTAAAAAACTCTTTCAGCTCATCTTCAGGTTTTACCCATTCGGTATTTATTTCATAGTTTTTAACAACAATTCCCTGCTTGTTCATTTCATGTGTAAAACTGAGCCAATGATCAAGCCTGGTAACAACTCTTTTTTTGTTGGATACTTTAGTACCTACACCTTTCTTACGTTCAATCAAACCTTCAATAACAAGCTGGTTTGTGGCCTGCCTTATTGTGTTGCGGGATACCCCGAGCCTTTTAGCCAGGTCAACTTCGTTTGGAAGAAATTTTCCGTTCTTGTAATCAGGCTGTTCAATAAGATCACGTAATAATTTCTCTACCTGGGCATAAAGAGGAAGTGCACTATTGTGGTCAATTTGGTTGAAATTTTCCATTTTTATCCATAAAGTTAATTTTTATGTTCATATGTCCATACATACTAACATAAAATTAACTTATTAAGATAGCTGAGTCAAGTTAATTTTTAGGTACATATTTGTTTTTCCAAAAATTGGTTAAAATTGACTTCCCTGTAGTACAAAATCTATTGTGGTAGGATTAAATCATTTATTGGAGACTACGGTTTTTTCTAAATTCACCCCAGAATATGCAAAAGGAGATCAAAAAAGTGACTGAGTAGTTATATTAGGATAATTTAAAAGAAAAAAGGAAATAAGCAGAATGATTAACTTGCCGATTGCTTAAGGTATGATGAGACACTAAAGGAAATATTCGGCTGGCAGAGAATGCCGTCTCAGAGTACTTACGCAGATTTTTCGGAAAGTTCAGCCAGTCTCAAGTTCTTCTTTGGTGATTGTGTAGTCTTCGTCGTATCGTGCGTCAATGTATGTTTTGCGAAGAAGATTAAATCTGTGCCGCTCTTGTCAGTGCCTTGAGGAAATATTTCTACTAATTTTGAATCGAGCCAACTCTTTTCTCATCATTGATTTAAGAGTTCTTTTTTTTACGGATGTCGACTGTTTCTCCGGTAATAATAAGGAAATCATTAGTCACTATCAGGATTATAGTCTTTTCTTGCACAGGAGCCAAAAAGAAGAATTTTGCAGTCAGGTAAAAGTCTGCTTGCAGTTTTCCTTATAATTGATAATGAATCTGAATTGTTATTAATCATTTTGTCTGTTTGTTATCTAAAATCAAAAAAACTCAAAATTTTGAAAAATATCAGATATGGCGACTTTATTGCTTGTAACGGTAAATTGTATAAGTAGTGGCAGATTGCGTGGTACTTTCCTGTCAAACCGCTACGCAGTTTGAACGGGCTACAAACATTGATATTTAATACTTTACATACCATTACTTATACAAAATGTTGTGCGCTGAGCTTTTTCGTTTTCCATAATCCGTATATCATAAATCCAATCCCGACTACAAGGTAAGGAAGGCTCAAAAGTTGTCCCATATTAAATGTCATTTTATCCTCAAATCCGACTTGGTTCTCCTTTACAAATTCAATTATAATTCTAGCTGTAAAAAATAAAACAGATGCAAGCCCAAAGAAGAATCCGTTTTTAAGTCTATCTCTCATTTTTTTGTAAAGAATCATCATAATCGTTAAAATAATAAAATAAGAAATCGCCTCGTACAATTGAGCTGGGTGTCTCGGTACGTTATCTACTCGCTCAAAAATCACACCCCAAGGTTTTGTTGTCGGTATGCCGATAATTTCAGAATTCATAAAGTTTCCAAGTCTAATAAATCCAAAGCTCAATCCTGCAACAACCGCAATCAAATCAATAGTGTCAATCATTGAATGTTTTGTTTTTCGAGAATAGAAATATAACGCAATGAGTAAACCTAATACACCACCATGACTTGCCAATCCTTGATATCCAATAAACTTTATCCCACCATCAGGAGGAAAAGTAATCGGTAAAATCATCTCCAGAGGATGTGATAAATAGTAAGAAGGCTCGTAAAATAAACAGTGCCCAAGTCGTGCCCCTGCTAGGATACCAATCATTCCGTAGATTGATAATTTCTCCAAGTTTTTCGACGGAATTTTTTCTCTCTTAAAAATCCGCCCCAAAATGTAGATACACAAAATCAAGCCACCTACGAAAAGGATTCCATAGTATCGCAGTGAAAATCCGAAAATATTTATTATTTCGGGGTCAGGGTTCCAGTGAATATAGTTTAAAATCATATCTTATGTTTCATTTTTGTAATCTCGTTTCCAGCTTTGCGCACAACATTAGTATATAATCATTGTTTTTATACGGCTGAAATGAGGGTATAAAAACAATTGTTTATATTTTTAATTTATGAAAAGTCTTGATTCATTCAAATAACTTATCTACTGGATTACTTATCAATAGCATTTTTGAAATATGAATCTGCGTATGGGCATAAGTATACTCTGCCTTCACAGTGTTGTCTTACCCTTTTCTCAAACCATAAGTCTAACACGTAGTGCAAATATATATTGGCCAGAATCGGAGAGATTATTTTCCTCCTTGTGGTGTTCCTGTTGCCGGATGTATTACCATTTTCTCCGACTCCATTATTCCCGCTTTCAACCACTTCCGGATTAAACCTATGAATGATTTATCATTTACTCTTTCTTCAAGCATCCTTATTAACCATTCATGACTTAGGTTGTCGAAGAAGCCTTTAATGTCTGCTTCAACTACATGTCCGAACCATCCGTATTGTAGTTGATAGTGTAGTTCCTTAATTTCCGTTTGTGCACTTTTCCCGTTGCGATATCCGTAGCTGTCGGATATAAAGTCCTGTTCATAGATGGCATTCAGTATTCTTGCTGATGCCGCTTGTACTAGCTTATCTTCTGTTGCCGGTATTCCCAACGGTCGCATTTTCCTTTTTGTTTTGGGAATATACTTCCTTTTTACCAATTTTGCCCGGTATCCTTTCCTCTTTAGTCTGCAAACCAATTCCCTTACATTCTCAATTAAACTCATTTCATATTCTCTTGCACTTACATTATCTAATCCATAAGCTGCGTTTTTATTTAGATATTTCCATGAGTCAAGAAGGTTAATCTCCTTTAGCATTGTGTAAAGATTTTGAAACCGGTACTTCTTTTCTCTTTCTGCTTTGTTCGCTATTTCTCGCAATGTGGTTCGCACTAATTAAAACTTTTTAAAAATTCGTTTTACATTTTACAATCAAATAAGGGAAAAAAATGATTGAAGGTATCAGTAGCTCGAGCTCATTGTACAACATTCAACAAACGTCAAATGAGGAAACATCCCTTACAGAAGAACAAAAAAAACAGCTTGAAGAAATACTCGCGAAATATGATTCGGAAGATATGGATGAAGAATCAAGGAAGGCTATGATGGAGGAGATAAAAAAAGCCGGATTTGAGCCAAGTAGAGAAGTTGACGAAATGTTGAACGAAGCCGGGTTTGAACCCCCGGAAAAACTTGAAGGCGATATGCCGGCACCTCTGGAAGAAAGTGGAGAAAAAGAAGTCCCCCAATTTATCAGTGATTTTATTCAGCAATACGAGGCAGGCGATACAACCCAGGAAGAACTTGATAGTTTTCTTCAAAAGCTGGAAGATATGGGTATCTCCAATCCGGAATTAGTTTTAGACGAAAAGGCATGAGCAAAACAGCTCATTGCTTTGACAAAACCCCCTTGGCTTAAAAAATTAATTTCTGCAAAGGGGGTTTTTAATTAAAGTCGAATGATATAGTTAATATCATAAATAAAATAAAAGCAGTTTCTCCATTTGTTTTATTCGGGACATCATGACAACCTTCTTTTGACATGATGGTGTTTGTGTTTTACTTATAAAATTGTTGTTGACCTTCTTTCCATTAAAACTACATCCCGCCAAACGCCTTTTAATTGTCCAAGCTTTTCCCTTATGCCGACAATCCTGAATCCGCACTTTTCGTGAAGTTTTATACTGGTTTCATTCTCTTTAAATATGCCTGCCTGCAATGTCCAGATATTGTTTTGCTCTGCAAACTCTATCAATTTATTCAACAATAATTTACCCAGACCTTTGCCCTGTGCAGATGATTTAACGTAAACGGATACTTCGGCTACACCCCTGTAAGCACATCTGTCGGAAACAGGTGACAATGCAGACCAGCCCAATATTTCATTATTTTCTTCAGCAAAAAAAATTGAATTATCTATTTTTTTACCGAACCACATTTCGCCGCTTTTCGGAATACTCTCAGCCGTTTCAAAAGTAGCATTGTCCGTTTCAATACCCTCAATATAAATTTGTTTGATTTGATTCCAGTCATTTATTGATGCCTGTCCAATCATATTGTCCCGTTTATGTTTATATAGAATGAATTGTTTAATAATCTTTACTTATAAAGCTCGTTAAATTTTTTAATAGTTCCTTTATTAATGGAATAGATAGAGAATTTATCTTTCTTCTCAATAGTAAATCGCCGTCTTTTTCATTTAGTTCTTTCCTTAATCTCATAATTAAAACTAACAGACACATCGCTTATAAGCAATAAACGATATTTTATAATCAACAGGAATATCAATTTAGAAAAGGCTCAGATTAGTTAAAACATAAGGTAATCCTTTTTATGAAATACTCAGAGACTTATGAGCACACGAATTGTTTCGTATTGTTTAATGTTATTTTCTCCAGCTTTTTCAGATTACACTACAAAATGATAGTTGGTAACAGTTAAGGACAAGGTATAATAAACAAACCCCGGATCAATCCGGGGTTTAAGATTATTATTATACTTTTTTAACAATAAGAGTGTGTAAAGAAATATGGGCATGTAATTATTCTGCCTCGTCCAACTGTTCCATTAGTACTTCTATATCGTTCGTATCAAGGTGTGTAATAGGTTTATAACCCATAAGTTTCCGCAGCGTGTTTTTCATTTTCATCATTTGTATAAAGAGATCATTTTCAGGAACTATCCCTTTTGCATGCATGGGACTCTTAAAGTAGAAAGACAACCATTCTTGGATACCTGACATATTTGCTCTCTCTGCAAGGTCTGTTAATAAAATCAAATCGAGTACAATAGGGGCTGCAAGAATAGAATCACGGCAGAGGAAATTAACTTTTAACTGCATCGGATAATTCAACCAGCCGAAAATATCTATATTATCCCAGCTTTCTTTATTATCATTTGCAGGCGGATAATAATTAATTCTTACCTTATGATAATAATCCTTGTATAATTCCTGATATAAATCAGGCTGAAGAATAGAATCTATAACAGATAATTTACTTTCTTCTTTTGTTCTGAATGAGTCATAGTCATCAAGCACTTCACCGTCTCTGTTGCCTAATATGTTGCTTGAGAACCAGCCTTTTAAGCCGAGCATTCTTGCTTTGAGCATTGGTGTAATAACTGTTTTCAACATAGTCTGACCGGTTTTAAAATCTTTACCGGCAATCGGGATTTCATTTAATAGTGCCAATGCTTCAAGGGCAGGAATATCGATAGTTAAATTCGGCGCCCCGTTTATGAAAGGAATCTTTTCCGAAATAGCAGCATAAGCATAAAGCATACTAGGCGAAATATTTTCATCATTTTCTTTCATACCTTTTTCAAATGATTCCGGTGTAGCATGAACGTCTGAGGGCTGTAGAAAAATCTCGGTACTGCCGCACCAAATCATTAAAAGACGATCAAGGTCATTTGCTTTTTTGAACGAACGAATATCGTCTCTTAGCTGTTCCATAAGTTCATACTTGTTAGCCCCTTTCTTTACCCAATCGCCATCCAATCTTTTTACATATTTTTTTTCAAAAACAGCAGGCATCGGGTTAATAGCTTCCAGCTCTTCCCTTACATCTTCCAGGTCTTTATCATTCAAAACTTTTGCATACTTTGCTGCTTCATAGGAATTCTCTTTTCTAATGTCCCATCCTCCAAACACTAAATCACCAAGTTCTGCCAAGGGGACAAAATCTTTAATCAACGGGAAATTATTCTCCGCCCTGTTTCCTATTCTTATAGTAGCCATTTGAGTTAAAGAACCTATAGGCCTTGCTTTGTTTTTTCTAATTGCCGTTACACCGGCAAGAAATGTTGTGGAAACCGCGCCATTTATTCCTACAATTAGAACACCCAGTTTCCCTTTTGGTCTTTCAATAATTGAATTTTTCATATCTCTCCTCCAGATAAAATTTAACAATTATTATTAATGTTTATTAGAATTACTCACCATATTTAAATATTGTAATGAATCTGTTAGTGTGTTTATTATATAATCAGCTTTAGATTCCTCATTAAATTCTCTCCAGCTTTTTACTTTCAGCCAAATGGTTTTACATCCAAGTTTTTTTGCCGGAGCTATATCCCTATCATAAGAATCGCCTATTACTACAGTTTCTTCAGGGTGTGTCTCTAACCTATGTAAAGCTAAAGCGAATATTCCCGGATCGGGTTTATAAATATTTTCGATAGTAGAATCAATAACTACATCAAAGAATTCTCTTATAGTCAACTCCTTTAATACAGTTTCTATATTTCCGTTGTAATTTGATACAACTCCTAAACTGTATTGCTTTTTCAAATCCGCTAAAAAGGGAGTTATACTTTTAAGATTTTGGCAAACATCATTAAAACATTGATAAGCAATCTCAAGAGCTGTCCGCTGTAGAGTCTTCCTGTTTATATACCCTTCATCAACAAGATATTTTAGCTGAAAGCTAACTTGAGTTTCCAGCGTCTTGAGAAGGCCGTCATCCTTCTCGATATTATCTTTTATATAAGACTCTCCATATACATAAGCTTTATTATAAATATCTTTTGTTACATGAATATTGAACATTTGGTATACATCCCAAAATTTCTCCGACCAATGTATACCGTTAGTATCAAGCGTACCTCCAAAGTCGAACAGAATTGTTTTAATCATTTATATCACCCAAAGAATAATTGAGAAGTTCCTGCCTGGTAACCCTGCGTTTGTTAAAATGCATAAGAAGTAAACCTATACCTATCCATATGAACTCTCTTATACGTGTAATAACTCCAAGAAGGATACCCACTCCGTTAGAATACTTTAAACCTTCAAGCACAATAAACAGTCCGCCTTCGCGTATTCCTAAATTCATTGGGATAAAAAACATCAGGTTCATAATTAAAGAGGAACCGGCGTATATTAAAAATGCATCCATCATTGAAGGCTCAAAACCAATTGCCCCAAGAATTATATAATACTCTAATGAAGCAATTACACGGCCCAAGAATTCAACTAGAAAAGCGCCGTAGAAAAACTTTTTTTTAGCAGAATAAAATTCTTTAATCTGTTCATCTATTTGTATAAGTACTTCTTCTTTGTTTAATAATTTTTCATAATGGTATTTTTTAAACGGCAGTTTTTTCAAGAATAGGAGAATGGATGCTATTATTCCTTTCTTCTGCCAATAGAAAAAGAGAAACATCATGATTAAAAGAACAAAAGCAGTTAGTACAAAGAACAATTTAGCAACCCAAGCCATTTTCACCAATATAAATAGTATTACTATAGAAAGTATCCAGAAAAAGAAGTGCGACAGTTGATGAAGCATCGTATATATAATTGTGGATGATACTGATTTACTCGTATCCACATGATTTTTAAGAGTTAATATCCTGTAAGGCTCACCGCCGAGATTAACAAAAGGGGTTATATAATTTATTGCAAAACCACTTACCGTAATAAAAAAAAGGTGCATGTATGAAATTTTTTCTTTGCCTGCATTAACTATGAACCACCAGGAGAAAGTATTAAATGCATATACTACTCCCCACAATATTACAATTACAGAAAACCATAAGCCGATCTTTTCCAGGTTCCTATATATTTTATCGAAGCCGAAATCGCTAATAAGAAAAGCCAGGATTATTATGCCTGCAATAAAAAAGATTGTGTTTATTTTTTTATTCATTTAACAACACCATTCTGCATAAAGAAGCTGAACTGTAACAGGCTTCCAGCATTTTTACGGATAAATAAGCTTCATCCAAAAAATTGTAATTAGTTCTTTTTTTGATTGTCTCTAAAAATTCATTAAACAATTCAATGTAAAGATTTACATAACTTGCTTTATCGGAGACATCAGGAACGGGATGGGATATGTCATTTTCAGCATTACAATTTCTTTGCACAAGAGAGTTCCCACCGCGGTAATATAAATTAGCATGAGGCGAGATTAATGACGCCGAATTGCCCCTTCCCGATGAACCCCAGGTTAATGTTATTTGAGAAATACCTTTTTCGAATTCAGCAATTATTAATCCCGTGTCTTCAACTTTATATTCCTTGTGATAAATATTGTCGGTTACCGCACTAATCCTTAATGGTTTTCCCAATAACCAATTTGATAAGTATAAATAATGAATTCCTGTATCGGCAATAATTCCCCCTCCGCTTTGCTTTAAATCCACTCTCCACGGATTATCAAAAATATCCAGCCCGGGGTCCGCAGAAGTACGATACACATTAAACTGCAAAATCGATTTGTCGTTGTTATCTTTTCCACATGTTTCATTAATTACTTCTTTGAATTTTTGCCACAAGGGAGAATATCTGTATTGGTGACAAGGTATAAAGATAATTTTCTTGTCCTCAATTATTTTTTTAATCCTACCTGCTTCTTCAGCATTAAAGGTAAAAGGTTTTTCACATATTATATTTAATTTGTGTTCTGCTGCTGCTTCAATTAGGTCCGCATGATATTTCGGAGGTGCAGCTATATCAACGAAATCTATATCTTCGTTTTTATAAAGTTCTTCCGTTGATAAATAAAAATTAAGAAAGGGATATTTAGATTGACTTATTTCCCTATTACCTGCATCTGGTTCAACAACAGCCGTAATTTCCATCTCCTTGCTGAGTTCCCTGCTTAAGAAAGCCGGTAAATGGCTGTTTTGTACAATCTTCCCGAACCCTATAATAGCTCCTTTTAACATTTTTTATCTTCCTCACTAATAGCTGTATATAAATCGAGTGAGTTTTTTTCTTGTTTCATTATTGTATAAAGCAAAACCAGATTAAGGATTATGATTTCAAAAAGGAAATAGATCAGCGGCTGTTTAATAATTATTGCAATAAAGAGAACAACCATTCGGGTATTAGTTGTAAGAATATTGTAATACTTCACATTTTTTTTATTTAACGATCTGTATTCCGCTGAAAACCAGTTCGGGATTGTAGAACCAAACTTTTTAACACTTTCGTTATAAAGTTTTCTTAGATTTTTTGAAAAGAATTCCTGTTCAATTGTATAGTTTAAATAAAGCCTCATAAGAAGTTTTTCTATAAAATTACCGTCCCATGAAAGCTCATTGTACTTTTTCCATATATCAGCGGAATTGTCTACTTCACTTTTGTCTTTACCAAATACGAACAACAGGTAAAAATTCCTGTAATAATCGGCCATAGCGGATTGAAGAGAGTGGCTTATACCGCAAAGTATTATTAAAAGGAATATCCAACCGGACATCCCTTCATTCATTAATCTAAAACCCAGGAAAAGATAAATACTGAGAAACCAGATATTGCCGCCGAACCCGTCAAGTATTCTACCTATTCTCGACTTTGTATTTGTAATACGGGCGAGTTGTCCATCGGCACTGTCCATGGCTTCGGCTGTTATTAACAGCAGGATACCAACTACATTTAATAGCAAATCATCGTAGTAGAAAAAATAACCCGGCGCAGCACCAACGAATATACTTATGACAGTAACAGCGTTTGGTGTAAACCGCAAAGCTTTGAAACCGAGAGCCATTACATAACCAACAGGACGGTAAAAGATTATATCCAAAAACTCTTCGGTATCTTTTGACTTGAATGTAGAATTAACTATTGAGCTTTTCTGCGACATAGTTAAATGCTTCCTCCATTATTTCAATACCTTCCTCGGCAATTTCTTTGGAAATAACAAGAGGCGGATTAATTCTTATGTCGGGATTGTATCCCATAACTATTAATCCTCTCTTCAAGCATTCCTTAAAAATCATCTTCGTAAATTTTTTATCAAGTTTCTCCTTCGTGTTTTTATTTTTCACAAGTTCCAACCCTATCATCAACCCTTTACCGCGTACATCACCTACAAAATCAAACTTATCCTTGAAGGTAAGAAGCCGTTCGAACATAAATGCCCCTACTGTTGCGGAGTTTTGTACAAGTTCTTCTTCAATTATAGTTTTTAGCGTTATGTATGCAGCTGCAGATGCAATAGGGTTTCCGCCGTAGCTTGAAGAACTGCCTGAAGGATTTGCAAAAGGTTTTGCATTTATTACTTCCTCGTTTGAGATTAACCCCGTCATGGGAAATCCGCCGCCGAAACCTTTGCCTATTGTAATTACATCCGGCACTATGCCGTCGTGCTGGCAACCAAACATTTTACCCGTGCGTCCGAACCCGGTAATCATCTCGTCTACAATTAATAAAGCGCCTATCTCTCGTGTCAATTTTTGCAGTTCAACCAAAAATCCTTCGGGCGGAACAACATTGCCGTTAGTACCTTGAATAGGCTCAACTATAATTGCAGCTATTTGATTTGTAGTTTCATATCTAATTTTATCCCTAATAAAATCAATGCACCTGGAATTACAATCCGGCAAAGCATCGTTGAAGTAGTTTGCATAAGGGGTTAAGAATGTTCCAACGGGAAGCGGGCCCAACTCGTTTTTAAAATTATCTCCCAGTAATCCCAGCACTCCCATTGTTTTGCCGTGGAAGCCTCCCCAGAAACCTATAAACTCAGTTTTCTTCGTGTAAGACTTTGCAAGTCTTAAAGCAGCCTCAACTGCTTCGGCACCGCTGCTGTAAAACTGGCTCCGGTTCAAATTTCCGGGAGTTATTTCGGCAATAAGTTTAACAAGCTTTGATCGCGACTCTGTTGTAAAGCTACCGACATGAATTTTTGAAAGCTGTTCTGAAAAAAATTTAACATACTTAGGATGATTATACCCAAGACTCGCTACACCCACTCCGGCAAAAAAATCAATAAACCGGTTCCCATCAACGTCTTCTACTATAGCCCCATCACCTTTTGCGAGAGCAATTTTGGAAGATGTTGCTATTGTTTGTATTCCGGGAGCAATGTAGCCTTGTTCTTCATTAAATATTTTTAATGATTTCTCACCCGGTATTTCTGTTACGATATATGAATATTTACGATTGATATTAATTTTTGTTAACATAATTAATGGCCTTTTTATGTATAAGGTTTCCAATATGTTCTACTGCTTCTTCTCGTACCGGTGCAAAACTCGGCCAGTCGTTTAGGTCTATAACCGAGATTGTTCCTTCAGGGGAAATAATAACATCACCCCCGAAAATGTTAAGCCCCAATACTTCTGCCGATTGAAAGGCAAGATTCTTTAAATGATTCTCATCAAACGAGACATGATCTTTCCCGTTCAAATAATACCAATGAAAGAAGTCGGTACCAAGAACACCGTAAAATTTTACAGTGTCACCGGCCAAATGTTCTTGAACTATAGTTTGTTCAATTCCTCTTAAACTGAACTCTTCAAGTGTAGTTTTAAGTTCATTCATTGAGTAAACCAGAGTTACATCTTCCCTGTGTTCGGCGTGTACATCTCCCCGTTTAAGCCAAACTTTTTTGGAATTCATTATATGAAAGTAATCTTGTGTTAAATTTGTATTGTCTATTATAAAACTTTTGGGGAAAGGCAAAGATGCTTCATTCAGCATATTTACCATATTTATTCTATGGGAATTGAGCGCAGAGGTGGGAGAATTAATAACAAACCTTCCTTCCTTTTCCATTTCTTTCAGTCTATTTAAAGCTTTTGGTCCCTGCGCCATTGAGAAAATATATTTTTCTTCTATTTTGTTTTTCTCAATAAATTCCTCATCATAAAATTGAATTTTATGTCCCATTTTTTTAAGGATTCCTGCTGTTTGATTCAGTAGTAATGCATCGTTGGTAGTATGGTTTGGCGAGTATTTTTCTTTACGTTTAACGCCGGCAAATTTTAATTTCATATTATCTTTGTACCTTGGTGAATAAGTGTTTTTTCTTTGTATACATGCAAATTCTAATTTCATAACTCTTTTTATGTAGTTGTTATAAAATTTAAAATTATATTCCATTTAAAAAACAGACACATTAACATATCTATCCGGATTTTCCCTTATATCGACTATAAGCATATTTAGTTGTTTGATTAAATCGTTTACATTGTTGTATAATTCTCTATCGTTCAATAGACTACCTACAACGGTAGAACTATCCTGAGCTTGGACCAGAATTTTACTTAGCTGTTCAGCCGATGAATTGATATTATTATATAGTGAATCATCGTTGGCTAATTTTCCAAGCGTGCCTTTACCGCTTTGCGTATTGTCAATTATTTGTTTGAGTCTTACCGTAACTGAGTTAAGGTTATCATATAATTCTTTATCGGTTAAAAATTTCCCCAATGAATTTTCTTCACTTTGTATTGATGTAAGCAGGCGGTCGGCTTTTTTAATGACATTGTTTAAACCGTCTACCGTTGCAGATCGATTGATTAAAGAGCTTATGCTTCCTTGACCTGATGAAATTGAGTCGGATACCGACGAAATATTTTGTAGTATTTTCTTCAAGTTGTCAACACCGGGTTTCAATTCCGATGCAATGTTTTCAAGACCTATACTTTCAAAAACAGGAATCGTAGAGTTTTCAGCTAATGCCTTTTCGTTTGCCTTACCAACACTAATATCAACAAACTTATCTCCCAATATTCCTATGCTGCTTATTACTGCGCGTGAGCTTTTTGTGATGTGTTTTTTATAATCTTCTAGAATTCTCAGTTTTACTCTTATTACTTCACCGTTGCCGGCATGAATAAATTCAATACTTTCAATATCTCCTATCTTATAGCCTCCGAGCGTTACAGGTCCACCTTTTACAAGTCCGGCAGTATTGTTTATATAAGCGTAAAGGTTAAAAGTTTTTGAGAACAGGTAATCGTCTGTTCCAATCAAAATAATAAATATGAAAAAAACTACCAAACCTACAAGAATTGTTAACCCTATTTTTATTTTTGTTCTTCCTAATTTTTGTGCAGACATATTGCCCTATTTATTTGCTTCGTTTATAAATGTTGTGTTCTGATAAATTTCATAAAAGAAATCTTTAATGAATGCGTCTTCCGACTGTAAAATTTGTTTAACATTTCCGGTAGTAATAATTCTTCCGTCATTAATAACCGTAAGTACGTCTCCTATTAAAATTGCATCATTCAAGATATGGGTTACTACAACCGATGTTGTTCCGGTGGCTTTCAATCTATTTATCAGGTCGAGAACTGATTTTGAATTTATCGGATCAAGCCCGGTGGTCGGTTCATCAAAAAGAATTATGTCGGGGTCGGTTGCAAGCGCACGTGCTACCGCAACTCTTTTTTTCATTCCCCCGCTTAACTGGTCGGGGAATAATTTTTGTGTTCCTTCTAAGTTAACAAAAGAAAGAGTTTCGTCTACTTTTTTATAGATTTCTCCAACTGGTAGAGTTGACTTATATGCCAAAAAATATGCTACATTATCCTCAACGTTTAAGGAGTCAAACAATGCATTTCCTTGAAAAACAATTCCGATTTTTCTCCTGATTCCGAGCAGGTCATTTTCATTGAGCGAAAAAATCTTTTTACCCTTTACAAATACTTCACCGTTGCTTATTTCAACCAACCCTAGAATGACTTTGAGAATAGTGCTCTTTCCCGCACCGCTAGGTCCAAGAATTACTGAAGTAGAACCGCGCTCAATATTAAGTGAAACGTTCTTTAAAACTTCCCGTCCGTCAAAGTTGAGCGATATGTTTCTAAGTTCTATCATAACTTTTATAAAATTTCCCAAACAACTTTTGTAAAAATAAAATCAAGCGTGAGCACTATAATTGACGACATAACTACAGATTTTATTGCATTTTTGCCAAGATTATTAGTTCCGCCTTTTGTTATCATTCCGTAATAGCAGCTTATTGTTGCTATAAAAAAAGAAAAGAAAATAGGTTTGATGCTTCCAACAAATATGTCTTTGTATTCAAGTACCTTAATTGCATTATTCCAGGAATAAGCAATATCTACGTGGAAAGTAGTACTGGTGATAAAAATACCTCCAACTATTCCGGTCATATCAGCTATTAAAGTTAGGGGGAGGAACATTATAAGAGCTGCAACAACACGCGGGACAACTAATTTTTCGACGGGACTTATCCCGAAAGCTTTTAAAGCTTCAACTTGTTCGCTTAACTGCATTGAACCAATTTCGGAGGTGTTCTTTGCCCCTGTCCGGGCAGCCAACAGTATTCCGGTTATAACGGGACCAAGTTCTCTAATCATGCCCAAAGAAATTGTACGGCTGATTAAGAGAGTAGCACCGAATTTCTCCAGATTATGCCCGGTTTCGATAGCAAGAATAACTCCAGAAAACAAACCTCCAAATAATATAAGGAGAAAAGCCTGAGTCCCTATTACGTACATTTCGGAAATGACTTCTTTCTTGTTTTCAGTTATAGTAACAAAATTTGCTACCGTATCTTTCAACAAAATCGAAAAATCATACAACTGTAGAAGAACATTCCGAAAAAGGTTAAGAACGGATTTCTTCAACCTTCCAGATCCCTTTTATACTTATTTTGATCCCTTTAAAAAATCTTCCGCTTTTTTAATATCGGCTACATGATCAACGTCAATTATTTGTGAAAACGAGTAACCTTTCATCATATACCCGCGATCTATTAACAATCTTAAAAAATTTCTAAGTCTTGAAATTCCGGTATCAAGTGCATACTGCATTTCATTAAATATCTTATTTGAAAAAAAATATACTCCCCCGGTAGCCCAATTATAACCTTCACTAGAATCACTGAAATTCAGGATTAAACCGTTATCATCCAGCTCAACACATAAAGGCTTCTCATCGTCAATATATCCTGTAATTGCAAGGGTTCCTGCAACATCATCCTGCCGAATTGAATAATTGATAAACTCTGTAAATTCATTTTCGTCAAACACAGAGTCGGTTGTAGTTAAGCAGAACGGTTCATTCATAAGATAAGGAGCAAGTGCAAACAAACTATGCATAGAACTCACGGTGTTTTTCACAACAAGTTCAACAGGTATTCCGAAGCTGCCGTTTAAGAGATAATTCTTTAACTCCGGTTCATTTTCATTAATTATACAGAATAACTTCTCACCCTTATTCCGGTATGCAACCCTAATCAATCTTTCTATTAAATATTCACCTTTTAACTTAATAAGATGCTTAGGGGTTCTTAATCCTTCGGCTTTAAAACGCGAACTTTCTCCTGCTGCTATAATTGCATAATTCATTTTTATCTGTTTATCACTTTTATTTCTTATTCAAAAAATCTATGTGTATTTATCTGTAATATCGTCTTTATAGTCTCTTTGAGCAACTTGTAAATATCTATCTTAAAAATTGTTGTTTTTCGTTAACAAAGCAATCGACTTAATTCTAAAATTTTTTGTTTAAAAAAAACCACCAAAATATCAAGTAAGTATCACTACTGTCTTATGCATTTTGTTACTTGTGTAAAAAAACGCAAGAACTTTTATATATGCAGATCATAACATTAAATATTCTTATAACAGTATACATACGTGTATGTATGTATGCTATTACAAAAATACACATTAAGAAATATTAGCATCACCCAGCACAAGTCCACTCTGTTGACCTTTAGTAATCATCTTACTTAAACGTGTGTGCACTCCTCCTTTAGTTTTGCCACAAATTTCAGATATTTTATATAATTGTCTTTTCATATCTACAATTAATAAAATTTTTATAAAATAGCTACCTTATTTGAATATTTAAATAAATTTATAGTGTTTTGCTTTACAGGAAGAAGTAGCATTGTTTTCAACAGCAATTTTGTTTTCATATAACTTTGAAACTATATCTATATATTCTTTTCGGCTTAGATTGCTTAATATTTTAAATGCAATATACATGCACGCATGTATGTTAGTCAAGTAAAAAATATAAAACTTATCACTCTCACAAATACTTCTATTGGTTTATAAAAAGTCTGAAGTGAAGACATTATTCTTAATTTGGTTTTCGTTTTTCACATGACGGAAAATTGTAATTCTCACCAAGTAACCCAAAGCATTGGCAACTTTGGCAAAGAAAATATTATCACTGACTTTTTCGTTTAGTTCTTTGCTTGATCTCATTTATCAAAAACATTGTTAGTGTATCACTTATGAGCAATAGCGTATAATAATTTGCTAAAAATTTTTTGTTTTCAGATTCAATTTAATGCTATCTATTGCATTTATTTTGAAAAGCTCGGCATCAATTTTTTTGCCTTTTAGTTTGAAAATACCAAGTGACTTAAATTTTATTCCATTATTAACTGAATCAATTTTTTTTACCAAATCCCCTGATAGCAATATTTTTTCATTTAGCTCACGGCATTTTGAACAAATTCGTGAAGTAGTGTTAACAGCATCGCCGTGAAATGCAATATCCTTTCTGAGTATCCCACCTATTTCAGCAATTGCAACTTCACCATAATGGAAGCTGCTTTAAATTTTGGGAAAATTCCGTACTTGTCTTCAAATTCCTCCTTCAACTCAGTCATCCTTCCTTCAAACAGGAAAAGGAATCTTATACAATTATAGTCCCTTAGCCCTTCATTTAAAGGCCACACCACAACCACTTCATCTCCAACATATTGATAAATATTACCTTTTGTTTCAAGAACGAACTCATCCAATTCTTGATAAATGCCTTTTATAAATTTGCTGTATTTTGATGAGCCTAGTTTTTCTGCATAAGTTGTTGAGGATATTAAATCCATGAACATAAAAATCCTGGTATCGCACAGGGGTTCATCCGGCTTTCCCCAAAAATAATTTCTAACTACACCCTTTAAAGTACGTGTTTTTAACTGCAGAAGGAGAAAGTAAATTGTTAAAAAACTGAACAAATAAAAAAACATTAGTTGAATATTATCGGGAATAAGACTTAATATATTTGTTGATTTGGTTCCTTGAAATGCAAAAGAGTCCTTAAAATATAGATTTACATAAATTGAACCTATAAGCATTATAAAAAATATTACAACGTAATAAAGAATTGTAACTAAAAAATATAAAGGGGTATTTAGCAGTTTTTGGAGTTTTTTACTAAGATACATTTCATAAAATGAAACACAAAGCGAAAAGAATATTGCTCCAACGATTATCCTTAATAGAGGAAAATCTTTTACTACGCTAACCCATAAGTATATAAGAACTACGGCAATGAAAAATATTATAGAATAAACGACTTCTTTTAACTGATATTTAATAACATTCTTCATTGTCGTAGATAATTTCCTTATTTGGCATTAGCATCTTTTTGAATAATCTTTTACGACCAGTTTTATTCAATAATTCGGGAATAATTTACTCCCGAATTATTTTGGTTAAAATTCTATTGATACTGCAATTATTATTTACCTGCCAGTTACCTGCAAGTATTTTGTTTTCATTAAGATGTAATTTGTTTTGGCATCAGTCAATCTATCCTCAGCTTCTTGAAGTATAGCTTGTGCCTCCAACAAATCGGATGTTGTTATTAATCCGTTATCATAACTATCTTGGTTTACTTTCATATTCTCTTCGGCTTGTTCCAATGATTCTACGCTTAATGAATATTGTTTGTATGCTTCAGTTAGTTTTTGCCAGCTTCTTTCCATCTGAAGCAGGAGTAACTCAGAGTTATTCTTAAAGTTGTTTTTGGCAATCTCTTCTTTAATACTTCTTTCCTCCAATTCATGCGCTCCGCTCCACCAATCGGAAATTGGAACTGATACAGTACCAAATGCCATTCCCAAGGTTTTATCATCTCCGTCATCAAACTTCATGTACATTCCACTAACACCAACAGCAACTTGCGGAAGAAACTCACCGAGTTTCATTTTGGTTTGTATTTCTTCCGACTTTACGGATAATTCAAGAAGATTGTATTCTGTTCTTTTAACTAATGCTCCTTCATGATCAACGTAAAGTGTTTGAGGCAGTTCGTCTATTTCCAATTCATTTTCCAAAGCCAGGGATGAATCATAAGGAATTCCCAAATGCTGACAGAAAGCCATTTTAGCCAAGTTAATTCCGTTAGCTAATTTTGATTTGTTTAGGAGTACTTCGCTTAATCTCACTTTTACTTTTAGGAAATCATTTTTCATTACAAGACCAGAATTATATGCATCACCTACTTGCTTTAATAAACTATTTAGCATCTCTTCATACTTTTCAACAGTTTTGAATTTTTCTTCTAGCGAAACTATTTGCCAGTATTGTTCTTCGGTCTTAATAAGAAGATCATCTTTAGTTAATTTGTTTTTTAATTCAGCAGCTTGCTTTCCAACAGAGGCAAATTTATTACCATTCCATATTCTTCCACCTGTAAACACTGGTTGAATAGCGTTTATAAATCCAACTGTCCCTTTCTTCATCATACCGACAGTGTTGCCACGCATATAAGCGTATTGTGTAGCTGTACCCAGGTTTGCAGGATTCCCGTCATATACAGGCAAGTTTTTTTCTTCCGATTCAAGTTCCATAAGAGGATCTTGTGCTTCGAATATCATACCGCCGGCACTAATATTCGGGAAAAAACTAGTGAAAACAGATTTTTTGATTTGATTTGCTGATTCTACCTCTAGCTTACTGTTTTTAATTTCAGTATTGTTCTGAAGCGTTAGTTGCTTGCTTTCTTCGAGAGTTAAGACTTGCTGTGCAGATAAATGACTGCAAAGACAAATTAAAAAAGCCAGTATTATATAATTTATTTTTTTCATTCCATTAAACTCTTTTTAACTGTTTTTGATCATTTTTATTAAACAAGTAATAAAGAACAGGTAAAACGACAAGTGATAAAACAAGTCCAAAGATCAATCCAAAACATATTACCGAGCCGAGAGGTCCCCATAAATTCGAACCGCTTAATATCATAGGAATAACACCAACAGCTGCTGCAGCGGCTGTAAGAAATATTGGGCGCATTCTGCGTTTAGCCCCGGCGATAGCAGCCTCTTCAAGCGACATACCTTTATCAAAACGCAACTCTTCAACATACGATATATATATAATACCGTTTCTAACCACTATTCCCATCAAACCAATAAGACCTATTAAGGCTGTTACACTAAAAGGATAACCGGTAACAAGAACTCCAAATGATGCACCAAATAGGCTCAAAGGCATTGTTGTCATTATAAGGAAAGCTGTTTTGGAGCTTCTAAACTGGAAGAGAAGAATGAGGAAAATTATTGCAACAGTTACTGCAAACGAATAATATAACGGAGTTACTGCTTCTTCCTGTTGTTCAACTTCGCCACCGTAACTTATTGATATTCCCTCGGGGAATTGCATCTCATCAATCATTGAAGCTGACTCAGCTATTATTTTTGATGGGTAATATCCCCTTGCAACATCAACTGCAACGGTTATTGTACGAACACCGTTTCGTCTTGCAATTTCTCCTTCAGTATAACCCTGTTTAGCATCCGCCAATTGTCTAACTTGGGTAGAAGAAACCAAATAAGGTGAAGTAACATATTGGTTCATTACCTCGTTAATATTAGTTTTTTTCCTTTTATCTACTCTTAAATTGACATCAATTGGATAATCATCCTCCCAAATTGTAGCAACCGGCAATCCTCCTGTTCCAATCATTAAAGAATTATCTAGAATCATCTTTGAATAACCAAGCCGGCTCACTCTATCTTCCTTAAGATTAAGCTCAACAACTCTTAAAGGTTCTTCGTAATCATCCCTTACCCATTTTGCTCCCTCAAAACTACGCATCATTTCAGCAATTTCATCTGCTACTCTTTTTATTGTTGAAATACTATCGCCTGATATTCTAATTTCTACTGGGAAACCAAACTTGGTCATTTCTAGTTGTTTCCATTTAATGTGAGCGTTAGGAATATAGTCGGTATATTCTTTTGCATATTCATCAAGTATTTCAAGAGTTGCTTCGCTCGATTCCGTGATGACAAGAAGTTGACCATAATTTTTTTGCGGGAAATGAGGCGCATATAATGTATTAAATCGTGGGGAGCCTGTACCTACAAAAGCAGCAACTTCTTCAACTCTTTCATCTTTCATAAGCAATTCTTCAACTTGCCTCATAACGCTGTCTGTTTGCTCTAAAGAGGAACCGGTAGGCAAATAAACTTCAACTGCAAATTGGTTCCTATCAAAAGCCGGGAAGGATTGCTGTGGTACAATAGCTAATAACCCAATACCAATTATAAAAGAAGTTGCTCCTAACAAAACAATCGTCTTTTTCATTGTGAATACTTTTTCAACTAGATTATTATAAAAAGACTGAAGTTTTGTAAGAAAACTTTTTTTATCGTTTTCATCTTGCTTTCCTTTAATTCCTGTTTTAATAAAAATGTAGCTCATCATAGGAATCAGAATTACGGAAACAACAAGAGAAACAATTAAAGCAAAAGTAATAGCGAAAGGCAGTGACTTCACAAAATCGGCTGCCATACCTGTCATAAATAAGACCATAGGAAGAAAGGAGAAAATGAGAATTAACGTAGCCGAAAATACCGATCCAAAGAGATCGTAAACACATTGTGAAGCTGCATCATATGGAGATATGTCATTATCTAATTTTTCAACATAATTATCTATTATAACAATAGCGTTATCTACTACCATGCCCAGAACTACAATTAACCCGGCAAGAGAAACTGTTTCAAGCGCAATTCCTGCAGCCCATAAAAATCCGAGAGTAATTAATATAGAAATTGGAATTGCGGAAGCTGCAACAACTGCTACTTTTCTGGGTAATAAAATTATTGTTACTAAAATTACTGCTACAATTGCTATTCCGAACTCTTTAAGAAAGTTAAAAATAGCAGTAGAAATAAAATGAGGCATATCCGATATAATTGCTACATTTACATCAGACGGAACTTCACTTTTAAATTTATCTATTGCTTCTTTTACTTCACTTCCGTATTGAACTATGTTATGTTCGGGAAGCATTTCAAGAGATACAACCAAACATTTTTTACCGTTAACTCTTATGTATGAATCCGGTTCTTCGTACTCTCTTACAACTTTTGCAACATCTTTAACTCTAACAACATTACCGTTTTGGTCGGAATAAATAATCTGGTTCGCAATATCATTTTCAGTTTTATAATTAGATGGTATATGTATAGGACTGATAGTGTTGCCGTCATCTATTTCTCCGGCATAGTTAATTGTTCCTTGCGGTTGTATAGCTCCAAGTAATGTGAGTGGTTTAATTCCATAGTGCGTAAGCTTAGCATCATCCATATAAATATTTATTTCCTCTTTTTGTAAACCGTAATGCTTTACTCTTGAGGTTGATGGAATCTTACGCACATCGTCTTCAAATTTTTCAATGTAGTCTTCAAGTTCTTTATATGTTTTTGTTTCCGATTCAACTGTAAGAAGCATAGCCGAGGTATTACCAAAATCATCATTTGCAGTTAACGACATAACACCTGAAGGAAGTTCTCTTTTTAATTCATTTAAACCATGCCTTATCTTTGTCCAAAATATTTTGGGTTCATTAACACTCGTCTGGACTTCTACAAATATTATCATCAAGTTTTCTTTAGAAATCGAGTGAGTCTTTTCTTTATCTACCTCTTCGTATTCAAATAAATAACTTTCAACTTTTTTTGTTAATTGTTCTTCCACTTCAGAAGAAGATGCACCGGGATAAACCCCTATAATTAAACCTTGTCTTACTTCAAACTCGGGAAATTCATCGCGCGGCATCTGGATTAAAGCTATAACACCAACTGCTATAAGAATAACTGTTATAACTAAAATAAATTGTTTATGACTAAGTATATGATCAAGCAATGTTTTTTTTGTTTTCATGTTTTCTTTTACCTGCCATTATCTTTTTACAATACGTACTTTGGAATTATCAACCAACTTCTGTTGACCGGCTTCTACAACTAAATCATCTTCTTTGATATCTCCTTTAATTACGATACCATCAGTTAATAGTTTACCGGTAGTTACGTATTTTCTTACAGCTCGATCATTTTCTATTGTATAAATAAAATTCTGTCCTTTTTCATTAACTAATACCGATCTACTCGGTACATATAAATCACCTATCTCACTTGGTTTTATCAGATTTATTTCACATAGCATTCCTGGTTTAATCATTTGTTCCGGATTTGGAATACCCACTTTTATTTTATAAGTATGCGCAATAGGATCTGCAACCACTCCAATCTCCTCAACTGTACCCTCAAATTGTGCATCTTTTAGTGCAGGAATTTTAATATTTGCTTCATCTCCTTTTTCTATAAACGAAATTTCGCTTTCGGAAACTGAGACTTTCGCAAGTACTTTTTCAATCTGAACAATTGTTATTGAAACAACGTTTGGAAGTGCACTCATACCGGGTTCAATTGATCTATTTCCGACTAATCCATTTACAGGCGAATATAGTTTACAATCATCCAAACTTTTTTTTGCAATATCTGCGGCTGCTTTTGCCTGCTGCAAGCCTGATTGAACCTCCACGAATTTAATTTCTGCTAAATTGCCGTTATCGTACATTGGCTTCATTCTATTATATGCATCTTCAGCTTGTTTTAATGTTGCAGCAGCCATTTCATAAGAATTTCTGAAGGTTTCTTCATTTAGCACAGCTAATAACTGTCCTTTTTTTACATAGTCACCTTCAGATACATATACTTTTGCAACAGTTCCTATACTAGAAAAACTAAGTGGATAAGAATCGGATTCTTCGATTGTTCCACTATATGCAATAGCTTCATTGCCACTTGTTTGTTTTACTTTTACAACTTCCACACCTACTGTAGAATTCTGTAAATTTTCTTCACTACTATTTTTCGAACAACTTTGTAAAAGGAGTATTGAAGTAGTAATTGCCATTATGAGAAAAATCTTCTTACTTTTCATAAGACCTCTATTAGATTTTTAGACTAAATATGTTTTTAGGTCGAATTCTATTTAAAAATTTTTACATTCCTTCGGAAATCATTCTTGTAACGATATCAATTTTTTCATTATCCTCATTATCAAAAAAAAGATACAGTTGAAGGCCTCGTGCAATTGCAACTGTTACATTTGCAGCCTTTTGGATATTATTTTTATTTAAAAAATGAAATTCGCCCGTATTAAATCCCAGTGTTAATATTTCCTCTATTACCGACTCTTCTTTTTCATTCATTTCATTGATAAGTTGCTCCATAATTTTTTTGTTTCCCTTTATTTCACCGTTTAATAATGGGAAGATACTCACGGATTTTTTCATCTCGATCAGTAATGTAGCAATATATTTCTTTAATTTAGCTCTTGCCGAACTTATCTGATCAATAGATGCCTTTGCCTTATTTATAATTAGATTTAATTCACTTATCGCGAATTCTTTAAAAAGTTCATCTTTACTTTTATAATAATAATAAAGAGTACTCTTGCCTTTTCCGGCTTCGTGAGCAATATCCTCCATCGTGGTTTTATTTAAGCCCCATTTTTGAAATACCCGTTTTGCGGCTTCCATAATAGCAATTTTCACTTCTTCATCTTTATTTATTGTTGTCATATTTTCGACTATTTTCGTTTTCGAGTCGAAAACTAATAAAATTATATTCTAATTCAAACATTTTTTTAAATTATGACACAACAGCATGTCAAAAATCTTGATTCAGTTTCTTTTGCAAGATATTTATTTCCTTAGTCCTAATTTTAACTAATTACCTATTTTATACTCTATTGCATATTCTGGGATTAAAAAACTTGCGATTTAGTTTGGAAAAACATATGTTATATAATCTAACAATAATAGATTATATAACATATAGATAAAGTGAGTCATTTAGAAAGAAGACAACGGGAAAAAGAAGAACTTAAAGAGAAAATGATGGATGCGGCGATTCAAATTGCGGCTGAAGAAGACTGGCAGGCTTTGACTATAAGAAAAATAGCAGAAAAAATAGAATATACTCCGCCAATAGTTTATGAATACTTTAAAAATAAAGATGATTTAATAAGAGAACTTATCTACAAAGGATTCAGGCTGTTAAAAATAGAATTTGATAAAGCTCGTGAAAATAGTTCAGACACAAAATCTTTCTTACATAAATTGTCTATAGCACATTGGGACTTCGCATCGGAAAATACTGTACTATATAGATTAATGTTCAGCCCCGAAAGACCTACCCCTAGCGAAGAAATGTTATTTAACTTCAAAATGCTTCATGAAACATTCTCGGAGTTAGCCGGTAACGACGAAGATAAAGAAATTGAACTTACATCTTATTGGGCATCTTTAACACGAGGAGCTATTTTCGGATTACTTATCATGCCTCCTCCCCCTCACATAAAAGACAAAAACTTGCGTGATCTTTATGTTAAAATTATTGATCGGTTTATAGGTAGCATATAGGAAAATTTTTCGCCTAAAAATCTAACTAACTAAAATATAACAACAAACGTAAAAAATAGAAAAACTATATAGGAAATATTATTATTTTAATTGTGCTTTGAAACTCAGTAGGTCAACTGCTTACAAAAAGTGCCTCAGCTTCAATCTAATTGTTTCAATTACTCTAACTGAATCCTAACTTTAAAACACGAGAAATGAAAAATAAAATACCGCTTGATGAAAATAATATAAATAAACTATTACTAAAACTTTCAATGCCTGCAATTATCGGGATGCTGGTTATGTCTTTATACAATGTTGTTGATACGATTTTTGTAGGTCAAGGCGTAGGAACAAACGGCATCGGAGGAGTTGCAATTGTATTCCCGCTGCAGATGATAGCCGGCGCTATTGGATTAATGCTGGGTGTCGGCGGGGCTTCACTTCTTTCGCGCAGCCTGGGTGAAAACAATATTGATAAAGCAAACAAAACCCTTGGTAATGTACTTTCCAGTACCATTATTATCAATCTTGTTTTGACGGTGATTGGTTACATTTTTGTTGATGAATTACTTTTACTTTTTGGAGTTACAGATAAACTATTACCTTATGCAAAAGGCTATTTGTTAATTATTCTTGCCGGTCTTACATTCCAAAGTTTGTCTATGGCGCTAAACAATTTGGTTAGGGCCGAAGGTCACGCTCAAGCCGCTATGCTAACAATGGTAATACCTGCCGTTGTTAATATCATTCTGGATGCCGTTTTTATTTTCGGTTTTAATACGGGAGTAAAAGGAGCCGCATTTGCAACTATAATTTCTCAAGTTATAGGCACTATTCTCCTTATCACATTTTATCTTTCGGAAAGGAGTGAACTTAAAATACAATTTAATAAACCGGAGTTAGACTTAAATATTTTTAAGGAAATCTTCCTCATCGGTATATCGGTTTTTATTCAGCATACTGCAATGAGTTTACTTGTAGTATTAATAAACAGAAAATTAGGCGAATATGGCGGAAATATTTACATTGCTGTTTACGGTGTTGTAATAAAACTAGTTATGCTTCTTTTTACTCCGATTATTGGAATAGCACAAGGTTTGCAGCCTATTGTCGGCTTTAATTATGGTTCGGGCAATTTAACTAAAATGAAAAAATCGCTTAAGCTTGCCACAATATATTCTACCATATTTGCACTTTTGGGAACTGCGGTAGTTTTATTATTTCCTGCAATAATTATTAGAATTTTTTCCGATGACCCGGAACTAATTTCAAAAAGTAAATATGCATTGAAGTTTTTGCTTCTTGCGTTTCCAACAGTTGGATTTCAGGTTATGGGAACTACGCTTTTCCAGGCAACGGGTAAAGCTTATCAAACATTCTTACTTTCCATATCAAGACAAATATTATTTCTTATACCGTTAATTATGCTGCTTCCAAATTTTTTCCAACTTACAGGTGTCTGGATTTCCTTCCCTATTGCAGATATAATGGCTGCAATGTTAACCTTCTTAATGATAATTAAGTATAAACACTATTTTAAAGCATCAGCCATTAGGTTAAAAACGAAAAGATAAAAATATGGGCCTGGTGTTATTTTTTATTTTATAACAAGCATCTTCGGAATAGTAAAATAAAAAGTTGATCCTTCCCCTTTCTTAGATTCGGCCCAGATTTTTCCGTTATGAAATTCTATTATCCTTTTAACAATTGCTAAACCAATACCTGTGCCTTCATATCTTCTATCCGTCGTAGCACGTTGAAATGTATTAAAAATTTTGTCAAGATATTCTGCTTCAATACCGATTCCGTTATCTTTAACATAAAAGTAATACTCGTTTTTAATTTTTTTGTTTTTTATTGTACCTATTTCAATTGTAGGTTCCGGTTTATCGTTATACTTAATCGCATTGGAAATAAGATTCTCCCATACTTCGGGAAATCTTACCGAATCACATATAAATGAAGGTAAATTTTTCTGAATGGTAAGCTTTACATTCTGTTTCTTGATCGTAAAATCCAAATCTTTTTGAATTCTTTCAAGCATTAATGACATTGATTGAGGTTCTTTGTCAAATTCAATTTTGCCAGCTTTAGCAAATTCCAGCAGGTCGGTTATTAAAGCCGACATATTTTCTCCCGATGAAAGAATATTTTTTAATAATATTTTTTCATCTTCATCTAATTTATCTTCAAGGTTATCTAAAAGGAATTGTGCCGAGCCCATTATTGATGTTAATGGAGATTTCAAATCGTGAGCTGCAATGTTTGAAAAATTTTCCAATTCTTCATACCGTTTTCGAATTTCTTCCGCCATAGCATTAAAAGCTTTAATTAACAATCCAATTTCATCTTTACTTTCAGCCTTAAAATTTACATCAAAATCACGTGCTGCTATACGCTGCGCAATAGCTACTAATTTAAGTATTGGTTTGGATATATAATTCAATGTAAATATTACTACCAAAATTGATATAATAACTGCAATTGATATTATTACTGTAATTAATAGAAATGCTTCTTTGCTTTCTTTGAATACTTTTTCATTTTCAGCTTTAGCATTAGATTGAATTTGTTTTAAAAGTTCCTCTATAGGCGGGTTTATTTTCGGGCCAAATTTTAACACTGCTTCTTCAATTAATTCTACAGTCTTGACGCTACCATTTTTCTTATTTAATGACAAAATCTCCGATATTTCCAATACATTACTATCAATTACCGTTTCTATTTCTATCAATTTTTTCTTTGCATTGGCTTCGGTTACCTGGTCTTTAAGTATTTCTATCTCCTTTTTAATCTTTTGTTTAATTTCTTTGTGACCTTTGTAATACATTTCATCGCCGGTAACAGCATAATCCTTAACCGACATAAACAGCATCCCAATTTCCCCTTTTAATTTCACTAGTCTTTCACTTTTTTTATTTTCTTGAACCAGCATCATTGTATTGTTTTGTGTTTTGTTCATTTCTACAATTGTTATAATACCTATACCAACCATAAGTGATATTATTATTAGGAAAGTAGCAGCAGTTCTTTTCGTAATTGTATACATCGTTTAAATCCTTTTATTAACACATTTATCCGGTTATTTTATTTAGATATTTCCAGTATTGAGAAATACTACGAACTGTTTCAAATTTGATGTGCACTTAACGGTAAAAAAGGGGAAAAGGCGATTTATATTTGTACGTAATATTTTTACAAAACTAAAAATTCTAATTTCATCATAATTATCGTATAATCATCAAAAGAATTAAGTATTGTGTGGTAAAAATCATCAACAATTATTTATTTCATTTTGAATTCTGAATTGTTATTTTTGATCATTCACTTACAACTGTCTGTTAATTATATTTTCTAAAATTTAATGACTTAAAACTGGAGTATGAAAATGAAAAAATATTTCGGGAATTTTATATTAGTGCTAGTAGCTGTAAGCTTTGTTACATTAAACGGACAGGAAATACGCGGCGGTTCGTGGCGTGTAACCCTTAATGACCCTGGCTTTACATTGAATAGCGGTAACGGTGATAGGATTATGCAAAAAGAAATTAAGTTCTCTCCTCCTCTTGAATCTAAGCCGAATGTTATTGTATCGGTATCTTTTGTTGATGCAGAGAAAGATCAGAATATCCGTTATGATGTAAAAGCTATGGGAGCCTCGAGAGATGGTTTTACCATTAGAATTAAAACCTGGGATAACACAAAAATTTTTGGTATTGGAGGCAGTTGGTTCGCGGTAGCGGAAAAACTAAAAATTGAAGAGGAAAAAATTGAAGTTGGTCAAACAATCAGACTTAATAATATTTTCTTCGAATTTAATAAATCCGAGTTGTTACCCGACTCATTTGAAGAGCTTGACAGGGTTTACACTTTTCTTAATGACAACCCAACCGTTGAAATTGAACTTGGAGGGCATACAGATAATGTTGGTTCGGATGAATACAATAAGAGTCTTTCACAAAAAAGAGCTGAGTCCGTTAAAAATTATCTTGTAGGGAAAGGAATTGATGCTGCAAAATTAGTTGCGAAGGGTTACGGTGAAACAAAACCGATTGAAACAAATGATGAAGATTGGGGACGTGAGAAAAACAGACGCGTAGAATTTACAATTTTGAGAAAATAATTCTTGCTAAAAGTAATAAAGTTATATTTCAAAGGAAGATAAAAGCCAAGTATTCGGTTAGAAAAATCGTACCTTTTACAGAATTCCCTCGCAAGGTTTGCATTAATTGGATATACTATAAAGAAAATTATGCTGTTCAAAAATTCACCATTAAATATGAACTTGTAAAAGCGCGGTAACTTCATTATTCCAAGTAGTACTGAAAAATAAAGAGATGATAAAATCAGTAATGCGACAAGGAAAAGGTACATGACTATTTTTATAACAAAAATTAACTGCCACGAAAAATTTTTCAATCTAACAGCAAAAATAAATTCTTCGAATATTCCTAAAGGAAGACCAACTACAAAACCACCGGGTAAAACATATTTTAAATGATCGAATTTACCTTTACCGATTAGGAAAAGTACTGCTAAACCAATTGAGCATACTAATGAGATAAAAAGTATCCTCTTTATTTTATTTATTTCAAAATAGGTTAATAACATTTTGTCTTAAAAATATACTCTTACTCTTGCAAAACCGCCCTCCCCAAATTCACCGAACTCTGTTTGTTTTTTTCCGAAAGGTATATAACCGACCAACGTTAAATCTGTATTGTTTGTTAAATTAATCTCTATCCAAGGATATATCATTCCGCTTTTATCGTTAATATTAAAAAGCACATAATTTGCCCAGGAAATTAACTCGGTTACAGGATATTTGTTTCCGGCAAAGAGATAATCTTTTCCCAAGTTTATACCGGAAGGATTAAGCAAACTCATCCAATCTTCAAATGAATATTTGTTTTCATTTGTTTTACCTAATCCATTCATGTAATACTCCGCAATTAAGTATAGTTCACTCTCAAAAGTGTAATCGACACCAACTAAATACTGCCCGAAATCTTTTGATGATTCCATAAGATTATAAGCGCCTTCAAACCAAACTCCAACGCCAAACAATTGACCGGATATGTTACTTCCTATAAGTTTTCTTTTTTCGGTTTGGTCGCTGAATGTATAATAGTCTGTCGTGGTTTCTTCTTTTTCAACGTACATGGCGGCAACATCAAATCCGCTAAAGTGGTCTTTAATTTTAACGGCTTTTGTAGACGCCTGCCAATCTTCCCCGACAGTATAAACAAGTTGAACTATTCCGTTTAGACTAAAAGGCACTTCCACTTTAATCGCATTAACCCCGGTCTTCTCGTAAGTGGGATCAAGAAAGTCTTTATCGTTAAAAATGTCGGTCGGATCCCACGTATAGCCTGAGCCCCAGGGTAATTGTTGTTTCCCTATTCTTATGTTAACATGGCTCAAATAAAATGTTAAGTAGGCATTATCAAGAAAGTTTTCGTCTTTTTGTTCTTCCTCAAAAAGTGTTTTAAGCGTATCAATACCTAAACCAATGTTCGATGAATATTTTTCTATTACACTGTTTGGGATAAAATCGGATGCATTGAAATCTGTTTTACCGTGATAGGTTTTGTAGATGTAATTACCATTGAACGTAATGTTGTCATCTATATCACTTGATAGATTTATTCTAAGCTTATTGTAATCCTGCAGAGTCAATTTATTGTTGATCATCTGCGGATATAATTGATTCTCAAAGTAGCCGCTAAACTTTAATTCTTGTGAATTGATTGATACAGTAAACACAATCATCAAAATGAATGACACAATTAAATATTTATGAATCATCTTAAACTCCATATACAGATTTTATTTCTTCATTTATCGTCTCTTAAGATATGTTGTAGAAAATATATTATCCTTCAGATCTAAATCGAATACCATATTTTCTGTCTCCAATATGGTTTTCCCGCCTTCTTTTATATTAGTCATTACCATTTTATATGAATACCAATGATTCTTCTCATACCGTATATCATAATTGATTAACCGTTTTAGCAATTGCCCGTCTTCATAATAATCGATTCTATTTGTATAGAATCTTTCTTTATCAGCCCATAAAATTATTTTCGAATAATGAGGACCGGTCTCGGTCGGAATCATTTCAAATTTATAACTTGGTCTTTCATTAACGGTTTCTTCTCCCAGGAGTTTATATGTATAATCTTTTTCATAGTCTATTGAACTTAAGTCCTCGTATGAAAAATCACTGCCTTGCACCTTTTGTCTTTTTGCGTGGCTTGCAAGATGACGAACGCGGTCGGTTTTGGGTGTATAAAACCAAATGTCATCTCCGTCATTCAGTATTAAAATTTTATCTCCGTCAACACGGCTCGGTGCGGTATAAATCATAAATTGTTTCCGATTTTCATCTTTAGTATATGATTCCATTTTTAGTATTCGTTCTTTCCCGCCGGAAGTAGTTATTATCTGCTTCACTATTCCTTTGCTGGATACCACTCTTTCCGTATCATCAACTTTTTTAACTATTTCTTTTGGTGTTAACTCTTGTGAATAAATTGTAGACACCAAAAGTGTAATAAAAACCATTAGTTTTATGTGCAATTTCATTTTATTCTCCTTTTATATATTTGATTTATTTTTTATGATTTTCGATAAGCCCGATAAGGGCAGGAAGAATGAGTAATGAAGTAAGTAAACAACTGCTGACGCCTATAAATAATGCAGAGCCCATACTTCCTAATCCTCTGTAAGTTGCAAATATTAGTGATCCGAACGCCAGCATAGTTGTTAGCGAAGTAAGAAGAACGGCTTTGCCGGTACTTTTGTATACAGTATTTATACTGCCAAAACCTTCTATATCATATCTATGAAGAAAGTGTACGCCATAATCAATTCCAATGCCGAGAATAAGAGGGATACCGATTACATTTAAGAGTGTTAACTTCTGTCCTATTAAATGCATAAAACCCACCATCCAAATCACGCCTACAATTAGCGGGACCATTGCCATTAAAGTGAGACGTAAATTTTTATAATCGAAAAGGAGCAGAAAGAAAACAACAACCAAGGTGAGGCCTGCAGCCAACCGTCCATCCTTACCTATAATTTCTATAAGCACGTAAAAGATTGAAGGCATCCCCGTCATTCTACTATCAATCTCGTTCATCCTTTTTGTAAATAGCTTTAGAAATTGAAGATCCGACCAGACTCCTTTTTTAGGGTATACGCTTACTAAGTATTTTGAGCTGTTTTTACTTGCAAATCGATTGTAGATATTTGACGGCAAGTCGGTAACTTTAATTGGATTTAATGTTGTCATTTGTAATGCTTTCCGCCGAAAGTAAGGTTCGTAATCTCTTAGGAAAATATTTAATCCTTTTCTTGCATTCTGTTCATCTTCTTTTAGTTTTTGAACAAGCTTTTGAACCAATGTTTTATTATTCGGATCCTCCAAGTCCCCGATAAGCTGTTTACATTTTTCATCAACTTTATCTTGGCCTCCGAGATAAGCAAGCTGTGATAACTCAATTACGTTATCTTCAAGTCTATAAAGCTGCTCATATACATTATCCAAATCACCTTCATTTATTTCTTTTACTTTTGTGTTGTTCGTTAGATAATTCTTTATCTCTTTTATAAAAGGGATTCGTTTTTTTACTTCTTCTGCCGACGGTACATATTCGGATATACTTGTTACCATACCGACTATTTTGAGGTCCTTAGCTTCATCAGTTATCCGTCTCGACTCTTCAACAGTTGATGTTGTTACTAACGAAAAATCAGGAGTTATATTAAACTCATCCTCCATTTGGTGCTGAAGTTCTACTGATGTTAAGCCTTCCGGTTCCATATTCAGATAGTTGTAATCGAACTTAATTTGCAAAGCCTCGTAAAGAAGAAATGCTGTAATAATTATACCGGCTATAAGTGAAATGCGGTAATGTTTTGATACCGAAGAAGCAATATTTCCTAAAAAATGAAACTCGGTGGACTTGGATGTGTACTTTTCTTTATTGAATTTAATCAACAGTCTATCGCGTAAAGATAAAATAGCAGGCAGAACTACGATTGAAGACAACATACAAAATATAACACCGCTGCCCGCTACTATTCCCAGTTCCTTTACTCCGGCAGTACTCGAAACAGTTAAGGTAAAAAATGCAAGGGAAGTTGTAATTCCTCCGGTTATAATTCCCTTTCCCGATTTTAATAGTGTTACTTCCAACGACTCCTTATTACTAAGATCACCGGCCCGGCTTTCCGTATAAACAGTTATAATGTGTATAGAGAAATCAATGCCGAGTCCCAATAGAATAACAACAAACATTGAGGTCATCATATTAAGACTGCCAACGGTTAATGCTGCGAAGGCGCCTGCCCAAACCACCCCGATTATTAATGCAATACCGGCTAAGAGAGGGGCAACCGACATTCTAAAAGAAACTATAAACAGAATAATTATTAAAACAAATGCAATAATGGACGTCCAGTAGGCGTCTTCCTGTGTAGCAATTGTTTCATCGCGGATTATTGCGGTTGTACCGGTAGTGCCGGCAAAAAGAGTAGGATAGTTTTGAACGGCCTCATCAATTAATTCGTTAACTTTGTTTTCGGCATCAACGACTTTATCAACTTCATTAATGGAAAAAGTGGGCTGTGCCATAATGAAAATCATATCCTTATCTTGTGATATCATATACTCATCACCTATTAAAAATCTATCCACGGCTTTTTGAGCTGTTTTAATATTTACCGAACCCGGGTCCTCAACATATTTATTAATTGTACTCAGCCAATATTGTATACCGTCCAAAAAACTAATTGCTCTGTTTTCTTTTTCTTTATTCGATATGCTTTTATCATCCGAGATGTAAATTTTTTCGAAATTATCATTTATATGTTCCAGCATAGGGAGAAGACTGAGGTCACTAAAAATCTCTTTACTGTTTTTAAGATTTTTAGCCTTCTCCAGCATAAAACCATAACGTTCATAAAATTCCTTTTCAAGTTTATAATCCACTCTTTTTATATACTGATCCATTAATTTGAGTTTTGGAACTAACTCATCAGCAAAACTTTTTAATTCTTCTTCATCGCCGGTTGCTGCAACAACAATCATAGCTGCGGTGCTAAAGTTATCAACCACCCTATCAAATTCTTGAACCATCGGATGTTCTTCCGGCATAAGGTTTTTGAAATGCATCTTCATTTTTAATTGATCCATAAAGAAAGCTGCAGCTAAAGTAATTACGAGAGCAATCGCAACCATTAATACCGGATGTTTATCGGCAGCGCTTGCTATACTTTTGAGAATCTTACTTTTCATTTTTCTATCTCCGTCAAATGGAACCGGCTGGTCGGTCGTTTTTTGGATAAAAAAATTATGCCTTTAGTTCATTTAGAATAATGTTTTCGATTTTCACAATCATTTTACTTACAGAAAAACCCTTATTATAAATCCATTGTAATAATAGTCCGTCAAAAACAGATATCATAATTGTAGCAGAATAATCAGCATTAACTTTTTTGAATGTTTTATCTTTTATTCCTTCTTGGATAATTGATTTGATAATTTTTTTAGAATCCTTATAAAACTTTTTTAGCTCGGCATTCAAGTTCTCTTTGTCTACTCTAATACCCTCGGCCCAAAAGTGAAAAGTTATCTCGGTTAAATAACTTTCCGCCTCCATCATTGAACCAATATCTTTAATTATTCTTTTAAGTTTTTTTTCAGGATCAATGTCACTTTTTGCCACTTGTTTAAGAAGATCAATATATTTAGCCATAGAAAATTCAAAAGCAGTTTCGAATATTTCTTCTTTACTTGAGAAATATTCGTAAACAGTACCTTTGCCAACTCCGGCGGTGTTTGCTATATCAATTATTTTAGTGTTTCTTACTCCGTTCTTGGCGAATACTTTAATGGCTGCGTTAAGTATTATTTCTTTCTTTTCCGGTTTGTTCACAATTATAGGTGACATACTTAATTTCCTTCATTAATTAACTTTATGTGTGTAAGCAGCTCTCTCTAATGCCGACCAGTCGGTCAATTTTGTTATCAACAACAAAGATAACTTTTTAGAAGCAAGTTTTTTTTACGCAAAAAAATATTTACCAAACTTTATAAAAGAGTATTCTATGTGAATTCCTTACGAAAGGAAAAAGGTTCGCAATTTTATAAATAATTTTGGAACTAAAACTCAACTTTTCAATTTCCTTGTTTGAGGTAAGATAAATTATATCTTGAAATTGTATCGCCGGATCATACTTTGAAAGTTCATTGGGATCATCTATTCCCCACTTTATATTTGCTCCTGTCTGATTTAATGAAGGTTGCTTTGATACTTTTTTTGCCGTAAAAGTATTAAACGCATCAAAAATTAGAATAAACTTACTGAACCTTTTACGTAATGAAACAAGCAGTCTAACAATTTCTTTTTCATTTAGATACATAAAAAGGCCTTCTGCAACAACAATATATTGTTTGTCTACAATTGGAATTTTGTTTACCCAATTTATATCGGTAACTGAAGATGATATTAAATGATATTTATCAGTCTCACTAAAAAATTGTTTGCGGATTTCAATTACTTCTTCAAAGTCTAAATCATACCAATCAACGTTGGGGTTATTAATCCTTTTATATCTGCCGTCTAATCCGCAGCCCAAATGCAGGACAATACTATTATCCTTTCTTATAACGTCTTCTACAAAATTATCAATAAGCTTTGCGCGCAAACACATCATAGTATTGGTCTTATCGGCGATTTTTAATGAATAAAAATCATAATCAATTTTCTTAATGATCTCAGCAGCATCCTTATCGATGATAATCGGATTTTGTTTTTTGCTCTCTTTTGCTTTTCCGAAAAGAGGAATAAGTAATGTTTCTTTTTCCTTTTCTAGTTTTATTTTGTTATCCATCTGCAAAAACCTAGTTATATTATTTTAATAACAGTTATCCAGTCTATTTGAAAAATTGATTAAATCCTAAAATATAAATGCTATTGAAGGTTAATTGCATCCATATCTGTTCAAGAATTGTGAATTTCCCAGTTGTACTTGTCATATTGTTCAAATATCCCATTTTTCCTAGAGATAACAAAGCGATAATCACCTTATTATCATTGTGTTTGTAATACTCCATAATTCATCAGAGATTTTCTCGTCAAGCCAATATGGGATTGGCTTTTTTACTGCTCCTTTTACATAAATCGAACCATTTTTCAAGTTCATATTCCCGGGATACATTAGAGATATAACATGTTCAGCGGCTTTGTCAACATTTGCCGAAAGCAAGTTTTTAATGCACCCCATTAATCTATTCGATTCTCTTACAAGATTCGATTTAAAAGCACCGGGATCCACAATTAACACTTTTATACTTGTCTCGTTCAGCCTTCTTGAAAGTTCTAAACTAAACAACAAAAGACAAAGTTTTGTATTAAAAAATGCACTAAACGATTTGTAATTATTCGGAGCCTGTAAATCATTAAAATCGAGCCGAAGTTTTCCAGAAGGTACGGCAATGTTTATAATTTTGGCAGATGAACTCTTTTGCAACAAATCCAACAAAGAATTTGTAATTATAAACGGCGCTAAATAATTTGTTTGAAACATTGTTTCAAAACCGTCTTCCGTAAATGTAGGATTCTTTTTCATAACAGCGGCGTTGTTCAAAAGAATATCGAGATGAGAGTATTTTTCTCGAAAGTTAGTTGAAAATATTTCTATCGACTTCATAGAAGCTAAATCGCAAAGCATAATTTCAAGTGATGCTTCCGGCGTCCTCTCCTTAATTTCTAATAACACTTTTTCTCCCTTTTCTTTATCTCTGCAAAGCATAATTACATTTGCTCCCAATTGAGCTAACTTTTTCGATACCTCGAATCCTAATCCCGAACTCGCGCCTGTAACAAGGCAGTTTTTACCCGATAGTTCCATTATAATTTCTCGTTTTGTTAAAAATTACTTTCGTGAGCAGCATTTTGGTTTGACTACTTATTAGTGAATCATATTTTTTATCACAAACTTTCTAATATTAGTTTCATTGCCGTTTCCGGGAAAACCGCTTCCTTAATTTCAATAATTTCTTTGTAATACACTTTTATAGGTTCCAACAATTGTTCTAAATCTTGCCGGTCTTCTACTTCCCATAAACCGATCCCAACCGTTGGATCATCTTTTAAGCAATATGTAAATTTTATCATTCCCGTATAAAGTTCTCTGGATTTCAGCTTTTGGCCTAATTCCATCATTTTATCTTTATCTATTCTAACTTTTATCCAGAATAACTTTTTATTCCCAAGCAGATATTTCGAAAGCCCGTTTTCAATACATTCCTTTAGAATCGTATTTTGAGTTTTTCCGGTCTCAGCCTTTATAGTTTTAATTTTCTGCACATCTGTTTCGGAAAGATTTACTGAAATACATTTTGTTTCGTTACTCATTCCTGTTATCTCCATTTTTTGATAATGATTACTACTAACTTAGATACGTCGAATGGAGATTTATTTCACTTTTTTTTGCGAATAAATAAGAAAATCTTTCTGTCGTATTTGTTCTTTTATTTTCTGCGATATAGAATCCGGCGATTTGTATTGAGGCAGGCTATTATAAAGAGCAGTAACTTTTTCCAAGTCTTTTAGTTCCGATTTTATATGCAGTGAAATATCCGGCGGGTAGGAGTGATTCGCTTTAATCCAATTTTGTTTCAAGGAAAAGTTAATTAGATTTTCGCACCTGCATTTATTTTGAGGATTATATAACGAACAGTTCTTACAAAGAAACTCCTTAATACTTTTACGAGCTCGGTGAATCAAAGTCCTAGTTGCACTCTCCGATTTCTCTAATATCTTCGCAGTTTCCTTAAGTTGTACATTTAAAACAATGTTTAGAATAAAAGCTAATCTTTGGTAAAAAGACAAGCAGTTTAATAATCCTATTAAGCAGCCTTCTTTTATTTGGATAAAATAATTACGTTTTTCTATTTCGTTTATTTGTTCATCAAAATAAGAACTGTGTTGATAAATAAGTTTCTCCATATTTGAGACTTTGCTTCGTTTTTTATTTTCTAAATATCTCAGACAATTATTTTTGGCAATTGAATAAAGCCATGTATAAATGTGACTTTCACCCCTAAATTTTTCAATATTCATATAGCCGTTTATAAAAGTTTCCTGCGTAATATCTTCAGCTATCTCCTTATCCCCTGTCATTTTAAAAGCGAGGTTGTATATTTTATCTTTGTGTTCGTAAAATACACCGGAAAAAACTTGCTCTATTTTTGTTTCTTGTAAATGACTCATATTAAATTTAGGCAATTATGTAAAATTAGGTCTAAAAGCAAATTTATACTAAGCTTAGTTTTTTCAATCTCGTTTACGTAAATTCCAGACGAAAAAAGTTTTTTGATATTTCTAACTCTTCACGGATATGATTTTGAGAAATTTTTCTTATAGATTCTATAATGGAATCATTTTCAGGAATTTACTCATATTCAAACTTTATTATATAATTATTTTGAGGAAGTGATTCAAATCTATATTGTCACTCCAATAGAATTAATATAATCCGTTGGTCAAATTACATACATTACGGTCAATAAACCACTATGGACTACAAGTCCATAGTTTTTGTTAAGACTGAAAGTCTTTATTCTATTATGAAATTCGATTCATCTTCGTCATTTGGTTTTCTATGGTCTTCCAAATACTCATTAAGCATTTCATCGGTTATCTTTCCTCTACTCCAACATCCATAACCCATCCCCCAAAAGTGACTCCCAAATACCTTTTGCTTAACTCCGGGAATTCTTGCTCTAACTTTCTTGTACTTCTTCCTTGGAGCTTCTTTACCTATTTACTTATCGATAACGACGGTAGATAATTTAGATGAATATCAACATGATCTTTCCAGATGACTCCTTTGAGTATTACTACATCTTCTGATTCGCATATTTGTTTTATTTATTGTTCGACAACGTATTTTTATATCTCCTTCAAGTACCGAATATCTATACTTGGTTGACCATACTAT
>JASFMY010000020.1:0-67814 GCA_050117315.1 Ignavibacteria bacterium
AGGATTTTTTGAAAATGCTGAGAATATGAAAGAGGAATTAGAAAAATTTATTGGGACTCAACTGCATCTTTTGAAGCATGCTTAATTGCCCTAAAACCAATTTGGCTTGTGTATACCTTATTTTTTTCTTGAGTTTTTTCTACGCGTCTATTTATGAAGCTGATTTATTCCCTCTCTTCGGGCTATGGTAAATTCTTGAGTATAAATACCGGGGAATGGTTATTCGACCGACTTTTTTTTGCAGTAACTTTATTTAAATATTAGCCATGGCTTTTTATGGTGCTAAAAAAATTATAACTTTCTATTTATAAATAAACTAACTAAAGGAAAACAGTTTGAAAGTTTTATTTATTGGCGGTACCGGTAATATCAGTACGTCCGTGAGCAAACTATGTGTTGAAAAAGGAATTGAGTTGTTCTTACTTAAGAGGGGAACTAGAGATGTAGAAATTTCCGGCGCCGAAACCATTTCAGGCGATATTAGTAATTATGATGAGGTTTCCGATCTTTTAAAGCAGCACAATTGGGATGCTGTTGTTAACTGGATTGCCTTTAATGAAAAGGATATAGAGAGGGATATAAACTTATTCAAAAATAAAACCAAGCAGTATATATTTATAAGTTCGGCATCGGCTTATCAAAAGCCGCCTTTGCACCCGGTAATTACGGAATCAACACCGCTTTATAATCCTTATTGGGATTATTCAAGAGATAAAATTGCATGCGAAGAGAAACTTAACAGGGCCTACAGGAAAGAGAACTTCCCGATTACAATTGTAAGACCCTCACATACTTACGATAATGTTATACCGGTGGCTATTGGAGGTTGGACAAATTATAACATTATCGATAGGATGAGAAAAGGCAAAAGGATAATTGTACATGGCGACGGGTCTTCACTCTGGACAGTAACACATGCCGAAGATTTTGCGAACGGTTTTGTGGGGCTAATCGGACACCGGCAGGCAACCGGGAATGCATTCCATATTACATCCGACGAAATTCTAACCTGGGATCAAATATACCTGGCAGTTGCTAATGCCGTAGGTGTTGAACCAAACATTGTTCATATCCCTTCCGATTTCATAAGTAATTGTGCCCCTTCTTTAAGGGGATCTCTGCTCGGCGATAAATCATACAGCGTTATTTTTGATAATACGAAGATTAAAACATTTATCCCCGGTTTCAAAGCCGTAATTCCATTCAGCGAAGGAATTAAAAAAACAATCAACTGGTTCGAAGCCGATCCCGGTAGAAAAGTAGTAAGTAAAGAAATTGATAAAATGATAGACAGCATAATCGGTTCGTACCGGAAAAAGATTGAATGATTTTATATAAGCTGCTTTAAAACAATTCATAAACTTCCGTTGCTTTTATTGATTCGATACAAGTTTATTATTTCGATAAAAAGAAAATGAATTTTCCTTCAAAAATTACAGTTCTTTTCAATTATTAAAACACTGTGATGGCATAGTTTTAGTGCTGTAAAACATTGATAGAATTTTCCACATATTTGCTGCAATATATGGTTAAAATAATTTTGTTCATGTTAGAGAAAAGAAATATGAAAAACTATCAGCCTTTTTTGTAACTTTTTACTATGATATCCCAAGGTCTTGGGATAAAACGTTAAATGAAACTAATAGAAATTGGGAGAATTAAAAATTGTTAACAAAACAAGCACGGATTTTAACAACAATTAGTTGTGTAGGTTTTCTACTTCTTTTCCTTTCCTGTAATAAACCAAATAATAAAAATGAGGGTCACGAAAAGGTGGATATTAAATTAGGAAAAGCTGAAATCTCCGAAGGCATGGAAAAATTACTCGACCGGATTTTTGAATTGTGGTATCCGTTATCACTCGATACAGTCTATGGTGGATACTTGAGTGACTTAAATTACAAGTGGGAAGTTAGCGGCGGTCAGAATAAAATGATCGTTACACAATCGCGTCACGTTTGGGCTATATCCAATGCTGCATTATCTTTCCCCAAATACAACAAATACCGTTATGCCGCCGAACATGGATTTAAATTTCTAAAAGATGTTATGTGGGATGATGAATACGGCGGATTTTATAACCTGGTTGACAGGGAAGGAAACGTTCTTGGAAATAACGGGCAGATAGTAAAAGAGGCTTACGGCAATGCTTTTGCAATTTACGGGTTATCTGCATATTACAATCTAACCAAAGACCCAAACGCACTTGAACTGGCAAAGAAAGCGTTTGACTGGCTGGGAAAAAACAGCTACGATCCTAAGTTCGGCGGGTACTATCAATATTTACACCGTGACGGAAAACCTTTCACCGAAGGGTATAACGGAACACCGCCGAAAGATCAAAACAGTTCGATACATCTCCTGGAAAGTTTTACCGAACTATATAAAGTATACCCCGATCCTTTAGTTAAAGAAAAGCTTAATGAATTATTGGTTTTGATCCGCGACACTATTACTACGGATAAAGGATATATGAATTTGTTTTTTAGTAAAAAATGGGAGCATGTTTCATTCGGAAGCAGGGGGCGGGAAGCTGTTGAAGCAAACTACGATTTTGACCACGTTTCTTTCGGGCATGACGTTGAAACCGCTTATTTGTTAATGGAAGCTTCGGATATACTGGGAATTGAAGATAACAGCAAAACATTAGCTGTCGGGAAAAAGATGACGGACCATGCTTTGGCTAACGGGTTGGACAAAAGTGTCGGCGGGCTGTTTGACGGCGGCTACTATTTTGAAGATAGTAAATGCTCTATAATCAGAAATACAAAAGAATGGTGGGCACAGGTAGAAGCAATGAATACGTTTCTAATTATGTCGCAGCTTTACCCCGAAGATGAAAACAGCTACTATGATAAATTTACTTTGATGTGGGAATACTGCAACAAATATTTGATAGATCATAAACACGGCGGCTGGTTTTGGGGCGGCATAGATATAGTCCCCGGTAATGTTGATCTGCCCAAAGGTACAATCTGGAAAGGAGACTACCATACTTCGAGATCGTTGATAAATTGCATTAAAAGGCTGAAAGGTGTTGAAAGTGATTGAACCTTCTCATCAAAAGCGGACGGATCAGCGATTCGGGGAGTATTTTTTCGTAACGTAGACTTTACAGTCTGTGAAGATACATTTTGCAGATAATTAACTTGAAAAACGATTCTAAACCAAATTTACACCACAACAATGCAACCTATTTTATTGCCGGAACAATATAAATGATTATTTCTAAACTGTTCATTTTTCTCCCCGTATTGTTATGCATATGCGCTATGGAGGGGTGGGGGTGATGAGTTAGCACGCTATATCAAAGTAAGACAGGATGCTAGGTAGAAACAAGATAGCAAGCTGAATCGGAGTAGAATAGCATCCTATATGGGAGTAAGATAGCTTGCTAAGTTGGAGTAAGATAACAGCTATGTTGGAGTAGGATAGGGTGCTGTCTTGCTAACTCATTGTGAGTCGGAATGCTAAGTTGGTTAAAAATATAAATAGCCGCATGCTTCAGTGGGGATGTAAAAATAGGGTGTCAAGAAAATTTTTGTTTCGTTTTTTATTGAAATCAAAACATTTTTCACGGAAACCGAATTATCACACATTCACTAGAGCTTTAGAACCCGTATCTTATCAAAGATTACTGATATGGCTATTATGCAATTTATTAACAAATCATAACCTGTTATCCAAAATTAAATCTGCTTTGGCTTTATTTCACTCAACAGGTTTTTATAAAAATTTTATGGAAAAGAGATTGTTTAGGATTTTATTATTGTTATAAAACTTTATCAGAATAATAATAATTTATAAGAAAAGAATGAAAAATATATCATTTTTTAAGTATTTGATATTACCTGCCGGATGGCATTATTCTTGCTTTTTTTACTTTGATATTGTCTATGTAAATGTGCTATTTTTAAAATATAAATTTAAACCTATTTTATTATCAGACAATGAGCTTTCATCATAACTATTAGGGGAAAAATATTTGTAATTCACAAAATCTAAATATTTAAATTATTGTCGTTTGGGAGGAGTAACCATGACAAAACTTTACATCTTTAGGAAGAAATTTTTCTTTTCTTCTCTTCTAGTGTTTCTTTTAGTCGCACATGCACTATATGCACAAGGTACCGGCTCGGTAAAAGGGAGAGTTTTTGACAAAGAAACCGGCGATCCGTTGTTTGCTGCAAACGTATTAATTCAGGGAACAAGTTACGGTGCAGCCTCAAATTTTGAAGGAGAGTTTTTAATCAGGAATATACCGGCGGGAGATTACAAACTCCTTATTCGTTATGTCGGTTATGAAGAATTAGCAGTTGATATTACAGTTGTTGCCGGTAGAACATTAAGTGAAGATTATCAACTTGTATTTAAAATAATTGAAGGAGAAACCGTAACAATTACTGCGCAGGCTGAAAGCCAAATTCAAGCCATAAACCAACAACTCTCATCTACGGGAATTACGAATGTAGTTTCGGCAAGCCGCATACAAGAAGTCCCGGATGCAAATGCAGCAGAATCGGTAGGGCGTTTACCGGGAATATCGATAAAAAGATCATCCGGTGAAGGCAATGAAGTAGTAGTCAGAGGAATACAACCCAGATTAAATCTCATAACAATCAACAATATCAGAATGCCGTCAACAAATCAAGATAATACGGCAGTAGGTTTAGCGGGTATATCGCAGTATATGCTGGATGGAATAGAAGTACGCAAAACACTTAGGGCAGAAGATGACGCAGACGTTATAGGAGGAATTGTTGACTTAAAACTTGCAATTGCCCCCGAAGGATTACATGCAAATGCAATTCTTGAAGGTATGTATAATGGCCTAAGTGAAGACGTAGGTTCATATAGAAATTCGGTCAATGTAAGCAACCGTTTCTTTGATAGTAAATTAGGTGTTATAGCGCAGGTTAATTTAGAAAAAGCAGAGCGACCAAATCACGCATTATCGGCAACTTACGGTAGAAGTAGATCAGAAACACAAGACGAAGGAGTTTATTTAGGTGAAGGTAATTATCAGAAAAATGATATTACTCGGGACCGTTTTGGAGCGACATTATTATTAGACTATAAACTACCTAAAGGAAAAATACAGCTTAATACTATCTATAATACTTTTGATGAGGACCGTTGGGAAAGAAATGATATATACACGGTTAATGCTAATATTGGAACAATTGGAGCTGAAAAGAATATGAGATCTGTGTATGAGGAGAACTATACCTTGGTTAATTCTCTCAGTTTTGAAACTGAAGTTTTTGATGTAGCAACTTTGGATGTAGGAGCTGCTTATACAACTGGGCACAGAGAAGGTTATACAAATGCAATGAGTTTCTGGTATGATGGAAATCTTGATGTTCCAATAAACAATTCTTTTTATAAAGATACTTATGGAAAGACTGCTTACGATTTGATTCCAAATATTATAGATACAGGTTCAACTTCTAGAAATTATCTATTATCAAGGCTCTTTAGAGAAGATAGAACTTTTGATGAAAATGAAGCCTCATTCCAAACAAATTTCAAAGTCCCTTTTGTAATAAGCAACCAAATATCGGGATCTGCAAAAGTTGGCGGCAAGGTACGATTAAAAGACCGTGATTTTGACTATAGTTATGATGGTGATGCCGGTGGAATTTATGGTGGAGATTCGGACATTCTGCAACAAATAATGGAAGATAATCCCGAGATTGAATGGGCTCCATGGGTAGTAGGTACAGGTGACTTTTATGCATATCCGTTATATAAATCCGGGACTGAAAATATATTGGATGATAAGTTTGGCATGAAATATTTCGCAGAGCGAAAATGGGTAGACCAAGTTGTTGAGAGAGGTAAGGCTGCAAATTGGGCAAACTTATCCCAGTGGGGTAATGTAGTTGCTTCCGATCTGGCAAATGATTATAACGGAGACGAACAATTCTATGCCGGATATTTAATGTTGGATTTAAATTGGGGAAAAGACATATCTTTTAATACGGGAGTAAGATACGAAAAAGAAGAAACAGATTATAGCGGTTATGGTGTTGTAGATATTGCCAGTACTCCCTATGATAAATTAGATACACTGAAGAACTCGAAACGAACAAACGAGTATATTCTCCCAAGTGCAACGTTACGATATAACTACTCAGATTGGGGTGATGTAAGAGTTGCTTATTCAAAATCACTTGCAAGACCTGAGTATTATGCTTTTGTACCGCATTATAGTGCCGATATAAGAAATAATTTATCAGGTAATACACAAGCTGATTATTTTACTGTTGCAAGTGGTGCTGCCGGAAACCGACATCTGGAACCGGCAGAATCCAATAACTTTGATCTTATATTTTCATTCTACGGTAATTACATAGGGTTATTTACAGTTGGTGGTTTCTATAAAGAAATTGATAAATTCTTTTATGTAAAATCATTTACTGTAATAGATGCAAGTGCAGATAATCAAATTCTAAGAGACAATGATTATGATTTTGCCGTTCCTAAAGGACAAACTTCTATTATTTGGCAAAATCTTGAAAATACAGCATATATAAGAGGTTTGGAATTTAGCTGGCAAACTAATTTGTGGTATTTACCTAAACCGTTAAACGGAATAGTATTAGGATTAAACTATTCTAGGATTTCATCTAACGCGGAATATTATACATCACGAATAAAACAAACTGTACCAGATCCTACTAAACCTTGGATAATTGAAGAAGCACGTATAGATAGTTTCCAAACAACATCTTTAATAGACCAACCTAATGATATATTTAATGTCTCGCTTGGATATGATTATAAGGATTTTTCTATGAGAATTGCTTATAACTTCCAGGGAAAAACATTGTCGTATAAAGGGGAGTATGTTGAAGATGACGCCTATACTCAAGATTATTCAAAATTGGATTTATCAATACGTCAGAAACTTCCCGTTGAAGGATTATCGGTACAATTTTTAATGAGTAATCTTACTGAAGAAGTTGATATGTCGTACACTTATACAAAAGATTATAATAATAATGAGCAATATTACGGAATGACAGGTTCACTTGGAGTTCGGTATGAATTCTGATGAAAATATTTTTTAAAAAATGAAAACCGTAGCACAAAAAATACAACAGTTACTTTAATTTAAATAACTTAACTAAATATGGGAGGTCCATAATGACTAAACAATTACTACACTTTGCAGCATTAGTTTTACTAGTTGTTGCGTTTTTTAATAATCCCACATACGCTACTGATGAAAAAGGAGATACTCTAGTTATTCATATGTCTGATCAGGCAAGTCTTGCTTGGAACGAAATTGTTACTGCCGATACAAATGCTGATGGTTCTCAAGCTCACTCTGTTTATGAACTTGATCCTGCTGATGGTGGATGGTACCCAATATCCAGTGCATTAGTTGTAACTAGTGATATAGCTATTATAGGCGGAAAAAGAACTGAAGGCCAAGCAAGACCGAAAATTCTTGAAAAATTAGATGCTGGTGCTTGGTGGATGATGACCACCGACAAAAGTATAACTTTAGAAGGTCTTCACATAATGCAAATTGAAGAAACAGTTGGCGGTAATATTGGTTCCTGGGCAAGAGCCGGTTTGCTGGGTACCGGTGAAAACAGCACTATTGTTATTCATGATTGTATATGGGATTTTACCACAGGATTCACTACTCAAATACAGAGAAATGGTCTTAATCTTAAAGTTACAAATACTCTTTTCCGTTTCAGCAAACCACTTGATAACGGTGTATGGGCTGGACAAGGGATTGACGTCAGTGCAGCAGATTTAGATACGGTTATTATTCAAAATTGTACATGGTACGGCGGTGGCCCTTTTATGTTAAAAACATGGGAATCAACGGAGAAGTTATTTAGAATGGATCATTGTACAATTGTCGACTTTGTTCAGTGGCCTATTCACGGTGCACATTGGGTAAACTCTGAATTTACAAATAACCTTTTTTACAATGCTTATACAATGGGTGAAGATACAGCTCAGATAGTAGGACAGGATATGGACGGATTACCTTTTGCTGTAATAAATATTGACACAATATTCTACGACTACAATGCTGATTCATCTGTTGCGACACCTAATATGGGACAAGAAGCGACACGTAATTTACTTGTTAGTAATAATAACAATTTCGTCAAACAAAATATCAAAGATTACTGGGCAGTTTGCGAATCTGATTATGCAAAATATCATGGTTTTGTAGCGCCTGATCCGGATTTCTACGATGGATTTATGAACTCGCGTTCCCGTGCTATGTTCGAAGACAATGCTACTTGGCCGGGATTAGTTCTGGAAAATACTACTAGTTTAGATCCTGAATTTGAAAGTTACTTTGATTATTCAGATACTCTAATTAACTACTCCAAATACTATTATAATCAATCAAATGGAGCCTGGCCAGATGTACCAGCAACTACATTTATGCTTGACCCAGATGGTGAACCATTATATCCTACTGATCCGATGGTTTATAATTTAAAGATTACTAATTCTACATTAAGAACAGCAAGTACAACTGGCGGACCTATTGGTGATTTAACATGGGAATTAGCAGACGGTTATAATAGCACTCAAGAAGAAATTCTAGTAACAGATGTAGAAGAAATTAATACATTGCCGACAGACTTTGCACTTAGTCAAAATTATCCTAACCCGTTTAATCCGACAACAAATATAGAGTTCTCAATTCCTAAGAGTGATTATGTAACATTAAAAGTATTTAATATATTGGGTCAGGAAGTAGCTACCTTAATTAACAGAGAAATATCGGCAGGCAGTTACAAAGTAGATTTTGATGCCTCCAAATTAAGCAGCGGTCTTTATATCTACAGATTAGAAACCGGTTCGTTTACAAGTTCCAAGAAAATGATGTTATTGAAGTAATACTTTTAAAGAAAGTTTTACTTTATATTTAGTTAACAAAAGGACAGTTGTTTATTATAAATGGCTGTCCTTTTTTTGTTTTTTTACTTATGCATATAAGAAGCTGAGAAATCTTATACATATACAGACAAATACAATAATGATGAACAATTTTACGGTATGACAGGTTCGCTTGGACTACGGTATGAATTTTAACAAAAGAGTTTTTTATTAAAGAAGATAAAAAAACACAGTACAAAAAACAGTTGCTTTTAATTAAAATAACTTAACTAACATGGGAGGTCATAATGATTAAACAATTACTATCCCTAACGATGTTAATTATTGTTACGTTTTTTAATAATCCTTTATACGCAACTGAAGAGAAAGGAGATACCTTAGTTATTCACCAAACTGATCATGATGCAACGCCTTGGAATGAAATTGTTGCTGCCGATACAAATGATGATGGTTCCCGCAAGCATTTGGTCTATGAGCTTGAGCCGGGCGGATGGTATCCTATGTCCGGGAAACTTACAGCAGGTACTTATGATTTGCATATCGTAAGTGGAGAAAGAACTTCAGGTGAATCAAGACCCTATATTCTTGTCCAGGATGGGTGGAGCGGATGGTATATGTTGAGCGGAGAGATGAATATAATTTTGGAAGGCCTTCATATAATGCAGTGCGATGAAACATCCGATGGTAATATAACTGCATGGGCACGAGCCGGTTTAGAAGTTACAGGAGAAAATGCTGAAGTAATTCTTCATGATAATATATGGGATTTTAATACGGGTTTTGCTTTATCGGCTAGCAAAGATGGTCTAAATATGAAAGTAACTAATTGTCTGTTCCGTTTCAATAAACCACTTAATAACAGTGTGTGGTCAGGACAGGGATTCGATATTAGTTCAGCTGAATTAGATACTGTAATTATGCAAAACTGTACATGGTATGGCGGCGGTTCCTTTCTAACTAATACTTGGGAGTCAACTGAAAATCTTTTTAAGATGGATCATTGTACAATAGCTGATTGGGTACAATTCCCTATTCATGGTGTGCATTATACAAATGCCGAGTTTACAAACATGTTATTTTATAATGCGCACACTATGGGTGAAGATTCCATGCAAATTGGAAGCACAGTTCCCGATCCCTTACCTTACGGTATATTGAATATAGATACACTTTACACTGATTTATTAGGTGTGGTTGATTATGCGAAAGAAGCAACCAGGAATATGATTGTTAAAAACAATAATAATTTTGTAAAACAAAATATTAAAGATTATTGGGCTGTAGCTATGTCTGATCCAGTAAAGTATCATGGATTTGTAGTTGCAGATCCAACATTTTATGATGGATTTATGAACTCCCGTACTCGGGCAATGTTTGAAGACGATGAAACCTGGCCTGGTTTAATACTAAAAAACACAACAAGTTTAGATCCACAATTTGAAGATTACTTTGATTATTCAGATACTTTAATTAACTACTCCAAATACTATTATAATCAATCAAATGGAGCTTGGCCAGATGTACCGGCAACTACATTTATGCTCGACCCGGATGGTGAACCATTATCTCCTACTGATCCGATGTTTTATAATTTAAAGATTACTAATCCTGAATTAAGAAAAGCAAGTACAACAGGCGGACCTATTGGGGATTTAACATGGGAATTACCAGACGGTTATAATAGCGTTCAATCAGATATTACAGATGTAGAAGCAAATAATACGTTGTCAACAGAATTTGTTCTAAATCAAAATTATCCTAACCCGTTTAATCCAACAACAAATATTGAATTTGCGGTTCCTAAGAGTGATTATGTTACATTAAAAGTATTTAATATTTTGGGTCAGGAAGTAGCTACATTAATTAACAGACAAATGTCAGCCGGCAGCTACAAAATAGATTTTGATGCTTCCGAATTAAGTAGCGGTATTTATATCTACAGATTAAAAGCGGGTTCGTTGACAAGCTCTAAAAAAATGATATTATTGAAATAGTAATACTCACGTAGGTTTTTGTTTATTGAAAAACGAAAACCACTACCTAAGGTAGAGGTCAGCCCAAATGGTTTGACCGTTTGAAAAGAATTAAGAATTAGATATAATAAACCTCCCGTCTAGAAGGTATCCGCAAACGGGAGGTAGAAATGAGTCGCTTAAGAAAATTAACACACACATTATATGAATGCAAGTATCATATAGTAATATGCCCGAAATACCGATATAGAATATTTGAGGGAGATATAGCAGAATACACAAGGCAGAAATTATATCAACTATGCAGAGAAAAAGATATGGTAGAGATATTGGAAATGAATATAGAAAAGGATCATATTGATATAGTTGTGTCGATTCCCCCGAAATATTCAATATCATCAATGATGGGATTTTTGAAGGGAAAGATATCAATCAATCTATTTCAGAGATATGAAAAGCAAGGGAAAAAATATTGGGGAAGAGATCTGTGGACAAGAGGCTATTGCGTAAGTACAGTGGGCATAGATGAAGAAAAAATCAGAAAATATGTAAAATGGCAAGAGAAGAACGATAGAACAAATGAACAACTAGAATTATAAAGACAATACAACAGGGTGCCTTCTAGGACATTTATAAAAGCCACCACCTCTGGTGGTGGTATTTGACTTTTCTATTTCACACAACGGGTTCAATTTAATATTTTGTCACCTTTGTTGATCTTGTACCAATATTTTTTTGCAAAGGCAATAAAAACACTTGACAATCCAAGTTTTATTTCTCATTTTTTCACATAAAAATTTATCAATAAAATAAACCACATATTTTTTTAAAAAAATATGTGTACGTACACATAAACGTAATAGGTTGTCAATAGTGGAATTATTTAACTCATTAGTTTTAAAAGTATAGATATTCTTAAAATTATGAGAAATTAGAAGTGGCTACTATCAAAGATATCGCAAAACTTGCTAATGTCTCTATTGGAACAGTTGATCGTGTATTACATAATCGCAGTTATGTCTCACCGGATACTAGGAAAAAGGTTGAACAGGCCATTAAGACCTTAAACTACACTCCAAATATTTATGCTCGCCAACTTAAATTAGCTAAAAAATATGAATTCGGTATATTAATTCCCGAATTGACTTATGATAATAATTATTGGGAAGAGCCTGAAATTGGAATGCGAAAAGCCGGGAAAGAATTAAAATCTCACAATATAAAATTAAAATTCTTTCATTTCGATCCCCGTTCAGGGAATTCCTTTAAAGAAAAGTGTGCTCATATATTAAAAGAAAATTTAGATGGTTTATTGATTTCTCCAGTTCTAATTAATCCTACTAAAGAATTTGTTTCGCAAATTCCCCATAAAACACCTTATATTTTTATTGACTCTGATTTACCTGGGACTAGACGAATTGCGTTTATTGGACAAGATGCTTATAAAAGCGGCATTTTAGCAGGAAAATTAATGAGAATGATAATTGGTGATAGTGGTGATATTGCTATAATTCGTGTAATACCAGAAAGTTATAATCTTGAGCTACGCATTAAAGGATTCCAAAGCTATTTTCAGGATAATAATTTTAATAATACTATTCATATTTATGAAAGACCGGAGGGAGAAGATTTATTTGATTTTAATGTATTCTTAAAAGGTATTATAAATAAGCATGTTCTTAAAGGGATATTTGTGACCAATGCATTAACATTTTGGATTACTTCTTTTATAGAATTAAATAACTATCAAAATAAAATCAAAATTATAGGTTATGATTTAATAAAAGAAAATGTTGCTTTTTTAAATAAATCGATAATTGATTTTTTAATCTGTCAATCTCCAATTGCACAAGGTTATCAGGGTATACAATTATTGTATAGAAAAGTTGTTTTAAATCAAGATATTGATGATAAAATCATGATGCCAATAGATATTGTTACAAAAGAGAATATTGAGTTTTACAAATATTCATCCATTGAAAATATATAATTTTTTAATTCTTATGTGTACGTTAACACAATTAGTTATTCACTTCTCACGATGCTAATAGAGGTTTATGAAAATTTGTTAATATAAATGAACTATCAAATTTTTTTTAAAAATAATCTGTGTACGTACACTCAAGTGTAATATGTTGTCAAAAATAGAATTATTTAAAAGTATTGATATTCTTGAAATTATGAGGAATTAGAAGTGGCTACTATCAAAGATATCGCAAAACTTGCTAATGTCTCTATTGGAACAGTAGATCGTGTAATACACAATCGTGGTTATGTCTCTCCTGATACTAAGAAAAGAGTTAAACAGGCCATTAAGACTTTAAACTACTCTCCTAATGTTTATGCTCGCCAACTTAAATTAGCTAAAAAATATGAAATCGGTATTTTAATGCCCGAATTGCATCAGGATGCTAATTATTGGGAACAATCTGCCATTGGGATGCTCGAAGCCGGGAAGGAATTAGAATCTCAAAATATAAAATTAAAATTTTTTCATTTCGATCGCTATTCAGAGGCTTCCTTTAACGAAAAGTGTTCTCAAATACTGAAAGAAGATTTAGATGGTTTACTGATTGCTCCAGTTCTAATTAATCTTACTAAAGAATTTCTTTCTCGAATTCCTCGTAAAACTCCTTATATCTTTTTCGACTCGGATTTACCTGATACCAAGCGAATTACGTTTATTGGACAAGATGCTTATCAAAGCGGTATTTTAGCAGGAAAATTAATGAGAATACTGATTGATGATAGTGGAGATATTGCTATAATTCGTGTAATGCCAGAAGATTATCATATTAGTCAACGTACTTTAGGATTCCAAAGCTATTTTCAGGATAATAACATAAAAAATAATATTCAAGTTTATGAATGGGCGGAAAGCCCTGATTTGAGTAGTATTAACGCATTATTAAACACAATTATAGACAACAAAAATTTTAAAGGGATATTTGTAACCAATGCATTAACATTTTTAGTTGCTTCTTATATGGAATTAAATAATAACCAAAATAAAATCAGAATTATAGGTTATGATTTAATAAAAGAAAATGTTGCTTTCTTAAATAAATCGGTAATTGATTTTTTAATCTGTCAATCTCCAATTGCACAAGGTTATCAGGGTATACAATTATTGTATAGGAAAGTCGTTTTAAATCAAAATATTGATGATAAAATTATGATGCCAATAGATATTGTTACAAAAGAGAATATTGAGTTTTACAAATATGCATCCAGAAAAAATATGTAATTTATTCTATTCACTTTTTATAGAAGGAGGAAGAATAATGTACCAAAAACTACTATTTATCATGCTTTTTTTATTCTGTATGGTAAATCATCTTTTGGCAGTAAATACTGGGAAAATTGCCGGAAGAGTTACCGATACAGAGACCGGATCAAACCTGCCTGCTGCAAATGTACTAATTGAGGGAACATCAATTGGTACAGCGACAGATTTAAACGGAAGATTTATCATTCCGGGAGTTCAACCTGGTACCTATCAATTAACAATTAGTTATGTTGGCTACAAAAAAAAGACGATGAGCGTAACGGTGCCAGATGGAAATAAAATAGTTGAAATCAAATGCGAGTTGGAACATGAAACCATTAGTGGAGAAACTGTTGTGATAACCGCACAGGCGGAAGGACAACAGGCGGCCATTAACCAGCAGCTTAGATCCAACAATATAAAAAATGTTATTTCCGCTGAACGTATACAAGAAATACCTGAGGTCAGCGCTGCAGAAGCTGTTGGCCGTTTACCAGGGATTTCACTTAAGGATGATAAAATGGTGATCCGGGGATTATCACCACACTATAACCAGATCCAGATTGATGGATTTGATATGGCTTCCACAGATGATACTACGCGGAGCAGTGGTTTGGGAATGATTTCCCAATATATGCTTGGCGGTATAGAAGTAACCAAATCCGCCATGGCGGATAACGAAGCAAATGTGATTGGTGCTACGGTTAATTTGATTTTGAAAGAAGCACCGGACGAACCCACCTTGAATGTATTGCTTGAAAATGGCTACAATGATGTTAGTGATTCTTACGAAAATCCTAAAATTATTATAAATGGAAGTAAACGCTTTTATAACAATTTAATTGGTGTCTTCGGTCAATTGACATATGAGAATGGACATACTGGTACGGATGAGATGACAGCGGTTTATGCTGAGTACTTTGATGATGATGCTGGAAAAAATAAAACAGTAGTAGATAGAATGGACCTGCTGGATGTTAACGATCATATGAAATATCGTCTTGGGGCTTCCCTGCTAACGGATTATACAACAAATACAACCAAAATTAAATTCAGCAATTTTTTTAGCTCAAGAGAATCTGAGAAATTAACGCGTTCTGCAACATTTGACGACGGAATTTCACATAATCTTGAATTCAATAAAGAAAATATTACCATCCTGAATAATTCCTTAAAAATAGAGCAATACATCGGTGATTATAAATTAAGTGGCAGTGTTGCTTATGCCTATGCCAAAAATGAATCTCCTCTTGGAGTTTCAACCGGGATGTGGGATAATAATGGAATAATGGATGACGCTGCTTATTTTGATGCCCCTCCGATCGAAATACCTAAATTAGGTACTGTTGACTTTCATCTTGAAGAATCCTCAATAGGAGAAATTAGGGAGAAAACCCACAATTCTGAAAACAGCCAGCTCTCCTTCAACTTTGATATTGAGAGACAATTTGAAATTACAAATTGGATGGGACTTAATATTCAAATGGGAGCTATGTATAAACATCAGTCCAAGGAGTATGATTATAATGAAGGTTTCATATCCTTTAATCAGGAACAAGACTGGAGAGGGTTAATGCAAGCATTGGCTGCCGCCGATATTCCATGGTTGCCCAATACAGTGGCTGAATTTCGAGCGGAACCTTCCCATAATCCATCCCCCTTTTTCGCGGGCACTTTAGTAGTAGATCCTGATTATGAAGAAGATGATCTTCTGTTAGGTGATTATGATCTCAAAGAAATGCCTGATAAAGACAGGGTGCTTTACCTGCTTGATTTTGCCAAATCAAAAAATTATTATTTTCAACAAAATTCCCTGTCCTATCAAACTGATTATCATGGTACAGAAGATTACACCGGTGCTTATATAATGCCCCAGATCGATCTTTTGGGAAAACTTACTCTTAATCTCGGTATTCGTTATGAACGCAATGAGACTGACTATACAGCTTGGCGCTTACCTCTGGTCGCATTTGAAAGCCCAACGACTCCTTGGACAGAAATAGCCAATTATTATGTGGACCGCAAACGAAAAAATGAGTTTTTACTGCCAATGCTCCACGCCATTTACAGACCGTTTGATTGGTTTAGTGTTAAAGCAAGTTATACACATACGTTATCACGTCCAAAGTTTCAAGATTTCATTCCCAGGTGGCGAATCAATCAAAATACTATCGTATATAATGATCCCTATCTGAAACCTGCGCTCGCTGAGAATATTGATCTTTATCTTTCTTTTCATGAAGCAAAATTGGGTCTTTTTACAATAGGAGGTTTCCATAAAAATATTAAAGATCTTGTATTTAAGCACGGTGAAATCCCTCTTAGCCAGGTGGGAAGTGCAGCCGAACTGACGGAAATGTTTGATGGGTTGCCTGGAAATGAGGCTGTTAATAAGAGAATGAACTGGACTATGAATAGTTCTGAAGCTGCCTATGTAAATGGAATAGAACTGGAATGGCAGACTAGCTTTTGGTATTTACCCGGTTTGCTTAAAGGCCTGGTTTTAAATGTGAATTTTACAAAACAAAGTTCAGAGGCAAAATATCCGAGGGTTGATAAATCGGAGATTATTACCGGGTATGATACAACATATATATTTGGCCAAATTAGAATTACACCTAAAACTGAAACAGTTTATGCAGATACTTTTTATACCCGCCGCATGATTGACCAGGCGAATGAGATTTTTAACATAGCCATCGGATATGATTATATGGGATTTTCTATCCGGGCTTCCATGAAATTTACAGACGATTTATTTCAAAGAGCCGAATACCATGAAGTTTATAATGAGAATACTAAGGAACGTTATAATTATGATATAGCCATTCGTCAGGTGCTTCCACTTGATGGATTAAACGCCTATTGTAATATCACAAATATAGGGCGGTCAAGATATATCCAAATCAATAATGGCTCAGGGAATTCAACAATTGAAAGATATGGAGGTATCGGCCTTGCATTTGGACTGAGATACAAGCTATAACTTAACTAATTGGAGGGAAAAATGAAAAGAGGACCATAGTCAGGATTTCTTGTATGTTTCAATTAAAAAATAAAATTAATCTATTTAGTTAGGAGGAGTTATGAAAAAAAAGTTAATTACTTTGTTAGTATTATCTTTTGTATTAACGAGCGGACATCTGTTTGCTCAGATAGAGACACCATCGGAACCTACTATTCTTCAGGGAGATACACTTCTGGTATTTCCTACATGGAATGACTCAAAATGGGATGCGATAAACAAGTGGATATCTTATGGAGGCAAGCTTGATTCAGCGGGTACACCTGTCAATGTATACATGTTAGCAAACAATGAAACATATGCAGTATCTCACGAAATTGTTACAGAGCGCCCTCTAAGCATCTGTGCACAACAAAAACCCGATGCAGAAAATGCGCCTCCTTTGGTTGTCGCTGCTACTGATCTTAACAACGAATTTCCATCCAATATTATACAAAATAACGGCCCTGTAACAGTAAGGAATATTTACTTTTGTGGAGCAGATATTGAGGAACCTGTACTGGGAGCAGCCGCGCAAGCAAGCTACATAATCCAAACTACACAGGATGGTTCTACAAATATTGTTGACGGTTGCTATTTTGAATGGATGGGAGGCGATGGAGCCGCTTTCAGCACCGGAGCAATTGATGTAAATATAACTTTTACCAACAATATGGTTTTTAACAATGGTGGTAATGGAGGGACTGCCTGGTATGGCAACTGGAGTGGTTACTCAGTAAATATGGGCAATAATAATACCGGTGACATTGTCATGAGAAATAATACGTCATTGAACTGTTCCGGTCCGTTCTTTATCAATTACGGGGGCGTGCAAAAAAGCGTGGTTATAGAGCATAATACAGTCATTAATAATGCAATTTATTGTTTTTTCAACTCAGCCTGGACCAATGCTGAATTTAAGAGTAATATTTTTTACAATTGTGGCGTCCAAGGTTATGATATCCAGATGTTGCAAGTGGCTAGTGATAGTTTGTTAAACTGGGGTATTGTATATGTTGATACTTTGTCAACTGCGGGTGTCGACACAGTTTATGCAGCCCAGCAAGGTGTTGGTATTACAGAGGTAGAACCCCTTCGTAAAATTTCCCTGGTGGACAATTATTATGGTTGGTCCAGTGAAATAAAGGATTATTGGAATAGCGCTGATTCTCTTAAAGAACAAGTGTGGATGAATTCACGCGTACAGGGAATGTTCGATGATGATGCTAGCTATCCACTTTTTACTGAAAGCGGTACTTTTTCAGAAGATGAATATGGTGAGCCTCAATTTATTGGCGGATATGGCGGCGCAGCAACCATGGATTCACTTGTTTCCTGGCTGGTAAATGTCGTTGGGGGTGTTGGAACATCACCTACACGTTATTATTATACTCCGGGAGAAGGAGACCCTCAGCCTAATCCCGCAATGGTTTGGCCATTGGGTTATAATTTGGCTGTTGGCAATAGCGCATTGGTAGGAACGGACGGCAAACCGCTTGGCGATTTGAACTGGTATCCGGAATACGCTGAAAGATGGGACCCTGGTTTAGTAACAACCGGCGTTGAAACAATCAACGCTTCTATACCTGACAAGTACAAATTGGGTCAAAATTATCCAAATCCATTTAATCCTACAACTAAAATTGAATTTTCACTTCCTCAAAGTGGAAATGTTTCATTGAAAGTATTCAATATTTTAGGTCAAGAAGTAGCAACTTTAGTAAAGGAACAAATGAATGCTGGTACATATAAAGTAGATTTTGATGCTTCAAACCTGACAAGTGGAGTCTATGTTTACAGGCTTGAAACAGCGAATTATTCAGTATCTAAGAAAATGCTTCTTGTGAAGTAAACGATGCCTGATATAAAATTCAAAAAGCGGTTCATTATTTGAATCGCTTTTTTTAAGATTGTTAAATAAAATGAATATTAAACACTACAATCCATATCTAATAAAAAAATATTTCGACTCCATGGAAGTTATATTGAGCCACTATTTTAAAAAGGCCCGATCAATCATATTCAGTTTCTTATTTATAATTTTTGTGGTAACAAACGTGAATTTAGCTACAGATTTTAAGGCAAAACCATTTAAGCTGGACCAGGTGAAACTGCTTGACGGTATGTTTAAACAAGCCATGGAAAGAGATAGGGCTTATCTTCTTGAACTTGATCCCGACAGGCTGCTTTCGGATTATTTAAACGAAGCCGGATTAATTCCCAAAGGTGTTCGTTATGGAGGCTGGGAATCGACCGGATTAAACGGGCATTCTCTTGGACACTATCTTTCTGCCTGCGCGATGATGTACAAAGCGTCAGGTGATGAGCAGTTTTTAGAGCGAGTGAACTATATTGTTGATGAACTGGAACAGGTTCAACTCGCAAATGGAAATGGCTATGTTGGCGCTGTCCCAGATGGTTTGAAGATCTTTAACGAAATATCTCAGGGCGTAATAAATGTACCCGGTGGTTTTGAACTGAATGGCGGCTGGGTGCCATGGTACAATATCCACAAAGCCTACGCCGGAGTAAGGGATGCTTATTTATATTGTGATAATGAAAAAGCAAAACAGATTTTAATCGGGATGACCGATTGGGCTGACCAGGTTACAAAATCGCTCTCAAATACTCAAATGCAAAAAATGCTGGAATGCGAGCAGGGTGGTATGTATGAGATATTTGCAGATGTTTATGGTTTCACTAATGAATCGAAATACTTCGATTTGGCAAAGCGGTTTTATCATGAAAGTATAATGAATCCGTTAGCAAACAAATTTGATCAATTGGCTGGATTCCATGCTAATACACAAATACCCAAGGTGATTGGTGCTGCTAGAATATATGAATTAACTGAAGATCAACAGAATAAAACTATTGCCGAATTCTTTTGGGATAGTGTGGTTAAGCATCATTCGTATGTTAATGGCGGCAACAGCGAGAATGAATGGTTTGGTGAACGCGATATAATTGCTGCCCACATGGGAACAGGAGCAATGTCTGAAACATGCAATACCTACAATATGCTGAAGCTTACTAGGCATTTATTTTCATGGAGTGCTGAAGTTGAAAAAATGGATTATTATGAACGGGCATTGTACAACCACATTCTTATGTCCATTAATCCTGAAAATGGGTGTACCACCTACAAATGTGGTCTCTACGGACCTTATATTCAACGTTTCAGTAGTAAAACAAATTCATTTTGGTGCTGCACTGGTTCCGGCATGGAAAATCATTCAAAATATGGTAATACTATATACTATCACAATGAAGAAGGAGTATTTGTAAACCTGTTTATCCCTTCCATTTTAACATGGGAAGAAAAGAACATCAGCATTACTATGAATACAAATTTTCCCGATGATGATATAATTCATCTTACAGTAAATTGTAGTGGTGCAGTAAACATGCCTATTTATTTCCGATATCCAGGCTGGGCAAAAAAAGGATTAGCCATTGAAATAAACAGTGAGAAATTCAATTATCAAAATTCACCCGGCAGTTATATTCAAATAGAGCGTACATGGCAAGATGGAGATAAAATTGATATTCAAATACCCATGTCGCTCAGTATTGATAAAGCGCCGGATAATGAGCAGCGAATTGCATTTTTCTATGGGCCGGTACTTTTGGCTGGTATTTTTGATGGGCAAAGCCCGGTTGGCGGATATTATGATTCGCCCACAGGCTATCGCGCAGAAGATATCACTGTTCCCATACTCTTCGAGATTAATAGGCCATTTCCCGAATGGATCGAAGCGGTTCCGGACAAGGATTGCACTTTCAGAATTTTTAACATGGGGTCTGAAAACGATATTACACTTATTCCTGTTTTTAGAACTCATTTTAACGTATACACAGCCTACTGGGATGTTTATGATTCGTTACCGGAAGAACAATCTGAACCAATCTGGACAGGTGAACATTATACATTCGACGGCACTGATGATTACATAGCATTGTCAGATAATATTACTCAGGAAATGGTTGACTTTACGATATTGACAAAAGTCCTGGTCAAAAGCAGCAATGCCTGGCAACGGATATTCGATTTCGGAAACAGTGTCTCAATGAATATGTTTCTCACACCATCAAGCGGGTATGATATGCGTTTTTGTATCACCACTGGCGGCGCTGAAGCAGAGCAACGGCTTATTTATGATACACCGTTGAGTCTGAATACATGGCATAGTATTATTGTAAGGCTTGAAGGTAGTCAGGGTACGTTATTTTTAAATGGTGAAAAAGTCGCGGAAAATAGTTCTATGGATTTTAATCCGATAATGTTTGGACCAACCAGTAATAACTGGCTTGGGCGCTCACAATACCCGGCTGATCCGTATTTTGAAGGTGAAATCAGTGATTTTCAAATTTACAATCGGGCGTTGAGTGATTCTGAAATCGAAGTTGTTACGGATGTGGACGGGGATAATTCTTTTCCTAAAGACTTTAGGCTGGAAAACAACTATCCAAATCCGTTCAACGGTCAGACAAATATTTATTATGCTTTACCAAAGAAGGAAAAAGTTGTCCTAACAGTTTACGATATGTTGGGCAGAGTGATTAAGACGCTTGTAAATAAAGTAGAAGAACCAGGTTACTATTCTGTTACTTTTGATGCCAATAATATTTCAAGCGGCATCTACTTTTACAATCTTAACGCAGGTTCGTTTTCAGAAACCAAGAAGTTAGTTTTGCTGCGATAGTTTAAAACTGTGGAGTTAGTTAAATGAAATTTTTACGTATCATATTTATATCAGTTGGTTTGCTCACTCAATTAACGTCCAGTTTGTCAGCTCAGACTTTTGAAGAGTTGGCAAAAACACCCCCAATGGGCTGGAACAGTTGGAATAAGTTTGGATGCAATGTTAGTGAGACATTAATCAAAGATATGGCCGATGCGATGGTTGAATCAGGGATGAAAGATGCCGGGTATGAATATATTGTTATTGATGATTGCTGGCAAGTTGATCGAGATAGCCTGGGTAATATTATTGCTGATCCGGAACGTTTTCCAAATGGGATGAAAGAAGTTGCGGACTATATACATTCGCGTGGATTAAAATTTGGTATATACTCCTGCGCCGGATCCCAAACATGCCAGGGCAGGCCGGGAAGTCGCGGTTATCAATTTCAGGACGCCAGAACCTATGCTTCCTGGGGTGTGGATTACTTAAAATATGATTGGTGTAACGATGAAGGACAGGAACCAAAAGCCGCTTATAAAACAATGAGCGATGCGCTTAAAGTCTGCGGACGCCCCATAGTATTTAGCATATGCGAATGGGGAGAAAGTAAACCCTGGAATGGGCTAAGGGGATCGGGCATTTATGGCGTACAACACCTGATATTCGTAACATTTATGAAGGGAAGCTGAATTGGGGTGGTTTGGGAATAGTTGATATTATTGATAAACAAGCGGATTTGTTCAGCTATGCTGGTCCCGGCCATTGGAATGACCCGGATATGCTGGAAGTAGGAAATGCCGGGCTTACTTTTGATGAAAATATAACGCACTTTTCCATGTGGGCTATGTTATCTGCGCCATTAATGGCGGGTAACGACCTTAGAAATATGCCAAGGGATGTAAAAGAAATATTAACAAACAAAGAAGTTATTGCACTTAACCAGGATAAATTGGGTAACCAGGCTTTTAAATTTCTCGATATGGGGGACAAAGAAATTTGGGTTAAATTCCTTGAAAATAATGAACTGGCCATATGCTTTTTAAACCGAAGTGAATTTACTTGGAAAGAAGATTACAATTGGGCCAGGTTAAATATTTACCATGAGGACAAAGCTATTCGCTTCGGAAAACAAGAATACAAATTTTATAATGTTTGGAATAAGAAGTACACTGGCACAACAAAGGATTTTCTTGATTTGCAAATCCCAAGTCATGGAGTACTATTACTTAGGTTAAAACCAATTTCTTAAACTTAATTTTACTAAGGATAGATTTTATTTATGAACTTTCTATTGTTTAGAATATATATAACTCTTTTAGTGTGTTTGGTATTTGGGGGAAGTTGTTTTGGTCAGGAATCTGTGAAAACTGATAATGAGCTAATTGCAATCACAGCTCCGCCACAAAAATTAAAGCTGGATTCTTTCTACAAAAAATATGTCAATGCAAATGGCATACACATTATGAGCTCAAAAAAAGTTCCTGATGCTGCTATTTATGCGGTTTACAATACTGTTAAGTTTATGACAGATTCTCTCCCAGATGAAGTACTTGATTCGCTGATAAGTAATAATACAAGAATTGCAGTTATGGCGAGATATGAGGGAACAACTGATATTCCAGAGCATGCCTATTTAGCAAATGATACAACTCTCAATTGGGACGTAAGAGCACGCGGTTTGGGTGGTACGCTGGAATTGCCATTAACAAGCTGTGCGGAAGAAAACGTGTTATGTTACCAGATAGACAAATATCATGCTGAAGATATTTTAATTCATGAATTTGCCCACACCATCCATGAAGTAGGTATACTACCCAATGACACTACTTTTAATAGCTTGCTTCAGAAACAGATGGACTCTGTAATAGAAGAAGGTAAGTACAAGGATACTTATGCTATTACTAATATCTATGAATATTTTGCCGAAGGCGTGCAATCTTGGTTTAATGTTAATGCTGAGGTACCAGAACCTGATGGCAAACATAATCAAGTGAACACCCGTATGGAATTAAAGGAATACGATCCCGGACTATACCAGATATTAAAGAAGTTTTTCCCGGAGTCAGATGAATGTCCTTCATGTCATAAAGCGACAAATAAATATTCATTGTAAATATTTCAAAAAAAAAGGAATCATTGATGTAATAAGGCAAATAAGAATTTCTAACTTTTAAGTTGATAAATTATTAGATGACTAATTTAGGGAATACTATGAAACACACAAACCGTAATTTCTTTTTTGTAACATTGGTACTTATCTCGCAGATTCATTTTTTGTCTGCCCAAGTACCAGTAAATTCCGGACCGTCATCCCTAAATGTCGATGAAGGTAAAAAAGAGTTTTCTACTTCTTTACTGAAGCTTGAGTTGCTTAATTCGTCGCAAACCGTAGCTTCTTTGAAAGCTAACGATGGAAGTTCGCTTGACTATACTCCCGGTGACCGGCTGAGTGAGCGGGATAAAAATGGTTTTTATCATCTTGGTGATATAAACCTCGGTCTTCGGACTGTTGGGAACAAAGACTGGAGCTATTATTCAACAACAAAAAATCGTGCTGATGTGGAGGCTGTAACATCTCAAAATCCAGGAGTGCTTTCTGCTGCTGATCTCTCGAATACATTGCCATCCGATATTCCTTTGCAGATTATCCGTTATTGGGAAAAGGAGGGCGATAACCTTGTATTGCGGTTTGAAATTAAAAACAAATCGGACAAAGCCGTTGAAATTGGAGCCCTCGGCATTCCCATGGTATTCAACAACAATTTTAACGATAAAACTCTTGATCAGGCTCACTCCGAGAATGTTTTCTTTGATCCGTATATTGGGAAAGATGCAGGGTACCTACAAATTGTAAAATTGAACGGTGAAGGCAAAGTGATGTTGGTAGTTCCTTATGGGAAAACGCCTTTTGAAAATTATCGTCCGTTGTTGGATGATCCTACTCCTATTGGTTATACGTTTGAGGGATTACATGAATGGATGGTTCATTCAAAATCATATTCAGAAACAGAATGGAAAGGAGTAGAACAGTGGAATACACCTACTTCTTCAGTGCTGAAACCCGGTGAAATAAAAAATTATGGATTAGAATTTCTTTTAGCTGATTCATTGCGTGATATTGAAAATACGCTGGCTGAGGCAAATCGTCCGTTTGCTGTTGGTATTCCGGGTTATGTGGTGGCGATGGATGTAAATGCTAAATTATTTCTTCAATACAATAAAGCGGTTAAGAAAATAACAGTTGAACCCGAAGGGGCTATCGAATGCACAGCCTCAGAGGGCACTGGTTCAACCTGGAAATCGTATGAAATTAAAGGAAAAAAATGGGGTAGGGCCAGATTGACCATCGACTATGAAGACGGGCTGAGCCAGACCATCAACTATAAAATTATAGATACTGAAAAGAAGGTGATCGAATCGTATGGGAATTTTCTTACCACCGAGCAGTGGTATGATGATACTACCGATATTTTTAATCGGGCACCTTCGGTAATTACTTACGATTATGAGTTAAAGCAAAAAGTATTACAGGATGCCCGTGTTTGGATTGCAGGTTTAAGTGATGAAGGAGGAGCCGGAAGCTGGTTGGGAGCCATTATGAAACAGGTGGTTATGCCCGATAAGGAAGAGATTGCAAAACTTGAAGATTTTGTGAATCAAACTATCTGGGGTGGAATTCAATACAATGAAGGAGAACATAAATATGGGGTTCGCAAAAGTATGTTTTATTATGAACCCGATTCGATGCCCAAAGGAACATACAGCAATCAGATCCGGTGGGGCAGGTATGGAGGCTTCCCTTCCTGGAGCAAAGAGGAAGCTGAATCGGTTGGACGGTCATACGACTATCCGCATGTGGCTGCTGCCCATTGGGCTATGTATCGTTTAGCACGCTATTATAACGGTTTGGTAAAACAGCAGGATTGGCGCTGGTATCTCGAAAATGCAGCTCAAACAGCAATTGCAATGGTTGAACAGGCTCCGGCTTATGTGATGCACGGGCAAATGGAAGGTACTATTTTTATACTGATACTGAACGATTTGAATGCGGAAGGAGTAACCGATCTGGCCAATGAGCTGCGACTGGCAATGAAAGTACGGTTTTATCACTGGACAACTTTATCGTATCCGTTTGGAAGTGAGATGCCTTGGGATTGTACCGGCCAGGAAGAGGTATATATGTGGTCGAAATATTTTGGCTTTGATGAAGGGGCAATGGTTACTTTGAACGCTATATTAGCCTATATGCCAACGGTTCCTCATTGGGCATATAATGGGAATGCCCGTCGTATATGGGATTTCATTTACGCTGGAAAATTACAGCGTTTTGAGCGGATGATTCATCATTATGGTTCAGCCCTGAATGCTATTCCGATACTTTATCAATACCACGAAAATCCTTCAGACATCTATTTATTACGTGTAGGTTATGGTGGATTACTTGGTGCCATTTCAAATATTACAGAAGATGGGTTTGCTCCATGTGCTTTCCATTCTTTCCCGCAAACTTTGGCAAATGATGGTATTACCGGAGATTATGGAACAGGTTTCTTGGGATATGCAATCAACACTTCCAGTTATCTTGTAAAACATGAAGAACTTGGCTGGCTTTCATTCGGAGGTAACACATCGGTTAATGGTGATTGGGTGAAAACAGATTTAACCACTGCTGCCCGAAACCGTTTTTATGTATCTCCTGTTGGTTTGTGGCTCACGCTCGATGCCGGAGAATTCAAGAGTGTAGCTTATAATACAAAATCGGGGGAAATTTCGATTGAATTTGAAAAGGGAAATGAATATACCACTGAGGCTTATCTTAATGTAGAAACTTTGTCCAAAGAGCCATCAGCAAAGCATTACGATACCGAATCTTTGACAAAAAGTACATTGGGTTCATTCGTTATAAAATTAGATAAACAGCCAGTTTCAATTAGCTTACAATCGGAATAATAAGCAATGAAACGGAATGAATTTTTCAAACTTTGTGCAGGGGGAGTATGTAGTTGTGCTGCTATCGCAATGCTTCCCGGTTCTGCTTTAATTACAGCAGATCAAATGCAAGAAAATGAAGATTGGCGTATAGGGTTTATTCAGGAAAGATATGCCAAGTTGATTGAAATTTTAGGCGATAAGCTTGGTGATGAAAAACGAGATGAAATACTCGAACAAATGGGTCGTGAATGTGCTAAACACTTTTATGATCGAGCACTTAAATTCAAAGGTGATTTGCAAGGTTATCTTGATGATATTCAAAAAGATTGGGTTGAAAAAGTTGAGTACGATCAACCAATTAAGGATATACGAATTACCGACAAACTATCAAATAAATGTGTTTGTCCGTTTGTTGATCTTTCAAAAATGAAAGGGAGTTATTGTCAATGTACAATAGGATGGCAAAAAGAGATTTACTCGTTAGTTTCGGGTAAAGAGGTTGCTGTTACGGTGGAATCATCGGTTTTAAGAGGTGATGAAAAGTGTGTTTACCGGATTGAGATTATGTGATAAATAGGAAAATAGAAAAACATAAGAAGACTAAAATTTGGCATATACTCCAGTGCTGGATCGCAAATATGCCAACCAAGGCCCAGAAGCCGTTTTTAAATTTCATCTTGTCACAAAAATAATGATCGATGAAGAGTGTACTCTTTAGTATGCCTTTCATGCCATAAAACGACGAATAAATATTCATTGCAAAAAATTTTGCATGGGAAAAAATGAAAATATTGTTACTAACAGAGATGCTCCTTTTAGTTGCTTTTAACGTATTCGCTCAAAAAACAGTATACCTCCCTAATGATTTTACCAATGATCCGGTTGTAAGCAAACAATGGTCCTGGGATAGATCATACCAGTCTGATAATTTCGTCGTATTTTGGGGAACCAAGAGCTTAAATTTTGATGCAAAAAATGTATGCACAAATCTTGAAAAAAGTTATGATAAATTTATAAACGAGATTGGATTTTGTTCTGATTCATCGAACACAAATCTTGGGAAGTATAAGATTATTGTGATGATGAATGATACCTGGGATGGAGGCGGTCCCTCAGGTTGGGCCTTCGGCGGTGATTATGACAGAGTTATTGGCGCCATGTGGGTACACCCCGATGCAACGAAGGATGGCTATGTTTTAAGCCATGAATTTGCCCATACGCTTCAGTGTATGATCAGTATCCAGGAAAATAAAAAAGGCGGTTTTATTAATTGGGAACCTGGTGGTTTTTTCTGGGAAACGCATGCCAATTTTATGCGACTCCAGGAATATGGCAATCTAGCCGGAGAAGACTTACCCCGCTGGATGGGAACCAGCATGTTTCATCTAAGCTCAACACGTCACCATTATTGTTCGTTTAAATGGCTATTGCATCTGCAAAATATAGACGGCATTGAAATGATTAATCGACTATGGAAGGAATCAATTGCCAATGAACACCCACTTCAAACATTAAAGAGATTGAAAAACTGGGATCAAAGCCGGTTAAATAATTTTATTTATGATTATGCAAAACGTGAGGTCACCTGCGACTATCCTTTAAATGGTCTCGGTACGGTCATTCTCAATCAACGAAACCAGCTGACTAAAAATGAACCGCATTACATGTGGCGGTTTCATACGATACTAACCAGGGTGGATGAAGCAAATGGCAGGTATGTTGTGCCGGACGAATTTGCTCCGCAGGATTATGGGTATAATCTAATCCCTTTGCATCCCACAGATGATAGCAGGCTAGTCCGCATTAAGTTTAAAGGCCACACGGAAGTGAATAACTCAGCAGGATGGAGATATGGATTTGTTGCTGTAGATGGAACAACTCCTCGTTACAGTCCGGTTTGCGCTGATGATGATGGCGAAATATCTTTTCAAATGAATGATGGCGAAACTGCCTTGTATTTAGTCGTCGTGGGAGCTCCTACGAGTCACACCTCTTATGTATGGGAACCGGGTTGGCCCAAAATTAAACGCTACCCTTATGAGTTAAAAATTGCCAACGCAGTTCCTGAGGGGTACCAGGATGACTTTCGATCGCAATACAAGACAAGCGGCAGAGTTCATTCAAACGGTGGTGGATGGGTTGCAAGTTCAGCCAGTGTTGCTTCATCAGTTTATGTTGGACCGCAAGCTATTGTACTTGGCACATCAAAAATTTCAGGAAATGTAAGAATCGAAAATACAGCAAGGGTTGAAAATGCTACTGTTAAAGATAACGTAGTGATTAAGGGGAATGCCAATGTATGGAACGGCACTTATTCCGGAGACGCACAAATTATAGAAAATGCTGTCCTCAGTTACTGTTTCTGGAAATGCTGTTATAAAAGGGAACGCAATGGAGTGGGGCGTTACATTTGGTGGATCAGTCGTTGTTGGAGGTGATGCTGAAGTTGGAAGCGCCTCGAGCGGAGTGTATTTGCAGTGCCCCCATACTAACAATGGCAGGACGGAAAATGACGGCAAAGATGCAAATCATTATTCAAACCAGGATGTTAATGCAAGTTATACGTTATTTAGCGACTCTGAGATGGAATTTAATAATCCGACTGATGTTACAATAAGTGGTACGAATGATTTTACCTCATTCCATCTTGCTCAAAATTACCCTAATCCGTTTAATCCGACTACAACTATTAATTATCAACTCCCGGAATTGGAGCAGGTTAGTTTGTCAATTTTCAACATAAAAGGACAATTGGTGCGAACATTGGTACATGCTCAACAGGGTCCAGGTAATTACACAATTATCTGGGATGGTTTGAATGAAAAGGGACATCAAGTTAGCTCCGGGATTTATTTTTACAAATTGAGTGCAGAAAAAGGGACTTTGACAAAACGAATGTTGCTGCTGAAATGATAGTCTGTTAATTAGAAGCGGACGTGGTTAAATATTTAGATAAGATTTCATTAATTCAAAAAAGGCATCAGAACAATGAGAAAACATTTTTACTCTTTAGTTGTAATTGTTGTAACTATATTTAGCGCGATCTCAGTGATGGCACAACACACACTCACAGTTCAGGTAGATAAACCTGGTACAAAAGTCCAACCAACTATGTGGGGGATATTTTTTGAAGATATTAACTTCGCTGCAGATGGTGGTGTTTATGCTGAACTCGTAAAAAATCGCTCTTTTGAATTTCTCTGGCCTTTAATGGGATGGGAAATAACAAAGGATGATAATGCTGTAGGTGATTTTCTTGTCATTAACCGCGGTAATGAAAATCCAAACAATCCACGATTTCTAAGATTAACAGCTAAAACCGACTCCGTTTCTTACGGTTTGATAAATGATGGCTTTCGAGGAATGGGTGTAAAAAAAGATAATCTTTATGATTTTTCGATTATTGCGCGAAAGCATACTGGTGATGTGAAATTAATAATAGAATTGATTGATACGGTTGGGGCAGTACTTGGACAAACATCTCTGGAAAATTTTAGCGGGAAATGGACCAAACATACAGCAGAATTCACTTGTAGTGAAACCTATCCAAAGGCCAGGTTAAGAATTTTTCTGGAAGGCACAGGTTCATTAGACATGGATATGATTTCCCTATTTCCACGGGACACATGGAAAAATCGCAGGAACGGACTGCGGGCTGACCTGGTGCAAATGCTGGCGGATATGAAACCGGGCTTTCTCCGTTCTCCCGGCGGCTGTGTGGTAGAAGGCCACCATCTGGATTTGCGTTACCAATGGAAAAAAACCGTAGGCAAGCTGGAAGATCGAAAGATGATTATCAATCGGTGGAACACGGAATTCCCATATCGGCCAGCACCGGATTACTTCCAGTCTTATGGTTTGGGATTTTACGAATATTTTCTGCTGTCAGAAGATCTCGGTGCTGAACCCCTCCCGATTTTAAATTGCGGTATGGCTTGTCAATTTAACACTGCTGAAGTTGTTCCGCTTGATCAGCTTGATCCGTACATTCAGGATGCGCTGGATTTAATTGAATTTGCTAATGGTGCAACCACAACCAAGTGGGGGGGATTACGTGCTGAAATGGGCCATCCCGAACCATTCAATTTAAAATATCTGGGCATCGGGAATGAGCAATGGGGCGAACAATACGTTGAGCGCTATAAAATCATTGCCACGGCTGTGCGCAAAGCCTATCCGGAAATCAGGCTCATCACAGGATCGGGTCCTTTTAGAGCAGGTGAGCTGTTTGACTATCTTTGGGGTGAAATTAAGCACATGGATACCGATCTGGTGGACGAACACTACTATTCGCCACCGGAGTGGTTTTTGAAAAATGCAAACCGCTACGATAGTTATGACCGCAAAGGCCCAAAAGTATTTGCAGGAGAATTTGCCGCTCATGGTAAGGAGAATGATGATCCAACATCACGAAATACCTGGTATAGTGCAATGTGTGAAGCGGCATATATGACAGGTTTGGAGCGCAATGCGGATGTAGTTTACATGGCTTCTTATGCTCCTTTGTTTGCCAATGTAGAAGCCTGGCAATGGCGCCCGGATTTAATCTGGTTTGATAATCTACAGGCTATGGGAACACCCAATTATTATGTACAAAAGATGTATTCAACTAATCGTGGTGCACACGTTGTGCCAATTCTGGAAAAAGGACAAGCGCTAATAGGTCAGGATAGTTTGTATGCCAGTGCCACGATTGATGAGGCATCAAAAGAAGTTTGTTTGAAAATAGTAAACATTCAGACAAAACCTATGACTGTTAATATTAATTTAGAAGGGGCTGAACCATCTCAAAAGGAAGCGGTGGTACAAGTCCTAACTGCTGAAAACGTTATGGATTACAATACAATTGAGAATCCCAAAAAGGTTTACCCGATTGAAAAAATACTAAATATTTCGGGCAACAAATTTGAAATGGCACTAGATAAAGAATCGTTTACAGTTTTGAAAATAAAATATAAATGACAAATAGATACTGTCACTTCAAGCGGTATTTTGGAATGGATTGTCGAATAGAAACAGACAGCGTTTTGGATAATTTATTATTCTCGTGGAGGAAAAAATCAATGAAAAAAATAGTATCAACTAGCCTGATTTTACTTATAAGTACATTAATGTTGGGTTTTTGCGCAAATCCTGATAGTACAACAGATTCAAGGCTAAAAGTCTATCCGTTTGATCTTAAAGATATCACATTATTGGATGGACCCTTTAAACATGCAACAGAATTAAATATAGAGTCCTTGTTGCGTTATGAACCGGACAGACTGCTATCCAAATTCCGAAGTGAAGCCGGACTAAAACCCAAAGCCGAACCTTACGGCGGCTGGGAAGGAGAATCGCTGGCTGGCCACAGCCTTGGACATCACCTCAGCGCCTGTGCACTCATGTACCGAACCACACAGGATAAACGCTTTCTCGAACGGGCCCAATATATCGTGGATGAACTTGAAATTTGCCAAAATGCTGATAGCTCAGGTTATATCGGCGCGATGCCGGATGGTAAAAACGTTTTTGAAAAACAAATTGCTAAAGGCGATATCAATGCGCAAAGTTTTTATCTAAACGGTATCTGGGCACCATTTTACACAGATCATAAAGTCATGGCAGGACTCAGAGATGTTTATCATCTGTGCAACATCGATAAAGCGTTGGAAGTAGAGAAAAAGTTCGCCGATTGGATCGCGAGTGTTGTGAATAAGCTGAAAGATAAACAAATCCAAGAGATACTGAGTTGCGAACACGGCGGCATAAATGAAATTTTCGTTGATCTTTATGCCGACACCAAAGATCAAAAGTACCTGGATTTAGCAGGAGTGTTTTATCACAAAGCGATACTTGATTCTTTGACAGCCGGTTTCGACATTTTACCGGATAAACACGCCAATACGCAAATACCGAAACTTATCGGATTAGCTCGTCGATATGAAGTAACCAGTGATTTGAATGATAAAAAAGCGGCTGAATTTTTCTGGGATCGTGTAGTTCATCATCATTCCTACACAACAGGCGGAAATGGCAACCATGAATATTTCGGGGAGCCGGATCATTTGAGAAACCGATTGAGTGACGAGACAACAGAAACATGTAATGTTTATAACATGCTCAAATTATCTCGCCATCTGTTTCAATGGAATCCCGACGCTGAGTATGCGGATTTTTATGAACGGGCATTATTCAATCATATCCTTTCTTCACAAAATCCAAAGGACGGGCGTGTTATTTATAATTTGTCTTTGGAAATGGGAGGATATAAAAATTATGAAGATCCTGAAGGTTTCACTTGTTGTGTTGGAACCGGTATGGAGACACATTCAAAATATGGCAGAAATATTTTCTATAAAAATGATGATGAACTTTATGTGAGCCAATTTATTGCCGCCCGCGCGGATTGGAAAGAAAAAGGTGTCGTCATCACCCAAACCACACAATTTCCACAAGAGCAGGGAACCAAAATTGAAATTGAAACCGTTTCTCCGCAAAAATTTACACTTTATATACGGTATCCTTACTGGGCAGAACATGGTATTAAAATCCTGATAAATGGAGAAGAGCAGAAAATTAAAAATTCACCCGGACAATTTATTGCCTTGAAACGAACATGGAGCTCTGGCGATAAAGTTGAAGTAGATATCCCGTTTACGCTGAGATTGGAAACCATGCCGGATGATGCCAATAGAGTTGCTATTTTGTATGGCCCGATTGTCCTGGCCGGCGACCTCGGCCCGGAAGATGATCCTGCCTCTATTAAATCGGATTACGTTCCGGTGATTCTCACAGAAGATCGTGATCCGAATCATTGGCTGCATCCGATTAAAGGAGCAAGCAATACATTTGAAATCTCAGCCGACGTCGCCAATCCTCGTGGCTTTACGTTAAAGCCGTTTTATGCAACCCATGAGCGCAGATATTCCGTGTATTGGGATATCTTCAATAAACAACAATTGAAAGAACATCAGGCAAAACTGGAAGCTGAGTTGAAACGCAAAAAGGAATTGGATGCTAAAACGTTGGATTTTTTCCAAACGGGTGATGAGCAGAGCGAGCAAAAACATGATTTTAAAGGTGAAGATTTTTACACGTTCGATTTCAGACATAAGAAAGCAACGCAAGCAGAACGTGGCGGCTGGTTCTCATTTGACTTGAATGTAAAATCCGATCAAAATATAGCGTTGGTTGTTCATTACTGGGGTGGTTTCACTGGTTCCAAAACTTTTGATATTTTAGTAGATGGTACAAAGATAGCCACGGAAAATATATCCGGCAAAAAAGATGGCCAATTTATAGATGTTAAATATAATATTGATCCGGGACTAATTTCTGGGAAGGAAAAAATAACCATTAAATTTGAACCGCATATTGGCCATAGAGCCGGTCCATTTTTTGGTGCCAGGACTATCAAGAGATAGAAGGCATGATAAATGTTTTGATTAAATGAAACCGAATTTGGCTTGAATCTGGAATATTACAATTACTAGAAGAGAATGCTATTTATGAAAAAACAGATACAACTATTAATGCAATTCTAAATAAGTATTCTTATTCAGTATCAGAATACTTTTTCTAGTAGTGTATAGTAATAAAAGATTGAGACTTTGAAAGTAAAATTTTATTTTAAAGAAACTTATTTATTAACCAATGTATTTTGTATTTCCTTGGGAAAAAAGTACATACAAAAATGACAAAAAATCATCGGAAGAACCTTTAGGGTATAAAATAAAAAAGCCCGAAAACAATCAGTTTTCGAGCTTTACAAGTACACCCGGGAGGATTCGAACCCACAACCTACTGATCCGATGGTCTATAATTTACAGATTACTAATCCAGAATTAAGAAAAGCAAGTACCACAGGCGGACCTATTGGCGATTTAACATGGGAATTACCAAATGGTTATAATAGTGCTCAATCTGATATGGTAACGGACTTAAAAGAAATTTCTACATTACCAAAAGAATTTGTCCTTAATCAAAATTATCCCAATCCGTTTACTACTATCAAATTTGATATCGTGAAATCTTCAAGTGTGAAATTAATAATTTACAATATACTTGGGCAAAAAGTTGCTACTCTTGTTAATGAATTTATGACCCCCGGTTCTTACAAAGTTGATTTTATTGCAGCAGATCTATCATCCGGTGTTTACTTCTATAGCCTTGAAACCAGTGATATTAAGCTTTACAAAAAAATGATGCTGTTGAAATAACCTCATTTGTCTTTTAATATCAGGAAAAACGGCAATAATTATATACTTGTCGGCACTTTTTTCATCGTTCAAAAATAGTTTAACATTATTATCACAATAATAAAATTATCTTAATATCATAAAAAATATAACTCAAATATCATTTAAGTAATAAAAAAACTACACTAAACGCTTCGTTTAATGTATTTAAATTTTGATTCTATGGTATAATTATTGGTGAAGTTAATAAAAAAGTTCCTGATTTCATTATATTTCGGGCTTCAAAAAAAGGGTTAGAAATGCATTACATTCCAAATAACTCAAGATATGAAAGTATGAACTACTCAAGGTGTGGCAGAAGCGGGCTTAAGCTTCCCAAAATATCTTTAGGGTTGTGGCACAACTTTGGCGATGTTGACTTATTTGATAAAAGCCGCAAAATGATCCGCCGCGCGTTTGATCTGGGAATAACACATTTTGATCTTGCCAATAACTATGGCCTGCCTTATGGTTCTGCAGAAGAAAATTTCGGCAGAATTTTGCAAAAGGATTTTCAAAACTACAGGGACGAATTAATTATTTCAACAAAAGCGGGATGGGATATGTGGCCCGGTCCCTACGGCAATTTCGGTTCCAGGAAGTACTTAATTGCAAGTCTAGACCAGAGCCTTAAAAGAATGGGACTGGAATACGTGGATATATTTTATCATCACCGCCCTGACCCGGAAACTCCTATGGAAGAATCAATGGGAGCGCTTAACCAGATTGTACGTAGCGGCAAAGCATTGTATGTTGGTATTTCTCAATACAATCCTGAAGAAACAAAACGTGCATCAGAGATATTAAGAAAATTAGGAACGCCTTGTTTACTACATCAGCCTAAATACAACATGTTTGACCGCTGGATAGAAAACGGTTTAACGAAGGTGTTAACTTCGGAAGGTATCGGAAGTATTGTCTTTTCTCCTCTTGCCCAGGGGTTGTTGACCGATAGGTATTTGAACGGTATTCCTTCCGATTCAAGGGCAGGAAAAGAAGGTACGTTTCTTCAGAAAGAAAGCATTACAGATGAAATAATTGCAAACATAAAACAGCTTAACGAAATAGCTGAAAAACGTAATCAATCACTCGCGCAGATGTCTATTGCGTGGGTATTGAGATTACCGGAAGTAACCTCGGCGCTGGTAGGCGCAAGCAAGGTTAGTCAAATTGAAAATGCGGTAAAAACCCTGAACAATCTTGATTTTGCAGATGAAGAATTAGATGCAATTGAAAATATACTCAAATCATAACATTTAATATAAGATTCAAACGATTGTTGTTTGTTAAAAAAATATTAGATAAAAGTTTGTTGAAAATTTTTTTAGTGATAATATTTCTCTCCGCTATTGTCTGTAATATTTATCCGGCTGATTCAACAATCGTTGATAAATACGGCCAACTAAGAATAGAAGGAACAAAGATCGTAAATAAGGATGGGCAGTCAATAACCCTTCGCGGAATGAGTTTATTTTGGAGTCAGTGGGATGGAAGCCGGTTTTACAATTATGACTGCATTAAATGGCTGAGAGATGATTGGAAATGTACAGTTGTAAGAGCATCCATGGGAATTGAAGGAGGAGGTTATCTTACAAATCCGGCTATAGAAAAAAATAAAATTAAAGCAGTAATTGAAGCAGCTATTGATCTTGGAGTATATGTTTTAGTGGACTGGCATGATCATCACGCTCATGAACATGAAAGTGAAGCTATTGAATTCTTTAAAGAAATTGCCGAATTATACGGGAATACTCCGAATATAATTTATGAAATCTATAACGAACCCGAACAAGTTTCATGGTCTGATATCGTTAAGCCGTACTCTGAATCAGTAGTAACTGGAATTAGGACGATAGATCCCGATAATATTATTGTTGTTGGCAACCCCACCTGGTCGCAGGATGTTGATGTTGCTTCAAATGATCCGATTGATGATGATAATGTTGTCTACGCTTTGCATTATTATGCAGCATCGCATAAACAATTTTTAAGAAATAAAGCGCAAACAGCATTGAATAACGGTGTTGCTTTGTTTGTAACGGAATTCGGTACTTGCGAATATACCGGTAACGGGTTTATAGATTATGATGAATCAAATACCTGGTTTGATTTCTTGGAAGAAAATCAAATTAGCTGGTGCAACTGGTCTATTTGTGATAAAAACGAATCGGCGTCAGCTTTAAAGAGCGGCGTAAGTTCAACAGGAAATTGGTCGCTCGAAGATTTAAGAGAATCAGGCATCTTTATAAGGGATAAAATTATTTCTTTGAACTCGGTTGTAACCGGAATTGACGATAAACAAGGATTGGAAGAAATTCCGGATGAAATTTTGTTAAAACAAAATTATCCAAATCCCTTTAATCCGGCAACAACAATAAAATATCAAATACCTTATGTAGAGACGGCATATATGTCGTCTCTACATAAGGTAATATTAAAGGTGTACGACATACTCGGTAACGAAATAGCAACACTTGTAAATGAACATAAACAACCGGGAGAATATTCTGTAGAATTGAATGCTGAAAATTTGCCGAGTGGTGTTTATCCGTATACGCTTAGAAGCGGGAACTTTATCGCAACAAAAAAAATGATTCTATTGAAATAAATATGTAAAGGGCACATAACCAAAACTACTTGAATGATGTTCGAAATGGAAAGGATGTTACTAGTGTCATGTCGACAATGAAGTGTCGTAAACTCCAAGATTTCGAAGGAACGTTTTTTGTGACTGAGAAATCTCTATCAGTAAGGGACTTAGATTTCTCTCCGAAGGAGTTCTATGGACACCCCGACAATCCGCCGCGGAACGTCGGAGATTCGAAATGACATCACAAATGTGACACGTCACTAGTTTAGTAGTAAGCATCTTGATGTGTATATGGAGAATGGCGGGAGGCAATGAAAAATGGATAGAAGTATTGTAATGATTTTAGCTATGTCTTTAGTTTACCTGATTGCTTTTTTCGGGCTGGTATTAGCCTGGAGGTATTTTAATAAATCCAAGAAGAAAAGAACTGAAAAGGATTAGTATAGGTTAATAGAACTTTTTTTAACAAAACAAAAAAACAGTAGAGATATAAACTGCAAACAGAATGTCTGCAGTTTATAATAAATCTTTGATGAAGAGAAGTTGTTGAGCCTTTATTATAAGGGGGTTAACCTTAGCATAACAACATCGTGAGAGGGAACCGTAGCAACAAAGTTAACATCGGTTTTTCCTGCATCTGCCTTTTTCCATAAATCACGTATCGAATAAGTTATATTTGCAAAGTCGGTTTTTTTATGTGAGAAAGAATCATCAACCCAATGCTCTTTCCATGCAAAATTTATTTTGGCAGGCTCTTCTCTTCGGTTCAAAAAACATACTGCCCATTCGTCTTTATCTAAAGGTTTAAACCAGGTTTCAAGCCCTTCATCTTCAATAAATCTAAATCCTTGAATACCCAGAACATCCTGGTCTACGGCAATTACTTCTTTGTTTGTAAGAATTTCAATTGTTTCTTTAGACATGTTTCTTAAATCATTACCCGCGATTAACGGGGCAGCCAGCATAGCCCACATTGAAAAATGAGCGCGGTCTTCGTTAACAGACATTGCGTTACCGACTTCCATCATATCCGGGTCGTTCCAGTGATCCGGCCCTGCGTGGATTCTTAAACCATCCTGTTTATCAACTATCTGCATAATTCCCCATGACTTCCATGTGCCATGATCAACTACACAACTAAAGCAATCGATAATATCTCCTGTTGTACGCCAGAGATGGCCGATTTTCTTTCCCCATTCCCATGGTTTATTATTTCCCCATTCACAAAGGCTGAAAACGATTGGCCTTCCGGCTGCATAAAGAGCATCTCTCATTGTTAAATAAGCTCCTTCGGCATTGAGCTTTTCAGTATTGCACCAATCATATTTAAGATAATCAACACCCCACTTTGCATAAGTTAATGCATCCTTGGTATTCGTAACCTCTGCTGCCGGGTTTTTCTCCGCAAGTTTGCCAACCGGCATCCGAGTAAATTCCGAATTTTAATCCTTTTGAATGAACATAATCAGCAAGCGCTTTTATACCTGAAGGAAATCTTTCCGGATCAGGATGAATAAACCCGAGACTGTCTCGTTTACCGTGCCAGCAATCGTCAATAATTACGTATTGATAACCTGCATCTTTCATCCCGCTTAAAACCATAGCGTCTGCAGTTTCACGAATTAATTGTTCGCTGACATTACAGCCGAACTTATTCCAGCTATTCCATCCCATAGGGGGAGTCTTTGCAAGACCTTCAAACTTTTGTGCAAAGGTTTGAACGGAAAACAATATGATGATAAGAATAACTCTCTTCATTTATTCGCCTTTATTTTTTATTCGTAATTTTTTCGTGCATTGCTTCTTTGAAGAATTTGCCGCCGTCGGTTAACTTATAAGTATCCCATGATTCAAATAATTGAGGATACCATTCGGGATCAAATATCCAGCAAATCCAGCTTATGTTTTTACCTTCGAGATATTTAATAATGGCTTCCCCGTATTCACCGTTTTCTTCAATACTCTCACTTCCAATTGTAAATCCAATTTCTGTTGCAATCACCGGATATTTATTAGCTGCAAATCCGAAATTCTCTTCCCACTTTGGTTCATATGGTTTTGTTCGTTTATGAGGATAGGGATGGGTAACATATCCAATTCCTTCGGCATTTACGGGATTAAGTTGTAAATGATATAATTCATAAGCCCAATCAAACCCGGCAACAAGAGGAATTGTTTCTTGATCATAAGCACGAATTAAATTGATTATCTCTTCATTTATTTCTTTCCATTCATCCCAGCTCATACTGCCTAGCTGTCCATGATATAGTGTAGGTTCGTTAAATATTTCATAGAATGCAACAGTATTGTTCCCGTTAAAATGTCTCGCCATTGTGCGCCAGAATTCATAAGTCTCCCCAGGTGTTGTATTATACATTGGATTCTGAAAGAGCTCCATTTTCAAGTTGCCTATGGAATGCCAATCTATAATAATATGTATTCCCAATTCTGTACACCATTCAACGGCCTGGTCCAGCAACTCAATATATTTTGCCGGGGTTCTTTCGCGCCACGCAATAGGGTGCACGGGAATTCGTATTATCATAGCGCCCATTTCTTTAACTTTTTCAAAATGACTTTTACTCCATTGGCCCTGGTTTTCAATTTTATCCGGGTCGGATATTGATAAACCCCGGAATAAAATGGAGTCACCTTTTTCGTTAACGAACCTGTTGCCTTCAACTTTAATTAGAGGGAGTTTTTTTTCATCCGGTCTGTTTAATTCCTGGCCTACATTTTCATCATGCCACCAGTCATGGTAATCTTTAGCTTTGCTTTCCTGTTGCGGGTATATAAAATTCACGCAAATAAACAAAAGAATTAATTTTAAAACGAAATTATAATTTCGTCTCATTTTTTCTCCTATTCAATTTGTGTTGGTTATTAACTATAATAATTCAATCTCCTTTTTAAGTTTTATATCAGAGGATGAAGTTCCGACATAAATTATAAATTTTCCTTTTTCAGCAAGCCAATCATGTGTTTTAACATCCCAGAAAGAAAAATCTTTTTGATTCAAATGCATTTCAATTGTTTTACTTTCACCGGGATTTAATTCCACTTTTTGAAAACCTTTTAGTTCTTTTACCGGACGGGGGACTAAACTTTCGACATCCTGAATATATAATTGCGCAGTTTCTTTGCCTTTAAACTGTCCGTTATTTTTAAGAGTAAAACTCACGGTTAATAGATTATCTGAATTGAACTTCTCTTTTGAAACTTTTATATCGCTGTACTCAAAAGTTGTATAAGAAAGGCCGTGTCCGAAGTTGTATAATGCTTCAATGTTTTTGCTCTGATACCATCTGTAACCAACTAAAACACCTTCGTCATAAACTACATCGTATACAGGGTAAGTATTTTCAGCTTCCCCTGGCCAATTTGAATAAAGTTTTTCTCCTTCCGGTAGATAATCATAACCGGGTGAATCCTTGAATTCTTTTTCTATAGTAATTGGCAATTTGCCGGAAGGATTAGTTTTACCGGAGATAATTTCAGCAAGGGCCTGGTTGCCGTTTTGTCCAACGTACCATGCATAAATAATTGCTTTTGCTTTATTATTCCAGTCAGTCATTTTTATACCGCTGCCGGAAGTTACAACAACAATTGTATTCGTGTTATTATTAACACATTCCATCACTTTTTTTTCCTGGTCTTCCGGTAATTCAAAAGGTCTATCCCATCCTTCGCTGTCTTCCGTGCCTACATTACATATTACAATATCTGCAGATTTGATTTGTTCAACAGTTGGGTTACTTTCATATTTTATTTTTTCTCCAAACTCTTTTTTTAATTCATCAAACATCAATTTGATGTTGTAACCTTCAACTTCTGCCGAACCGCCGCCTCCAATTATTTTTTTCACATAATCCCCCGTTATTAAGATATCATTAACTTCTTTTTTTACCGGGAGAATATAGTCATCATTTTTTAGTAATACTATAGCTTCTCTTGCAGTTTGGAGGGCTGTTTCTTCATGTGCAACAAACAATTTTTCATAATCGGGTTCTCTGTGCCTGCCGTTTAATTTCATTGCAAAATAAACACGGAGAATACTTTTAGTCATTCTGTCTATATCTTCTATTTTGATTTTTCCTTCATCAAGTAATTTCTTGGCATCGTCTATAGCTATTGAATAAGGCATCTCCAGGTCCTGACCGGACTTTGCAAGTTTTTTACCATCGTTAACCGACCACCAGTCCGTCATTACAAGCCATTTAAAGCCCAGTTGTTCTCTTAGAATTTTATTAATTACGGTTTCGCTTTGGCCGCACCATTCACCGTTTAAAAGATTATATGAAGTCATAACGGCTTTTGCTCCTGCATCAATTCCGGCTTTAAATGCAGGCATATAAATTTCATTCAAAGTTCTTTCGTCTACAACAGAGTTGCTCTTTCTCCTATAGAACTCAGTATTGTTTGCAACAAAATGCTTTAATGTTGCAACGGTGCCCGTGCTTTGAACACCCTCCACATATTTTTCAATCATTCTTGCAGCGAGGAAAGGATCTTCGCCGAAGTATTCAAAATTTCTTCCGCATTGAGAAATACGGTAAATGTTCATTCCAGGTCCAAGCAGTATGCCTATTCCGCCGGCACGGCATTCTTCGCCGATAGATTTGGCATAATCATATGCAATATCTGGATTCCATGTAGCCGCCAAAGAAAGAGGGCAGGGAAACGCCGTAGATTTTTCAAGCTGGTATTTGGAAATGTCAACGTCTCCAAATTCTTCCCTGATATGCACGCCTTGTGTAGCGTCGGACATATAAACTTCCGAATGACCAAATCTTGGGAGAGATGCAATAAAGAAATTTTTGTTCCCCCCTATTAGAGTAATCTTTTCGTCAAGTGTCATTTGCTTTAATATGGAGTCGGCTTTTATGTCGGCTTCTTCATAAGTGAGAGGAGTAAACATAATATTTTCTTGAGCTTTTAGTTGATTGATTAAAGTTATTAATACAAAAATAACAATACTAAAAAAAATATAAGATCCATTCTTTTTCAAAATTATCTCCGGTTTATTTGTGTATGATATAATTTATATGAAGATTTTATCCCGGTATTAGTTCTAAATCTGAGCAAATTGTTAATTGCTTTCTGCAATAAACGGTTCAGCTTTCGGGACATAATCAATCTCTACTCTTGCAAGCTGGTTTACTTCATTAACAATTATTTTAAAGTAACTGTAAAGTTTTGTTGTATCCGTAACTTCATACTTATATTGAGACGGTATCCAGTAATCATAATCACCTTTGCCTATAAAGAATGATTCTCTGCAGGCAACTGCTGTATCAAATTCGGTATTGTCCGCCGATAAATATAATCCCAGCGAAGATGAATCCGATTTTGCGAATGTATTTATTTTTACATTTTTTACATAACCCGGCACATAGTAATATAATGAGCTTCCTTCTGAAGCTTTAATCCTGCTGTCTATCTCTTTAAATTTTCTGTCTTCGGTATTTGCTAATTCCAATTTCCCTTCTCCATAAAACAACCTTGTAAAATTCTGCATCTCGTCAATGTATGTTTTATATAATACTTTAACAGGACCAACAACATTAGACGGCTCCGAACTGCCGCTTAAATTTTTTGAAATTAGCCTGTAATAATATTCTTTGCCTGTATCAACTGTATTGTCATAAAACAAAGGGGTGTAATATTGTGCCGCATCTGAAATATTATAGCCAACAATTTCCCACGGGCCGGATTTAGATCCCGATCTTTCGACATCATAATATTTTGCACCTGCCGAGCCTTTCCAGGAAATTTTCGAAACTTTTTTAACGGGTAACAAAACTGGCGGTTCCGGTACATTCAACTCCGGTACCTTTAGTTCCCTTATTTCAAAGGCTTTTTCCCTGTACATTCTCATTAACTGTTCTTCATTATATTCAATACCTGTTTTATAGCCGGGCCAATGAAAGGCTTTGTAAATGGCATTCCCCAAAGGTTCGGAGTGCCAGTAGTAACCTCCTTTTTCTCTATGGTATCTCAAACTCCAAATCAATCCGCCGGTTATTTCATTGTCAATTATAAAATCAATAACCCTTTCCAATGCAGGAGTACTTAAAAAACCGAACTCACCAATTACGTACGGTTTCCTGTTTCCTATACTGTCAATATTTTCCCGGATATGTTTAATTATGCTGTCTGGATGAGCAGCGTAATGATGTGAAGAAAGAATATCTATTACTGAGTCTTCAATAGATTCTTCCATTATTAAATTACCGTCAATTGCATAATAGCCGTCCATTAGAAGATGATTGGTATCCAAAGCTTTTATAAAGGAAGCAATTTCGTAAGTCCATTCGTAAGGAGATTGAAGTTCGTTCCCGGTTTCCCAGCAAAGAATTGATTTATCGTCTTTATATTTTATACTGGTTACCGTGTTTGTTCTATTTAAAACAAACTCTACCGTCTTTTTGAAATCGTCGATCAGTAAAGAATCAGTCCAAAAATCTTGAAACTCTTTATTTCTAAATGCAGCGTATTGGGGAGCGCCGCCCATCCATTGCCAGTTGTTAACCAAAGGGAGAATAAGTCTAACTCCTACTTCGTTTGCAATTGCAAGAACCGTATCCATTACTACAAATGAGTTTTCGTCAAATTCACCGGGACCCACTACATAACGGGGAATGTCCAGAGTATCGCTCTCTCTTTTTACCGGGAATGTATATAAGCGTACAACAGTTCCACCCATCTGTTTTACGCTTTCTAGGGCATCCCTAATTTCAAAACTTGTAGGCAATGCAAAGGGGTGAATCTTTGTAAATTCCATTTCATCTTCAACAAAATTCAGGTTGGGAATATTGAACGAAAGAAAACGGAATTCTTTTTCTCCTTCATATAATTTGTTGCCTTGTTTGGTTATGAATGATTTAAAAGTTGGTTCAGGTGCGCACGAGGCTAATAAAGCTAATATTAAAAAGGATATTCTAAAGTACTTCATGAAATTTCCCTTTTCAATTATTATTAATGGTTTTTATAAAGGCTATCGCATAATTCATAAGTAATTCGTCTGATTAAATTTGACTATGACCTTTTAGATTAGCAATCTAAATTATTATTAATTGAAATTTTTTGCTAAAGAATCCGGTTTAATTTCAAGGAGCCCTATTTATTATTGACAGGTTCTTTTTTATCATTTCGTTCCTCTGTTTAACGGATCCGCCGCTTGTAAGTGCGTCTTCAGGCGTATTTAAACAATAGTCCAGCAACTTATCAACAGAGGAAACAGCAACATACAGACGGGTGTCCGCAGAAGCGTAGTAAATAAAAACATCTCCGTTTTCCCTAGCAACCCAGCCGTTACTGAATGCAACGTTTGGAACATCACCAACCCATTCGTCAACAGTCGGAGCTATAAAATAACCTCCAGGTTTTGCAATTACTTTATTTGGTTCGTACAAATCCGTTAAGAACATGTATAGCACATATCGTAAACCGGCAGCAGTACCGCGCACACCGTGAGCCAACTGCAGCCAACCTTTTTCTGTTTTAATCGGCGCTGGGCCAATCCCGTTTTTAACTTCTTTTATTGTGTGATAGACACGTTCGTCAATTATTTTTTCATTTTCGATAACAGCGTTTTCCATATTGTCGCATAAACCCCAGCCAATGCCTCCGCCTGTTCCGGTTGAAATAAATTCGTCTTGCGGACGTGTATACAATGCATATTTACCATTAATAAATTCTGGGTGAAGTACAACATTCCTTTGCTGGGGTGATTTTGTTTTGAGATCAGGGAGTCTTTCCCAGTTTATAAAATCTTTTGTCTTTGCTATTCCGCATTGTGCATTTGCTGTAGAAGTATCGCTTGTCGGGGCTTCGGGGTCTTTTCGCTCTGTACAAAATAATCCGTAAATCCATCCGTCCTCGTGATTTACAAATCTGACGTCGTAAACATTTGTTGTTGGATTTTCTGTTTCAGGCATTGTAATCGGGTAATCCCAAAATTTAAAATTATCAATGCCGTTTTCAGATTCGGCAATGGCAAGGAATGATTTTCTATCATAGCCTTCAACTCTAAGTCCCAGCAAAATTTTCCCGTTATATTCTATTGCGCCTGAGTTAAAAGTTCCGTTTACTCCAAGTCTCTGCAATAAATTTGGGTTAGTCCTATAATCTAAATCATAACGCCAAAATATAGGGGTGTGTTCTGCTGTAACAACAGGATATTTGTAACGGTCAAAAATCCCGTTATACATATCTAGTTTTATATTCTTTCTTGTAATTAGTGCGTCGTATTCTTTTTGTAGTTCTTTTAGTTTTAAATCGAATTGTTCTTTTGTCATACTAGATATCTGCAGCCTCAAGTTATTTGGTTTGCAATTTTTTATTTAAGTCCTCATCATACTGGTTGTCAACATATTTTAACCTGTCGTACCAGTTAAACTTTAGAATGAGAGATGTTAAAATCAAAACTCCTATCGATACAGCAAGTAAATAGTATTCCTGAATAATAAGATAAAGAGCAATAAGGATCATGGATAACTGCCAGATAATTCCAATAGCAACATTAAACATATCTCTTTTAAAATCTTTATTTGATTGAAAATCGGGATTCGTTGCCTTTATTTTTTGATAGATTGGTTTCCAGAATCCCCATGGGCGTACTTTTGTATAAAAATCTATTAAAACTTTTTCATCATCCGGTTCGGTGAGCAAACTACCGGCAATACATCCGACTAATGAAAAAGCTAGAATATAAGGAAATGCATATAAAGGTAGTACGTCCGGTAAAACCAGCGGTGTAATCAAAGAAGCCAGGATACCTATTACCATTCCCCAAAAATACCCGTAGCCGTTAAAACGCCACCAGTACCATTTTAATATGTTCGAAGCGGTGTAACCTCCCCAAAGTGCGTTTACAATCCATTGGGTAATTGAGTTGATTGATTCAACAACAAAGCCGAAAGCAATACCGATAATTACAACAAGTAAAGAAGCAAGATAACTCATGGTTACATATTTTTTTCTATCTGCATTGGGATTTATGTATTTCTTGTAAATATCATTTACAATATAAGCGGGAGCGGCATTTACGGTTGCCGCATAGGTTGACATAAATGCGGCAAGTAACCCGGCCAACAAAATTCCCAGCAGGCCTGTAGGTATAAAGTTTCTTATTGCATAAGGAAGTATCATTTCAATATCCAGGTCGGCACCCATAGCGTTTAACTCGGGGCTCATATAAACTAGGGCTAAAACCGCAAGACCGCCTATCATCATGTAACGCGGAAAATATAATGCAATGCTTACCATCCAGCTCATCTTGCATGCATCAGAGGGGCTTTTTGTTGCAAGTATTCTCTGCATATCGTAATTGGGAGCCGGGCCTGCAACGCTTAATAAGAATCCTTTGAAAAGCATCATCATAAAGAAAATTGTAAAGAGTGAGTATCCGTCGCTTGCTATTCTATTATTTACTTCGTCAATAAATCCAGTCCAGTCCAGGTTTAATTTCCATCCGAAGAATAAATCCTTCCATCCTTCGGGAACAACGGCCGCTAATTGTCCGGGTGATATCATATTAAACGCTATAATTCCGATAGCAATTGAACTAATTGTCATTACGCTGAATTGAATTATTTCTGTTAATACAACGCTGTACATTCCTCCTTTAATAACATATAACGTTGTTATACCCATAAGAATCAAAGCATAAGTATCCGCTGATAATTCCCAAGGAAGAAAGGTAGACGAGAACTTACCGATTCCTTTAAATGCGTATGCAAGAAATCCGACAGTACTTACAATTGCAAAAACAACTATGATAATGTGAGAAAGCTGGGCACCTTTTCCGTTTCCGAACCTTGTCTTAATCCACTCTGCACCTGTCATTACATTAGACCTTCTTAACCAGGCAGATAAAAATACCATGAGAAATATCTGATTAAAAATGGGCCACAACCAGGGAATAAAGGAGCCTTTCAAACCGTAAACAAAAATTAAATAAACAAGCCACATTGTTCCTGTGATATCAAATTGGCCGGACGCGTTTGAAATACCTAATATATACCACGGTATTTTATTCCCGCCAAGAAAATAGTTGTTAATATCTTTCGAGGCTCTTTTAGATACGAGAAATCCTATAAATATTGTAATTGACAGGTACAACAGTATAATGATAATATCAACCAGTTTTAATTCCATAGTTTTCCATCATAAATTGAATATAAAAATTAGATTAAAAAGGGCATAAATAATGCCATAATAACACTACATTTTGGGGATGAAATTCAGTCTTTTGTTGTAAAACGGTTTCAATGATTTTATCATTCTGATAAAGAATTATTCTAATAATAAAAAAGGCAGTTGTTGAATAATACTTAACGTGCATTGACAGTTAGGCTTTTGTATAAATCGGGTAAGTCATCCTCGAATAAAATCAGTCTATTATTCTTAAATTTTATAAAATCGGTAGAGCTTATATACCTGTTGTAAGGTGCATAGTGCTGTTTTTTATTAGTGTTTCTCCAGACCATCACAAATGTGATCTTTATACTGTCGCCTTCAAAAGTAGTTAGCAATTTTTCCGTCCGCTATGTAGAATCGGGGATGCTCTCAAGCCCCGTTTCGGTATACGCTGCAATTTTGTTTTTCTTTTCTGCTAGTTCGGAAATGATCTTCAGCTTGTTACTTATTAATTTTAAACCATCATCGTCGGGAGTAAAATTATAGTAATTATCAATTCCATGGATATCTACGTAATCGTCATCGGGATATTTCTCGATATATTTTTCTTCATTGTAAAAATTTTTGTCAGGTGAATATGAATACAAGACGTTTGTGATATTTTTTTTCTTTAAATAGTTTACAGTAAATTTCCACAAAGTTTTAAATTCATCGGCGGTCCAGAAATTTTTCCCACCAAAACCGGGAGCCGATCGCCTCTCCACAATACTCCGTATGAAGTTGTATGATGGTGACCGAAAATTACATTGTTCTCGGAGATCTTTGTTAGATTATAGAAAAATAGGATAGTGTTTTCAGTGTTGGTTGGATTAGCTAACTTAACTCCCCACGAATTTTTGTAGTGCTATAAATTCTTCATAATATTTTAAAAATAACTTTTCTGTATTATATCAGTTTCACTTAGGATTATTTATTATCCTAATAAAATTTTATTAAAGTGATAAATATAAATTAGAAGACCTCCCGTGAATGAGAGGTCTAAAGGAGAAGGGAAGAAAGAGTAACTATGGTAAGTTAGAAAGCTATTTCCGTCATATATATGTAATTAAGCCGAACAATTCCGTATTTAAATTTTCCATGCTAAAATTATTAAGCAAAATGTAAGCCAAAATTTTAAACTGTAAATGGATGGATTAGCTGATAATTATTAGACATGTTTTATCCAGAACTAAAATAAGTAAAGGATATTTTCACAAAAAACGGCGGGGTTGAAAATTTGCAATTAAAACAGTAAAGCCGCACAGTGTGCGGCTTACCGGCTACTAAGATTTACCCTTCATTTAACCCTTTCTTTTCACCAAAATTTTAATTACGAAATTTAATTATTATTTCCAGCATAATTTTCAGTCGCCCTATTAATATATTGTTAAAAAAAATTATTGCAGGAAAGTTTCAGTTTACTTGTGTTGTGCCCGGCATCACAAGGTAACAATATAGTGATTCACCTCTTAGTCTCTTTATAAAACTATTGCTTACATTGAACTTATTAATATAAATCTATTGGTAGGATTGTTTTATGGATTTAGATGAAGTTATTGTCTCAGCTTTAGTTCTTTTTGTTTCATTAGCAGGCTTAATTTACATTATTTCTTATCTTTCATACAAAATAAAATCAAAATCAGAGTAATTTTTTCTTCTAAACTGTAATTTCTTCCCCACTTCCTTTTAATTTTAAATTTAATTATATCATTAATAACCTAACTGCGTACTTTGTGGTGTGTTTAACATCAAACTTCTGCCTAAATCCTTCAAATAAAAACAGTTATAAAAAAAAAGTGTAAAAATTAACTTGACTTTTCCCAATTATAATGTTTATTTTGGGGAAAAGTGGGGAAGAGTGTTGAATCTTCCCAAGTGAGACCAGGAAAATGTTTATAGGTAGCTTCACATATTCGATGGATGCAAAAGGGAGGGTAAGTATCCCTGCTAAGCTGAGGAAGTACGTCAGTTCGGAAGCCAATGACACATTCATTATGACTATAGGAACTACTAAATGTATTGATGTTTACCCATTGAATCAATGGAGAGAATTAGTAGCCAATAAATTGAACGATTTAAACGAGTTTGACCCTAAAGAAGCAATGTTCATAAGAATATTTTTGCAGAAAGCTGCCGAAGATAAATTGGATTCGCAATCAAGACTGTTAATCCCTAAAAACCTTGTTGAATATGCCGGGATAAATAAGGAAGTATTTATTCTTGGAGCCGTTAAAAAAATTGAACTATGGAACCCTGAAACCTATGAAAAATATTTGCAGGATAATTTAGAATCTTATGAGGAGATAGCTAAAGAAGTAATGCGCAAATGACTGATGGTCGCCACATACCGGTTATGCTTAATGAAAGCACTGAATATCTGATTACGGATCCGGTGGGTAACTATCTCGACGGCACAATCGGTTTCGGAGGGCACTCGAGCCGGTTCTTACAAATAATGGAACGGAATTCTGCTTTAATCGGTGTTGACAAAGACGATGAAGCGTATGGCTACTGCAAAGATTTATTCAAAAATGAACCGCGGATAAAGCTTTACAGGACAGGTTTCAAAAATATAGATGTTATTTCAAAAATTGAATTTATTGATTCCTATACCGGAATCTTTGCGGATTTGGGAGTTTCTTCTTATCAGCTTGATAATGCAGATTCCGGTTTCTCTTACCGTTTTGACGCTAAACTTGATCTCAGAATGAATAAATCTGAAGGTGTTCCTGCTTTTGAAATTGTGAATGATTTTTCCGAAGAAGAACTGGCCGATATAATTTTTAATTTCGGCGAGGAAAGAAAGTCAAGACTGATTGCTAGAAATATTGTTAAAGAAAGACTGAATAAAAAAATTGAGAGCACAGGCGATTTAAAAAGGATAGTTGAGCATAGCGTTCCTAAGAAAAATTTGAACAAAACTTTATCGAGAGTTTTTCAGGCTTTTAGAATATATGTTAATGATGAGCTTGAGGAATTAAAGGAATTTCTTGAAAAGTCGGTAGAGTTGTTAAAAGAAAAAGGGCGGATAGTAATTTTAACTTATCATTCTTTAGAGGACAGGATAGTTAAAGAATTTTTTAATTATGAGAGTCTTGACTGTGTTTGTCCGCCGGAAATACCTGTTTGTGTATGCGAAAAAGAGAAGAGATTGAAAGTGCTTACTAAAAAAGCAGTAATGCCTTCGGACGAAGAAATTGAAAATAATCCGAGAGCAAGAAGCGCAAAATTAAGGGCTGCGGAGAAAGTATGAGAAAACAAAAATCTTCATTCTTCAAGATTTTTCTTTTAACCGCTTTGCCCGTAGTATTAGGGTTGTTCATTTATGTAATGATTAACCATGAAATAAAGTTGATGAATAGAATTAAAGCCAATAAAGAAGAATTGCTGGCTCAAAAAAATAATAAAATAAGAAGATACAAAGTAGAAGTTCAGAAACTTTCAAGCGAAGAAAGAATAGTAAAGATTGCTAAAGATTCTCTCGGGCTTGTAAGAAGCGATGAAATATTTGAAAACCTTTTTGTTGATAACAAAAAAATAGAGCAAATAGAAAAGCTCGTAAACGAAAAATATGGCGATTAAAAGATTATTTGTTGTGTTCACTATGATGTTCCTTTTCTTCTGCATTTTGGTAGGAAGGCTAGCATCTATCCAATTAGTGAACCACGACAATTATAAGTTCTTAGCTGAAAGGCAGCAAAAAGGAACCGAAGAAATTCTTGCTTTAAGAGGAATGATACTGGACAGGAACAATGATATCCTTGCTTACACAAAAGATGATGTTTCTTTTTACTTAGATAAAAGGATGCTGAAGAAAGGCCAGAAGGAAAAAATAGCTGAAAGATTGGCAGAGGTTTTCAACAAAAAGAAAAGTTATTTCATAAGTAAAATTGACCACGGTAAAAGGAATATAAAATTAATCAGCAAAGCGCCGAAAGATAAAGCCGAAACTGTTGGATTTATGGCTGTTGACGGTTTTTTTGAAATGGAAGATTACACAAGAATTTATCCCTACGGCAGTCTGGCTTCGCATGTGCTTGGTTACCTGGGGCCGGAAAAGAAAGGATTGTCGGGATTAGAAAAGGAATATGAAGAAGAATTATGCGGCGCTAACGGTTTAAAATATATTGAGAAAGATGTACTCGGCAGACTTATTTCCGTTGAAGAAGAAGTTTCGGAGAATTCAACTCCCGGCAAAAATATTACGCTTACAATTGATAAAAATATCCAGAGAATTCTTGAAACCGAATTGCTTAACGGGCTTAAAAATTTTGAAGGTAAATCAGCAGCAGGAATAGTAATGAATCCGCAAACCGGAGAAATACTGGCGATGTCTAATCTGCCTGATTATGACCCGGCAAATTATTTTTTATTTCCCGATTCGGCAAGAAGGAATAGATGTCTTGCGGATATTTATGAGCCCGGTTCGACAATTAAATCAATCGTTATGTCAATGCTGATTGAAGAAAATTTAGTTAATGAATACGAAGTGATTAATACTGAGAACGGTGTTTACAAAGTTAGGGGCGCCGTAATAAGGGATGTACATAAATATGAAAAACTAACAGTACGCGAAATACTTGAGCATTCAAGTAATGTAGGTATTGCTAAATTAAGCGACAGAATAGACAAAAATGTTTTCTATAAATATCTGCGTGATTTCGGTTTCGGAAATAAAACCTTTATTGACCTTCCGGGAGAGGTCGGCGGCATTTTAATTAAACCGGAAAAGTATTCAAAGATAAGTAAAAAATTTATTGCTCACGGATATGAAATTTCCGTAACACCGTTGCAGATGGCAACTGCTTTCTGCGCATTGGTAAACGGCGGCAGACTTTATAAACCATACCTTATAAAAGAAATTAAGGGCGCGGATAAAAGAGTTTATGAAGGAGGTCCGCAGTTTATAAGAAATGTAATTAGTGAAGAAACATCGGAAAAGATAAAAGATTTTATGGTTGGGATTGTTGAACAGGGGACAGCGAAATTAGCAAAAATTGAAAATGTCTTAATTGGCGGCAAAACCGGGACATCACAGAAAATAGTTGACGGAGAGTATTCATCGCATCATCATAACGCAAGTTTTATCGGTTTCTTTCCGGCTGATAACCCGCAATTTCTTGTATACGTATTGGTAGATTCACCCCAAAAACAAAAACACGGCGGAAGAGTGGCTGCCCCTATTTTTAGAGAGATAGCGAAAAAAATTATTGAAAAAGATTTTCAACTGATGCCCAAACAAAATGAAAATAATAACGAGCCGGAATCTTTCGACATAATGTTTGCAAGCCTTAATACATCCTTTAATAATAAGCTGCAAACAAATAACTATACAAATACGATTAACAAAAAAAAAGCAGGTGACAGAATAAACAGGTTTACAATGCCCAACTTGAAAAATTATTCAACCCGCGAAGCTATTTCAATTTTATCGCAAATAGGGTTAAAGTATAAAATAGCAGGCGGAGGAAAAGTTTATGAGCAAAGCATTGAGCCCGGTACAAAAATTAACCCGGGTGATATTGTTTATTTGAAATGCAGCCTCAGTAAGAACTCAACGGATGTAAAACTGAATTAATGAAACAGTTAACTGAAATATTAAACCATGTGGAAGTGCAGAGCGTAATCGGCTCACCCGAAAGTTATGTAATTAATAATATTTCTTTTGACTCAAGAAATGTAAACGATAATTCAATTTTCATCGCAATAAATGGATTTAAAGTTAACGGTCATGATTTTATTGGAGAAGTTATTAATAAAGGAGTAAAGGCTATAGTTGTTCAGGAAGATAAATATCCTGATGAACTTTTTACAAACTCAAAATGTGTTAAAATTAAAGTCGGCAACAGCAGGAAAGCTTTAGCCCAGATATCCAACGCATATTATGACTTCCCGTCAAAGAAAATAAAATTGGCCGGAATAACCGGGACAAAGGGCAAAACAACAACTGCTTTTTTCATAAAGAATATTTTGGAATATGCAGGTTATAGGGTTGGATTGATCGGGACAATTGAAAATTATGTGGGCAATAAGATATACGGTACAAAACTTACAACGCCTGAATCAAACTCTATCAATGAATTACTGAATGAAATGATAAACGAAGGCTGCACATATTGCGTAATGGAAGTTTCGTCCCACTCGCTGGAGTTGTTCAGGGTTCATGGGTTGGATTTTGATATGGGGATTTTTACAAATATAACTTCCGATCACATGGATTTTCATAAAAACTTTGAAAACTATAGGGATGCAAAAAAATTATTATTTGATAGTCTCAAAAAAGATGCCCACGCTGTTTTTAATTGTGATGATGAAAATAATCAACATTTAAGCAAAGATGCGGATGCTATGATTTCCTGTTACGGCAAAAGCCTTAAAGCGAACTACAAAATAGAAAATTTAAGTTATGACCTTAGCGGAACCAAATTTACAATCAGAATGAATGGCTCTGAATATAAAATAAATATAAAATTGATAGGAGGCTTTAATGCATATAATGCCGCTGCTGCTTTTACTGCTTGTCATTTGTTCGGGATTGATACTGAAAAGATTGTTGAAGGATTGAACTCAACTCCACAGATACCGGGCAGATTCGAAGTAATAGGGTATAAATCTAAAAAAGTTATTATTGATTATTCGCATACTGCCGATAGTTTAAAGCAGGCTTTGATATCAATAAGAAATATTGTTAAGAACGATCACCCGGTGCATACCGTATTTGGTTGCGGCGGTGACCGCGACAAGTTGAAAAGACCTATTATGGGTGGCATTGCAGAGGAGTATAGCGATAAGATTTATGTTACTTCGGATAACCCCAGAACGGAAAATCCCTTTTCAATTATTGAAGATATTAAGAAGGGACTTAAAAGAAACGATCACCTTATTATCGAAAATAGAGAAGAAGCAATTAAAACAGCAATTAAAAACTCTGAAGACGATGCGGTTATTTTAATTGCAGGTAAAGGTCATGAAAACTACCAGGAAATTAATGGCATTAGAAGTTATTTCTCGGATAAAGATACGGCAATAAAATACCTGGAATCATGAGACAAAAGAAATTTACTATAGAGGACTTATTTAATATACCGAGCGCGGTAATTTATAACCCGGATGGTTATAAGTCAACCGCCAAGGTATTTATTGATTCCAGGAAAGTAACAAAGGATTCAATTTTTGTAGCAATACGCGGCAGAAAATTTAACGGGCATGATTTTGTTAAAGATGCAGTAAACAAAGGAGCGGCAACAGTTATTATTCAAAGGAATAAATTAAAAGAATTTGACGACGTTGATTGCACTATTATAACTGTTCAAAACACTGTTAAAGCTTACGCAGAATTAGCAAAAATTTGGAGAAGAAAAAATAAATACAAGGTTGTTTCTATAACAGGTAGTGCAGGTAAAACAACTACAAAAGAAATGATTGCAGATATACTTTCGGAAAAATATAAAGTAGTGAAATCTGTTGCCAACAATAATAATCATATCGGTGTACCATTAACAATTTTATCGGCAACCGGTAAACATGAAATTTTGGTTTTAGAGCACGGTACAAATCATTTTAACGAGATTGATTTTACGGCAAAAATTGCTGAGCCGGACTTAGCGCTAATAACTAATGTTGGAGATTCCCATTTAGAATATTTAATAGATAGGGAAGGAGTTTACAAAGAGAAGTCGGCGTTGTTCGGCGAAGCCTTAAAAAATTCCGGCAAAATAATAATCAACAATAATGATGAGATTATTAAGGGAAACACTAAAGGGATAACAAACAAAGTCTCTTTCGGTTTCAAAGTAAAAGCGGATTACAAAGGTAAGGTAAAAGGCTATAACAAATACGGTCAACCTGTTGTTGGTATTGAAAGTAAAAAAATGAAATTGAAAGAAGAGATTCCTCTGCTGGGTTTGGCAAATGCTAAAAATTTTCTTTCTGCAGTAGCCGTTTCAAAGGAAGCGGGTATTTCAAAAAAGCATATAAAGGAAGCAGTAAAGAAATTTAAACCCGTTAAAGGAAGACTGGATTATATAAAGAACAAAAGTTTTATGCTGATAGATGACACATATAACGCAAGTCCGGATTCAATGAAAAGCGCAATTGAAGTGCTGAACAACATTTCTGCGTACAGCAAGAAAATACTGATTGCAGGCGACATGTTTGAGCTTGGTAAAAATTCGGAGCAACTGCATAAATCATTATTACCGGAAATCCTTAACAGCAGCATAACTGGGTTTTATTCGATAGGTGAAAAAATGTCTGCTCTTTGTAACGAGTTTATAAACAAAGGATTCAACGCAAAGCATTTCAGGCAAAGAAAGAGAATGATACAATTGGTAGAGTCAATAGACTTGAACGATGTTGTGGTTTTGGTAAAAGGTTCAAGAGGAATGGAAATGGATGAATTTATAAACGTGATTAAAGAGAGAGTTAAATAAATGCTTTATTTCTTGTTTGATTATATAGAAAAAGTTTTTAATCCGCCGGGATTTGGGATGTTCAAATTTCTATCGTTCCGATCAATGCTGGCTGCTATTACTTCCCTGGTGCTTGCGTTTTATATTGGCCCGAAGTTGATTGATTACTTGAGAAAATTACAGATTGGTGAAACAATCAGGGAAGAAGGCCCCAAATCCCATTTCTCCAAAGCAGGCACACCCACTATGGGCGGAGTTATAATAATTTTTTCGGTAATAATTCCCGTACTTCTTTGGAGTGATATTCAAAGCGTTTATATAATTCTTGTTCTGGTAGGTACCGTCTGGTTAAGTATTGTCGGGTTCATTGATGATTATTTAAAAGTTGTTAAAAAATATTCACAAGGATTGATAGCAAAGTATAAACTGCTCGGGCAAGTGCTGGTTGGGTTACTCGTAGGCGGAGCAATTTATTTTATGCCTGAGTTTCAGCCATACGCTACCGAAACTACTTTGCCGTTTTTTAAGAATTTGAATTTCGATTTTTCTTATTTCTATATTCCTGCTGTTGTATTCATAATTACAGCTACCTCCAACGCAGTTAATTTAACGGACGGATTAGACGGTCTTGCAATCGGTACGATGACTGTTGTTATGCTTGCACTTGCTGTTATGAGTTATGTTTCCGGGAATGTAATCTACTCCAATTACTTGAATATAATGTACCTCCCGGGGTCCGGTGAGTTAACTGTTTTTATTGCCGCTTTAATTGGTGCAGGGTTAGGCTTCCTGTGGTTTAACTTCTACCCTGCACAAATTTTTATGGGAGATACAGGATCGCTTGCCCTTGGCGGCGCTTTCGGCATAATGGCAATATTAATCAAAAAAGAATTGCTCATACCGATTCTGGGAGGAATATATTTTTTAGAAACTGTATCCGTAATAATCCAGAGGCTTTATTTTAAATACACGAAGAGAAAATACGGAGAAGGAAAAAGGGTATTTAAGATGGCTCCCATCCACCATCACTTTGAATTGATGGGATGGCAGGAGCCGAAGATAGTTATCAGGTTTTATATAGTTACAATAATACTGGCAATAATAAGCATGGCTTCGTTCAAAATTAGATAATGAATTTAGAAAACAAAAATATTGCAATAATAGGCGCAGTAAGAAGCGGGATAGGCGCGGCTAAATTAGCCGTTAGAGTCGGCGCGGTTCCGTTTGTAAGTGATTTTTCATCTTCGGATAAATTAAAAGATAATTTAAAGATACTTGATGAACTTTCAATTGAATATGAAACCGGCGGTCACAGTGAAAGAGTACTTGATTGTGATTTGATAGTTACAAGCCCCGGTGTTCCTTCCGATTCCGAAATATTAGAAAAAGCCGCTGAAAAAAATATAAAGGTTGTCAGCGAACTTGAATTTGCGTCGTGGTTCTGTAAAGGAAAAATTATTGCTATTACAGGTACAAACGGGAAAACAACAACAACAAAACTTGCAGAGCATGTTTTAAAAATTGCCGGGTTAAAAGCTTATTCCGCCGGCAATATCGGTTATGCTTTCTCCGAAATTGCTCAGGATATAAAAGAGAACGAATATGTTGTGCTGGAAGTATCGAGTTTCCAGCTTGACTTCATTGATAAATTCAAACCTATGATATCGGTAATATTGAACATTACTCCCGATCACCTGGATAGGTATGAAAATAAAATTCAACAATATATTGAATCAAAATTAAGAATTTATGAAAACCAAACCGGCGAAGACTTTTTAATTATTAATGGTGCGGATAATTATCTGAAAGAAAATGTTAAGAATTACAAATCAAATAAAATAACATTCTCTTTGAATGATGAAGGTACTGATGCACACATAAAAGGAAACAGTTTTATTTACGGAAAAGAAGATGTAACCGGCATTGATGCATTAAATATAAAAGGCGAACACAATCAATTAAACGCTTTGTCTGTTATTGCAATTGCAAAAATTATCGGTATCAATAATGCAAAAATAAAGGAAGCCTTTCAAACATTTCAAGCAGTTGAACACAGGCTTGAATTTGTCCGTGAATTTAACGGGATAAAATATTATAACGATTCAAAGGCTACCAACGTAGACTCCGTTTGGTACGCTTTAAGAAGTTTTACCGAACCGTTGATACTAATTTTAGGGGGTAAAGATAAAGGCAACGATTACAATCAAATTAAAAGTTTGGTTAAAGAGAAAGTGAAACTTATATACGCAATCGGTTCATCTTCTCAAAAAGTTTATGAATTCTTTAAAGAAACAGTAAGCGTAAAAATTAAAGAAAAACTTGAAGAATGCGTTGCATCATCAACTGAAGATGCCGAAAAGGGAGATGTAGTTTTGCTTTCACCAGCATGTGCAAGCTTTGACATGTTTGACAGTTACGAACACCGCGGTAAAGTATTTAAGGAAGCGGTATTAAAACTCTAATGAAAACTTTAATAAAAATATTACTCTTTTGCGTTATATACCTTATGATATTCGGCGCAATGATGGTGCTTTCGGCAAGCGGAACATACAGTGCTATTAAATTCAACAGCATATACTTTTTATTCAAATCGCATTTGTGGAAAGTAATTGTTGCTATAGGCGTATTGATTATTACATCAATTGTTCCTTATGATAATTATAAACAATTCAGTAAGTATATGCTTTTAGGTGTGCTCTTGCTGTTGATAATAACTTTGTTTGCTCCCGAAATAAAAGGCGCATCAAGATGGATTGATTTCGGCATCTTCAAATTTCAACCTTCGGAGCTTGCTAAGATAGTTCTTATCATTCACCTGGCTTTTATGATTGAACGCAAAGGTGAAGATATACAGAATTTAAAGAACGGTTTTGCTTACCCGATGATCTGGGTATTTCTTATAGCGGGATTGATATTGGTTCAACCCAATGTTAGTACAAGTATGATAATTGTGGCAATTTCATTAATGCTGTTATACGTAGGCGGTGCAAACCTTAAACACATACTCGGAGTTGTAGGGTCTGCAGGTGCTTTCGCGGTAATAGGAATAATGATGTTTTCTCATTCAAGGTCGCGGGTATTTTCTTTTATTGAAAGTTTGATTAACGGAACAGACGTAAACTTGCAGGTAAAGCAGGCAAAAATAGCTTTGGGCAGCGGCGGCTTTCTCGGGGTGGGATTAGGCCACAGCAGGCAGAGCGATTTGTTTCTTCCAGAGCCGTTCGGAGATTTCATCTTTTCGATTCTCGGAGAAGAGACGGGTTTTATCGGAACCTTGTTGGTTCTGCTTACGTACCTGGCAATATTTACAATCGGTTTAATAATAGCGTTAAAAGCAAATGATAAATTCGGCAGGTTACTTGCCTTTGGAATTTCATTTAACATTGCTATTGCGGCCTTTATTAATGCAGCGGTTGTTACGGGCATTTTCCCTACCACCGGTATAACACTGCCGTTTATAAGTTTCGGGGGAACATCTATCATAATATTTGCAGTGTCGGTGGGAATATTGACAAACATTGGTTTACAGATAATTAGAAATAAAGAGTTAAAATTAGCACAGGTATGAAAACAAGAACTCCATACAGGTTTGTAATAGGCAGCGGCGGTACAGGCGGTCACTTATACCCGGCTATTGCAGTTGTTGAACAAATCAGAAATATAAAAGCCGATGCTGAGTTTTTGTTTGTCGGTACCAAAGATAAAATTGAATCACGTGTAGTTCCCGACCTCGGGTACAAGTTTAAAACAATTTGGATAAGCGGTTTTGCAAGAAAGATAACGTTAAAAAATATTTTGTTCCCCTTAAAACTGCTGGTTTCTTTGATTCAGTCGTTTTTTATAAATATGGTTTTTAAACCGAGAGTTGCAATAGGGTGCGGAGCTTATGTCTCCGGGCCGGTTGTCTGGACGGCGGATGCGCTTGGAGCTAAGATTTTATTAATGGAACAGAATAGTTTTCCCGGTATTACAAACAGGCTTCTGGAAAAGAATGCAGATGAAATTCATTTGAGCTTTGAAGAATCAAAAAAATACTTTCGCTTTAAGGATAAGCTGAGAGTAACGGGTAACCCTGTGCGAATAAATTTGAAATTAAAAAATAAAGAGGAATCGAAGTTACGATTCGGTTTGGATAAAAGTAAAAAAACATTGTTAATACTCGGCGGAAGCCTTGGTGCGGGTTCAATTAACAAAGCTGTAAAAGAAAATCTTGAAGTGATAATTAAAAATGATATCCAGGTTATCTGGCAAACCGGCAAAGAGTATTACAATGAATACAAAGATTATGAATCGGATAAGATAAAAGTTAATGCCTTTATTGATGATATGTCCTCTGCATATTCAGCGGCAGATTTAGTTATTGCACGGGCAGGGGCAACAACAATTGCGGAAGTTTCTTTTCTGGGATTAGCCGTGGTCTTTGTGCCGTCAAAAAATGTTGCTGAAAATCATCAATATAAAAATGCAAAAACCATAGTTGGTAATGATGCTGCCTTGATGATAAAGGATAACGACCTGGAAAAAGATTTTATGGAAGTAACGTTAAAAACAATCAACGATGAAAATAAAATTCCTTTGTTAAAAGAAAACATTAAAAAATTTTCAAAACCCGATGCGGCAAGGATTATTGCTGAAAGAGCTATAAGCCTTGCAGAGTTAAATTAACCGGAGCGGATTTAGGATGATTCAAACGTTTATAAAGAAAATACATTTTGTTGGTATCGGCGGGATAGGAATGAGCGGTATTGCTGAAATACTTCACAGCAGGGGGTTTAAGATTTCCGGTTCTGATCAGAACAAAACAGAAATTACGGAAAGATTGGCAAGCCTTGGAATGGAAATCAGTTTCGGGCATGATCCTAAAAATGTTAAGGACGCGGATGTTTTGGTGTACTCATCTGCAGTTAAGATAGATAATCCCGAGGTAAAGGAAGCTTTAGATAAAAAGATACCTGTTATAAAAAGATCCGAAATGCTTGCCGAGACAATGCGCATGAAATACGGAATAGGTATTGCAGGAACACATGGTAAAACAACAACCACGTCTATGGTTGGGTTAGTTCTGACAGAGGGCGGAATTGACCCGACTATTATTGTCGGCGGAAAATTAAGCGGATTAGGCGGAACCAATGCCAGGCTGGGTCGTGGCGATTATATAGTTGTTGAAGCCGATGAATTCGATAGAACGTTTTTAAAGTTAACACCGAGTATTGCGGCAATAACAACACTTGAATCGGAACACCTTGATACTTACAAAGATTTGGATGACTTAAAAACTGCATTCACGGAATTCGCAAACAAAGTTCCGTTTTACGGTTTTAATGTAATCTGTTTGGATGAACCTGCTTTGCAGGAAATTATTCCGCACTTGAATAAAAAAGTTATTACTTACGGACTAACTGCCAATGCAGATGTTAAAGCGATTGATATAACTTACGACAAGTATAAAAGTAATTTTACAGTTGTTTATAACGGCAAAGAATTGGGTCCCGTTACTTTAAATATTCCCGGTGTACACAATGTGAAAAATTCTTTAGTGGCTTTGACTATAGGTATTGAGTTAGGATTGGAGTTTGAGCAGATAAAAAAATCTTTGGCAGCATTCTCCGGGGTTTACAGAAGGTTTGAAACCAAGTACAACAAAGACATACTGGTTATTGACGATTATGCACATCATCCCACTGAAACAAACGCAACGCTATTGGGAATAAGATCGGGATGGAAAAGAAGATTGGTAGCCGTGTTTCAGCCCCATCTTTATTCGAGGACTAAAGATTTTTATGTTGAATTCGGCAGGTCGTTTTTAAACTCGGATGTTTTTATCTGTACCGATGTTTACCCCGCAAGGGAAGAACCAATTGAAGGAGTCTCGGGAGAATTGATTGCAGACATAGCGAAAAAGTACGGTCATAAAAATGTTATTTACGAACCGGATAAAAATAAAGTTCCTGAACTTTTAAAAAGTATTTATAAAAAAGATGATATAGTAGTAACAATGGGAGCCGGCGATATCTGGAAATTCGGCGAAAAATTTGTTGATCTAATTTCAAAATAAAATGAACGACGCAGTAAGAAAACAGGGCATATTACTTTTATTATTTATTACCGCAGGAATATTTTTCCTCGCGTTTAGTATAAATAATATATCTGAAAATAAGATCGAAATAATTGAGCTTAACGGCGACAGTTATTTATCAAAAGACCTGTATTTCAGATTCGCCGGGTTGGATAAGAAAGAAAGTTATCCCAGTTTGAATCTGGCAATAATTAAAGACAGAATTGAAAAACATCCTTATGTTGAAAAAGCATATATAAAAAATGAAAAAAGCAAAGTTGTAATTGAAATTGAAGAGAAGGAAGTTGACGCCGTAGTTTACAGTCGTGATAAAGCATACTTAATAACCAATAAAAACAAGCTGCTTCCTTTACTTCAGTATACTGAAAACATAAACTTCCCTGTAATTAAAAATCCGGATGTAGACAAAGACGGAGGACTGGATATTAAAAATGAAGACTTGTTAACCGCCTTAAAAATCATTAAAGCAATTCAATTTGCAAATCCCGCAATGTTTGAAGATTTGTCGGAAATTGATTTAAGATACGGGAAAGATATTGTTGCTTATTTTACTTCGCTAAACTATCCCGTCGTACTGGGCAGGCATAATGAAATTAAAAAAATTCTTTACTTCGACTCATTCTGGAGTATGGTTAAAGGCAACAGTGCAAATGATATGATTAGCTATGCAGACTTAAGATACAATAAACAATTAATTGTCGGATTAATAAATTCAGGTACCTCAAACGGGAATAAGGAGATATGAAAAACAGAATTGTGGCAGGACTGGATTTAGGTACAACTAAAGTTTGTGCTGTTATTGCAGAACAAGGAGAAGAAAAAACAACTGTTCTCGGGTTTGGCGTTTCCCCGTCGGAAGGATTAAACCGGGGATTGGTTGCCAACATCGCTAAAACCGCCGAAGCAATTAAAGAAGCGGTTGAAGTGGCTTCAAACCGTGCGGGAATTGAAGTGACCGAGTTAAACGTCGGTGTCGCCGGGGAGCATATATCAAGTTTAAGGCATAGAAACTATGTAACAATAAGCAGCCCTGATAAAGAAATTACGGATGATGATCTTGATAGATTAAAAAACGATGTTAAAACAATACGTATTCCCTCGGACAGGCAAATACTGCACATAATACCGGAAGAGTTTTTTGTAGACTACCAGGGCGGTATTGAAAACCCGATTGGAATGTGCGGGTCAAGACTTGAAGCCGTTAACCACGTTGTGTTGGCATCAACGCCTGCAATGCAGAATATTAATAGGTCGGTTGAAAGAGCAGGATTCAAGGTGAAAGATTATGTGCTTCAGCCGATTGCTTCAAGCGAGTCGGTACTTGAAGAAAATGAAAAAGATCTGGGAGTTGTGTTAATAGATATAGGCGGCGGAACCACAGACGTAGCGGTTTTCCACGATAAAACAATTAAACATACAAAAGTTATTGGCGTTGCCGGGAGCCAGGTAACAAATGATATCCGTGAATCCTTGGGAATAGTAACCGCCGAGGCGGAGAAACTTAAAAAAGAATACGGATATGCTTACGAAGGAGCCATAATAAAAGAAGAAGATATTTACATTAAAGGTGTAGGCGCAAGAGGAAATATTAAAATCCCGGTTACACTTTTAACCCAGATTATACATGTAAGAATGAGAGAGTTATTCACATTAATTGATAACGAATTAAGGCATATAAATTTTAAATCAAAGATTAAAGCCGGTATTGTACTTGCCGGGGGCGGTTCATTGCTTAGAGGGTGTACGGAATTAGCCGAGGAAGTTTTCGGACTGCCTGCGAGAATCGGAGTGCCGCTTGAACTCGGGGAAGGATTATCAAGCGAAATTGAAAGCCCGGAATTTGCTACTGTTGCAGGTTTAATTAAAGGTATTCCGGGGACCAGTTCAACCGACGCAATGTTTGAATCAAAGAAAAAGAAAAGCGGATCAAAGATTTCGTTTTCAGGATTTATGAAGAAGCTGCAAGAGTTTTTTGATGAATTATAAAAATAGAGAACCATAACCAGGAGGAAATAAAATGCCTAGATTTGTAACTTTGGATCGCAATGATTCCTTATCTGCCAAACTAAAAGTGATTGGAGTTGGCGGCGGAGGCTGCAACGCTATCGAAAGTATGATGAGTAAAGGTTTATCAGGTGTCGAATATGTTGCAATAAATACCGATGCTCAAGTGCTTGAGAAAAGCAATGCAAATCACAGAATTCAAGTCGGTACGGAAATTACCAAGGGACTTGGTGCCGGAGCCGACCCTAACGTAGGAAAAAAAGCTGTAGAAGAAGACCGTGAAAAAATTACGAATATAATTCAAGGAAGCGATATGGTCTTTGTTACTGCCGGAATGGGAGGAGGAACCGGAACTGGAGGAGCACCGACGGTCGCTTCAATTGCAAAAAGCATCGGTTCACTTGTTATTGGTATTGTTACCAAGCCGTTCAGGTGGGAAGGGAAAAAAAGAATGAAAAATGCCGATGAAGGCATTTATGAATTAAGACAGTATGTTGATAGTTTAATAGTTATTCCTAATGAAAGATTGCTGAATATTTTAGATAGATCCGTATCGGCCGCTACGGCCTTTGACAAACCTAACGAAGTCCTTTATGAAGCTACAAGAGGAATAGCCGATATTATAACTATTCCGGGAATTATAAATGTTGACTTTGCAGACGTCCGGTCGGTAATGAATGAAAGCGGCGATGCACTTATGGGATGCGGAAATGCAAGCGGTGAAAACAGGGCAATTGAAGCTGCCCAAAAGGCAATATCTTCGCCGTTGCTTGAAGGTGTAAGCATAAAAGGTGCAAAGAATATTCTTCTGAATGTGAGCGGATCATCCAACTTAACAATGCAGGAAATTGACGAAGGCAACAAAGTTATATATGAAGCTGCCGGTGAAGAAGCCAACGTTATATTCGGCTGGGTTAATAAAGAAGAAATGAATGACTACGTTTCTTATACCGTTATTGCAACCGGATTCCAAACAGGTGATAATCAGCAAAAAGAATACTCAGCGAAAAAACCGGAAGAAAATCCTCAAAGAAGAGAAAAAGCTTTTACCGGTTTTTCACCGAGAGAATATGAATTTAATGAAGATGATGATCTTGATATTCCTACAATTTTTAGGGTAAAAAAAAATAACAAAAGATACATGGATAAAGAACCCGAACCGGAATCCGGCTTTAAATATGAACAATTTGATGCTTTTGACGGCAAAGAAGCAAAAGAATTAAAAGCAAGAGTTCCGGAAGAAGAGCAGGACAGTTCTTCGTTCCTGAGAATGATGATGGATTAACATCTATAAATTTTCATAACACTCCTAATATAAGGCTGGAATCGATTTCAATGGTTATGGTTGGCATTTTAATGAAATCATTTCAGCCTTATCTTTAAATTCAACAAATCTAATTTTGCCCCCTGCTTAAAAACAGGTAAAGTCAATGTAATATTTCAATACCCGTTGATCGACCGACATACTTACAATCATTACAGTCAATAATTATATAGAAATATATTATAAAGAGTTAACACTGTATCAAGCCGGTTAACAAATAGATTTTCTGCAAAATTAGATATCTAAACGTTTTGTCATTTCGACCGGAGGGAGAAATCTTTGAAATCATACTCTAATTGAAAGATTTCTCATCCCGCTCGTCGCATAGGCGTCAACTTAAAAATGGATGTAGTGTTTCATAGCTCCGGCATAAAGGGTGTGTTGCATAACTAAAATAAATAATCATAGCCACGATCCTTCAGGTCGTGGACAATGAGTCTCAACAAAAACTCAGGGCTTTAGCCCAATTTTCTCTAATATTTGGGCTATCCATAGGACCCCTCGTGGGAAAGCCCAGATTCTATTAGGTCTTTTATTTCCAACGTGCTGAAGCACGTGGCTATTGAAGCACCTAATCGAGTTATGCAACACACTCTTTATGCCGGAGGTTAATATTACCCTAAAATTCCCGGACTTTAGTCCAAAAAAAACTAATGATTTGGGCTATCCGAAGGATCCCTTTATCGGGAAAGCCCATAGTTGTGTGTCAATCATCCTTTCCCGGGGCTATTATAAATATTTCACCTTAAGTTGACGCCCATGCGCTCTGCGGGATTCGAAACGACCGACTTTTTATTTTGCAGAAACTCTAATAAGTGCAAATAAAGACCCCGAAGTCTTCCCGCAAGGCGCCGTGGGAATCCCTCAACGCATTTGGGGAAGGCCGGAAAGCGTTTGGGGAAAGCCGGAAGACATTTAGGGAAGGCCGGAAGGCATTTGGGGAAGGCCGGAAGGCATTTGGGGAAGGTCGGAAAGCGTTTGGAGAAAGCCGGAAGGCATTTGGGGAAGGCCGGAAGCATTTGGGGAACGCTGGAAAGCGTTTGGAGAAGGTCGGAAAGCGTTTGGAGAAGGCCGGAAGGCATTTGGGAGAGGCCGGAAGGCGTCTGGGGAAGGGTAAAGGAAACTATTGATATTAACAAATAATGCAAATAACGGGAAAAAAGTCTTTTCCTTTCCGGCTGTGGCATAACAAAAATCCGGCTTTCTTTAGGCAACATACAACTGTTCCGTCTTCCCCTAGTGTGAAGTGCCGTGTCATTCCCGAATGCTTTTATCGGGAATCTAAAATTAAGAGATTCCCGCTTAATACGTGCGGGAATGACATAGTATAAGTCAAAATTGTAGATTCCGGCCTGTCCGCCGTATCCCGACACGTCGCATGTGCGTCAACTTAATACAATTAGTCGTAGTTTCTGTCGCTCCAATGGGAATTTTTAATAATTATTTATAGACATGTTGATTCAAGGAACATTTTCAATAAGTTATTCAAATAGAATTAAACAAATCATTCGGCTATAGCCGTTTAATTATGGGTGTGCCGGGCATGTATAAAAACTAACGGGTGAGTATGAAAAGCACAAGACCCGAGAGAGCCGAGATGACCGGAATCACATAGCTAAGGCAAGGGTGTCTCAAGTGATTGGGAATCTGAAGGAAGCTGTAAGCAAAACTTTGTTATGACGAACAGAAATCGGATATAAGGCGGGTATTGCCGGGTAATTGACCCCTGAATCAAGACGCCCAATAGTCATCCGGGAGGTAGTACTTGTAAATCCGGCATAACAAAGAGAAAGTTCTAATACTTACCCCGGGAGCTCTTTACGTTTTCTCCAAAGCCACGGGTTGATAGAACCGGCGAAAAAAAAGGGGAGATATGTTATCAGGAAACTGATAGAGGAAGAACGAAAAGAAGTCAGCAGAGGACATAGTATTCCGGTAAAAAAAATAAACCGGAAGAAGGTCTGAATTCAATAACAAAGGCAGAAACTTTTGATGAGTAAAAACAGAAAGCAACAGAAAAACAAGAACCAAATGGAGTTATTCGACAGATTTGGAAGAAGACCTGAATCAGCAACAGCCGAGGGAATCGGAAAAGTGCAGATACCAGGAGTTGAACTGTTATCTCGATTGGAAAGACAGAGAGCCTTAACCACAAGAGTGGTTAGCTTATTGGAAACCGCCTTGGTACGAAGAAACGTATGCCGGGTGGTGTGGGGGGACGGCGGATTACTCCGCCTCCTACCCGATTAGAAAA